>NZ_BNEL01000001.1:3636666-4242777 GCF_018327685.1 Streptomyces sp. TS71-3 | reverse complement strand
CCGCCGCGTCCAGGGCCATGGCCGCCTCGGTGTGGTCCCAGGGGTCGAGATGGTGGCCGCGGAACCACGGTATGGCGCCGTCCGGGCGCTGGGCGCCGAGGATGGCCCGCACGGTGGCGGCGGCCTGCCGGCCGGTGAGCACCCCGGACAGCACCAGGCGCCCGGTCCTCTCGGGTCGCCTCACTCCGCGGACGCCCCGGTGCCGGGCAGGTGCGGCTTGGTGGCGTAGGCGACGAAGCTCTTGCCGACGACGGGGTTGAGCAGCTGCTCGGCGTACCGGGTCGCGCGCGGCTTCTTCATGATGTCCCAGACGAGGAGCTTGTGGTACGCGCGCACCGGCAGAGCCTTGTCATTGTCGACCCCGAACGCGCACTTCAACCACCAGTACGGGGAGTGCAGGGCGTGCGCGTGGTGGGTGCCGTAGGGCGCGAGGCCGGCCTCGCGGATCCTCGCCAGCAGTTCGTCGCCCCGGTAGATGCGGATGTGGCCGCCCTCCACCTCGTGGTAGGCGTCGCTGAGCGCCCAGCAGACCTTCTCGGGGCCGTACCTGGGGACGGTGACGGCGATCCGGCCGCCGGGCCGCAGCACCCGCACCATCTCGGCGAGCACCCCCTTGTCGTCCGGGATGTGCTCCATCACCTCGGAGACGATCACCGCGTCGAACGACTCGTCGGGGAACGGCAGCGCGAGCGCGTCGCCCTGCATGGCGGTGGCCGTGGCGCCCGCCGGGGCCTCTCCCGCCTCCTGCATCGCCGCGAACCACTTGGCGACCTCGCGGACCTCGTCGCCGCTGCGGTCGAGGGCCACCACGCGCCCGCCGCGCCGGTAGCACTCGAAGGCGTGCCGCCCCGCGCCGCAGCCCAGGTCCAGCACGCGGTCGCCCGCGGCGAGCGGGAAGCGGGTGAAGTCGACGGTCAGCATCAGTGGTTGCTCCCGGTGGGGGTCCCGGTGGCCGCGGGGCGCCCGGGGTCGGTGTCGGAGTGGACGGCGGTGCCCGGTGCACCGGCGGGGGCGGCGACGGACTGGGAGGCCACCGCGGCGGGAACGGTCGCGGACGCGGGGAGGACGGTCGCGGCGGCGGGGAGGACGGTCGCGGCGGCGGGAACGGCGGCCGGGCCGGCGGGCGCCGTAGCGGGAACGGGAGACGGGCCGGCAGGTGCCAGGGCGGGAACGGCGGGCCGCTCGGGCGCTGCCCGCTCGGGGGCGGTGGCGGCCGGCGCGTGCGGGCGGTTGGGCGGGCGCCCCGTGGACGCTCGCCCGGTGGACGCTCGGCCGGTGGACGCGGGGTCGGTGGCCGGGCGTTCGGCGGCCGCGCGGTCGATCGCCTCGCGGTAGCGCTCGGCGGTGCCCTGCGCGGCGCGTGCCCAGGTGAAACGGTCCAGCACACGGGCGCGGCCCGCGGCGCCCAGCCTGGCGCGGAGTTCGCCGTCGGCGAGCAGGCGGCCGAGTGCCGCCGCGAGCGCCTTGGCGTCACCCGGCGGCACGGCGAGGCAGGTCTCGCCGTCCGGCCCCGCCACCTCCGGTATGGCGCCACCGGTGGTGGCCACCAGGGGGGTGCCGGTCGCCATCGCCTCCGCGGCGGGCAGCGAGAACCCCTCGTACAGCGAGGGCACGCAGGCGACCTGGGAGCCGCGGATCAGGTCGACCAGCTCCTCGTCCGAGATGCCCTTGACGAAGCTGACGGCGCCGGCCAGGCCGTGCCGTTCGACGGCCGCCGCGACCGGCCCGTCCTCGGGGCGCTTGCCGACCACGACGAGATGGGCCGCGGGGTGCGCGGCGCGGACCTCGGCGAGCGCCTCGACCAGGTGCACGAGGCCCTTGAGCGGCACGTCCGCGCTGGAGGTGGTCACGATCCGGCCCGGCGTCCGCGGCACCGAGGGGTCGGGCGAGAAGCGGTCGGTGTCGGCGCCGATGTGGACCACGCCGATCCGCTCCGGGCGGACCCGCAGGTGCTCGACGATCTCCTGCCGGGAGGAGCCGGAGACGGTCAGCAGGGACGGCAGCCGGCGCGCGACCCGGCCCTGCATCCGCGTGAACGCGTACCAGCGGCGCACCGACACCCGGCGCAGCCTGCTCTCCGCGGCGTCCAGTTCCAGGCGGCGGTCGACGGTGATGGGGTGGTGGATCGTGGTGACCAGCGGGGCGCCGAGGTCGCCCAGCAGGCCGTAGCCGAGGGTCTGGTTGTCGTGCACGACGTCGAAGTCGCCGCGGCGGGCACGCAGGTGGCGGCCGGCGCGCAGGGAGAAGGTCAGCGGCTCGGGGAAGCCGCCCGTCTTCATCGTCGCCACCTCCAGCACGTCGATCCAGTCCCGGTACTCCTCGCGGGCCGGGGTGCGGAACGGATCGGGCTGGCGGTACAGGTCGAGGCTGGGCAGCTCGGTGAGGACCGGACCGGGCACGCCGCCGGTCCCGTCCAGCACGTCGAGCACGGGGTACGGCTGGGCGCCGATGACCTCCACCCGGTGGCCGAGGCGGGCGAGTTCGCGCGAGAGGTGGCGGACGTAGACGCCCTGGCCGCCGCAGTACGGGTTGCCCTTGTAGGAGAGGAGCGCGATGCGCAGCGGCCGTTCGCCGTCCGCCGCACGGCCCGGCCCGGGCGCCGCACCCCCGGCTCCGCCGGACGCCGAAAGCCCCGCCCTGTCGGCCTCAGCGGTCACTCCTGGCCCCCTTCTCATGGCATTCCAACGGCGACACTACGCGTGGGCGGTGATCTAGAACAAGTTTCAAACTTGATCGTCGGGGCCAAATCTACCGGCAAGTAGCTTGCTGGGAGAGGGCCGGCGGCGGTGATCCACGCCACGGAACCCTGTCGGGTTCGGGTAGCCGACGGCGGCGGGTACCGGAACGGTTCCTGCGGCCCACCGTCCCGACGGGGCGGTTCCCGCCGGTTCCGGACCACCGGTCGTTTGTGGCTGGTCGCTCCCCCGCTGCCTTGAGGGCGTGGGAGGTACCCCCACCCCGCGCCCCTGCCGGGGCGCTCCGCGCCCGACCATGGGCGCGAAGCGCCCGATGAGGGGCGCGGGGAACTGCGCGACCAGCCCAGACGGACCCGCACTCCGCCACCGGCAGCAAGCGGCCACCCCAATCCGCCAGCCCCTGGGGCGAAACCAGTAGCTACGGCCCCCGGAGAAGGGCGCGAAGCGCCAACAAGGGGCGCGGGGAACTGCGCAATCGGCCACGACGAACCCGCACCCCACCGCCTACGGAAAGCACCCCCCGGATCCCCTCGCCCCTTGGGGCGAACCCCGGCCGATACGTTGGGCGATGCACATGTCCGGCCCCGAAGACCGAGCGCCCGGATGACCGTCAGGACCGGCACGGAGCAATACACATGACAGCGGAGGCAGAACACGCGGTGCACGCGGTGCACACCCCGATGTCCCCGCCCCTGACGGAGCGGCAGGCGGAGCGGCGCCGCCGCATCCTCACCGCCAGCGCCCGGCTGGCAAGCCGGGGCGGCTTCGACGCGGTCCAGATGCGCGAGGTCGCCGAGGAGTCCGAAGTGGCGCTCGGCACCCTCTACCGCTACTTCCCGTCCAAGGTGCACCTGCTGGTGGCGACCATGCAGGACCGCCTCGACCAGTTGCACGACACCCTCCGCAAGCGCCCGCCCGGCGGCGGGAGTCCCGCGGAGCGGGTCGCGGAGACCCTGATGCGGGCCTTCGGAGCGTTGCAGCGCGAGCCGCACCTCGCCGACGCCATGGTCCGCGCGCTGACGTTCGCGGACCGTTCGGTCAACGCCGAGGTCGACCAGGTGTACCGCAGGACCACCGCGATCATCCTGGACGCGGTGGGCCCGGAGCGGGACGAGTCGCCCGGCCTGCTCTCGGCGGTCCGGGTCGTCGAGCACACCTGGCACGCGGCCCTGATCGCCTGGCTCTCGGGGCGGGCCGCGACGGTCCAGGTCCGGACCGACCTGGAGACGGTCTGCCGGCTGCTGCACCCGACGGCTTCCACCCCGCCCGGACCGCCCCGGCAGGCGCCGCCCGGGGGTGCGGGGGGACCCGGCCGGTAGAGTGATACATCGTCCTCACAGTCCTCACACCGGGTGAGGGGGCGCCGGTGCACATCGGCCGCCGAGCGCTCCCCGAGCGCACGGCCTCGCCCAGGGCGGGCGGGACCGCGCTCAGCGCGGCGGTGCGGCGGGCTCCCCGCCCGCCGTGACCGGCTGGTGCCACCGGCTCTCCGGCCGGCCGGCACCGTCCAGATCCACCGAGCCGGAGCCGCCCGGGTGCCGTAGTGCCCCGAGCGCCCGGCTCTTCGCAGGGAGGGGCACCCGCCGAGATGAACGTGCGCCGCAGGGTGGCGGTTCTGGCCGCCGTCATGATGACCGCGCTGCCAACCGCCGGGGCCGCCGTCGCGGACGACGCCGGCCCGTCCGGTGCCCCCTCCGCCACACCCGCGCTGCCGGCAGGTCTGTACGGCGCCGGGGACCCCACGTACGACGGTGTGTTCCGCCAGTCGTACGCGCTGCTGGCGCAGCACACCGCGGGGGTGCGCCCCGCGGCGGAGGCCGTCGGCTGGCTGGCCGGCCAGCAGTGCCCGAACGGCGGCTTCGCCGCGTACCGGAGCGACCCGGCTCGGAGCTGCACGGAGAAGACGCCGGTGGACAGCAACTCCACCGCGACCGCCGCCCAGGCGCTGGCCGCGCTGGGCGGGCACCGGGACCGCGTGGAGAAGGCGGTGCGCTGGCTCCGGTCGGTGCAGAACGAGGACGGCGGCTGGGGCTACACGCCGGGCCTGCCGAGCGACGCCAACTCCACCGGCCTGGCCGTCGGCGCGCTGGCCGCCGCCGGGCAACGGCCGGAGGGCGTCCGTTCCGCCAAGGACGGCAAGTCCCCCTACGACGCGCTGCCCGCGCTCGCGCTGCCCTGCGGGAAGGACGGCAAGGGGGGCGCGTTCGGGCTGCGGGACGCGAAGTCGGGCAAGCTCGCGGCGAACGCGGACGCCACCGCGGCGGGCGTGCTGGGCGGCCTCGGCAGGACGGTCGTGGTGGGTGCGGGGGACTCCAAGGCGGCCGGGAAGGACTCCGGGTGCCGCGCCGCGCACGGGCTGACGGCACGGCAAGCAGCCGCGAACGGCGCCGCCTACCTGGACGGGCTGCTCGCCCGCACCCCCTACCTGGTGTCGTCGCTGCCCGGCGCCGAGGACGCGCCGGACTACGGCAACACCGCTGACGCCGTGGTCGCCCTGGCCGCCGCGGGGCACGGCACCACCGCGCACCGGTCGGCCGAGTGGCTGGCCGGGCACGCCGGCGGCTGGGCGAAGCAGAACGGCCCCGCCGCCTGGGCCCAGCTCGTCCTCGCCGCGCACGCCGCCGGCACCGACCCGCGGCACTTCGGCGGCACCGACCTCGTCGCCGCCCTGAACGCCACCGGCCCGGCGCCCGCCTCAGGCCCCGCGTCCGCCGCGGGCCCTGAGCGCTCCGGGGACCGGGACGGCAAGGGCGGCTCCTCGTCCGGCACCTGGTGGCTGGTCGGCGTCTGCCTGGTCGCCGGTATCGGCGGCGGGCTGCTGCTCAGCACCCGCACGAGGCGCACACCATGACGCCCCCGGCCGCGCCGCGCCACGCCGGTGGGCGCCTGATGCTGGTCCTCGCGCTCCTCGGGGCGCTCGTCGCGGGGACCCTCGCGGGGGCGGGCCCGGCAGGGGCCGCCGGATACCGGTACTGGTCGTTCTGGGAACTGTCCGGCGGCGGATGGGTGTACGCCACCCAGGGACCGTCGGTGGAGCGGCCCGCGGACGGCGATGTGCAGGGGTTCCGTTTCGCGGTGAGCGAGGACTCCCAGGACGCGACGCAGCCGCGGGGTGCCCACGACTTCGCCGCGATCTGCAAGGGGACCCCGGCGAGGCCGGGCACGAAGCGCGTCGCGCTGGTCATCGACCCGGGCACCGCGGCCGACGCGCCCGCGGGCGAGACGCCGCCTGAGCCCCGTACGGCGTGCGCCCGGCTCTCCCCGGACGCGACGAGCGCGGACGGGCTGGCGGCGGTCGCGCGCCCGCTGCGGTACGACAGCCACGCCCTGCTGTGCGCCATCGCCGGCTACCCCAGGAGCGGCTGCGGCGAGCAGGTCTCCGTGAGCAGGCCGGCGGGCGGCGCGAGCGCACACCCCTCCGCTGCGGGCGACGCCTCCTCGGGCGGCCGTCACATCCCGTCGGCGGGCGTCGTCGTGGGCATCGCCGTCGTGGCACTGCTGGGCGTGGCCGCCATCTGGCAGTCACGCCGGCGGCGCGGCTGACCGGGCGGTGGCACGGTCATGACCCCTGAGCCCCGTTCCGCATGCCGTGCCCCGGGCACGGAGGCGCCATCGTACGCCGGCGTACCCGAGGGCGCGGCCGCCGGCCGCGCAGGCGCCCGGGACGCCGGCCGGAAACCACGCCCCGGGCCGGGCGGCTGGCGCGCCCCGCACGCCCACCGTTCCAACGCCCTGCACCCGGGCGCCTGGTGGCTGTGGGCCGCCGGCCTCGGCACGGCCGCCTCCCGCACCACGAACCCGCTGCTGCTCGGCCTGCTGGCGGTCGTCGCCGGATACGTGGTCGCGGCGCGGCGCACGGAGGCCCCCTGGGCACGCTCGTACGGGGCGCTGCTGAAGGTCGCGCTGGCGGTGCTGGCGATCAGGCTGCTCTTCGCCGTGTTCCTCGGCTCGCCGATCCCGGGCACGCACGTCCTCGTGACGCTGCCGCAGGTGCCGCTGCCCGGCTGGGCGCAGGGCGTGCGGCTCGGCGGGCGGGTGACTGCGGAGGGGCTGGTGTTCGCGCTGTACGACGGCATGAAACTGGCCACGCTGCTGGTGTGCGTGGGCGCCGCCAACGCCCTCGCGAGCCCCGCCCGGCTGCTGAAGTCGCTGCCGGGCGCCCTGTACGAGGCGGGGGTCGCGGTGGTCGTCGCGATGACGTTCGCGCCGCACCTGATCGCGGACGTGCGGCGGCTGCGGTCGGCCCGGCGGCTGCGCGGACGGCCGGACAGCGGGCTGAGGGGGCTCGTCCAGGTGGGGCTGCCGGTGCTGGAGGGCGCGCTGGAGCGGTCGGTGGCGCTGGCCGCGGCGATGGACGCGCGCGGCTACGGGCGGACCGCCGAGGTCCCCACGGCGGTGCGCAGGACCACGGCCGCGCTCACCCTCGGCGGCCTGCTGGGCATCTGCGCCGGCACGTACGGCCTGCTCGCCGCCGAGGGCGCGGCCTACGGCCTGCCGGTGCTGCTCGGCGGGGCCGCCGCGGCGCTCGGCGGGCTGTGGCTGGGCGGGCGGCGCACGGTGCGCACCCGCTACCGGCCGGACGTCTGGGGCGCCAGGGCCTGGCTGGTGGCCGGCTCCGGTGCGGCCGTCGCGGCGCTGATGATCCGCGCCGCCGCGCTCGCCCCGGCCGCCCTCAGCCCCGGCGTCGTCCCGCTGACCGCTCCCGCGCTGCCGCTGTGGCCGGCCGCGGCCGTGCTGATCGGCCTGCTCCCGGCGGCCGTCGCCCCGGCGCCGCCGGATGCGGCGGTGCCGTCCCCTCGCAAGGAGAGCCCGTGATCCGCTTCGAGGACGTCTCCGTCCGCTACGACGGGGCCGGCGCGCCCGCGATCAGCGGGGTCGACCTCACCGTGCCCGAGGGCGAGCTGGTGCTGCTGGTCGGGCCCTCGGGAGCGGGCAAGTCGACGCTGCTGGGCGCGGTGAGCGGGCTCGTACCGCATTTCACGGGCGGCACGCTGTACGGGCGCCTCACGGTCGCCGGGCGCGACACCCGCACCCACAAGCCCCGCGAGCTCGCCGACGTCGTCGGCACCGTCGGGCAGGACCCGCTCGCCCACTTCGTGACGGACACCGTGGAGGACGAGCTCGCCTACGGCATGGAGTCGCTGGGGCTGCCGCCGGACGTGATGCGCCGGCGCGTCGAGGAGACCCTCGACCTGCTGGGCCTCGACGCCCTGCGCGACCGCCCGATCGCCACGCTCTCGGGCGGGCAGCGGCAGCGGGTCGCCCTCGGTTCCGTCCTGACCCCGCACCCCTGCGTGCTGGTGCTGGACGAGCCGACGTCCGCGCTCGACCCGGCCGCCGCGGAGGAGGTGCTCGCCGTGTTGCAACGCCTCGTGCACGACCTCGGCACCACCGTCCTGATGGCCGAGCACCGGCTCGAACGCGTGGTGCAGTACGCGGACCGGGTCCTGCTGCTGCCCGCGCCGTGCGCGGCACCCGTCCTGGGCACCCCCGCCGAGGTGATGGCCGCCTCGCCGGTGTTCCCTCCGGTCGTGGGCCTCGGCCGGCTCGCGGGCTGGTCGCCGCTGCCGCTGACGGTGCGTGACGCGCGGCGGCGCGCGGGGGACCTCCGGACACGGCTGGGAGCTCCGCCGGGCCCGGAGGGCGGTGCCGGCGCGGGGAAGCGGGCGGCGGACGGCGGCGCCGGGACGGCGGGCCCCGACGTGGACGCCGCCAGGGTGCCGCGCCAGGCCCTGGGCGCGGACGCGGGTGTGGGCGTGGATCCGGAGGTGGTCGCCGACCCGGGCGCGGGCATGGATCCGGGGATGGTCGCTGACCCGGGCGCGCGGTACGGCTCGGGCTCCTCCGCCGGGGCCGGCGGTGCCGGGCCGACGGCGCCGCCTGAGGCCGGGGCCCGGCGCGGGCCGGCCCGCCTGCTGTCCGGACTCGAACGATTCCGCGCCGGTCGCCGCCGAGCCGCGGTGGACCCCGCCACTGCGGGCCGCGGGGCGACGGACCGCGACGGGCACCGCACCGTCGGGACGCCACCTCGGGTCGCCGTCGTCGAGGGGCTCGTGGTGCGCCGGGGACGCCTGGAGGCGCTGCGGGGCGTGGACCTGTCGGTGGCGCCCGGCGAGACGGTCGCGCTGATGGGCCGGAACGGCGCGGGCAAGTCGACCCTGCTGTCGGCGCTGGTGGGACTGGTCGAACCGGCCGCGGGCACGGTCCGCGTCGGCGGGACCGTGCCGCACCGCGCCGGGCCGCGCGAGCTGGTCCGGCGCGCGGGCCTGGTGCCGCAGGAGCCGCGCGACCTGCTGTACGCGGACACCGTGGCCGGTGAGTGCGCCGCCGCGGACCGCGACGCACAGGCGCGGCCCGGGAGCTGCCGGGCACTGCTGTCCGATCTGCTGCCCGGCATCCCGGACACCGTCCACCCCCGTGACCTGTCCGAGGGCCAGCGGCTCGCGCTGGCGCTGGCCGTGGTGCTCACCGCCCGGCCTCCCCTGCTGCTCCTCGACGAGCCCACCCGCGGCCTCGACTACGCGGCGAAGGCACGGCTGGTCGGGGTGCTACGGCGGCTGGCGGACGGCGGCCGGACCCACGCGGGCGGGACGGCTTCCGGCGAGACTCCGCCTGCGGGCGGCGCACCGCGGCACTCCGTCGTCCTCGCCACGCACGACGTGGAACTCGCCGCCGAGGTCGCCGACCGGGTGGTGATCCTCGCCGACGGCGAGGTGGTGGCCGACGGGCCCACCGCGGACGTCGTCACGGCTTCCCCCTCGTTCGCACCGCAGGTCGCCAAGGTGCTCGCCCCCCAGCCGTGGCTGACGGTGACCCAGGTCGAGAGGGCACTCAGGTGAGCGGCGCACGGGACCCGCGCGTTACGGATCCTCAAAGCGCCGGCCCCCGGGAGAGGGCACCGCACGGCGGGCACGCGCCGGCCGGGGAGCGGCGGCCCGCACTGTCAGACCGGACCCCCGCCGCACCAGTGGACCCGGCCCCCGCACCGGCCGTCCGGGCCCCGCGCCCGCACGTGGTACGGCTGGGGCCCCGCTCGGTGGTGGCGCTGGTGCTGGTGAGCGCGGTCGGCGTGGCCGGTTTCGGGTGGCCGCTGCTCGCGGGGCCGGCGGCACAGGTCAACGCGCACGCGCAGGACGCGCCCTGGCTGTTCGCGGCCGTCCTGGTCCTGCTGGTCGCGGTGGTCGCCGCGACCGTCTCGGAGACCGGGCTCGGCGCGAAGGCCGTGGCGATGCTGGGCGTGCTCGCGGCGACCGGCGCGGCGCTGCGACCGCTCGGCGCCGGCACCGCCGGGATCGAGCCGATGTTCTTCCTGATGGTGCTCAGCGGCCGGGTGCTGGGGCCGGGCTTCGGGTTCGTGCTGGGGTCCGTGACGATGTTCGCGTCGGCGCTGCTGACCGGCGGCGTGGGGCCGTGGATGCCGTTCCAGATGGTGGCCATGGGGTGGTTCACGATGGGGGCGGGACTGCTTCCGGCGCCCGACCGGATGCGGGGGCGCGGCGAGTTGCTGATGCTCGCGGCGTACGGCTTCCTCGCCGCCCTGGCCTACGGGACGATCATGAACCTGTCCGGCTGGCCGTTCATGGACACCCTCGCGTCCGGCATCGCCTTCGACCCGGGTGCCTCACTCCCCCACAACCTCGCCCGCTTCCTCGCCTACTGCGCCGCGACCTCCCTCGGCTGGGACCTGGGCCGCGCGCTGTGCACGGTCGTGCTGACCCTGGTGCTCGGCGGGGCGGTCCTGAAGGCACTGCGCCGGGCCACCCGGCGTGCGGCCTTCGAGGCGCCGGTGGCCTTCCGGGGCCCGGCGGACGGTGATCGGCCGGGCACCGCCTGACCTCGGGTCCGTCCATGCCCGGTGCGCGCCCCCGGGCCACGGCGCGTTCGAACGGGCTGGGGCCCCGGTAAGGGGGACCATGGCGGGCGACCCGTCCCCTACCCGGAGGGTGCCGTCATGTCCGCGACCGCGCCGGGCGAGGAGCCCGGCCCCCACGGTCCGCTGCCCGCCCGCGGCGAGCCCGCTACGGAAGCCGCTTCGGACGCCGCTCGGGCCGCGGAGCTCCGGCTGCTGCCGGTGCTCCTGGCGCTGACCGTCGTGAGCGGGATCATCGACGCCGTCAGCTTCCTGGGGCTCGGCCACGTCTTCACCGCCAACATGACGGGCAACGTCGCGGTGCTCGGGTTCGCCGCGGCCGGCTCCGGGGAGTTCTCGGGGGCGCATGCGCTGGTCTCGCTCGGCGCGTTCCTGGCCGGTTCGGCGGCCGGCGGGTGGGCCGCACGGATCTTCGCTGGGCGGGCCCGGCGCGCGTGGCTGCGTGCGGCCTTCACCGCCGAGGCGGCGCTGCTCGCTGCCGCCGCCGCGTTCTCGGCGACGGCGCCCGAGACGGCGGCGGCCACCGAGTACACCCTCGTCGCGGTGACCGCGCTCGCGATGGGCCTGCGCAACGCGACCGTGCGCCGCCTCGGCGTGGCCGACATGACGACGACCGTGCTGACCATGACGCTCACCGGCCTCGCCGCCGACTCCCCGCTGGGCGGCGGCCGGAGCGTCAGGACGGTGCGCCGCGTCGGCTCCGTCCTCGCCCTGCTGGCCGGGGCGCTGCTGGGCGGATGGCTGGTGCTCCGCCACGACCTGTGGCTGCCGCTGCTCATTGCCGCGGTGATGAGCGGGATTCTGGTGCCGACGGTTTCCGGACGGGTGTGACGGGGCTCGGTGAAGCAGGGCTCACGGTCCCTGTCACCGGATCGGCGCTCTCCGCGGACGCCGCCGGAGCCGTCGGAGCGGATGGAGCGGCGGGAGCCGTCGAAGCAGCCGGAGCCGCCTGGGCCGCCAGGGCCGGATCCCCGGCGGGGGTGCCGCCGGGGTCGCGCGTGCCGGCGCCCGCCAAGGCACCCTTCAGGCCCTCCCGGACGGTGTCCGTACCGCCGTCCTCACCCCCGCCCCCGGCCGCGGTCGCACTGCGCGGACCCGACAGCAGGTACGTCAACCCGAACCCGACGCCGATCGCCACCGCACCGCCGACCGCGTCCAGGATCCAGTGGTTGCCGGTGGCCACGATCGCGGAGAGGGTGAAGAAGGGGTGCAGCATGCCGAGGGCCTTCACCCACCACCTGCGCGACATCAGCGCGATGATGATGCCGCACCACAGCGCCCACCCGAAGTGCAGCGAGGGCATCGCGGCGTACTGGTTGGTGACCGCCGTCAGCACGCCGTAGTCCGGCTTGGAGAAGTCCTGCACGCCGTGCACGGTGTCGACGAACCCGAGCGCCGGCATCAGCCGCGGCGGGGCGAGCGGGAAGAGCCAGAAGCCCAGCAGCGCGAGCAGCGTGGCGAGGCCGAGGGTGGTGCGCGCCCAGCGGAAGTCCACGGGGCGGCGCACGTACAGCACGCCGAGCACCGCGAGCGGCACGCCGAAGTGGAACGACTCGTAGTAGAAGTCGAGGAAGCCGCGCAGCCAGGGCACGTGGACGACCTCGTGGTTGATCCAGTGCTCGACGTCGATGCCGAGGGTCCGTTCGGCGGAGTGCACCCACCTGCCGTGCCGCTCGGCTGCCGGCCGGTCCCCGCGGGCTGCCTCGCGCACGTAGTCGTAGCCCGAGTAGCAGACGCGGATGAGGAGCAGTTCCAGCAGGACGTTGGGGCGGGTGACGACGCGGCGCCAGAACGGGAGCAGCGGCACGTACCGCAGCCGGGGGCGCGCCCGGGGCGCGTACGCGGTGGGGACCGGGGTCTGGAACCAGGGCGAGGTGCGCGACAGGAACGGCACCGCGCAGGCCGCGGCGAGCACGGCCAGCAGTACGGCGTTGTCGCGGAGCGGGTACAGGAAGGACTTGTTCGGCAGCAGCATGTGCGGCGGCAGCGTCATCACCAGGACCACGGCGACGGGCCACAGATAGCGGTCGGCCGCCCGTCTGCCGACCCGGCCGACCACCGCGAGCAGCAGCCACAGGAGCTGGTGCTGCCAGGTCGTCGGCGAGATGGCGACGGCGACGCATCCGGTCACGGCCACGGCGAGCAGCAACTGCCCGTCCTTGGCGTACCGGACCGCGCGCGGCAGGCCCAGGCCCACGACGAGGGCCCCGAGCGCCAGGAACAGCGCGATCTCCAGCGGGCCCGTCGCGCCGGAGCGCAGCAGGGCGCCGTGCAGGGACTGGTTGCCGAGGCTGTCCGGGCGCGCGCCGAGGCCCACGCCCGCGAGGTGGTGCACCCAGTACGTGACGGAGTCGTGCGGCAGGGCGGCCCAGGCGAGGGCGGTGCAGGCGGCGAAGGTGGCGCCCGTGGAGAGCGTGGCCCTGCGCCGTCCCGTGCACCACAGCAGCACCGTGAAGAGCAGCAGTGCGGGTTGCAGCGCGGCGGCGACGCCGATGAGCACCCCGCTGGCGCGCTGCCCGCGCACCGTGAAGCAGCCCAGCAGGACGAGCAGGACGGGGATGATGCTCGTCTGGCCCAGGTACAGGGCGTTGCGCACCGGCAGGGAGAGCATCAGCAGGCAGATCGCGACGGGCACGGCCAGCAGCGAGGTGCGGCGTGAGACGGGCTGGGGAAGGGCCCGGGCGGCGACGGTGCCGAGCAGCGCCACCAGCAGCAGGGTGCCGAACGTCCAGGCCAGCCCGAGCGCGTTCTCCGCGGAGGCGGCGAGCGGCTTGAGGACGAGCCCGGCGAAGGGCGTGCCGGTGAACTGGTCCGCGTCGTACAGCGAGCCCTTCACGTGCAGCACGCCCTCGGGCCCGATCCATGTCTCCAGATCGGTCAGGCGCTCGCCGGGGGGCTGGAGTTGCACCGCCACGACCTGCCGTACGAAGAGCGCCGCGGCGACCACCCACAGGGCTACCCGCACCGCGCCGAGCCGTGCCCGTGCGCTGCTGCCGACTCCCGGCCCCAAGACCTGTCCCGGTCTGCCGTGTTCCACGTTCGCCACGCCCTGTCAGCCCTCCCGTCCCATTCATCCCTCACACCCGGCTTGCGCCTTCTATGCACCGGTGTGGTGCAGACTCTATGAGCCGGGCACTGATGCCAGCGGGTGAGACGCGGGCAACCTTTCCTTCACTTGACGTCCGCGTCGGATTTGACCGGATGTTGACACTCGCGGTCCCGTGGCACAGACCTCGCACCCCGAACGGTCCGTGCCGGAGATCCCACGGGATCCGCGAGTACCCACCCCTCACGACTCCATATCCTCTCCGTTCCCGTCACGTTTTCCCGACCGTTTACCGCTGTTTTTCCTGGGCCGGCCCCGGTTCACGGCGGCGAGCGCGAGGAGAGCGCCCTGTTCGCCACGCAACGTGAGCGGGCGGGGCGCACATCCACGCAACGTGATCACCGGGTGCGGAGCCACGGACCGGGGGCGGGGACCGTGGGTGCGGGGGTGGCCCCGCCGCGATCCCGCGACATGAATCACAGGGGCCCGCCGCCGTCGCGGCGACCGCGCACGCCGTTCGCGCAGGACAGGGGCCCCTTGATCGCGGAACGCCGCCCCGCGTGTACCGCCCGCAATGCCCCGAGGCGCCCGTATCGTCGCTACCGGGCTGTCCGGGACGGGCAGCCCGCTCGCTTTGGCGCCACCGCTGCCGTCAGGGGCGCGGCACCGCCCCCTGGGGTCCGGTGCCGCGCCCTCGTCCCTGTCGTCGACCGAAAGGCAGGTGAGCAGAACCTTGTCGATCGCAACGCGTGTCCTCTCCCATCTCCCGGCCCCGCCCGCACGCCCGGACTCCCCCTCCGCGGCCCGCGCCCCGGGCGCCACGGTCACCGACCCCGCGCTGGTCAAGCGGGCCGTGAAGGCGGCAGCGCTCGGCAACGCCATGGAGTGGTTCGACTTCGGGGTGTACAGCTACCTCGCCGTCACGCTGGGCAAGGTCTTTTTCCCGTCCGGCAGCCCGACCGCGCAGCTGCTGTCCACCTTCGGCGCGTTCGCCGCGGCCTTCCTCGTGCGCCCGCTCGGCGGCATGGTCTTCGGCCCGCTCGGCGACCGGATCGGCAGGCAGAAGGTGCTGGCCGTCACCATGATCATGATGGCCGCGGGCACCTTCGCGATCGGCCTGATCCCGTCCTATGGGGCGATCGGCGTCGGCGCGCCGGTCCTGCTGCTGGCGGCCCGGCTCGTCCAGGGGTTCTCGACGGGCGGCGAGTACGCGGGCGCGTCGACGTTCATCGCCGAGTACGCGCCCGACCGCAGGCGGGGCTTCCTCAGCAGCTGGCTGGAGTTCGGCACGCTGGCCGGCTACATCGCGGGAGCTGGCCTGGTGACGCTGCTGACCGTGCTGCTGCCGGGCGGCGACCTGACCTCCTGGGGCTGGCGCCTGCCGTTCCTCGTCGCGGGCCCGATCGGCCTGGTCGGCCTGTACCTGCGGCTCCGCCTGGAGGAGACGCCCGCCTTCGCGGCCCAGATGCAGTCGGCGGGCATGAAGCGGCGCCCGAAGGTACGGGTGCGCGAGACGGTCACAGGACAGTGGCGTGCGCTGCTGGTGTGCGTGGCGCTCGTGCTGGTCTACAACGTCACCGACTACATGCTGCTGTCGTACATGCCGAGCTACCTCACCGGACAGCTGCACTACGGCGAGACGCAGGGACTGCTGGTCGTGCTGGGCGTGATGGCGCTGATGATGGCCGTCCAGCCGTTCGCCGGGGCGCTCACCGACCGGCTGGGCCGGCGGCCGGTGATCGGCGCCGGCTGCGCGGGCTTCCTCGCGCTGTCCGTGCCGGCGCTGCTGCTGATCCGGCACGGCGGAGTGCTGCCGCTCGCGCTCGGCCTGGGCGCGCTGGGGCTGCTGCTGGTCTGCTTCACGGCGTCCATGCCCGCCGCGCTGCCCGCGCTCTTCCCCACCCGGGTCCGCTACGGCTCGCTGTCCATCGGCTTCAACGTCTCCGTGTCGCTCTTCGGCGGGACGACGCCGCTCGTGGTGACGGCGCTCATCGGTATGACCGGGAACGTGATGATGCCCGCCTACTACCTGATGGCGGCGGCCGTCGTCGGCGGGATCGCGGTCTGGCGGATGGCCGAGTCGGCGGGGCGGCCGCTGCCCGGTTCGCCGCCGGCCGTCGAGCCGGCGTCCGCGCGGGCCCGCCACCGCGTCCCCGCGTAGCCCCTCCCGGCGCCGGGTGGTGCCACGGGCCGGGGCGGCCGCGGCCGGGTGTGTCCTGCGTCACGGTCGCCCCGTGCAGCGGCTCTCGGCGCGCGCCGGTGGCCGGGGCCGACCTATCATTCGGCCGCGCGGTGCCTCCCGACCTGCCTCGAAGGCCGGCGGGCGGCCCCGGCTCACCCAGCGAACGGTAAGGAGCAGACGTGCTGGAGCTCACGATGGCCGCGGTGTCGGAGGCTGAGACAGGCGCGACGGCGGGCATGCTGATGGCCGACGCACCGAGCGACCCCGGGGCCATGCTGTGCGTGGGCCGGGACCGGAACCTGTGCCGCCTGGCTCCGCCGGACGGCTGGCTGTTCGTCTCCCGCGTCCACCTGGAGTTCCGCTGCGGCCCCGACGGGATCTGGACGGTCACCTGGCTGCGCGGCTCCCAGTCCGAGCCGTCGTCCGACGTCCGGGTGCTGGCGGACGGCTCCGAGCAGTCCATGCCCTACGGGGGCTACTGGCGGATACCGGCGGGCGGCTCCGGCGAGGTGGTCATCCACGACCGCCTGGGCGCACGCTCCGTGAACGTGGGCTACTTCCACGAGATCTGAACACCGGCCCCACCGGCCCGCACCACCGGCGAAAGCGCGGAAACGGATGTCCCGCAGCAGGCGATGCCTCTGCGACAATGGAGGCATGACGGAGCGCAAGCCCCCGGGTATCGGTTTCGAATCGTGGATCGACAAGCAGATCCGCGAGGCTGAGGAGCGCGGCGAGTTCTCCGGTCTCGCCGGTGCGGGCCGTCCGCTGCCCGGCGGCACGGACAGCACGTACGACGAGCTGTGGTGGGTGAAGCGGAAGATGGCCCAGGAGGGCCTGTCCGCCCTGCCGCCCACGCTGGCCCTCCGCAAGGAGGCCGAGGACGCCCTCGAAGCCGCGCACGACGCCCCCTCCGAAGCGGCCGCCCGGCGCATCATCACCGCCGTGAACGAGCGGATCAGGGAAGCGATGTTCAAGCCGCTGCCCGGCCCGCCCCTCGGCAAGAAGCCGTACGACGTCGAGGCCGTCGCCCACGAGTGGCGCGCCCGGCACGCGGACTGAACCCTGCCTGACCCCGCCGCGCCCCGCCCCGCAGCGGCCGGGCATCCTGGTCCCGACGCCGGTGCCGTCCACGTCACGGGTGCCCACGATCATGGCCGTCACGGTCGTGGGTGAGGGGTGCCGCCGTTCGGGGCACCCGTCAGGAGGCGAGGAAGAGGCGCAGCAATGGAACGACTGTTCTCCGACATCTCGATGTCGCTCGACGGCTTCATCGCGGGCCCGTTCGCGGGTCCGGAGCACCCGCTGGGCATCGGCGGCGACCGTCTGCACCAGTGGGTGTACCAGTTGGAGAGCTGGCGGCGTCAGCACGGCCTGTCCGGAGGCGTCCCCGGTCCGGAGTCCGACGCCATGCGGGAGTCCTTCGAGCGGACCGGCGCGTACCTGATGGGTCACGGGATGTACCGGGTGTCCAGCCAGTCCTGGGGCACGCACCCGCCGTTCAGCAAGCCGGTGTTCGTGCTCAGCCACACCCCGAGGGAACCGGACGTGCGCACGGGCGGCACCACGTTCATGTTCGTGACGGACGGCCTGAGGGGCGCGCTCGCACGCGCCAAGGACGCAGCGGGCCTGCGCGACGTCTGCCTGGCGGGCGGCGCCGACATCATCCAGCAGGCGATCGGCGCCGGGGTCCTCGACGAGCTGCGGCTGCACATCGTCCCCGTCCTGCTCGGGTCGGGCACCCGGCTGTTCGACCGGATCGGCGCCGAGTACATCGAGTGGGAGACCAGCCGCGTGAACGGCGCGTCGGGCACCGTCCACCTGACTCTGCGGCCCACGGCGCCGGCTCGGAGCGCCTGAGCGGACGGGGTCTGAGGGTCCTTGGGTCCCGGTCCCCCTCAGGGCTCCTGCCCCAGGGTCCGTGGCTGCCACCCTCGGTCCGCCTCCGGTACGCCTCCGCCCACGGTCCGCCCACGGTCCGCCCGCGGGCTCCCGCCGGTGCCTCACCCCACGGCTCGCCGCAACCTCCGTGGTCTCCTGTGCTTGCGTACCGGCCCGGCATGGGGCCGTTCGTGGTCGGAGCCGCACATCTCCTTGCTGAGGTCCCGCACCAGCTCGCCGAGGTCGGTCGGGCGGCCGGGCCGCCACCAGTCCCCGAGCAACTCGGCCATGCAGGCCTCGCGGGCGCTCTGGAGCCGTTCCGCGGCCTCGTGGCCGTGCCGTGTCAGCACCAGAGGCAGGCCCTGCCGCACGGCCAGCCCCCTCTGCTCCAGCTGCCGTACCGCGGCGGCGAGCACGGGCACCGGGAGCGTGAGGCGCGTGGCGAGGGCCACCGGATCCGTGGCCCCGTACCGGCGGATACGCAGCAGCAGCCATGAGGACGCGGGCAGCAGGTCGTAGCCGGCCCGCTCGGTGATCCGGACGTAGACCTCCCGGCGCCCCTCCCGGCTTGCCAGCAGCGACAGGGCCCGCGCGGCCTCGTCGTGCGAGGAGCGCTCGACCGGGTTGCTGGCCACCGTCTCCGTCCCCTCGGGCGCCCGCACGGACGCCCGCAGCCGGTCCTCGCGCAGGAACCACGCCAGGACGAAGGCGAGGGCCGCGATCGGTGCCGCGTAGAGGAACACGTCGGTGATCGCCGACGCGTACGCGTGCACCACCGGCGGCCGCAGCGCGGGCGGGAGGCGCCCGATGCCGCGCGGGTCCGCCTCCAGCGAGCCGATGCTGAGGCCGGGCGGCAGCGGACGGCCGCCGAGCGCCGACGCGATCTGGGACCCGAGCCGGGTCGCGAAGACCGTGCCGAAGATCGCCACCCCGAAGGACGCCCCGATGGACCGGAAGAACGTCGCGCCGGAGGTGGCCACGCCCAGGTCCTCGTAGCCGACGGAGTTCTGCACGATCAGCACCATCACCTGCATGACCAGGCCGAGTCCCAGCCCGAACACGAAGAAGGTGACGCTCAGCACGAGCGTGCCGCTGAACTCGTCGAGCCGGTGCAGGAGCAGCAGCCCGACGGCGGTGACGGCGGTGCCCGTGACCGGGAAGACCTTCCACCGCCCGGTTCGGCTCACGATCTGCCCGGAGACGGTGGAGGCCAGCATCAGCCCGAACACCATCGGCAGCATGTGCACCCCCGACAGGGTCGGCGAGATCCCCTGCACGACCTGGAGGAACGTCGGCAGGTACGTCATCGCCGAGAACATCGAGAAGCCCACCACGAAGCTGATCACGGCCGCGAGGCTGAAGGTCCGGATGCGGAACAGCCGAAGCGGCAGCACCGGCTCGGCCGCCCTGCGCTCCACGGCCACGAAGACCCCCAGCAGCAGGACGCCGAGCACGGCAAGACCGATGATCCAAGGGGAGCTCCACGACCAGGTCGTGCCGCCGAGCGAGGCGACGAGCACCAGGCAGGTCGCGACGGAGGCGATCAGCACGGTGCCGGGGTAGTCGATGACGTGCCGCCTGGTGTGCACGGGGATGCGCAGCGTGGTGGCGATGACGACGAGCGCGACGATGCCGACGGGCACGTTGACGTAGAAGACCCAGCGCCAGCTCAGGTGCTGGGTGAGCACCCCGCCGAGCAGCGGCCCGAGCACGCTCGTGGTGCCGAAGACCGCGCCGAAGAGCCCCTGGTAGCGGCCGCGTTCCCGGGGTGGGACCAGGTCGCCGACGATGGCCATCGACAGCACGATCAGGCCGCCGCCGCCCAGCCCCTGCACGGCGCGGAAGACGATCAGTTCGGGCAGGCTCTCCGCCGCACCGCACAGGACCGAGCCGAACAGGAAGATCACGATCGCGGTCTGGAAGAGCCGTTTGCGCCCGTACTGGTCACCGAGCTTGCCCCACAGCGGGGTGGTCGCGGTGGAGGCGAGCAGGTAGGCGGTCACCACCCAGGAGAGGTGGTCCAGGCCGCCGAGCTCGCTGACGATGGTGGGCAGCGCGGTCGACACGATGGTCTGGTCGAGCGAGGCGAGCAGCAGGCCCATGAGCAGGGCGCCGATCGAGACCAGGACGCTCCGGGGGCGGGCTTGGCCAGGGGTGTGGTCGAGGTCTTCCGGGCCGCCTCGGTTTCCCGGGCCGTCGTGGTCACCTGGGCCGCCTGCGCCACCGGGGCGGTCGCGGTCGCCCGGGCTGTCCTGGTCGCCGGGGCCGTCGCGCTCTCCGGGACTGTCGTTGTGCGCCGAACTGTCGTCGTCCCCCGGGCCGTCGTTGTCTCCCGGACCGTCATCGTCCCCGGGGCCGTCGTCCTTCTCCCGGCTGTCGTCGTGTGCCGCTACCGCGCCCCGGGAAGCGCCCGTCCCGGAGCGTCGGGCCCCGTTCCGACGCCAGGGTGAGCTGTCCGCATCCTGGGACATGGACACCTCCCGTGAACCTGAGGCCAGAAATTCCTCCGCCACGTTGCCGAAGTAACCCTTTATGGCCCGTTGAGTCCTCGTAAGCCCGTTGGGGACACGGTGGAGCGGCCGTATACAGTGCGCTCAATCTCTCGGTGCAGGTCTCAGGAGAGGGCCCCCACGGTGACCGGAAAGCGTTGCCCGCACTGCGGCACAGAGCGAACGTCGACGGGCGCAGCGGCATGCGCGTGCGCCGGCCGGACCCCTGCCCAGGCCACCGGCCATCCCGGTGACCGCAACCCGCTGAGCGGGACACGCGCGGGGTCGTCCTCCGCGGAGGGCTCCGCAGGCGGGACGAGGGCGGACTGGCAGCGCCGTCACGCCTCCGACGCGGAGCGGCGCCCCGGCGGCGGCACGCTCAGCACGGAGCAGGAAGAGCACGAGCCGCTGTACATGCGCCCCTACGTCTCCCTGCCGGACGCCGAACACGCCTCCGGCTCCGGCTCCGGCTCCGACCAGCACACGTCCGAGTCCGACCAGGTCGCGTCCGAACTCGACCAGCACGCTTCCGACCCCGACCAGGTCGACGACCGGCCCCTGGACACCGAGGCACTGTTCGGGCCGGGGGGTCCGCTGGACTGGAGCATCGAGGACATCTGGGGCCCCAGCGAGGCCACCATCAGGGATTCCGAGGCGTCGGGCGGCGGGACCCGGGACTCGGACGTGGATGCGGAGAGCCAGTCCGGGGATGCCGGGGATACCTCCCCGGGGGAGCCCGAGGCTTCTCGGCAGGAGGCCCGGGTGACCTCTCAGGAGGAGGCCGGGGAGACCTCTCGCGAGACTGCCCGGGAGACCTCTCGGGACGTCCAGGACACGGCCGGCAGGGCCGGTGAGGCGGGCGGTGCCGAGGACGCCGGGGAGCGGCGGAACGCCGACTCCGCCGAGCAGCAGCCGCCGCCCGGCGTTCGGAAGCAGGATCCCGCCGGGTCCGGCGTCTCGGCCGCGGCTCGGCCTGGAGGGTCCACGGGTCCGGTACGGCCCGGCGGGCGGGAACGGGGCCACGAGGCCGGACGCGGACCCACGGCGGGTGCGCAGGGGCGGCCCGGGGACGGCCGGAGGCGCGCGGAGCCGAAGGGCGCGGTGGACCCGCGGAATGTGGCAGACCCGCGGGGCGCGGCAGCCACGCAGAACGCGCCGGGGTCGCAGAGCACGCCGGGGTCGCAGAGCACGCCGGGGGCGCAGAGCACGCCGGGGTCGCGCGAGGCCGCGGGTGGCGGGCGCACCGTGAACGCGACCGGGCCCGGACGCGACCGCACCCCGTCCGCCGCGAGTGGCGCGAACGGTATGGCTGCCAGCCCGAACACGGTCACCGGACGAGACGACGGCAAGGCTGCCGGACCGGGCGGCGGCAGGGCCGCGGGAGCCCGCGGTGCCGTTGCTGCCCGACCTGGCGGCGGCACGGCTGGCGGACCCGGGGGCGGCGCGGCTGCCGCACCCGCGCCGGAGAGCAGCGTCCCCGCGCCGGGAAGCACGGTTTCCGCGTCTGAGAGCACGGGGCCCGCGTATGAAAGCACGGGGCCCGCGACGGGACCGGGCGGCCCGGACGCCGGGCGTCCCCTCGACGTCGGGGACGCCCCGAACCGCACCGACGCCCCTGAGCCGACCGTGCGAGGGCCGCGCCCCGCACGCACCCCGGCCGCCGGAGCCACCAGGGCCGCCGCCGGCGTCGCCGCCTCGGCCACCGTGGACATCGACACCAAGCGCGTCCCCCAGGTCCCCGATGGTGACGGGAGCCCCGAGGGCCGCACAGCCCCGGACAGGTCACGTGGCGGGGACAGGGCAGGCGGCCGGAACGGCCAGATCGGGTCGCAGCCGGGCGGGCGCAAGGGTGACGGCCCGGGTCGCCCGGGTGAGCCGTACGGAGCACGCGGCGCCGCCGATCGGGGCGGCCCGGAGACGGTGGCCTCGCCTGCGCCCGCCCCGCGCCGGCGCCGCCGCGCGGTCGTGCTGGCCGCGGTCGGTGCCGCGGCGGCCGTCGCGTGCGTGGCCGTACTCGCCGGCGGGCTGTCCTCGAACGAGAAGCCGCGGCATGACGACGCCATACCGGGGACCGACAGCGCGACGGGCGCGCCGGAGTCCACGGAGACGGCTCCCGAGGCGACCGGCGCCGCATCGGGCGCACCGGCCGCGTCCGCGCCGCGTTCGTCCACGGCCGGGGCCACCGCCTCGCCGTCGCACCCGATGACGACGCCGACGGCCGCCGTCCCTCCCCCGCCCTCCGCGGCCACGTCGTCCGGGCCCGCCGGTTCCACGGCCCCGGCGCCGCCGCCCCCGGCCGTCCCTGGACCTCTCGTGCTGCGCCTCGGCGACCAGGGTACGGAGGTCAAGGACCTGCAACTGCGCCTGCGGCAGCTCCTGCTGTACCTGGGCAAGGCGGACGGCGTCTACGGCACCAGCCTGGAGAAGGCGGTGGGCCGCTACCAGGACACCCGCAAGATCGACGGCGACGGGCACGGCGTCTACGGCTCGGCCACCCGCCAGAGCCTGGAAGCGGAGACGGGCCAGCCGTAACCGGGGCACGCCCTCAGTCCCGTCACAGCCAGGCGCAACTCTCAGCCCCCCCAGCGGCCCGGGGGGCCTTCAGCCCCCAGACCGGGCGCAGTCCGCACCTCCCAGCCCGGGCGCAGTCCTCACCCCCTCAGCCCGGACACGGCCCTCAGTCCCAACAGAACGGGCGCACTCGTCACGCCAGGAACAGCCGGATCTCGCCGTCCGCGCCCTCCACCCGGGCCTCCGTGAGGTCCCGCACCAGGAACGTGGGCTCGTGTTCGCCGGCGCGCGGGCCGACGCCCACCACCCGCATCCCCGCGGCACGCGCGGCGGTGATGCCGGCGCCGGAGTCCTCGAAGACGACGCAGTCGGCCGGGTCGACGCCCAGCTCGGCGGCGCCCTTGAGGAAGCCCTCCGGATCGGGCTTGCTGGCGCCCACGGACTCCGCGGTGATCCGCACGGCGGGCATCGCGAGCCCGCAGGCGCCCATCCGGGCGGTGGCCAGCGCCACGTCCGCGGACGTCACCAGCGCGTGGTGCAGTCCGGCGAGGGACGCGAGGAACGCACCTGCGCCGGGGATCTCCACGACGCCGTCGGTGTCGGCGGTCTCCTCGGCGAGCAACCGGGCGTTGTCCGCGAGGTTCTCCTCCAGGGGCCGGTCCGGGAGCAGGATCGCCATCGTCGCGTGGCCCTGCCGGCCGTGCGCGACCCTCAGGACCTCCTCCGCGTCCAGGCCCTGCCGTGCGGACCAGCGGCGCCAGCAGCGCTCGACGACGGCGTCCGAGTTCACGAGGGTGCCGTCCATGTCCAAGAGGAGGGCGCGGGCGGTCAGAGGAGTGGGACGGGTGACCGTCATCGGCAGGCTCCGTAGCACGAGGGTCTTCCGGGACGGGCGGGCCCCGAAGGTCAAAGCGTCCCGCCCGCCGGTCAGGCAGCGGGCGGGATCACTTTGTTTCCTCACGATACAAAACGACGCCCGGCACCGCTACCCTCGCCCGAACCCACACCGGACCGAACCCACACCGAGCCCGCACGGGGCCGGAACCACACCGAGCCCGCACGGGGCCGGAACCATACCTGGCCCGACCTCGCACGAGGCCCGAACCCGCACCAGGCCGCACCCCGGCACGAGCCCTCAGGCCACCACCGCCTCGTAGACGCTCCACAGCCCGAGCGCCGCCATCACCAGCGCCGCCACCTTGGTGATCAGCCGCATGGGCACCCGCTGCATCAGCGCCCTGCCCCCGAGGATGCCGATCCCGGCGACCGCCCAGAGCGCCAGGGCCGCCCCGATGGCGACCGACACCGGATCGCCGTAGCGGGCGGCGAGGTTGGCGGTCATGATCTGGGTGAGGTCGCCGAACTCCGCGACGAGGATGAGCCCGAAGCCCGCACCGGACACCCGCCAGAAGCTCTGGTCACGCGGCTTGCGGACCTCCTCTTCGCCCCCCTCGCCCTTGTGGAGGAGCAGCACGGCGGCGCCGGCCAGGAAGAGGCCGCCCGTCACCGCGTGCACCACGCGGTCGGGCAGCAGCGTGAGCACGCTGCCCGCCGCCACGGCCAGCGCCACGTGCACGGCGAACGCGGCGGCCACCCCGGCGAAGACGTAGGAGGCCCGGTACCGCGCACCCAGTACAAGGCCGGCCAGCGCGGTCTTGTCGGGCAGTTCGGCGAGGAAGATGACGCCGAAGACGAGCGCCATCACGCTGAAGCTGATCAAGGTTCCTCAATCGGTCGGGGCTGCCCCGCCGAGAGTGCACAGCGCTTCGCGACACCCCGGCACGGCAGCGCACTCGGCCGCACACGGCTGTGTACGTGCACTGCTTGCCGAAGGTCTCGCTGGCCGACCGGTGGAACGGTCAGCCTCCGGGCGCCGGCTCGGGAGTCCCGAGCAGTGTGTCGACGGTCCGGCGAAGAGCTACTCCCCTTCTGCTCCGCCCATGCTACGCGACGGACGGAACGCACGGCCTCGGCGGGCGCGCGTCCCGGTGCCGGACGGATCCGGACCGCGAGGCCGGGGGGCTCCCTGGGGCGCCCCCGGGAACGTCATGCGGGGCGCCCCAGGGGACATCTCTGGCGGCCTCCCCGGGGCGCCTCTGGGGCATAGGGGGCGAACTCCCCTCTTCTCGCACACCTGTTGGGGACATGAGTACGACAGACGTCTTGATGTGACGTGCCCATGACGCAACGCTGTTACCTGGTGCCCGCCTTCCGGAAACCCGGCGGCGCCACCCTGACCGAGCCCCACCCGGTCGCTACCCCCACACAAAGGGAGTTTTGCATGTCCGATGTCTACGCGCGTCGAATCGGCACGTCCCGCCGCCGGCTGAGCACCCTCGGCGCTGTCGTGGCCACGGTGTCCGCCTGCGCCCTGCTGACCAGCACGCCCGCCCAGGCCTCCCCACCCACCCCGATCGCGGTGTCCACCGCCCACACCTACCTGTCCGAGCTGACCGTGGCCACCGAGGGCTCCATGTCGGGTTACAGCCGCGACAAGTTCCCCCACTGGATCACCCAGTCCGGCAGCTGCGACACCCGCGAGGTCGTCCTGAAGCGCGACGGCACCGGCATCCAGCAGGGCTCCGACTGCTACCCCACGTCCGGCAGTTGGTACTCCGAGTACGACGGCGCCACCTGGACCGCCGCCAGCGACGTCGACATCGACCACATCGTGCCGCTCGCCGAGGCCTGGACCTCGGGGGCCAGCAGCTGGACCACCGCCCAGCGGCAGTCGTTCGCCAACGACCTGACCCGCCCCCAACTGATCGCGGTCACCGACAACGTCAACCAGTCCAAGAGCGACCAGGACCCGGCCGAGTGGCTGCCGCCGCGGGCCGCCTACCACTGCACCTATGCCCGGATGTGGATCCAGGTGAAGCACTACTACAAGCTGACGGTCGACTCCTCGGAGAAGAGCGCCCTTCAGTCGGTGCTCAACAGCGAGTGCTGAATCGGTTGTCCCGCACGCGGGGGCGCTGACCCTCTTCCTCCCACGCCGAGGCGGATCCGGGCGTGGCGGGCGGGCCCCCGCACAACGGCCATGGCACGACCCACGGCGCAGCCCCTGGCACGACCCGCGGCGCCCTGAAGCGCTGTCAGCCCCATCACGAGCCGCCGGGGCCGCCCGGAACCGGTGTGAGCCCGGTTCCGGCGGCCGGCCGGCGGCTTGTGCGTTTCCGGGGGCGTGAGGGCGCCGGAGGGGTGCCGGAGCGTGGCATCCCGGGTGCGGGTACGGGTGCGTGTGCGGGTACGGGAGGCCGTTGACGTGACGTCCGGTCCGCGGGTCGTTCCCGCCCGTCCCGCCCGTCACGCCCGCCCATCCAGATGGCCGCTCGCTCCCGCCCAGCCGATCACTCCCGCCCCCGGCGAACCGATCATTCCCCTGGCCCCCCGAACGTTCCCGGCCACCCTGCGGGACGGTGGCTCCCGCGGCCGTAATCGCCCCTCACCCGGGGCCGGGAGCCGGGGAACCGCCCTTCGGGACCGCCCTCGAACGGCGGAGGGGCCGGTGATCCCGGAGGACGTGACCAGGTCCGCCACCTGGGCACCGACACCGACCCATGCGCCGGCACCGGGACCGCCGCGCCCGTAGGCAAGCGGAGCGCCGCCCCCTGGTCCCATCCCGCACACACGCTCGCGCACCAGCCGCACCACCCACGCCAGTCGCCCCGCCGAGCCCCGCTGCCGCACGCCGCGCCGAGCGCCCGACGGGTACCGGCACCACCGCGCCCCGCCGCACGTCCGCCGCCTCACCCATCCCCCCATCCAGTCGTGTGCATCGATGGCCGAATTGCGTGTCCGTCGTTGAACACACCCCCGTCCGTGCGCGTATGTCCCCCGTGCACGGCCCCGCACCACCCTGCCCGCGCTCCGAAGCCGGACAGTGCGCCTGCGACCCGGTGAGCGACGCCGGATGCGCGTCCGGGAATGGCAATTGTTGAACTTGCAAGAACAACTTAGGTAGACCTAACCTACCTCGCGTTGGTCGCCCTAGGTGTATTGCCCTGTGAGGTTGGGGACGCGGCTGGCGGGTGGTTGGCCTTTCAGCGCGGTGTGTCCGCGGTGGTGATTGTAGGTGTGCAGCCAGTCAGGGAAGGCGTCGCGTCGTTCCTGCTCTGAGCGGTAAGGGCGGGCGTAGGCCCACTCATCGAGCAGGGTGCGGTTGAAGCGTTCGACCTTGCCGTTCGTCTGGGGTCGGTAGGGCCGGGTTCGCTTGTGGGTGATCCCGGCCGCCGCCAGGGCATCGCGCCACAGACGGGACTTGTAGCAGGAGCCGTTGTCGGTCAGCACGCGCTCGACGGTGATCCCGCACGAGGCGAAGAACGCCTGCGCCCGGATCCAGAAGGCGACGGCGGTTTCTTTCTTCTCGTCGGTGAAAATCTCGCTGTAGGCCAGGCGGGAGTGGTCGTCGACGGCGGTGTGCAGGTAGCTGTAGCCGGCGCCGGAGCGGGTCTTGCGGCCCGCTTGGCGGCCAAGGATCTTGTGGCCGCCACCGTCGGGGATATTGCCGAGCTTCTTGATGTCGACGTGGACGAGCTCGCCGGGCCTGGCGCGTTCGTAGCGGCGTATGACGCGGCCGGTGGCCCGGTCCAGATGCGTGAGGCGGGCCAGGCCGTAGCGGGTGAGTACCCGGTGCACGGTGGAGGGCGCCAGCCGCAGAAGGCTCGCGATCCGTGCGGGGCCCCAGCGGCGCAGTACGCGCACCTTGATGATCCGCCGCTCGGTACGTGTCGACGTCTGGCGTGGGCTGGCGTGCGGGCGGCTGGAGCGGTCGGTCATGCCCGCCTCGCCGAGCCTGCGGTAGCGGTCGGCCCACCGCTGTGCCGTTGTCGGCGAGACCTGGAAGCGTTCCGCGGCCCGGCGCAGGGGCCAGTTGTCTTCCACGACGCAGCGGGCCAGCCGCAGTCGTCCTGTCTCGGTCAGGGGTGCATTACGGTGGGGCACGAGGGCCTTTCTGGTCGCCGGTGCAGATGTCGCAATCCACACCGAGCCAGAAGGCCCTCACCTATTTCAAGATCGCTCAGCCGTGGCGTCCGTCACCAACCTCCGTGGACAGAACACCTAGGTCAACCGTTCCGCTGTCCCACCCCCGGTTTCCGACGTCCCCACACCGAAGGAGTCACCTCCCATGTCCGGACGCCTCGACAGCACGCGCCCGTACGCCATCGGGCTGTTCCGCATCGTCGTCGGCCTGCTCTTCGCCTGCCACGGCGCCAGCACGCTGTTCGGCGCCTTCGGCGGGCCTAGCCAGCCCGCCGGTGCCTGGCCCGGCTGGTACGCGGCCCTCATCCAGCTCGCCGCCGGTGTCCTCGTCTTCGTCGGCCTCTGCACCAGGCCCGCGGCGTTCGTCGCGTCGGGGTCGATGGCCTTCGCGTACTTCAAGGTCCACCAGCCCCATGCGCTGCTGCCGATCCAGAACGGCGGCGAGCCCGCGGCCATGTTCTGCTGGGCGCTGCTCCTGCTGGTCTTCACGGGCTCCGGGGCGTTCGCCGTCGACCGGCTGTTGAGGACCGGCGGCGGGCGCGGCGGCCGGGCCGACCAGGCCGGCGAGCAGGCCAGCCCTGCCGGCGAGCAGGAGCCGGTCACAGCGTGACCTTCGGCCCGAGAGCCGCAACCCGAGGGCTGTGGCCCGGAGGTCGTGGCCCGAGGGCTGTGGCCCGAAGGTCGTGGCCCGAGCTCTGTAGCGCGAAGGTCGTGGCCCGAGCTCCGTAGCCCGAAGGCCGTGGCCCGAGCGCTATAGCCCGAAGGCCGAGGCCCGAACTCCGTAGCCCGAAGGCCGTGGCCCGAGAACCGCACCGAATGTGGGCCCACGATCTGCGGCCCAGGACCGGGGCCGGCGCCGGCGCCCGGGCCGCACGCAGGTGAAGGCGCCCACCCCCTTTCGAGGGTGGGCGCCTTCGCCGGCCTTTCGAGGGTGGGCGCCGGCGCCGGTCGTACGACTGCCGTCGCCGTACCGCTCCCAGACGTACCGCTCTCAGACGGGCCGGTCCGGATCCCGTACGGCCGGACCCGGGCCACCCGGGTCCGGCCTCACCCGCCGCCGACCGCCCCGAACGGCACCGTCAGACAGGCGACCCTGGCACCCTTCGTGCCCGGCTCGTCGTGCAGGACGACCGAACGTGCCTGGCCGCTGCGGAATCCCCAGGTGTGGTGGGCCCGCGCCTCACCCTTGCCGCGCGTGTCCGCGGTGAAATCGAGCCACACCTCGTTCTGCGCGTTGACGTATGCGGGGTCGGTCGAGGGTTGTACGGGGTCGACACGGTTCTGGTAGTGGCCGCCTGCCGCGGCCGGGTCCGCGGCGCAGGGCTTGGTGTGTACGTGCACGCCGAACGCGTGCCCCGCCCGCACCCCGGACACGTGCAGACTGACCGTCGTCCCCCGCCTGTCGCTGTTCTGCTGGACCTCGATCCGGGTGCCCGGGGGCACGAGGTTCCTGTCGTAGGTCAGAGCATTCGACGGAACCGTCCCGGACGGCGGCGAGAAGTGCGCCACCGTCCGCAACTCGAAGGAGTCTCCTCCACTCGTCCCGCCGCCCCCACCGGCCGGCACGCCACTCGCGGCCGCCAACACGGCCGCCATGGCACCGGCAAGCATCCCTGCCATCATCGCGTTCCGCTCCTCGTCTAGGGCGCGACTTCGTCATGGGCAATCAGTCGCGTCGTATGAGTAGTTGCTACGCGACCGCGGCGGCGCGCGCCGAATCGGATGCGGCAAATGGGTGAACGTGGTGCTCTGGTGCGCTTCTGGTGACATGACCATCATCACGCACCCCTAAAGGGACTGCGTCCCGCATGGACGCGTACGCTGTATGGCTGTCAACGCGCCGGCCCGTGCCGCCTCCCGCGACCTCGCGGCGTGCCTTGTGTACGGGGGAGTTCGCGTGCTGGAGAGTCTGGGGTCGCTGACCGGCAGCCCATGGATCTATGCGGTGGTGGCCCTCTCCGTGCTGCTGGACGTGTTCGTGCCGGTGCTGCCCAGCGGCGTTCTCGTGATCACCGCCGCCACCGCCGCGGCGGCCGGTTCGCAGGCGTCGACGGGACGGGTGCCGCACGATGTGCCCGACATCCTCTTCCTGATCCTTTCGGCTGCGACGGCGTCGGTGCTGGGCGACATGGTCGCGTACGGCCTGGCCCGGCAGGGCGGCGAGCGGCTGGCCCGCACGATCGGCCGCTCCCGGCGGCTGGCCGCGGCCCAGGAACGGCTCGGAGCCGCGCTCTCCCGGGGCGGCGGCGTGCTCGTGGTGCTCGCCCGGTTCGCGCCGGCGGGCCGGTCGGTCGTCTCGCTGGGTGCGGGCGCCGCCCACCGCAAGGTGCGCGAGTTCCTGCCCTGGTCCGCCCTGGCGGGCCTGGCCTGGGCCGGATACAGCGTCGCCCTCGGCTACTTCGGCGGCGAGTGGCTGGGTACCACGTGGGTCGCCACGGCGGTCTCGGTCCTCGCACTGTTCGCGGCGGGCGCCGGCGCGGGGTACGTGATGCGACGGCCCGCGGACGGGGCGGCGGCGAGTTCCGGGGCGACTGCGGGGGTGGTCTTCGGCGCGGGGGGTGCCGGGGGCGCGGGGGCGGGCTCCGGGACGGATGCGGCGGGCTCGGGGGCGGCGGGGGCGAGTTCCGGGGCGGATTCCAAGGGTTCAGGGAGTTCGGAGGGTTCGGAGCGTTCGGAGGGCTCGGATCGTTCGGAGAGCTCGGAGCGTTCGGAGCGTTCGGAGGGTTCCGATACGGCAGGAGCGGGGTCAGGGACCCCGGGTGCGGGCTCCGCGAGGGCCGGTTCCGCGGCGGCGAGGACAGCCGTGGGCGGTGCTTCCGCGGCGGCGCCGACGGCGAGGCGCGGGGCGCGTCGAGCGGGACGGCGGGGCGATGACCGCGGTACCGGGCGGCGGGGCGGTACCCGCAGCGGCGGTCAGCGGGTTCGATGAGCTGTGGCGCCGGGGGGCGGGGCGGTGCCCGCGGTCCCGCGAGGTCGGCCAGTGGCGAGACACCCCCTGGTGCCCGCTGGTAGCCCGGCATCTCGGGTAGCGGCCGGTGGCCGGCGGCCGAACCGTCGCGAAACCGGTCGGCTGCCGCGCACCCGCCGCGGAGTCGGGGGCTGATATGCAAGTGGCAGGGCGCCGCGCGCCGGCCGGGTCGGTGGCCTCAGCGGCACGGGCCCGAGCGTCCGCAGGGCGGGCGTCCGCAGGTCAGGCGGCTCCGGCGGCCTCGGCGACCGCCGGCCGGCTGCCGCGCACCTCAAGACCGCCGAGAAGTTCGGCGGTGGCGAGAGCGACGGCGTCGACGGCCCGGTCGAACACCTCGCGGTTGTGGGCAGCCGGCGCCCGGAACCCGGACACCTTGCGTACGTACTGCAACGCCGCCGCCCGGATCTCGTCCTCGGTGGCCTCTTCGGGCAGCGCGGGCGGGCGCAGAGTCTTGATGCTTCGGCACATACGGACAGTGTCTCTCACCCTTCCGCCGGGGCCCCACCCTCCCCGGGCCGAATCGAACTCATCGCGCCCATCGCGCCCGCGCCCCGTGCTACACCGCCGCCCCCAGACCGGGCGGCACGTCGGCCCCCGGACCGGAGCAGAAGGCCCACCCGGCCGACCCGGCTCCGGAGACCGCCCCGAGCCGGCGCTCACCCGCGGACCGGTCCAGGGCGACCATGCAACGCGACGGCCATGCAACGCAACGACCACGCAACGCGACAACCACCTGACACCGCGTCGGCGACCGCGACCGCGACCGCCGACGCGACGCGACGCGCGAACGGCACCGGAAGAAACTCGCATCACAAAATCGAACAGGCGTAGCATTGCGGCGTGGCTGCGACTCATGACTTTCCGAGCGATCTCCGCGCAGGTCAGGAGGAGCTGCACCAGGTACGGGCCGAGCTTCTTGCCCTGCTGAAGCGGCTCCCATGGTCGGTGGAACCCCTGGACGGCTTCAGCGACGACGGCGGCTGGCGCAAGATAGAGCGCCCCGCCTCCCCGGGCTGGACCGAGGACGAGCAGGCCGAGGTGGAGAAGCTCCGTGAGCGCGAACGCGAACTCGCCGTCTTCGTCACCTGCCACCGCTACTGGTCCGACCTCCCCGCAGGCGACCGGGTCGAGGCCCGCATGGCCCTGAAGCACACTCCGCCGCCGCGCGCCGGGGAGGACTGAGGGCCGAGAGCACCTCGGGACAGACCAGCGGACCAGAGGTCCGAGGGGAGAACGGTCCGAGAAGGGTCGGGAACCGCCAGGAGGCGGGAAGTGGGGCGAGGCAGGAAACCGGTGAGACGCCCTTCCCCACGAGCCTCATGCCCATGACACTGGCGCAGGTCGAGCCCCACCGACCCTGACGGAGCTCGACCGACCACCGTTCTTGGACCTCGACGGACCCGATCGACCAGAGGACCCGACGGGCCCCGCGGGCCCCGCGGGCCCGGCAGGCCCGCACCGGGACCCACCCGGGAGGATCCGCCACGGCCCCTCCCGGACCGGCCACGTCCCTGGACCGTCACGGACCTCGAACGGACCCGCCAAGGACACGCTCGTGAGAGGACGAAGCCGAAGATGATCTCTTCCCGCTCTTTCGACCGCCGCACCGCCCTCCGAGGCGCACTGGCCGCCGGCGCCGGTGTCGCGCTCGGCCCGACGCTGCTGTCGGGAGTCGCCCAGGCCTACGGCTGGACACGCACGCTCAACCAGGGGGCGACCGGCGCGGATGTGACCGAACTCCAGATAAGAATCGCGGGCTGGGCCGCGGACAGCCCGAGCCAGACGCGCGTGGCCATCGACGGAGAGTTCGGCCCGGGCACCGCCGCCGCGGTACGCCGGTTCCAGTCGGCCTACGGTCTCGCCGTCGACGGAAGCGCCGGTCCCGCGACGCAGGGACAGCTCAACGCGCTGGAACAGTCGGACGGCTCCACGGTGCACTTCAACTTCAGCGAGTTCACCGACCGCGTCAGCGGCACGTTCGCCGGCGGCAAGCTGAGCACGGCCGCCACCAAGGAGAACGCGCGGCGAGCGATGTACAAACTGGAGGCGCTGCGCAAGAAGCTGGGCAACGTCCCCATCACGGTCAACTCCGGCTTCCGCAGCATCGCGCACAACGCCGAGGTGGGCGGCGCCAGCGACAGCATGCACCTGTACGGCACGGCCGCCGACCTCAACGTCCCCGGCGTGTCCAACCGCACCGTCTACCAGAAGGCCGAGACCTGCGGCTTCTCCGGTCTGGAGACGTACACCGAGGACCACCAGCACGTGGACAGCCGCGCCGACCTCGGCCGGGCCTGGTGGTGGCAGGACGGCACCATCTGACGCCCGTCGGTACGCAATCGGCCCAGGTCGACGGCGACGCCGCCGACCTGGGCCTCCGGCGTGCGCAGGAACCGGTACGCCCACTCTCCCGGTGATCGGTCGGAGTACCGCTGGTCCGCCGGAACGTCGGGGTTCAGATGGTGGTCCACGAGCCCGGCCATACAGACGCCACCTGCCCCAGACGGTCGGACATGTAACCGTTGTCCTTCAGCCGGTTGGGGCCCTCCGACACAGAACCGCCGGCCCGCCCGCCCGGCCCCGAAAACCCTCATGCGCGCACGAGAGCCGATGCGCACAGCACCTGTCCTCGCCGGAACCGGCGGCGCCCAGAACATCGCCGCCCACGTCAACGACCAGACCGTTCAGGGACCGCGCGACGAGCCCACTCACCACGTAGGTGGCGCGGCCCCCCTCAAAGCCCCGCAAGACAAAGGCCCAGGCGCCGGACTCGAACCGGCTGACTGGGCCTTCCTCACGCCGCAAGCTGGTGGGCGCGGACGGTTTCGAACCGCCGACATCTGCCTTGTAAGGGCAGCGCTCTACCACTGAGCTACGCGCCCGGGGCTGATGCGACAGCCTACCCTGCCCGCGGCCCTGCCTCGCAAACCCGTATACACGCCTCGGCGGGGGGTTATCCCCCCAACGAATGCGGTAGCGAGCCGGATCCCCCGGAACCTCCGGGTTCCGTACGGTCGCAGTGTTCGGCGGCGGCCCATGGGGGCGGGCCGGCCGCGGGAGGGGGCGCGGAACAGGAGCGGGCAGTCGGTCTCCGGCCGGCGGCGGCAGGACTCGGTGCGCCGGCGCCGCCCGCCCCCCGTTCACCTCGCCAGGCGCACCCGGCGAGCCCGACCGACGCACCCGTTCCACCATTCCACCCTCTCCCCCACTTCACCCGCCTACACAATTAGGCAGATAAACCAGGAAATCGGATTCACCGATTCGCGGCTCCACCCGAGGGGATCACCATGACCACCACCCGTGTCCGCCGTCCACGCCGCGGGGCCGCCCGTTGGCTCGCCGCCGCCTGTGTCGTGGCCCTTGTCTGCTTGGTGGGCGGATGTACGGCCGACGCCGGGGGCGACGACCATCCGGAGAAGCGCGCGTTCACGCTGCACGGCCCGACCCTCACCGTCGACTCCGAGAACTCGGCAGTGGAAGTGGTGCCGGTGGACGGCCGTCAGGTGCGGGTCACTCGATGGTTCAAGGGGCGGGTGGTCCTCGGGGGCAGCCCCTCCGCCTCCTGGCAGTGGCACGACGACCGCCTCACCCTGCGCATGAAGTGCTCCGGCATGGTGGCCGACTGCTCCGCCCGGTACCGCGTGGAGGTCCCCCGGGATGCCGCCGTGCACATCCGCAACGAGGACGGAAGCGTGTCGGCTCGCGGCATCGGCACGGCGCTGAAGGTCGTGACCGCGAACGGCTCGGTGCGCGCCGAGGACTGCTCCGGGCCCCTTGACATGCAGAGCGAGGACGGCTCGGTGGCCGCCGGCGGCATCACCGGGCACCAGGTGCACGCCGTCACCAAGAACGGCAGCATCAAGCTCGGGCTGCGCCGCGTCCCCGACGAGGTCACCACCCGCAGCGAGGACGGCTCGACCGAGATCACCCTGCCCCGTTCCGGCGCCGACGGGTCTCCCATCGCCTACAAAGTGACCGTCACCACAACCGACGGCGGCAAGGAGATCGACGTCCCCCGCGACGACCACAGCCCGCACCAGGTTTCCGCACACTCCCAGAACGGCAAAGTCACCCTGCGAAGCGCGAACTAATGGGCCTGTGTGTTCGTCCTCAACCGGTGGGACAATGACACCGGGCAGAGCGGACGACAGCACAGGAGAGGCATGTGACGGCGACACCTACGCAGCCGTACGCGTCGAATGCGCCGGATGGACTGCGCCCTCGCCGCCATGGCCTCAGCGGGGTTCTGCGGGGGTTGGAGTCCTTCCTGCGCACGCCCCGCTCCCGCCGGCCCATCGGGGGTTCCACGGACCGGTCCCTCCCGTGCGCCGACGACCGCCCGTCTCTCCCTCCGCGCAGTGAGACCCCCGGCGCGGCGACCGATCGCCTCGGGACCGGGGGTCCCGTACCTGCATCGCACCGCAGCGCCGCCCGTGACCTGCTGACCCTCGTGCTGCTGCCCGTGCCGCTGGTCGTGGCGGCGGCACTGCCCGCGACCTTCACGGGAGGCGGCACGAGGCGGTGGTTCGGAGGGCGGGCCGAGAGCCAGCGTGCCGAGGCCCAGGCCGCCAAGGACGCCGCCGCTGCCGCGTTCTACGAGCTCGACACCGCCCAGCGGGATCTGCGGATCTCCATCGAGACGATCACCGCGGTCGACGACTCCCCCGCGGCCCGGCGTGTGGTCTCGGACTTCGCCGAGCTGGGGCGCCGCATCGACGACGTCAGCCACCGGTACATCACCGCCGTCGACGCCCACGATCTCGACCGCGATGGCCTGGACACCGCGTCCGCGACCGCTGCCAGGACCGAGCTGACCCAGGCCAAGGACGAGCTGATCCGGACCAAACAGGATCTCGACCGGTTCTCGCAGGGGCTCGGGCCGGTGCTCGACAAGGCGGAGACGCAGTTGGCCCGCGTCGCCCCGAGTGTCGAGCGGGCCCGGCAGGCGCTGCGTGCGGCGAGCGACGGGCTGGACACCGCCCGCGAGTCCGGCCTGGGCGCGGATGATCTGGCAGCCCGGCTGGCCGCGCTCGCCCCGGAGCTGACCAAGCTCAACGAGGGCGCCGGTCGGCATGGCGTACCGGAGACGTTGCAGCGGGCCGAGCTAGTCGCGCGCGAGGCCGAAGCCGTGCGTGCGGAGGCGGAGCGGCTGCCGCAGCAGGCGGCGGAGATCGACCACCGTCTGGTGTCGATGCGCACCCGGGCGGAGGCGCTGACCACCCGGGCGGGCCAGGTCGCGCCGATCCTCAGCGAGCTGCGCAGGCGTTTCACGGCGGCCTGCTGGCAGGATCTGCAGAACGTGCCGGAGCACGCCGCGGAGAGCGTGCGCCAAGCGGAGCAGAAGCTGAAGGAAGCCCAGACCGCCCGCGACGCGCAGCGCTGGCCGGACGCGACCTCGCACCTCTCCACGGCGCGTGCGCTCCTGAACTCCACGGACGACGCCGTCTCGGCGGCCGGGGAACGGCTGCGGCGGCTGAACGCCGTGGCGAAGGACCCGCAGCAGGAGATCGAGCGGACGCGTTTCGCCATCCGGGACGCCCAGCGCCTGGCGATGGCGGACCGCCAGACCCCGGACCCCCGTCACGCGCAGCCGCTCGACGATTCGGTGGCGCGGCTGAACCGCGCGATCGCCGCGCTCGAGGGCGTGCACCCCGACTACTGGCACTTCCTCACGGAGACCGACGCTGTGCGGCAGATGGTGACGCGTGTGGTCTCGCAGATCCGCGAGGATCGCGGCACCCCCCACTGATGGCCTGGCCGGCGGTCCCGCGCCTGCGCGGCGCAGAACGTGGGCCGTCGCTTGCGTCTCAATCACGAGCACCCCTCCTATTAATTGTTAAATAACGAGAACTTGTGGGAGCCTGTTGGGGTGCAGCATCAGAATCCGCACGCCCCCCGCCGCCTCCCGGAGCGGGGACGATCCGGACTCTGTCCGGGGCCGCCGGATGGCGCCCGCTTCTTGGGGAAGGGATCCCTCAGTGAAGATCACTCGTGTCGAGACCTTCCTGGCACCGCCCCGCTGGCTCTTTGCACGGGTGGAGACGGACGACGGGCTGGTCGGCTGGGGCGAGCCGGTCGTGGAGGGACGCGCCGAGGTGGTGCGGGCCGCGGTGCAGGCGCTGTCGGAGTACCTGGTCGGGCAGGATCCGCTGAGGATCGAGGATCACTGGCAGGTGATGACCAAGGGCGGCTTCTACCGGGGTGGTCCCGTCCTGTCGTCCGCTGTCGCCGGTCTCGACCAGGCGCTGTGGGACATCAAGGGCAAGGCCTACGGGCAACCGGTGCACCAGCTGCTGGGCGGTCCCGTCCGCGACCGGATTCGGGCTTATGCGTGGGTCGGCGGTGACGAGCCGGCGGAGGTCCGTGACGCGATCACCGCTCAGATCGAGGCCGGTTTCACCGCGGTGAAGATGAACGGCAGCGGGCGTATGACGGCACTCGCCTCGCGTGCCGACATTCGCGCCTGCGTCCTGCGGGCCGAGACCGCCCGGGAAGTTCTCGGCGATTCCCGGGACTTCGCACTCGACTTCCATGGCCGCGTCTCTCCCGCCAACGCGCGCCGCCTGCTGCCACTGCTCGCCGACTTCGGCCCCTTCTTCGTCGAGGAGCCCGTGCTCTCCGACCAGATGCACGCCGTGTCCGACCTGGTGAACGCGTCCAATATCCCCCTTGCACTCGGTGAACGCCTCTTCACACGGCAGGAGTTCCTGGCTCCGCTGCAAGCGGGAGTCGCCGTGGTGCAGCCGGATATCTCGCACGCCGGCGGCATCTCGGAGCTCCGGCGCATCGCAGCACTCGCGGAGGCGTACGGAGCTCAGATCGCGCCCCACTGCCCGCTGGGCCCCGTCGCCCTCGCCGCGAGTCTTCAGGTGGCCTTCACCACCCCCAACTTCCTCATCCAGGAGCAGTCGATCGGCATCCACTACAACAAGGAAGCCGAACTGCTCGACTACGTCGCCGATCCCGAGCCGTTCCGCTTCGAGTCCGGCTCGCTGCTGCGCACTGACCGGCCCGGCCTCGGCGTGGAGGTGGACGAGGCGGCGGTCCGGGCGGCCGACCGCAAGGGGCATGCCTGGCGGAACCCGGTGTGGCGGCACGACGACGGTTCGTTCGCCGAGTGGTGACCGAGACCCCATCCCCATCTCGTCCGCGTGCCCGATCCGCCGCCTCGTTCTCGGCGCTCCGCCACCCCGAGGAGCCGGCAGACCGCATCCGGTGGAAGGAAGATCGTCTCCCCGAGAAGGAAGTAGGAACATGGATTTCACCACTGCGCTGCGGCAGCAGCGGCTGGTCGCCATCGTCCGCGGCTCGGACGCGGATGCGTCGTTCCGGACGGTGATGGCTCTGGCCGAGTCGGGCATTCCGCTCGTGGAGGTCTCGCTCAGCGGCGCCGGCGCGCTGGACGTCATCCGGCGCGCGCGGTCGGAACTGGGCTCCGAAGCCTGGCTCGGCGCGGGTACCGTGCTCACCTCGGAGGACGCCGGCCAGGCCGTGGAGGCCGGCGCGAACCTCGTGGTGACCCCGGGGCTCGGTCCCGGTGTGGACGAATCACTGCGTCTCGGGGTGCCGGTGCTCGCTGGCGTGCTGACCCCCACCGAAGTGATCGCCGCTCGCGCCGCGCGCGCAACCGCTCTGAAGATCTTTCCTGCGTCCACCGTCGGTGGCCCTTCCTATCTCAAGGCCCTGCAAGGGCCGTTTCCCGATGTGCCGTTCGTGCCGGTCGGCGGCGTGGACGTCTCCGCCGCGAAGGAGTACCTCGTCCTGGGCGCCACGGCGGTCGGCGTGGGATCACCCCTGGTGGGGGATGCCGCTGACGGCGGTGATCTGGCCGCCTTGCGCAAGCGGGCCGCGGAGTTCCGGGCGGTGTGCGGATGACCACGGAACGGGCGCAGGAGCCTGCCGTCGCCCCGGATACCGGGGGCGATGTGCTCACCTTCGGCGAGACCATGGTCGCCCTGCGCGGCAGCGGCCCTCTGAAGCTGGGCGGCTCGATGGAGGTGTCCATCGCCGGGGCCGAGTCCAACGTCGCCATCGGCCTGTCCCGGCTTGGCCACCCGGTCCGCTGGGTGGGCACGGTCGGCGACGACGAAGCCGGTGAACTCGTGCTGCGCACGCTCCGGGCGGAGGGCGTCGACGTCACCGGCGTGCAGCATGATGCGAGTGCCCCCACCGGGCTGATCCTCTTCGAACCGAGGCTGCCCGACGTCACCCGCGTCCACTACTACCGGGCGGCCTCCGCCGGCTCCCGGCTCGAACCGAACGCCATCGAGCGCGCATTCGCCGCTCGCGCTCCCCGAATCCTCCATCTGACAGGTATCACCCCGGCCCTGAGCTCTTCCGCCCTTGCCGCGGCCCGGCGTGCTCTGGAACTGGGCCGCGCCCACGGCAGCCTCATCTGTCTGGATGTCAACTTCCGCTCCCGTCTGTGGAGTGCCGAGGCGGCCTCCGCCTTTCTCGACGTCTGCGTTCCCCATGTCGATGTGCTCATCGCCTCCGACGACGAGCTACCGCTCTGCCTGCCCCAGGGCGGCGCGCCGTCGGACAGCACGGCCGACGTGGCGGCCCTGGCCAAGCTCCTCCTCGCCCGAGGTGTCGGCGAGGTCGTGGTGAAACTCGGCCCCGAAGGCGCCGTCTCCCACACAGCGCACGGCGAGTTCCATCGCCCTGCCCGGCCCGTGAGGGCCGTGGACTCGGTGGGCGCCGGTGACGCCTTTGTCGCCGGCTACCTCTCCGCACTGCTGGACGGCGAGGACACATCAGCCCGCCTCGACAGGGCAGTCACCACCGGTGCCTTCGCCGTCGCCTCACCGGGCGACTGGGAAGGGGCCCCGACCCGGTCGGAGCTCGGACTTCTCGGCAGCAGGGCAGGAACCGTCGTCCGATGACCCGCTGCGCCCCCGGCGACTGCCCGATGTGCGGTCAGGCTCCGCGGGCACCCCGGGGCCAAACATGGACCTCGGAGCGCTGACCGTGTCCCCTGCGGGTCAGACGACGCGCCGGCCTGTATCTCTGACCCCGCCGGCACCCATCCGCCCGAGAACGCTTCCGTGCGCGGACAGGTTTCCGCGAGGTGCTCTGCCACGCTCCCCTCTCGCCGGTTAACCTGTGCTCATGCCTCGCTATGAGTACCGCTGCCGTAGCTGCGGCGACACCTTTGAGCTGAACCGTCCGATGGCTGAGTCCTCTGCCCCCGCCACGTGCCCGGCCGGCCACGACGACACGGTGAAGCTGCTGTCGACCGTCGCTGTCGGCGGCACGGCCACCGCCACACGCGGCGCGACTGGTGGAGGCGGGGGCGGCGGTTGCTGCGGTGGAGGCTGCTGCAGCTGAGCCGCAACCCGTTCTCCTCTCCGGATGACGCTACTTCTTTCGGGCGAGGGTCAGACCGTCTGCCACGGCCACCATCACCGCTTCCACTCGCTGGTCCCGGTCCACGTGATCGTTGAACTCCTTGATCGCCGCGGCGCTCCCGGTGGCCTCGGGGTCGGTGACGCCGCCGTGGAAGAAGACGTTGTCCACAACCAGGAGCCCTCCCTGGCGCATCCGGGGTATCAGTGCCTCCCAGTACGCGATGTAGTTGACCTTGTCGGCATCGATGAACGCCATGTCGAAGGCCGGCTCCTCCGGAAGACTCGCCAGGGTCTCCCGCGCATCACCGATACGCAGCTCGACGCGGTCCGCCACTCCTGCCTTCGCCCAGGCTGTCCGGGCGTGCTCGGTCCACTCCTCTGAGATGTCGCAGGTCAGCAGGGTGCCATCCGCTGGCAGCGCCTGCGCCATGGAGAGTGCGGAGAGTCCGGTGAACGTCCCTACCTCGACGACCTTGCGTGCTCCCGTCAGGCGTACCAGAAACGCGAGGAGTGGGCCCTGCTCCTGCGCCACCTGCTTGCCCGCCTCGAGGGGAAGCTCCGTGTGCGTGACGTCCACGAGCATGCGCTGCACCGGGTCCAGCGGCGGATTGTGCCCCAGCATGTAGGAGTACAGCTCCTCGGTCAGCTGAGTGGTGTTGTTCCTCGTCATGTGTCCTCCTTATTCCGTGCCGAGATAGCGCAGCACGGCGACGACTCGGCGGGAGTACCCCATGCCCCCGGACAGTTCGAGTTTGTCGAAGATGGCGTTGACGTGCTTCTCGACGGCGCTGAGAGAGATGTGCAGCCGACCCGCGATCGCGGCGTTGGTATGGCCCTGGGCCATCTCGGCCAGAACCTCTCGCTCCCGGTCGGTCAAACGGTCCAGGGAATCCTTGTGCGGGCTGCGTCCCAGGAGTTGCCGCACCACTTCCGAATCGAACGCCGCCTGTCCCTGCCCCACCCTCTCCAGGGCGTCTAGGAACTCATCGACCTGCACGACCCGGTCCTTCAGCAGGTATCCCACTCCCTCCGACTCCCCCGTGAGCAGCTCCGTCGCATATCGTTTCTCGACATACTGCGACAGCACCAGGACACCCACGGCCGGCCATCGCCGCCGAATCTCCAGGGCCGCTCTGAGGCCCTCGTCGGTGTGCGTCGGCGGCATGCGCACATCGGCCACGACAACGTCCGGTTGGCGCTCGGCGACCGCTTTCAGTAGTTGTTCCGCATCGCCGACCGAAGCAAGAACCTCATGGCCCTCTTCGGCCAGCAACCGGAGCAGCCCCTCCCGGAGCAGAGTGGAGTCCTCTGCCAGCATCAGTCGCATGGCAACTCCGCCGTGATCACCGTCGGCCCTCCTGCCGGGCTGTGCACCTCGAGGCGTCCGTCGAGCGCGGCCACCCTCCGTGCCAGGCCGATGAGCCCGCTTCCACCGGGATCGGCTCCCCCCGCGCCGTCGTCCTCAACGGACACCCTCAGGGAACCGTCCTCCTTGTCTTCGATCATCACTCTTATCCGGGTGGCCTGGGTGTGTTTCACCGTATTGGTGATGGCCTCCGACACCACGAAGTAGGCAACCGCCGCGATCGGCCCGCGTGGTTCTTCGGCGATGCCGAATTCCAGGCTCACGGGCACAGCCGACCGCTCCGCCACCGTTTCCACCGCTGCCTTGAGTCCTCCCTGGTCCAGAGCCGTCGGATAAACCCGCCACGCCACCTCACGCAGGTCGGTGAGCGCCTGCTGGCTCTCGCGGTGCGCCTGGCTCAACAGCTCGTCTATGTGGTGCCGGTCCTGGCTGCGCAGCGCCCGGCCGAGCAGCATTCCCAAGGCGACCAGCCTCTGCTGCACTCCGTCATGCAGGTCTCTTTCGATGCGGCGCCGCTCGTCATGCACCGCTTCGACGATCCCGGCGCGACTGCTGAAGAGCTGATCGATACGGCGCCTGAGCTGCTCCTGTTGGCTGGGGCCGAGGAACCGCCGAGCCACTCTTCCCTCCAGCGCACGGACGCCGACCGCACCCTGGACGGACAGGAAGAGGAGCAGGAGACCCGCCGAGCCGGCCATGACCACGTCTGCAGGATGGTGCACGTCGGCCACCATGGAGCCGACGAGTAAGAACAACACATACGCTGCGCCTATGAGTGCGCACAGGAGCACCAGACCGCCGAGCAGACCCAACGGCCAGCGCACTGCGATGTAGGTGAGCGCGCGCTCGTCGGTGTACGCGGGCGAGCACGTTATCCGCAGGCACGCGGAGAGCCGGTGCCGCTCGCGCTCGGCGAGCCAGCGGCCGGCCGACCCCACCGGCCGAAGCACCGCGCGGAAACCGCGCGGCCAGGCCTGCACGGGAAGCAGGACCACTCCGGTCAGCAGTGTGAAGGCCATCTCGACGACTCCCGTGATGGCGCCGAGTGCGATTCCGATGGCGAGTCTCAGCCCGCGGCGTGCTGCTGTTTTCACAGTCCGTCACATTAGCCAGGCCACGAGGGCCGGCACATTGCGGTAAACCGCAATTCTCGGATGCGGTGCACACCACCGAAACCATGCGGTCGACCACAATGTGTCACCGGTGTCCGGCTTCTAGCGTTGTCGGCATGATCGAGAGCAGCGCACCACAGCGGATCAAGACGTCACACGGACCTGCCGAGCGGGTCCACATGCGGGCTGACCGGGCGCTCGCCGGCGCTCGAAACGCGCCGCGGGCGAGAGGTACGGGCGAGTTGCCGAAGGATCTCCTCCCCCGCCTCGACCCCTGTCTCTGCAAGAGCGGTGAGCCGCGGGGCGCTCCACCCGGTCTCCGCCAGCTCACCGTGACCGGGCCGCCAGGCCAGGTCCGCCGCGAGCAGCAGGTCTGCGTCAAGAAGCGAGTCACCTGCGGCGAGGACGAGATCGGCTCCGGTCCTGCGAGCGACCTCCCGCACGGCGGCGCTCTTGGTCAGAGGCTTCGGCACGGCATAGATCTTGCGACCTTGCAGGGACACCGTCCAGCCACGCGACTCGGCCCAGCCGGACAGCTCCTTCACCCACTGGTCGGGCAGCAACGAGCGCTCCACGACCAGGTAAGCGAAGAGGTCCTCAGCGACCCGTTCCTTGATCACCCACGCCGGGTCCGCGGTGGCGTGCATATAGGAGCAGACCTCTTCCAGCGGCGCGGACTCCGCTGCGACCCGTGCGGCGACCTGCCGGTGCCATGCAGGGTCCGGCACACCGTCGACGAGCAGATGACCGCCGTTGGCGCAGATCGCGAACGCCGGGGGCGGTCCAGGCAGGTGGATACGGGAGTACTGCGCGCGACTGCGGGTCGTGGTGGGGACGAACACCGAGGTCCGGTGGAGTTCTTCGAGCAGGGCGGCGGCCGCCTCCGTCATGTACGAAAGCGGCAGGCCCTCGTAGGTCTCGACACAGAGGAGCCGTGGCGCCTCTGTGTCGGGCATGCGCAGGCCCAACGCGGGTGCGGAGTAGATGAGCGTCCGGTCCAGATCACTGGCGACGACGGTGCGCCCGGAGGACTGGCCGTCCGCTGTCATGACGCCACCACCCGTCGGCCGTCGGCGCCGGTGGCACCGCGGGTGAAGTGGGGGTGGATCAGCCCGACACAGCTGTAGGGAAGATCGTCCACTTCCTCGACCGGGACGTTCCGCTGCTCGGCGAGCAGCCGAATGTGGTCGAGGTCGGCGCCGGCCCCACGACGGGCCAGGACTTTCCAGGGCACCCGGCGCAGAAGTACTCGGGTTGTCTCACCAACCCCCGGTTTGACGAGGTTCACATCATGTATTCCGTACGCCCTGCTGATCTGCTCCACGGTGGTCCAGCCCTCCCAGGTGAGGGCGCGCTCAGTGGACAGCATCCGTTTGACCTGCACGTCCACGGCGTCACCGACCTCGGTGAAGCACGCCGAGACCGCGTCCAGGAACTCGCCGGAGACATCGGCCGAGGACAGTTCGCGATAGAACTTCGCACCGTGGAAGTCGCCGGGCCCCACGAGGTCGGCGCGGAGCACGGTGCGCGACACCAGACCGGAGACGGTCGAGTTCAGACAGGCCGAGGGGATCAGGAAATCCGCGCGCGTGCCATACGTACGGACGCAGGAGCCGGGGTCGGCGAGCACGGCGACCTCCGGGTGGAAGGCGATCCCGTCGCTTGCCGTGAACTCGTCGAGAGCTTGGGCGAGTTCGCGGGTGATGGCACCCTTGCCGGTCCACCCGTCCACGAAGACCACGGCGGACGGGTCGTGGTGGGCGGCGAGCCAGCGCAGAGCGTTGGTATCGATGCCGCGGCCGCGCACGATGGAGACGGCATAGTGCGGCAGGTCGAGGCCGTGCCGTTGCTGGGCCCAGCGGCGCATCAGGATTCCGACGGGGGTGCCGGCGCGTGCCAGCGACACCAGCACGGGGCGATTCGGGCGCGTTCCTCGTGCGCCTGCCCGCAGCGGAAGTTCGGCGAGCACGGTCTCGGTGACGGTTCCGACCGCCTCCGCGATACGGGCGGCCGACGCGTCGAGCGCCGTGTGAAACAACTGCCGGTATTCGGCGCTGGGCTGGTACTCAACGGGCAGCGACTCCGCGTAGTGGGCGCCGCCGTTCTGTATGGCCTCCTCGCGCTCCTCCGTCGGGGCTTCCAGTTCCGCGTCCGAGAGGTCCTGCAGAAGCCACCCCACCTCGTCCGGGGCGTAAGACGAGAACCGGGGGCCGCGAAGTGGCTCGGGCAGTGGAGACGCCCCGGCTGCCCTGCGTGCATGCGGAGGGGCGGGAGCGTAGGAGGGCACGACGGCCAGAAGGGCCCGGCAGGTGTGGTCGGAGAGTTGGTCCAGCAGTCCACCAGGGGCATGCAGGGCAGGCGTGTCGGCAGCCGAGTCCACGATGGCCACGATGGCGTCGAATCCGGCACCCGCCACGTTGTAGGCGTACCGCTGCCCTGGTCCGTCGTCCGGCCGGTCATGGGCGGGGAAGACAAGCCTGCTGCGGATGGCGTAGCCCGGGTCGTCGACCGCCAGGACCGGCGAGCGGGTGGTCGTCGAGAATCGGATGTCCGCGTCCAGGCGCTCCTGGAGGGCGATGTGCTCCTGAAGAGCGGTGGCCAGCCTGAGCGGGGCGTACATCAGCTCCTCGGAACCGAGGACGAGGACGCGGGGGCGATCCGGTGCGCCCGCGCCCGCAGCCTCACCCGCGGCCGCCCTCAACGACACAGACCCCTGCGGTTGCGGGACGGGCCCGCCTCGGGGCACAGAGCGAGCCTCCCGCACGGGACCAGAGGTCCGTGCCGGGGCGGAGGTCGCGGACGATCCGGTCAGGGCCTCGGCAAGGCGCCTCGCCATCCCTGGCAGAGCGGCTTCCAGAGTCTCCCGGTGCGCGGGGGTGAAGCCGTGCCGGCCGCCGTCGGGTACACCGACGGGCCAGCCCAGGTCGACCCGGGTGACGGCTCGACGGGGCCGCCCTTCCGCTCGGCCGTCCCGGCCGTCCCGGAGGTCTCGGAGGTCTCGGCCGGCCTCGTCGTCCCGGCGGTCTCGGCGGTCGCTGCCGTCGCTGCCGTCGCTGCCGTCGCTGCCGTCGGGGTCATCCAACGGGCTCGCCGCCGGCGTCGCCCGGGCGTACTCCGGATCGGCAGCGCCCCGCCGCGCCTCGGCACCCTGGGCGGAGTCGTACCGGGCGACGAGGGCACGGCCGGCCTCCAGGACGCCGTCCGGCAGGTGCACGGCCCCGGAAGCCGCGGCGACGACGTCCACCCGCGCTCCGATCTCCGCGGCGAACCGGGCGAGCAGGTCCCGGTCCTGTGGAGAGCGCATGTCGACAAGGGCGACGATCACGTACCGGGTGCGGGGAAAGCGCCGGTGCAGGGAGCGGATGGTGTTGAGGACGGTGTTGCCGGTGGAGAACTCGTCGTCGACGAGGACCAGAGGACCTTCGCCCGCCAGGAGGGCGGGATCCTCGGGCAGCAGCAGGTGCGAGGTGGCGTGCGAGTGTGCCTCCTCGAATCCGGCGGCACTCCGCACACCGGGTACGGAGCGGCGCGTGGAGTGCAGGTAGGGGGCGAGCGCCAGGCCGTCGGCGACGGAGTGGCCGAGACCTGTGGCCGTCTCCGCGTAGCCGAGGACGACGGCCCTCCGGGCGCCCTCGTCGCCGAGCAGGGCACGTACTCGCACGCCGAGTTCGCAGCCGTGCCGCCAGACCACGGAGGGGTCCTGCGGGACATGCTTGCCCAGCACGTTGGAGACGAGCAGGTGGGCCCTCTTGGGGTTGCGCCGCACCGCGAGGCCGAGCAACTCCTTCAGGCGGGCGGTGGCGGTCCCGGAGCCTTCCGTGTCGCCCGAGCCCTCCGTGCCACCCAAGCGCTCCGGGCCGCCGAAGCCGTCCGCACCCCCAGGACGCTCCTCATCGCCGGATCCGCCCGCACCTCCGCTACCGGCCGGGCCACCGACGTCGCCCGCCCCGACCGCACCATCCAGCCCGACGAGCCGCACACCAAGACGCTCGGAGACCCACGTTCCCGACCACACCACGGTCTTCACAGTCCTCGTGTTCAGCCGGCGAGGCCGGCGGTGAGCAGTTCCACGAAACCGACGTTCTCCCTGGCCACGCCGAAGACCTCGGCGCGCTGGACGGTGCGCTCGGCCCAGGCGCGGTGCGGCTTCACCTCGTTCATCTTGTTGGTGTACGTCGACCGCAGGACGCCGCCGCCGTCCGGGCCGGAGCTCAGGATGTCCTGGGCGTCGCTGAACTCCTCGTGGCTGACGACCGACAGCGCGTGCACGGGCAGTACGTGGGAGGGGTGGATACAGGTCTTGCCGAGCAGGCCGTTGGCGCGGTCGAGTTCCACCTCACGGAGCAGGCCGTCCAGGTCGTGCTCGATGAGGGCGGTCCGCAGGTGTTCCGCACGGCCGATGAACGGGCTCTGGCGCAGCTGGGGCTTGAACATACGCTCCTGGAGGCGGAAGTACTCCCAGACGGGCCCGGTGACGGTGAAGCCGGTGCCGTCGGCGCGACCGAGGACGTTGACCACGTCGCCGATCACAGCGGCCACGATCTGTACGTCGTAGGCGGTCATGTCGGGCGAGCGGCGCAGGCCGTAGGCGGAGCAGAAGTCGGTGACGCCGAGCCGGAGGGCGAGGACGCGGTCACGGTATTTGTCGACGGTGCGGGCGATTCCGGTCAGGGTCTCGGTGCGGGTCTCCAGATGGAGAAGCTCGGGGGACTCCAGGACCGGCATGGCGAAGAGGCGGTGTTCGCTCATGGACTCCGCGGCCGACAACGCTTCCAGAAAGGGGACTCCGGTCTCCTCGGTGAATTTGGGCAGCACGAAACCGGAGAGCAGCCGCACGGCGGGACCGAGGCGGCCCACGAGATCGGGTATCTGCGACGGGGTGCGGACGCGGATGAAAAGCAGCGGGAGTCCCGTGTCCGGGGCTCCGCGGGCGGAACCCCCGGAATGGGTTGCCCGCATGGTCGCTACGCCGGCGGCCGAGGCTCCCGTACCCAGGGCCTCGGCGGCGGTGCGGCCGAGCTCCACGGCGGTGCCGGCGGAGTTTCGGGAACGCAGCGCGCTCGGGACCCGGCCGCGGTCGGCGTCGGCCCACGCCGCGTGATCAGCCTCCACCTGCGCCCAGAGCTGGATGAGCTGCCGGATCACGTTCTCCTCGGCGGCGTCGACCTCCGCATCGTCGATGGAGTCCTCCAGGCAGAGGACCATCGAGATCACGCCATGCCTCGTCTGCTTCAGGATGTCCTCGGCCAGCCTGGGGCGCGTGGCGGGGCTGTAGAGGGTGGCGCCAAGAGCCATGGACAGAAGGGGGGCCGGTGCGTCGGCAGTGAAATGGCACGGTTGCCGGTGAAAGAGATGCTCACGCATCTCGGGGGCAACGTGTCCGAAATGACGCATAGGTATTCCCCGCATCGCCAAGGTGTGTCGACGTAATGTGGCCGGTAATAGTACGTAGGGGGGCCCGCCAGGGTTCCCACATAGCATGAAAATCAGGTAACCCTGCCCTATCCCCCGGTCCACTGGGGGTTATGTGCCGGTGGGCCCGGGATCGTCCGGGCGTGCTTCGCCCCCGCGTTGTCGTCACCGGAACCGAGCAGGCAGGATGACCGTATGACACAGGCAATGCTGAAGGGGTCGAACGTTCCGCTGGAAGCCTCGGCGGTCCGTGCCGTGCTGCGTTGGTCGCCGGGGCGGAGCGTTCCGGATGTCGATGCCTCCGCATTGTTGCTGGGTTCGAACGGCAAGGTCGGATCCGACGAGGACTTCGTCTTCTACAACCAGCCCCGGCATCCGTCGGGCGCCGTCTGGCGGCTGGGCAAGAAGCGGGATGCCGAGGGGCTGACCGACACCATCCAGACCGACCTGACCGGTGTGGCCCCCGAGGTGAGCCGGGTTCTGATGGTGGCGTCCACGGACGACATCCCCTTCGAACATGTGGGAACCCTGCGGATAGTCATCTACGACGCCGCCTCGCCCGCCGGTGAGGCTCTGGCCCACTTCGACGTCAGGCCGGAGACGGGGTCGGAGACGGCGTTGATCTGCGGGGAGCTGTACCGCCGCGGGGACGCGTGGAAGTTCCGGGCGCTGGGCGAGGGGTACACCAACGGCCTGATAGGCCTGGCGACCGATTTCGGGATCTCCGTGGACGACGTGGAGACCGAGCCGGCCCCGGAGGCGGAGGAAGCATCGCCGGAGCCGGAGCCCGAGCCGACCGCGACCGTCACACCGTCGTCCGCCGCTCCGACCGAGGTGCAAGCGCAGCCGCAGCCGGGGTACGGCTACCCCCCGGCCGCGGCCACGCAGGCGGCCGCTCCCGCGTACGGATACCCGGGCCCGCCGGCCGCCGCGGCACCGACCCAGGCGGTGCCACCGGGGCCCCGGCCCGCGTACGGGTATCCGCAGCCGGTGGGCGGGCACGAGGGAGAGTTCACGTTGCCGCCGCAGGGCCCGCAGTTCCTGCACCGCTGACGGCCGGTCGCACGCGTCGGAGCCGGCGCAGCGCCCGCTCGTGCCGCCCTCGGCGGGAGGGCGGCAAGGCGACGGCAGGAGCTGCTCGCCGAAACCCGAGGTGAGCTACAGGCAGGGCGTTCCACGCTGGGCTCAGCGGCCGGTCTTGGACTTGTAGCCGCGGCCCCACTGGAGGCCCCAGCCGTAGAGCCGGTCGAGTTCGGCCTGGAAGCCGTAGACGAACCTCACCTCGCGGCGGACGGTCAGCTCGCCCTTGACGTTCTCCAAGGAGAAGACGGCGCAGGAGCGGGCCTGCGGCGCCCGTTCGTCGAGGCTGATCTCGATCCGCGGGCCGTTGCTCGGGTAGAGCGTCACCACGGCATGGGTGCGGTCGAAGGCCGGCGTCTGGTCGTAGATGTAGACGAAGACCAGGAGTCGCTTGAACTCGTCGCGGTGGTCGAGGTTGATGAAGATGGTCTCGCCGGAGCCGGAGCCGAAGCGGTCGTCGCCGCTGAGCTTGATGTAGGGCGGGGCGTTCAGCTCGCCGAAGAAGTTGCCGAGGGGCTGGACGACGCCCTTGGTGCCGTCGCTGAGTTCGTAGAGGCACCCGAGGTCGAGGTCCACGTTGACCATGCTCTCGGTGTGCGCCTGCACGACATCGGGCTTGAAGAGCTTGGACGGGTGCCGCAGCACGCCGCCGCGCTCGGGGGCGCCGATGTCCGACGTCCGCATGCGCCACGAGAGGTTGACCCGGAGGTTGCCGGTGGCCGCGCCCTGCTTGTTGAGCGACACCGCCCCATGGCGCTTGGTGAGTTCGATGGAGTTCGTCGCCGCGCTGCCCGAGTCGAACTGCGTCGCGCCGCTTCCGCGCCAGAGACCGTCCCAGAAGGACATACCGCACCCCAATGCCCTGAAATGATCCATGCGTGAACCCTGACTGGGGCGGCCATGGGCGGGTGCCTCATGGCCGCCTCGCAGAAAGCGTTCCTCGCTCCGTCCGCTGTCACACCGCCGGCGCCGTAGGAGTCGCTGCCGGCACGGGAGGAGTCAGACCCCGGACGACACTTCTGCCTTGTCACCCGAGGCCTCACCTTTTCCCTCGGCCGCCTCGATGGCGCGGTTACGGCGCACGGACGACCAGAAGGACCAGCCGATCAGCAACACCCCGGCCAGGCCCGTGATGACCTCGTTGATCTCGAACCGGATCGTCACCAGGAGGATCACGGCCAGGGCGCCGATCGCGTAGTGGGCGCCGTGTTCCAGGTAGACGTAGTCGTCGAGCGTTCCCTGGCGGACCAGGTAGACGGTCAGGGACCGTACGTACAGAGCGCCGATGCCGAGGCCGAGCGCCATCCAGACGATGTCGTTGGTGATGGCGAACGCGCCGATGACGCCGTCGAAGGAGAACGAGGCGTCGAGGACTTCCAGGTAGAGGAACATGAAGAAGGCGGCCTGGCCGGCCAGCTTCACGGCGTTCTTCCTGCCCCCCGAGCGTTCGGCTTCCTCCTCGGCCTCGGCCTCGCGTTCCTCCTCTTCTTCGAGCTGGGCCTCGAAGTGGCCGGAGAGACCCCCGACGATCATGTACGTGATCAGTCCGGCCACTCCGGAGATCAGTACGGTCTGGCCCTTGTCCACATGGACCCCGCCGTGCTGGTGGGCGTGGGCGGCGAAGGTCATGGAGGAGATCAGGAGCACGATGAGGGAGATGCAGACCGCGAGCATGTCGACCTTGCCGAGCCTCGCCAGGGGCCGCTCGATCCAGCGCAGCCACTGGATGTCCCGGTCCTCGAATATGAAGTCGAGGAAGATCATCAGCAGGAACATGCCACCGAAGGCGGCGATCGCCGGGTGGGCGTCGGTCACCAGTTGCTGGTAGCGGCTCTTGTCGGTGAAGGCGAGATTGACCGCGTCGACCGGGCTGAGCTTCGCCGTCACGGCGACGATCACCACGGGGAAGATCAGCCGCATGCCGAAGACCGCGATCAGCACGCCGATCGTGAGGAAGATCTTCTGCCAGAAGGCGTTCATCTTCTTCAGGACACCGGCGTTGACCACCGCGTTGTCGAACGAGAGCGAGATCTCCAGGACGGACAGGATCGCTACGATGCCGAAGGCTGTCCAGCCTCCGATGAGCACGGCCACGACCAGGCCGACCACGGTGATCGCGAACGACCACCCGAAGGTTTTCAGAAGCACTTGCTACCCAATCGTGAGGATCCCCCCGGACGGAGTCTGGGGGACGGGTTCCCCCGCGCCGTGGCCGGCTTTACGAAACGTTGACCCCGAAGTCTAGAGCGATCCCGCGCAGACCCGACGCGTACCCCTGGCCCACGGCGCGGAATTTCCACTCGCCCTGGTAGCGGTAGACCTCGCCGAAGATCATCGCGGTCTCGGAGGAGGCGTCCTCGGAGAGGTCGTAGCGGGCGAGTTCCTGTCCGTCGGCCTGGTTGACCACGCGGATGAAGGCGTTGCTGACCTGGCCGAAGGTCTGGCCGCGGTTGTCCGCCTCGTGGATGGAGACCGGGAACACGATCTTGTCGCAGGTTTCCGGGACCTTGGAGAGGTCGAGGAGGATGGACTCGTCGTCGCCCTCGCCCTCGCCGGTGAGGTTGTCACCGGTGTGCTCCACCGAGCCGTCCGGGCTCTTGAGGTTGTTGTAGAAAACGAACCACTCGTCGCCGAGGACCCGGCCGCCGCTGCACAGCAGCGCGCTGGCGTCCAGGTCGAAGGGGGCTCCGGTGGTGGAGCGTGCGTCCCAGCCGAGTCCGACCATCACCTGGGTGAGGTTGGGTGCGGCCTTGGACAGGGAGACATTGCCTCCCTTGGCGAGTGTGACGCCCATGATCGTGTCCTCCCCTGGTGTGGAACGGTGACCTCCGCGCGTCCGGCGCCGCACGTGCTGGCGCGGCGCCGGGCGGAGGGACTGCCGTCTGATTTTTCCGGGCGCCCTTGCCGCCAAACACACTGGCGGGGGCACCGAGGAGGTCAGACGTTGACGCCGAAGTCCTGCGCGATACCGCGCAGGCCCGAGGCGTAGCCCTGGCCGATCGCGCGGAATTTCCACTCGGCGCCGTGGCGGTAGAGCTCGCCGAAGACCATGGCGGTCTCGGTCGAGGCGTCCTCCGAGAGGTCGTACCGGGCGATCTCCTGCTGGTTGGCCTGGTTGACCACGCGGATGAAGGCGTTGCGCACCTGGCCGAACGACTGCTGGCGGTTGTCCGCGTCGTAGATCGACACCGGGAAGACGATCTTCTCGACGTCGGCCGGCACGCCGTTGAGGTTGACCTTGATCTGCTCGTCGTCACCCTCGCCCTCGCCGGTGAGGTTGTCACCGGTGTGCTCCACGGAGCCGTCCGGGCTCTTGAGGTTGTTGAAGAACACGAAGTTCTGGTCACTGCTGACCTTGCCCTCCGTGTTCGTCAGGATGGCGCTGGCGTCCAGGTCGAAGTCCGTACCCGTGGTGGTACGCACGTCCCAGCCCAGTCCGACCGTGACCGCGGTCAGGCCCGGCGCCTCCTTGGTCAGCGATACGTTGCCGCCCTTGCTGAGGCTGACTCCCACGAGTCCTCCCATTGGTCTCAGGGGCGGGGAAGCCCCGTAGTGCATTGGCATCGGATCAACGTGTGGATCCTAGTGACGGGTTCCCGGCATCCGCAGGCCTTGGCGGCGAAGCGTCACAGTGTGTCGAGTGCCTTGGTGTACTGGGTCAGGTCGCGGGCGTCCGGAATGGCGTTCACGATCGTCCAGCGGACGACTCCCGCCTTGTCGATGACGAAGGTGCCGCGCACCGCGCAGCCCTTCGCCTCGTCGAAGACCCCGTACGCACTGGCGACGGCTCCGTGCGGCCAGAAGTCGGCGAGCAGCGGGTAGGTCAGGCCCTCACGCTCGGCGAAGACGCGCTGGCTGAAGAAGGAGTCGACGGAGACGGCGAGCAGCTGGACGTCGTCGTTGACGAACTTCGGCAGCTCGTCGCGGAGGGCGCACAGCTCGCCGGTGCACACCCCGCTGAACGCGAACGGGTAGAAGAGCAGCACGACGTTCTTCTCCCCGCGGAAGTCCGAGATCCGCACGGTCTCGCCGTGCTGGTTCCTCAGCTCGAAATCCGGGGCCTCGGTGCCGACCTCGATCGCCATGGTCATGCTGTCCTTCCCTGCGGCGGTTGGGTGACGTCCACCCTACGCAGGGGGCTCGGCCGCGCGGCATGGAATCCGGGTGCGCCCACTCGGGGTGCGGCAGGATCCGGTCGGCCCGTCCCGTGAACGTGCCGACGCGGTGGACCCTGGCCGGATCGCCACGGGAAGGCGTCCGGACCATCCCGCAGGGTGTCCGGACCGGCGGTCCACCGTGGTGTCCGGCCCGGTTGTCCCACCGTGGTCCCCGGACCGGCTCTTCGGTGCCGCCCGGTGCGCCCGGACGCCCGGTGCGGCGCCGCCCCGCCACACGCCCGAGCGCGCTCACCAGCGGCGCCGGCCGCACCTTGCGGCCCGGCGTCCATGCCTGGGTGGGCCCATCAGGCCCGGTGGGGCGGCGCCGTGCCGCTGCCGCGCATCCCGCGGCGGGCCCCGGCGCCTGCCGGCTACCGCTTCTTGACCGCTGCCTTCGGCGTCACCAGACGGCTGCCGCTCCAGTCCTTGCCGGCGGCGACGCTCTTCGTCTGGGACAGGCCTGCTGTCTGCGCGGCCTCATTGATGTCACTCGGCTCGACGTAGCCCGTGCGGCCCGTCTTGGGAGTCATCAGCCAGACCGGGGAACCCTCGTCGATCAGCGTGGTGGCGTCGACCAGCGCGTCCGTCAGGTCGCCGTCGTCCTCCCGGAACCACAGCACCACGACATCGGCGACGTCGTCGTACTCCTCGTCGACGAGCTGGCTGCCGATGGTCTCCTCAATGGCCTCGCGGAGCTCCTGGTCGACGTCGTCGTCGAAGCCGATCTCCTGGACCACCTGCTCGGGCTGGAAACCCAGCCTTGCGGCAGGGTTGGTCCGCTCCTCCGCGTGGTCCGCGGTCGCGCTCACGGGTTGCCTCCTGATCATGTTCAGACAGTGTACGAAGCGTATTCCGGTATTTCAGCCACGCGCGTACGCGAAGCGTTGGCCGTAGTCCACACGGGCGGGACCGATCGCGCAAGTACCCGGCCGTGGAGACCGCCGAAACGGTGACGTTCCGGGGCGCCTCGACGCAACTCCACGCACCTCACCACGGTAGTCGCTGGAAGCCCCGTACCGATACACCCGATATGCCGGTCCTGGTCTACTCCGTGAGACATCATCTGTCGAACATTCTTCCGAACGCGAGAGGTCCCAGGTGTATGAATGCCGTGAAGCGGACGCGACCCCCATTGCGCGCAGGGCGCCGGCGCCCCCACGGCGGGACCCGCCGACAGGCTTCGGACAGCAGCGGTGACCGGCCCCGACACGGCGGAACGAATCGTTCAGTACGGGCGGCGCGGGCCCGCCGGCCACCTCGGCGCGCCGGGAACCATGGGTTACCCGTCGGTAGAGATGACGTGCCAGCCCCCTAGGTACACGATGGACTGCGGCGCACACCAGCGGAATACCAGCACAGACGGCCCGGACGGCGCCCCGGACCAACGGCGCCCGGGGCCGGTACGGCGCCCCGGACCAACGTTCTCGAACTGAACCGAACAGCGTCTCGAAAGCGAAGGAACAGCGTGGCTTCCGGATCCGATCGCAATCCGATCATCATTGGCGGTCTGCCCAGCCAGGTCCCGGACTTCGACCCCGAGGAGACCCAGGAGTGGCTCGACTCCCTGGACGCCGCCGTCGACGAGCGGGGCCGTGAACGCGCCCGCTATCTCATGCTGCGCCTGATGGAGCGCGCACGCGAGCGGCATGTGGCCGTCCCAGAGATGCGCAGCTCGGACTATGTGAACACGATCGCCACCAAGGACGAGCCGTTCTTCCCCGGCAACGAGGAGATCGAACGCAAGGTCCTCAACGCGACGCGCTGGAACGCGGCCGTCATGGTCTCGCGTGCCCAGCGCCCCGGCATCGGGGTGGGCGGCCACATCGCCACCTTCGCCTCGTCCGCCTCGATGTACGACGTGGGCTTCAACCACTTCTTCCGGGGCAAGGACGACGGAAAGGGCGGTGACCAGGTCTTCTTCCAGGGGCACGCCTCGCCGGGCATCTACGCGCGCGCGTACCTGCTGGACCGCCTCACCGAGGACCAGCTCGACGGCTTCCGCCAGGAGAAGTCGAAGGCCCCCAACGGCCTGTCCAGCTATCCGCACCCGCGGCTGATGCCGGACTTCTGGGAGTTCCCGACCGTGTCCATGGGCCTCGGCCCGCTCGGCGCGATCTTCCAGGCCCGGATGAACCGCTACATGCACGCCCGCGGAATCGCCGACACCTCCGACTCCCACGTCTGGGCCTTCCTCGGCGACGGCGAGATGGACGAGCCGGAGTCGCTGGGTCAGCTCTCGATCGCGGCGCGTGAGAGCCTGGACAACCTGACCTTCGTGGTCAACTGCAACCTCCAGCGGCTCGACGGCCCCGTGCGCGGCAACGGGAAGATCATCCAGGAGCTGGAGTCGCAGTTCCGGGGCGCCGGCTGGAACGTGATCAAGCTGGTCTGGGACCGCTCCTGGGACCCGCTGCTGGCGCAGGACCGCGACGGCATCCTCGTCAACAGGCTGAACAACACCCCGGACGGGCAGTTCCAGACGTACGCGACGGAGACCGGCGCCTACATCCGCCGGCACTTCTTCGGCGACGACCAGCGGCTGCGCGCCATGGTCGAGAACATGACCGACGACCAGATCCTCCACCTCGGGCGCGGCGGCCACGACCACCGGAAGATCTACGCGGCGTTCTCGGCGGCCAAGGCGCACAAGGGGCAGCCGACGGTGATCCTGGCGCAGACCGTCAAGGGCTGGACGCTCGGCCCGAACTTCGAGGGCCGCAACGCCACCCACCAGATGAAGAAGCTGACGGTCGACGACCTGAAGGGGTTCCGCGACCGGCTGCACCTGCCGATCAGCGACCAGCGGCTCCAGGAGGGCCCGCCGCCGTACTACCACCCGGGCCGGGACTCCGAGGAGATCCAGTACATGCACGACCGCCGCAAGGCGCTCGGCGGCTACGTGCCGACCCGGATCGTGCGGTCCAAGCCCCTCGCGCTGCCGGGCGACAAGGCCTACGCGAGCGTGAAGAAGGGCTCCGGGCACCAGGCCATCGCCACCACCATGGCCTTCGTCCGGCTGCTCAAGGACCTCATGCGGGACAAGGAGATCGGCAAGCGCTTCGTACTGATCGCGCCGGACGAGTACCGCACCTTCGGCATGGACTCGTTCTTCCCGAGCGCGAAGATCTACAACCCGCAGGGCCAGCAGTACGAATCGGTCGACCGTGAGCTGCTGCTCGCCTACAAGGAGTCCCCGACCGGTCAGATGCTGCACGACGGGATCTCGGAGGCGGGCTGCACGGCCTCGCTGATCGCCGCGGGCTCGGCGTACGCCACGCACGGCGAGCCGCTGATCCCGGTCTACGTCTTCTACTCCATGTTCGGTTTCCAGCGCACCGGCGACCAGTTCTGGCAGATGTCCGACCAGATGGCCCGGGGATTCGTTCTGGGTGCGACTGCCGGCCGAACGACTCTGACCGGTGAGGGTCTGCAGCACGCCGACGGCCACTCGCAGCTGCTGGCCTCCACCAACCCGGCCTGTGTCGCCTACGACCCGGCGTACGGCTATGAGATCGCGCACATCGTCCAGGACGGCCTGCGGCGGATGTACGGCGGCTCGGACGAGCACCCGCACGGCGAGGACGTCTTCTACTACCTGACCGTGTACAACGAGCCGATCCAGCACCCCGCCGAGCCGGACGACGTCGACGTGGAGGGCATCGTCAAGGGCATCCACCGGCTCAGTGCGGGCGACGCGGGCAGCATCCCCGCGCAGATCATGGCGTCCGGGGTGGCCATGCCGTGGGCGCTTCAGGCGCAGCGGATCCTCGCCGCGGACTGGGATGTCAGGGCGGACGTCTGGTCGGCGACGTCCTGGAACGAACTGCGCCGCGAGGCCGTCGAGGTGGAGCGGCACAATCTGCTCCGCCCCGACGAGGAGCAGGCGGTGCCGTACGTCACCCGGAAGCTCCAGGACGCGCAGGGCCCGTTCGTAGCGGTGTCCGACTGGATGCGGTCCGTACCCGACCAGATCGCCCGCTGGGTACCGGGCCGCTACCAGTCGCTGGGAGCCGACGGCTTCGGCTTCGCGGACACCCGGGGTGCGGCCCGCCGCTTCTTCCACATCGACGCTCAGTCGATCGTCGTGGCGGTCCTCTCCGAACTGGCCGCGGAGGGGAGGGTCGACCGGTCCCTGCTCCAGAAGGCCATCGACCGATACGAGCTGCTGGACGCGGCCGCGGCGGATCCCGGGGCGGCCGGGGGCGACGCGTAGCCCCTGCGGGGACTTGGCCGATTCGGTAAGGACCCGGCCGGACCGGCATGCGCATGAGGAAGGGCGGCGAAGCCTCTGTTTCGCCGCCCTTCTCCATGGATCCTGCCCTGGGCCGGCCCGTGCGGGCCGCACCATGATCACGGGCGCCGCGCGATCCTGCCCGCTCCGTCACCTCGTCCGGTCACATGAACGGGGGTGTCAGCGCGCGGTGCCACGCCCGTCATCACCTCTCCCCGGCGGGCGGGAGCCGACGCCGGCACGCAGTCGGTGCCTGCGCTCCGCCCCGTCCGGGGTTGTCATGCGCGTACCCCGCTTCACCTCTCCCAGACCTTGAAGGCCCGGACGAGGTACGGGGACTCGGGCGTCCAGGTCCCGTCCCCGGGGTAGGTCTCGAACTCCCCCGTCTCCGCGCACTCTTCGGACTGGTAGGTGGTGACAGGCCGTCCGGTCCGGTTGGCCAGCGACTGGGCCGTGCCTGACTTGGGCAGCGGGACACAGCTCTCGATGGGGATCCCGGACAGCTCGTAGACCTGCCGGGCGCCCTCGAACTGGGGCTTCTTCCACAGGCAGAGCTGGCCCGTGCCGCACTGCCCTCCCGCCGGTGCTCCGGAGACTCCGGTGACTTCGGAGACTCCAGTGACTTCGGAGACTCCAGTGACTTCGGCCGCACCGGATCCCGCGGCGCCGGTGGCGCCGGCCGGCACGGAGAGCGCCGGCAGTCCCAGTACGGCCAGCGCGGACGCCCCCGCCGCCGCGGCCAGCACGGCCCGTCGCCTCCGCTGCGTAGCGTGCATCCAGCGCACCCAGGACGCCCAACGCGCCCAAGACCGCGTCCCCTGCTTCATCTCGTTCATCTGAACTCCCCCGTGTCGTACTGATCACTCCGCACCCTGACGGGCAACCGGCGTACGGCGGAAGGGATTCGGGGCACACGCCACCCTGATAGGGGAAAACCGCGGCCTGTGCCCCGCGAGGTGGGCGTGCGTCCCCGGCAGTGGGGACGCACCCCCGGTCTGACGAGCCGTTCGCGGCCGTGGCCGGGCCGGACAACCCCGACCCGGACCGGACCGGCCCAGACGGGACCCGGACCAGCCCAGGCCTGAACGGCCCGGACCGGCCCTGACCGTCCCTGCGGGCCGTCCGCTCAGATGTGGCCCGCGCCCATGCCCGCCTCGGCGTTGGCGCCGCGCTTGGTGAGCATGGCGACCAGGGCGGCGATCACGGCGACGACTCCGGCGACCGTGAAGGCGAGCCCCATGCCCGAGATGAAGGTGTCGTGGATCACGCCGGTGATCTTCGTCAGGAACTCCGGCGTCACGCCCTTCGCGGCCGCGACCTGCTTGGGCACGATGCCGACCGTGGCCGCCTGCTCCAGGCCCGGAGGCGGGGCGGCCGGCAGGCCGGCGGCCTTCCAGTTGCCCGCGAGGTCCCCGCTGACCTTGTTCGACATCACGGCGCCGAGGACAGCCGTGCCCAGGCTTCCGCCGACCTGCATCGCGGCCTGCTGGAGGCCGCCCGCGACACCGGAGAGCTCCAGGGGCGCGTTGCCGACGATGACCTCGGTGGCGCCCACCATCACGGGAGCGAGGCCGAGGCCGAGCAGCGCGAACCAGAGCGACATCGCCGCCGTGCCCGTGGTGTTCGACAGGGTGGTCATGCCGAACATGGCGGCGGCGGTGCAGACCATGCCGCCGACGAGCGGGACCCGGGGACCGAGCTTGGTGATGAGGAAGCCCGCGAGGGGCGACGACACGATCATCATGCCCGTCAGCGGCAGCAGGCGCGTGCCGCTCTCCACCGGGCTCATGCCGTGCACGTTCTGGAGATAGAAGGTGACGAAGAACAGGCCGCCCAGGAAGGCGAAGGCCATCAGCACCATGAGGACCGTGCCCGCGGAGAGCGGGATGGAGCGGAACATGCCCAGCGGGATGAGGGGCTCGGCGACCCTGGTCTCCCAGACGGCGAACAGCGCGAAGAGCACCACGGCGGCGGCCAGGAACGACAGGGTCTTGCCGCTGCCCCAGCCCCAGGTGTCCCCGGCCTTGATGAGGGCCCAGATGAGCGCGAACATCCCGCCCGACAGCAGCACGATGCCCGGCACGTCGAAGGAGCGCGGGGCGTTCTGCGCGCGGTGGTCCTTGAGGATGATCAGGCCGAGGATGAGGGCGAGGGCGCCCACCGGGACGTTGATGAAGAAGACGGACTGCCAGCTCACGTGCTCGACGAGCACGCCGCCGAGGATCGGGCCGCCGGCGGTGGAGGCGCCGATGACCATGCCCCAGATGCCGATGGCCATGTTCAGCTTCTCGGCCGGGAAGGTGGCCCGCAGCAGGCCGAGCGCGGCCGGCATCAGCAGCGCGCCGAACAGGCCCTGGAGCACGCGGAACGCGACCACCAGGCCGACGCTGCCGGACAGGCCGATGGCCCCGGACGCGAGCGCGAAGCCGGCCACGCCTATCAGGAAGGTCTGGCGGTGGCCGAAGCGGTCGCCCAGCTTGCCGGCCGTGATGAGCGAGACGGCCAGGGCGAGGAGGTAGCCGTTGGTGATCCACTGGACGTCGGCCAGAGAGGCGTCGAGGTCGTCCTGGATGGCCGGGTTGGCAATGGCCACGATGGTGCCGTCCAGGGCCACCATCATCACGCCGATCGCGACGGAGAACAGGGTCAGCCAAGGGTGGCCGCGCAGCCCCTTGGGCCGGGGCGGTACGGACGCGGCCGGCGCCTTCTCGGCGGGGTCCGTCGTCTCGACGGTGGTCTGACTAGTCATGGTCGGAGGCTAATGTCAGACGCTGACAGTTGACAAACCGATTCACAAGTCGGTAACTGTCACGTAGCTCACACGCAAGCCGGCCGGACGGACGCCGGCCGCATCCTGCGGATGGAAGCCGGTGACGGCGGCCGGGCCAGGGCCGGTCACGCGACCAGCGGAGGCGGACCGTACCGACCTGTCGATGCGGGTATACCGGACCGCGGGGACGCGGGTCTGCCCACCGGCCGAACATCCGGCATCCGGAACCCAAGCCGCACATGAAACCGGAACCGAAGCCCCACATGAATGAAACCCACGGCGTGACGGCGCCCCACCCGGGACTGCGCGAACGCAAGAAACAGCGCACCCGCGAAGCCCTGCTGCACGCCGCACTCGAACTGTTCGTCTCCCAGGGGTACGAGCGCACCACCGTGGACGAGATCGCCGACGGCGTCGACGTCTCGCAGCGCACCTTCTTCCGCTACTTCGCGGGCAAGGAGGACGCCGCCTTCGCCGTCCAGGACATGGTGGAGGCCCACTTCGTCACCGCGGTGGGCGAGCGGCCCGCGCACGAGGCCCCGCTGGAGGCCATGCGGCGCGCCCTGCTCGACTCGTGGGACACCATCGGCGAGGCCATCGAGGCCACCGTCCCGGTGGAGCTGTACATGCGCACGTACCAGTTGATCGAGTCGACGCCGGCCCTGCTCGCCGCGCACCTGCGCCGCTGCATCGTCCTGGAGGAGCGGCTCGCGCGGGTGATCGCGGACCGCGAGGGCCTGGACGTGGACGCCGACCCGCGCCCGCGGGTCGCGGTCGCCGCGTTCAGCGGCGTGATGCGGGTCACGGGCCGCCTCTGGGGGGCGGGCGGGGACACCAGCATCTGCTCCATCCGGACGCTGATGGAGTCGTACCTCGCGCACGTGGGGCCGGCCCTGGCCGGCACCTGGCGGGACTGATCCCGACCGGGACTGATCTCGACCCTGGCTCCGGCGCGCGGGGCCGGCTCGCGCTCCGGACGGCCACGACACGCCGGCGCCGACGCCGGCGCACCCGACGGCCATCCGGCGCCCGGCCGGCACGCGGCAGCGCCCGGCAGCACCCGGCCGCCCTGCGGCAGCGCCCAGCCGTCACGCGGCGGTGCCTCAGCCGGGACGCGCCGCAGCTCGGACGGTGTCCACCCGGGTCAGAAAACCCTACACACCGTGATCACATGACAGCACTTGCGTCCGCTTTTGGACCAATTACGACGCCGAACTCGTGAAGTCTCTCACCCGTTGCATGGCATTCAGCTCCAGTCTCCTAGGGTGTCCCGCAGTGACTTCCTTCGACTCCTCTCCCCAACTCAACGCATGGCGCGCGCTCCTCGCACTGGCCGTCGTGTTCATCATGCTGGCCACCACCGGGTGGACCGCCGTGCACCAGCACCGGGCAGCCGCCTCGCCGGTCGACTCCGACCGGACCGCCTGGAGCAGGGGGTCGATCGCAGGAGCGCACTTGCCCGACCCCACCGGGCCACCCGCCGACCTGGCACGCTTCTTCGCCTCGCTCACCACGCAGCAGCGCGGCCGGCTCGCCGCCCGCTACCCCTTCGCCGTCGGCAACATGAACGGCGCGCCGGTGACCCTGCGCTACACCGCCAACCGCAACGCCATCGAGGCCTCCCGCAAGGTCGAGCAGAGCCGCATGCACGACAGCCGCCTCTCCCCGGACGGGCAGCACGACGCCACGCGCCGGATGCAGCGGTACGAGTCGCTGCTGGCGCCCGGCCGCCAGGTGCTCGCCTTCGACCCGGCGGGCCCGGGGCGCGTCGCCGAGGTGAAGGGAGACCTCTCCACCGCCCAGCGGGTGTCGGTCGTGGTGCCGGGCGTCGACACCGACGTCCTCACCTTCCAGCGCGAGGACCACACGTGGACCGCACCGCTCGGCATGGCCACCTCGCTCTACGACGCCGAGCGGAACGCCGCTCCCCGCACCCGTACCGCCGTGATCGCCTGGGCCGACTACACCGCTCCCAGCGGCCTCGGCGTGGACGCGGCCACCGCGAGGCTCGCCGAGGAGGGCGCGATCAGGCTCAACGCCCTGCTCGACGCGCTGCCGGGTCACGGGGCCCTGGTGCTGTACTGCCACAGCTACGGGTCCGTGCTGTGCGGGGTGGCCGCCCGCCGCATGCCGGAGCGGGTCACCGACATCGCCGTCTCCGGCAGTCCGGGCATGCGGGCGTCGCGCGCCTCGAAGCTCGGCACCGACGCCCGGATCTGGGCCATGCGGGACGGCAACGACTGGATCAGGGACGTACCGAACCTGGAGGTGGGCGGCCTCGGGCACGGCGCCGACCCGATGTCCTCGGCCTTCGGGGCACGGATCCTGTCCGCGGCCGGCGCGCGGGGGCACGCCGGCTACTTCGAACCCGGCACCGAGAGCCTGGAGAACTTCGCCGAGATCGGCATTGGCGCATATCGCGCGGTGCGCTGCGCCCATCAGGTTGTGACCTGCCGGACCGGTTTGCCTGGCACGGTAACGGCCTGACGCGCGTAGAAGGAGAGAAACACAGGCACGCCGAGGGAGGGGACGCGGAAGCGTGTGCCGCATACGATGAGTCGTATGGGTGATGTACTGGCCGGTTTTCACGCCACGTGGGAGTTCGAGTCCGACTCCGTGCTCATCCGCTTCGAGCGGGGGATTCGCTCACCGAAGCTGTTCCAGGCACTCGGCGAGCGCCGCATCCCCCATGAGGCGATCTCGGCGGTCAACGTGGCCCCGGGCAAGCGCGGCACCGTGGTGCTGCACGCCGTGCCGCGGGCGGGCGCCGATCCGCTGATGGAGGCCGCCGCCGGTCAGCTCAAGGACGGCAGCGACCCCTACCGCCTGGTGCTGCCGGCGGACCGGGAGACGCTCGCCGACTACTACGCCGACGAGCTGCGGCCTCTGGTCTCCGGTGGGCGGGAAGAGGCCCCCGAGCGCTACCTGGTGGCGGCGCCCGAGGGCCCGATGCAGTTCAAGGCGTACGACGGGAAGGCGGCGTTCGACGGCAAGGCCGTCTCGTTCCGGTGGTTCTGGACGGGCGCGTCGTCCGCGAAGTGGAAGGCCGGCGACCAGAGCTTTCCGGTGTCGGACCTGGCCGGGGTGGAGTGGCGCTCCCCCGAGCTCTTCGAGGGGCACCTGCGGCTGGTGCGCCGCGATCCGCCGGGGGCCGCCGGGGTGCAGGCCGACCAGGATCCGGCCGCGGTCGTCTTCGGGCTCGGATACGGTCCGGTCCACGAGTCTCTGCCGTTCGCGGCGGCGGTGCTCGGGGCGCTGCGCTCCGCGCCCTCCTCGTCCTCCGGGGCGTCCGCGAATGGGCTGGCGCAGGCGGCGGGTGGTTCCGGGCGGCGGGATCCCGCCGATATCGCCGAGCGCATTCGTCACCTTGGCGAGTTGCACGAGGCGGGGCTCGTCACGGATGAGGAGTTCAGCACGAAGAAGGCGCAGTTGCTCGCCGAGTTGTAGGCGGTTGGCCGGTGCGGGGTTTGCTCGGGGCCCTTGGGGCTCGTTTCCGGCTTTCCGCCGGCGGGGTTCTGCGCAGTTCCCCGCGCCCCTGAGCAGCCAGGCCCTTGCGGGCCCGTTTCCGGCCCCCCCGGCGGGGAGTTTTGCGCAGTTCCCCCGCGCCCTGAGCAGAGCAGCCAGCCCCTTGCCGTCTCGTTGGCGGCCGCCGGGCCGGCGAGGGTACGTGCGGTCCCGTGGGCCTTCTCCGTGCTTCTCGTCCTCGTTACTCGCGGCCCACCGACGTGAAGTTCATGTCGGTGTAGCGGTCGCCCGCTACCTGTGCGGCGATCGGCTCCAGCACGGTCAGGTCCTCGTCGGTGAGGACGATGTCGGTGGCGGCCGTGTTCTCCTCCACGCGGGTGCGCTTGCGGGTGCCCGGGATCGGGACGACCGGCAGGCCGTGCACCGCGGCCCGCTGCTGTACCCAGGCCAGGGCGACCTGTCCGAGTGTCGCGCCGTGTGCCTCGGCCACGGTGCGCACGGGGGACAGCAGGAGGGCGTTGGTCGCGGCGTTGTCGCCGGTGAAGCGGGGCTGCTGGCGGCGGAAGTCGTCCTCGCCGAGTTCCGAGTCGGCGCTGACGAAGGAACCGGTGAGGAAGCCCCGGCCGAGGGGCGAGTACGGCACGAGGGTGACGCCCAGGTCGGCGGCGGCGGGCACCACGCCGGCCTCGATGTCGCGGCTGAACAGCGACCACTCCGACTGAACCGCGGCGATCGGGTGGACGGCGTGTGCCTCGCGCAGCTCGGGCCCGGTCACCTCGCTCAGACCGAGTTGGCGGACCTTGCCGGCCTGTACCAGCTCGGCCATCGTCCCGACGCAGTCCTCCAGCGGCACGCTCACGTCGCGGCGGTGCATGTAGTACAGGTCGATCGCATCGACGTCCAGACGCCGGAGGCTGGCGTCGACGCAGCTGCGTATGTACGCGGGGTCGTTCCTGATGACGCGCTTGAACGGGGTCGCCGGGTCGCTGCTGATGCCGAACTTGGTGGCGATCACCACGTCGTCCCGGTGGGCCTTGACGAAGGGGGCTATGAACTTCTCGTTCTCACCGTGGCCGTAGGCGTCGGCCGTGTCGTAGAGCGTGACGCCGAGTTCGAGGGCGCGTTCCAGGGTGGCGCGCGCCTCGTCGCCGTCGGTCGGGCCGTATGCCCAGCTCATGCCCATGCAGCCGAGTCCCTGGACGCCCACCTGGGGTCCGCCGGTGCCCAGCTGCGCCGTTGCGATCGGGGTCATCCGCCGCTCACGCCCTTTCCGGACACGAGTCCGTGTCCGCGTAGATGTTGATCTTGAAGTCGAGCACCGCCAGGGTGTCCTGGAGCTCCGCGATCCGGGCCAGCACGTCCCGGCGGGTCGTCTCCAGCAGCTCCCGGCGTTCCGGGTAGGTCTGGTCGCCCTGCCGCACCAGCTCGGCGTAACGGACCATGTCCGCCACGGACATGCCGGTCAGCCGGAGCTTGCCGACCAGTTCGAGCCAGTCCAGGTCGCGGTTGGAGTAGCGGCGCTGGCCCGTGTGCGAGCGGTCCACATGGGGCATCAGCCCGATGCGCTCGTACCAGCGGAGCGTGTGGGCCGTCAGCCCGGTGAACGTGACCACCTCGCTGATCGTGTACTGGTCCTGCCCGTCGGGGCGCGGGTGGAGGTCGGTCATGGTGGCACGGACGGCCGCTGCCTTCCGTTCGGCGAGCCCGGCCGGTGCGTGCGTGGTCTCCGTCACCGTCATGCCCCACACGCTAGGACCTTGGAGTGCACTCGAAGCAAGGGCGTCCTGATGCCCCGGGAGCGCGTAACGCCCGTCGGCGGTGCGGAAATCGGGACGACGGCGCCGGGTGCCGCTGGGTAGCGTGCCCGCCATGACCCACCCGAGCCCCGCCCTGAACCACTCGACCACGGTGCGCCCCGCCGCTCCCGAGGACGCCGAGGAACTGGTCAGGCTGCGGAAGATCATGCTCGATGCGCTGAGGCCGAGCGATGACGTCACGTGGCAGCCCTTCGCCGTGGCCGACCTGCGCTCGCGGCTGGCGGAGCCGGACGGGGACCTCGCGGTCTTCGTCGTGGACCGTCCGGACGGCGCCCGCGCCCGCGCCGGCGGCGCCCCCGCGCTCGCGGCGTGCGCGGCGGGCACGGTGGAGCGCCGGCTCGCCGGGCCCGGCAACCCGCTCGGCCTGAGCGGGCACGTCTTCAACGTCGCCACGGATCCCGGCATGCGCCGCCGCGGCTACTCACGGGCCTGCATGACGGCGCTGCTCGCCTGGTACCGCGAGCGCGGCGTGCCCCGGATCGACCTGCACGCGTCGGTTGACGGCGAGCCCCTGTACGCGTCGCTGGGCTTCGTCCGCCATCGCGAACCGGCGATGCGGCTGAGTTACTGAGGCAGTTGCCGAGGTACGGATGACCTGGTGAGGCACGGGGCGGGGGCGGCGGAGCCGCACGCGCTCCCAGCACGCCTCCGAGTCCGGTTCGCCGGAGGCGGTGGCGCCCCCGGGCGCGGGCGGTGACGCCGCCGCTCGCTACCCTCGGGCACATGCAGAGCCTGGCAGAGATCGAGAACTGGCCGGTCCCGGCCGCCGCCGCGGCCGTCGTCCGCGCGGACGGCACGCTCGCCGGGGCGCACGGCCCGACCGACCGCCGCTTCCCGCTGGCCTCGGTCACCAAGCCGCTCGCGGCCTACGCCGTGCTCGTCGCCTACGAGGAGGGCGCGCTCGACCTGGACGAGCCGGCCGGACCCGAGGGCTCGACGGTGCGGCACCTGCTCGCGCACACCAGCGGGCTCGCCTTCGACGAGCACCGCGTCACGTCCCCGCCCGGCACCCGCAGGCTCTACTCGAACGCCGGCTTCGAGGTGCTGGGCGAGCATGTGGCCAAGGTCACCGGCATCCCGTTCGCCGAGTACCTGCGCCAAGCGGTGCTCGCACCGCTCGGGATGGCGGGGACGGCGCTCGAAGGCGCCGGGTCGCCCGCGAGGGACGGCGTGTCGTGCGTGGACGACCTGGTGCGGTTCGCGGCCGAGTTGCAGGCACCCCGGCTGCTCGACCCGCGGACGGTGGCGGAGGCGATGACGGTGCAGTACCCGGGGACGAAGGGGGTGCTTCCGGGGTACGGGCACCAGAGTCCCAACGACTGGGGGCTCGGGTTCGAGATCCGGGGCCGTAAGGAGCCGCACTGGACCGGGGCGACGTCGTCGCCGCGGACGTTCGGACATTTCGGGCAATCTGGGACGTTTCTTTGGGTGGATCCGGATGCGGGGGTGGGGTGCGCCGTGTTGACCGATCGGGATTTCGGGCCGTGGGCGGTGGGGGTGTGGCCGGGGTTCACGGATGGGGTGCTGCGCGAGCTCGGCTAGGGGTTCTGCCCTCAATCGCCGGGCAGGCTCCTTCTCCCGTTCCTTGCGGCTTCGTCTTCGGCGTTCCCCGGTGGGGGTTTTTGCGCAGTTCCCCGCGCCCCTGATCAGCCAGGCCCTTGCTGCATCATCTTCGGCGCCCCACCGGCGGGGGTCTTCGCGCAGTTCCCCGCGCCCCCGATCAGCCGGCCCCAGCCCTTGCGCCTCCCCCTTGAGGGTTACTGCATCTCCCAGATCAGGACTTCCGCGCCCTCGGCTTCCTGGGCCGATGCCGCCATCCCTCGGCCTCCCGTGATGCGGGCCGCGTCGCCGGGGCCCAGGGTCTCGTCGGCGATGCGTATGCCGCCTCGTACTACGTGCACGTAGACATGTGGTGCATCGGGTACTGCCGTGCGCCCCCCGGCGTGCAGGCGGCGTACGTGGAGCATCGCGCCTGCCGCGGGCAGGGCGTACGGGGTGGCGTCGGCGATGCCGTGGACCAGCTGGTAGCCGGGCTCGCCGCCGGGGCGTAGCGGGGCCAGCCACATCTGGACGAAGACCAGCGGGGCGGAGGACGCGTTGCGCTCCACGTGCCGGATGCCGGCGCCCGCGCTCAGGTGCTGTACGTCCCCCGGACGGACGACCCCGGCGTGACCGGCGGAGTCGTGGTGCGTCAGCTCGCCCTCGACGACCCAGGTCACGATCTCCGTATGGCTGTGCGGGTGCTCGTCGAAGCCCGCGCCCGGCGCGAGGCGCTCCTCGTTGCACGCGATGACGGCGCCGAAGCGGAGATTCTCGGGGTCGTAGTGCGGCCCGAAGGAGAAGGCGTGCAGGGATTCGATTCCTGCGGCGCGATCTCCGCCACGGTGTCGTGTACCGGCGCGCCTCACATCCATCACGCCTCCACGTTAGACCCGGCACCGGACAGGACCGTACCGATAAGGCACTCTTGTGCCGTGCCAGAACGCGAAGCCAGCAAGAGGGAACCCGCCCCGCCCGCCCAGCGGAGCCCGGGCGGCCGGCCCGGCGCGCCGGCACCGGAGCCCCAGGCCCATGGGCACGCGGCGACACTGAAGCGCCTTGAGAAGTCGTCCGGCAACCTCGCCGCGCAGGCGATCGCGCGGATGGACGAGACGCTGCCCTGGTACCGGGCGATGCCACCGGAGAACCGTTCCTGGATCGGCCTCGTCGCGCAGGCCGGCATCGCCGCCTTCACGGAGTGGTTCCGGCACCCGGACGCTCCGCAGGCCATCTCCACCGACGTCTTCGGGACCGCGCCACGCGAGCTGACCCGGGCGATCACGCTCAGGCAGACCGTGGAGATGGTGCGCACCACGATCGAGGTGATGGAGTCCGCGATCGAGGAGGTCGCCGCCCCCGGCGACGAGTCGGCGCTGCGCGAGGCACTGCTCGTGTACGCCCGGGAAATCGCCTTCGCCACGGCACAGGTGTACGCGCAGGCCGCCGAGGCGCGCGGCGCGTGGGACGCCCGCCTGGAGTCGCTGGTGGTCAACGCGGTGCTGTCCGGCGAGGCCGACGAGGGTGCCGTGTCGCGGGCCGCCGCACTCGGCTGGAACTCCCCCGAGCACGTCTGCGTGGTGCTGGGCACGGCGCCGAACGGCGACAGCGAGCTGACCGTGGAGGCCATCCGGCGCGCCGCGCGGCACGCCAAGCTCCAGGTGCTGACGGGCGTGCTGGGCGACCGGCTCGTCGTGATCGCAGGCGGCGACGACAACCCGCTGGCCGTGGCGAAGGGCCTGATCGGGCCGTTCGCGCCGGGCCCCGTGGTGGCCGGCCCCGTGGTCCCCGACCTGCTGGCCGCCACCCGCTCGGCGCGCGCCGCCGCCGCGGGACTGCGGGCCTGCTCGGCGTGGCAGGACGCACCGCGGCCGGTGTTGGCGGATGATCTCCTTCCGGAGCGCGCGATCGCGGGCGACCCGTCGGCTCGCGAACAACTGGTGGAGGAGATCTACAGACCGCTTGAGGAGGCGGGCTCGGCACTTCTGGAGACGCTGAGTGTCTATCTGGAGCAGGCGAGCAGCCTGGAGGGTGCCGCCCGCATGCTCTTCGTGCATCCGAACACCGTGCGCTACCGGCTCCGACGTGTGACTGACGTCACCGGTTGGTCGCCCTCGGATGTACGCTCCGCATTCACTCTGCGGATCGCGCTGATCCTGGGGCGCCTGGCCGACGCCGACACGCAGCTCTAGGTTTTGTCGGAGGGCTACAATTCCCCCTCTGGTTATTCGTCCCTGTCCCCACGGGCGGGCAGCACCATCCACAAGAGAGAGTGGGAGAGTGCTCGTACTCGTCGCTCCCGGTCAAGGCGCACAGACGCCTGGTTTTCTGACTCCCTGGCTCGATCTGCCCGGTTCCGCGGAATCCCTCGCCGCGTGGTCCGACGCGATCGGCCTCGACCTCGTCCACTACGGGACGAAGGCCGACGCCGACGCGATCCGGGACACCGCCGTGGCCCAGCCGCTGCTGGTGGCCGCGGGCCTGCTGTCGGCAGGCGCGCTCGCCGACGTCCTGGCGCTGGGCCCCGACGCCCCGGGTGCCGCGGCGTCCGGCCGGGTTGCCCCCGGAGCCGTGGCGGGCCACAGCGTGGGCGAGATCACCGCCGCGGTGTTCGCCAATGTGCTGGAGTCCACAGCGGCGCTGCGCCTGGTGCGCGAGCGGGGGCTCGCGATGGCGGAGGCGGCCGCGGTCACCGAGACGGGCATGTCCGCCCTGCTCGGCGGGGAGCCGGAGGACGTGCTGCCCGCGCTGGAGAAGCTCGGGCTCACCGCGGCGAACGTGAACGGCTCCGGCCAGATCGTGGCGGCCGGCACCGCGGACGAGCTCGCCGCTCTGGCGGCGGACAAGCCGGAGGGGGTGCGCCGCGTGGTACCGCTGAAGGTCGCGGGCGCCTTCCACACCCGGCACATGGCACCGGCGGTGGCCCGGCTCGCGGCGGCCACCGAGACCCTGACGCCGGCCGACCCCGCCCTCAGGTACGTCTCCAACAAGGACGGGCAGGTCGTCGAAAGCGGCGCCGCTGTCGTGGAGCGCCTGGTCGGGCAGGTCGCGAACTCCGTTCGCTGGGACCTCTGCATGGAGACGTTCCGCAACCTCGGGGTGACCGCGCTGGTGGAGGTGTGCCCCGGCGGCACGCTGACCGGGCTGGCCAAGCGCGAGCTGCGCGGTGTGCAGATGGTGGCGCTGAAGACACCCGACGACCTCGACAAGGCCCGCGCGCTGGTGCGCGCGAGCATGGCGCCGTCGTCCGCCTCGGACGACGCGCCCGGCGCCGGCGACTCGTCGGCAACGAACCCGGCCGTCGACACGACGGCCTGACAAGGAGCCCGAGAGCCATGCCGAAGATCAAGTCGAGCAAGGGCGCCCCGTACGCGCGCATCATGGGCGTCGGCGGGTACCGGCCGACCAGGGTGGTGCCCAACGAAGTGATCCTGGAGACGATCGACTCGTCCGACGAATGGATCCGCTCCCGCTCCGGCATCGCCACCCGGCACTGGGCGAGCGACGAGGAGACGGTCAGCGCGATGGCGCTGGAGGCGTCGGGCAAGGCGATCGCGGACGCGGGCATCGCTCCGGAGCAGATCGGCGCCGTGGTGGTCTCCACCGTCTCGCACTTCAAGCAGACCCCCGCGGTCGCCACCGAGATCGCGGACAGGCTGGGCACCGACAAGGCCGCCGCCTTCGACATCTCCGCCGGCTGCGCCGGGTTCGGCTACGGGATCACGCTGGCCAAAGGCATGATCGTGGAGGGCTCCGCCGAGTACGTGCTCGTCATAGGAGTCGAGCGCCTGTCGGACCTGACGGACCTGCACGACCGCAAGACCGCCTTCCTGTTCGGCGACGGCGCGGGGGCCGCCGTGGTGGGTCCCTCCAAGGAGGCCGCCATCGGCCCGACGGTCTGGGGCTCGGAGGGCGACAAGTCCGAGACCATCAAGCAGACGGTGCCATGGACCGACTACCGCGAAGGCTCGCCCGACCGGCCGGAGAAGTTCCCGGCCATCACCCAGGAGGGCCAGGCGGTCTTCCGCTGGGCGGTCTTCGAGATGGCCAAGGTCGCCCAGCAGGCGCTGGACGCGGCCGGCATCAGCGCCGAAGAACTGGACGTCTTCATCCCGCACCAGGCCAACATGCGGATCATCGACTCGATGGTGAAGACTCTGAAGCTGCCGGAGTCTGTCACGGTCGCCCGTGACGTGGAGACCACCGGCAACACCTCGGCCGCCTCGATCCCGCTCGCCATGGAGCGGCTGCTGGCGACCGGCGAGGCGAAGAGCGGCGACACCGCGCTCGTCATCGGCTTCGGGGCGGGTCTCGCGTACGCCGCCACGGTGGTTACCCTCCCCTAGGCACCTTTGTGGATCTTCCGTGGCACATCGCCTCGGAAACGTCCGCACCTCTCCGTCCGGGCCCCCTCCGGACGGAAGCTGCCCCACCCCCCGTTATGGATACACAGAAGGAGCGCCAACATGGCCGCCACTCAGGAAGAGATCGTCGCCGGTCTCGCGGAGATCGTGAACGAGATCGCCGGCATCCCGGTCGAGGACGTCCAGCTGGACAAGTCCTTCACGGATGACCTTGATGTCGACTCGCTGTCCATGGTCGAGGTCGTCGTCGCCGCCGAGGAGCGTTTCGACGTCAAGATTCCCGACGACGACGTAAAGAACCTCAAGACTGTCGGCGACGCGACCGACTACATCCTCAAGCACCAGTCCTGACTCGGGCCTGACGCTTGTGCCTGCCGCCACCCGGCGGTGGCGCCGCTGAATCCCTCGTAACCTGGAGAAGGAATTCCTGTGAGCTCGACCAAGCGCACCGTGGTCGTCACCGGTATCGGCGCAACCACACCGCTGGGTGGCGACACGGCATCCACCTGGGAAGCCCTCATCGCCGGCCGGTCCGGCGTCGCCCGCCTGGAGCAGGAGTGGGCGGCCGACATGCCGGTCAAGATCGCCGCCGAGATCGCGGTGGAGCCGGGAGAGGTCATTCCCCGGCCGCAGGCCCGCCGTCTGGACCGCTCGGCGCAGTTCGCGCTGATCGCCACCCAGGAGGCCTGGAAGGACGCCGGTTTCACCGCCAAGGCGGGCCAGGACGGCAGCATCGACCCGGACCGGGTCGGCGCGGTCATCGCGTCCGGCATCGGCGGCGTGACCACCCTGCTCGACCAGTACGACGTGCTCAGGGAGAAGGGCGTCCGCAAGGTCTCCCCGCACACCGTGCCGATGCTGATGCCGAACGGCCCGTCCGCAAACGTCGGCCTCTACGTGAACGCGCGCGCCGGTGTGCACACCCCGGTGTCCGCCTGCGCGTCGGGAGCCGAGGCCATCGGCTACGGCATCGAGATGATCCGCACCGGCCGCGCCGACGTGGTCGTGGCGGGCGGCACCGAGGCCGCCATCCACCCGCTGCCGATCGCCGCGTTCGGCAACATGATGGCGATGTCCAAGAACAACGACGACCCGCAGGGCGCCTCCCGCCCCTTCGACGTCGACCGCAACGGCTTCGTCCTCGGCGAGGGCGCGGGCGTGGTCGTGCTGGAGTCGGAGGAGCACGCCAAGGCGCGCGGCGCGAAGATCTACGTGGAGGCGGTCGGGCAGGGCATCTCCGCCGACGGCCACGACATCGTGCAGCCTGAGCCGGAGGGCAACGGCATCGCGCACGCCCTGGCGAACCTCCTCCAGAACACTGACGTGCGGCCGTCCGACATCGTCCACGTCAACGCCCACGCCACGTCGACGCCCGCCGGGGACATCGCCGAGCTGAAGGCGCTGCGGAAGGTCTTCGGCGACGAGGCCGACCACATCGCGGTGGCCAGCACCAAGTCCATGACGGGCCACCTGCTGGGCGGCGCCGGTGGCGTGGAGTCGGTCGCGACGATCCTCGCGCTGAAGAACCGTCTCGCCCCGCCGACCATCAACGTCGACACGCTCGACCCGGAGGCCGCCGGCGTCGCGGACGTCATCCGCGACACGCCGCGCGAACTGCCCGGGGGCTCCATCACGGCGCTCAACGATTCGTTCGGCTTCGGCGGACACAACGTGGTCCTCGCCTTCCGGCTGCCCGGCTGAGAAGGTCCAGTCACTCCCCCACTGCCTTGAGGGCGTGGGAGGTACCTCGACCCGCTGCCTTGAAGACGTGGGAGGTACCCCTACCTAGCGCCTTGAGGGCGTGGGAGGTACCCCCACCCACCGCCTTGAGGGCGTGGGAGGTCCCCCCGCCCGCTTGGCGGGGAGCGGCCCCACCCGGTGCCGGCCGGTCCGGGTGGCGCCCCACCAAGGAAGGCTTCACCACTGTGACCACCGAGGCCCTCGCGGAGCTGATCGCCCGCTCGAAGCAGGGCGTGCTGACGACCATCAAGTCGAACGGCCGCCCCCAGCTCTCCAACGTCATCTACGCCTACGACCCGGAAGCCCGGCTGGTACGGGTGTCGGTCACCGCCGACCGCGCGAAGACCGCCAACCTCCGCCGCGATCCCCGCGCGAGCCTGTACGTCACCACGCCCGACTTCCGGCACTACGCCGTGGCCGAGGGAACGGTCGAGCTGACGCCGGTGGCCGAGGATCCCGGGGACGCCACGGTGGAGGAGCTGATCGGGTACTACCGCGCCCTGTCCGGCGAGCACCCCGACTGGGACGACTACCGCCGCGCCATGGTCAGCAACCGGCGGCTCGTCGTCCGGCTGCCCGTGGAGCGCGTGTACGGCGGCGCGGGAAGCTGAGGGGGTCCTGCGGGCGGCTCTGGAGCCCCGGAGCCCCGGAGCCCCGGAGCCCCGAGGGGAAACCGGCGGCTCCGCCGGCCGTGCCTGCCCCGGCACCGCCCGGTCCCGATCCGCCGGTCCCGTGTGTATCCGGCCCACTCGAACGGTCCACCCTCGGTCCTCCCGAGAGCGACCCGCTGCGGCCGGGTGCGCACGGGGCCGGCGGATCACACCACCTGGTGCAGCCAGCGGACCGGGGCGCCCTCACCGGCGTAGCGGAACGGCTCCAGTTCGTCGTCCCAGGGCTTGCCGAGCAGCCGGGCCACCTCGGCCTGGAGGTCGGCGCCCTCGCGCTGGGCGCGCGCGAGCGCCGCGCGCAGCCGGTCCTCGGGGATCAGGATGTCGCCGTGGATACCGGTGACGGCATGGAAGATGCCCAGGTCGGGCGTGGCGGAGTAGCGCTCGCCCTCGGCCGTGGCGCTGGGTTCCGCGGTCACCTCGAAGCGCAGCATCTGCCAACCGCGCAGCGCGGAGGCGAGCTTGGAGGCCGTGCCCGCCTGGCCCTGCCAGGAGAACTCCGATCTCCAGGTGCCGGGCTCCGCGGGCTGCCTGATCCAGTCGAGGTTGACGCGCGTACCGAGCACGCCCGCGACCGCCCATTCGACGTGCGGGCACAGCGCGCGCGGCGCCGAGTGCACGTACAGAACTCCACGAGTCGTCACCGGGACCTCCAGTGTGGGACGAGGTGAGCCTTCGGGGGCGGCCCTCGCGCCCGTGCCGAGCAATATTCCTCAAAAGGGACAGATGTGACGTGATGTAATTTAGCGGAACCGTAACGGCGGATTGCCACCGGCCCGGCCGTCGGCCTGTCACCGTCCCCCACGATGGTCAGACCACCATGGGCCGAGGCTACCGCGCGGCGGGGCAAGGAGTGTGACGTACCGTCCGTCCCGCGGTGCGGAAACACGGACCTTTCACTCGCAGGGACGGCATGCCGGTCACGGCGGACGAGGAACGCGCGCCCGGCGCCGCGACACCCGAAAGAGGTCGGTGGGCCCCCCGGATGACACCCGGACGAGACTCGTACGAGACCCGGGCGGGACGATGACCGATCCGCGGGACACTGATCGCCATGATGAACGGGCACGGTTCGGCCACGCCGGCCGTGGCACCGCCGATGCGTGCCGCCGGGCGGCGCCCCCGCCCGGGGCACGGTCCGGCGTGACAGCGAGACCACACAGAAGGACGTCCGGGGATGCGAAGACCAAGCCGGCGCTCGCCAGTCGCCGTCGCCGTGGCGGCGGCCGTGCTGGGCGCCATGACGCTCACCGGGTGCGGCGGGCCGGACCACCCCGCCGCCCGGGGCTCCTCCGCACCCGGCAAGCAGGCTCCGCGGCCGGCCCCGGTCTGGGACCGCCGCCCCGGCTCGCTGGCGGCCGTGGGCGACTCCATAACGCGTGGCTTCGACGCGTGCTCCGCGCTTGCGGACTGCCCCAGCGTTTCGTGGGCGACCGGCTCGGACCCCACGGTGCGCAGTCTCGCGGCGCGGCTGCTGGGCGAGCGTGCCGTCGGGCACAGCTGGAACTACGCCGTCTCGGGCGCCCGTATGCAGGACCTGCCGGGACAGGTGAGGCGTGCCGCGGCCCGCCGTCCCGAGCTGGTGACGGTGATGGCCGGGGCCAATGACGCCTGCCGGAGCTCCACGCGCGCCATGACGAAGGTCGACGAGTTCCGGGCTGACTTCGAGAAGGCCATGCAGGCGCTGCGCGAGAAGCTGCCCAGGACGCAGGTGTACGTGGCGAGCGTGCCGAACCTGAAGCGGCTGTGGTTCCAGGGGCGCACCAACCCGCTGGGCAAGCAGATCTGGAAGCTCGGCATCTGCCCCTCGATGCTCGCCGACGCGGACGCGAAGGACGCCAAGGCCACCAAGCGCCGTGCGAAGGTGCAGGAGCGGGTGGTGGCGTACAACAAAGTACTGAAGGAGGTCTGCGCCAAAGACCTGCGCTGCCGGTACGACGGCGGGGCGGTCTTCGACTACCGCTTCACCACCGCGCAGTTGAGCCACTGGGACTGGTTCCACCCCAGCCGGGACGGTCAGAGCCGTCTCGCGGAGCTCGCCTACCGCGGGGTGACGGCGAAGGAGGCGGTCTCCTGAGCGGCGGCGAACCCGCGTAACCTCTCGATCATGGCTTCTCAACCCTTCGGGGCCCTGCCCGACGGCACACCCGTGCACCGCTGGACCCTGGAGCGGGCCGGGGTGCGGGTGCGCGTCCTGACCTACGGCGCCATCGTGCAGTCGGTGCGCGTCCCGGACCGGGACGGCCACGGTGCCGAGGTGGTGCTCGGCTTCGAGGACCTGGACGGCTACCTGGAGCACGCCTCGCCGTACTTCGGCGCGCTGGTGGGGCGGTACGCGAACCGCATCGGCGGGGCCCGCTTCACGCTCGACGGCACGGTGCACAGGCTGCCTGCGAACGAGGGGCGGAACATCCTGCACGGCGGCGACGGCGGCTTCGACAAGCGCGTGTGGGACGCGGCCCCGGTGCCGCACGGGGTGCGCCTGAGCCGGGTCAGCCCGGACGGCGAGGAGGGCTTCCCGGGCCGCCTGGAGGTCTCCGCGACGTACACGCTCGACGAGTCGGGAGCGCTCCGCATCGCCTACGAGGCGGTGACCGACGCACCCACCGTGCTCAACCTCGCCAACCACGCCTACTGGAACCTCGGCGGGGCCGACTCCGGTACGGCGGGCGGCCACGAGCTGCGGATCGCCGCGTCCCGGATCACGCCGGTGGACGCCGAGCACATCCCCACCGGCGAGCTGGCGGCGGTCGAGGGCACCCGCTTCGACTTCCGTGAGGCCCGCAAGACGGGGGCGGGCTACGACCACAACTTCGTGCTGGACAAGGGGGTCACCGAGCGGGCCGAGCCGGTGGCCGAGCTGTTCGATCCGGCGTCGGGGCGGGTGCTGACGGTGGCGACCACCGAGCCCGGGGTGCAGCTCTACACCGGCGACCATATCGGCCACGGTTCGTTCGGGCCCACGGCGGGGACGGCGCTGGAGACCCAGCACTTTCCTGATGGGCCGAACCAGCCGGGGTTCCCCGGTACCGTGCTCCGGCCCGGAGCGGTGTTCCGGTCGGAGACCGTGTACGGCTTCTCGGTGCGCTGAGGCGGTTTCGGGTACGCCGGTGCCGGGGGGCCGGAGCGGGTTGCGTGAACGCGGTCGTGGCTTTTTTGCGCAGTTCCCCGCGCCCCTGGGTCCGCGGCGGAGGCGAGCGGTCCGGCGCGACACCGCCGTGGTACTTCGCGCAGTTCCCCGCGCCCCTGATCACACGGCTCAGGCACACGGTCCAGCGCGACACCGCCGTAGTACTCGCGCAGTTCCCCGCGCCCCTGATCACACGGCTCAGGCACACGGTCCAGCCGAGCAGCCCACGGCCACCACGAAGGGGCGCGGGGAACTGCGCACGCACCCACCCACCCACCGGCACGTCCGATACGAACCGCAAACCCCAGGACGAGGGGCCCGGCAGCCCGGCTCCCCCGGCCACCGATGGGGGCCTACCGCGACCGCCAGGGAGCACGGGCCCCGGAGCGGCCGTCAGGTGCCTGCTCCGGGGCCCGGGTCCAGGGGGGAGCAGCGCGCGTCAGCGCTTGAGGGTTGCCGCGACCCTCAGGTCCCCGACCGACCGGCCGGCCTCGACCGTGTACGCGCCCGGTACCGGCGCCCAGCCGCCGGCGCCCTCGTCCCAGATCTCGAAGGCACGGGGGGCCAGGTCCACGGCCACCTCGATGGTCTCGCCCGGCTCAGCGGTCACCGGCGTGAAGCCGGCCAGTACGCGGGCGGGCCGCTCGGCCGAACCCTCACCGAGGTCGGCGGGACCGGCGTAGACCTGGACGATCTCGCGCCCGGGGCGCCGGCCGGTGTTCCGCACCCGGACGGTGGCCGTGGTGCCGGTGACGTCGATGGACTCGTACGTCCAGTCCGTGTAGCCGAGGCCGTGCCCGAAGGGGTAGACGGGCGCACGGCCGGCCCGCTGCCAGGCGCGGTAGCCGATGAAGACGCCCTCCCGGTACGGCAGCTCGCCGTCCACGGGCGTCACCTGCGTCACCGGGGCGTCCCGGAGCGCTCCCCATGTGGTGGGAAGCCGGCCGCCCGGCTCCGCGGTGCCGAGCAGCACGTCGGCGAGGGCAGCGCCGCCCTCCTGGCCGGGGAACCAGCTCAGCAGCACGGCGGCGACCTCGTCCCGCCAGGGCAGTTCCACGGGCGACCCTGCGTTGACCACCACGACGGTGTTCGGGTTGGCCGCCGCGACCGCCCGGACCAGGTCGTCCTGGCGGCCGGGCAGGGCGAGGTCGGCGCGGTCGAAGCCCTCCGACTCCACGCGCTCCGTGGTGGCGACGACCACCACGGCCGCGTCGGCGCCGCGGGCGGCCTCGGCCGCCTCGGCGATCAGCTCGTCCGCGTCCCGCTGCGGGGTGAGGTGCACGAGCGAGAAGACGACGCCGGGCAGCGGCGGCGCGTACCTCTTGTCGAGGGTGTTGCGCAGCGAGACCTCGACGGGCTCGCCGGCGGTCAGCTGGATCCGGGCACGCTCAAGCGGGACTCCGAAGAACGCCTCGAAGGGGTCGGAGACCTCGCCCAGTTCCTCGGCGCCCGCCCACACCACCCTGCCGCCGACGCTGAGGGTGAACGCGCCGAGGCCGCGGGTGCCGAGCTGGTGCTCGCCGCTCTCGCGCGGGGTGAAGGTGCCGGTGATCTCGATGCTGTGCAGGGTCTCGTAGGTGACGCCGTCGGGGAGGTCGTCGCCGATCCACTGGAGCTGCCCGGTGGGCATGGGGGCGCTGCCGAGCACGGTTCCCTCGGCGTCGCGGCACACGGCGCTCAGCCGGAAGCCCTTGCCGGCGGGGGCCAGTTCCTCGCTGAGGTCGGCGCCCAGGGCCCAGTCGACGGTGCCCTCGGGCAGCGCGGCGGTCAGGCCGTCCAGCGGGGAGACGACGTGGTCGGGGAAGACGGTGGCCGAACCCCCGCCCAGGACCCGGGCGTCGCGCGCGGCGGCGCCGATCAGGGCGAGCCTGCGCAGCCGGGCCGGATCCAGCGGCAGCGCGGCCGGCTCCCGCGGAGCCCCCTCCAGCCCCGCGGGAGAGTCGGGGGAGGCGCCCTCCGGCACCGGGGCCGGCACGGGTGCGTTGCGGACGAGGACGAAGCCGCGGCGGGCGATCTCGCGGGCCAGCGCCTCGCCGTCCACCGCGGGCGGCAGGGCGTCCTCGGGTACGACGGGCTCGGCACCGGCGAGGATGCCGACCCGGGCCGCCAGCCGGAGCACCCGGCGCACGGCCGCGTCCACGGTGGCCTCCTCGACCTCGCCGGCGCGCACGGCGGCGGCCAGCGCCTCGCCGAAGACGGTCTCGGGGCCGGGCATGGCGAGGTCGAGCCCGCCGTTGATGGTGCCGGCGGTGGAGCGGGCGGCCGTCCAGTCGGAGACGTTGACGCCGTCGAAGCCCCACTCGCCGCGCAGCACGCCCTCCACGAGCGGGCGGTGCTCGGTCATCGTGATGCCGTTGACCGTGTTGTAGGCCGTCATCACGCCCCAGGGCCGGGCGTTCTCGACGATCGCCTCGAACGGGGCGAGGTACAGCTCGCGCAGGGTGCGCTCGGAGACGATGTTGTCCACGGTGAAGCGGTCGGTCTCGGCGTCGTTGGCGACGAAGTGCTTGACCGTGGTGCCGACCCCGCCGGACTGCACGCCCTGCACGTAGCCGGTGCCGATCACGCCGGTGAGGTGCGGGTCCTCGCTGTAGGTCTCGAAGTGCCGGCCGCCCAGCGGCGAGCGGTGGAGGTTGACGGTCGGCGCGAGCAGGACGTGCACGCCCTTGCGGCGGGCCTCCTGCGCCAGCAGCCGGCCGGCCCGGCGGGCCAGGTCCTGGTCCCAGGAGGCGGCGAGCGCCGTCGGCGAGGGCAGCGCGATGGACGGGTCGGTGGCGGTCCAGCGCAGTCCGCGTACCCCGATCGGACCGTCCGACATCACCATCGAGCCGAGGCCGATCTCCGGCAGCGCGGGCAGCGACCACATCGTCCGGCCGGCCAGCAGCCGGGTCTTGCCGTCGAGGTCGAGCCGTGCGAGCGCGGCGTCGACGACCGCCTCGCGTGCCTGGTCGGCCGGGGTCCGGGCCATGGAGGTGCCTCCTGTGGGTCGCTCTCGCCTGCGTCCGTGCGCCGGGCATCCGCGGCGGCGCGCCATCCGCTCCCTCTCCATTCCCTGCCCATCCTGCCCCCGCTACCGGTAGATCGGTAGCTTTTGTTACCGTGCCGTTATCAGCGGATGCCGTACGGTCTGGTCGGACGGGCGGCGCGCGGCCCGTGATCCGCATGCGGCCGACCACCGCACGGATCGCACCGGACGCGCGCCACAGGGTGACGGGGCAGTGGGCGAAGGGCAGGCGTCGGCGGCATGACGGCCAAGGCGGGCAGGTCCGCGAGGGGGGACGAGCGGCGCGCGGAGATCCTGCGCGCCGCGTTCGAGGTGATCGCCGAGCGCGGCTACCGGGGCGCGACGCTGAGCGCGGTCGCGGAGCGCGTCGGCCTCACCCAGCAGGGGCTGCTGCACTACTTCCCGACGAAGGAGGCGCTGCTGGTCGCCGTCCTGGAGAAGCGGGACGAGTGGGACGCGGTGCCGGAGGGCAAGTGGCGACTCGACCTGCTCGCCTCTCTGGTGGAGTACAACACGATGCGCCCGGGCATCGTGCAGGCCTTCTCCGCGCTGCTCGGCGAGAGCGTCACCGAGGACCATCCGGCGCGGGAGTTCTTCACCCAGCGCTACGCGCGGCTGCGCGCCAGCATGGCGCAGATGCTCCGCTCGGAGTGCGGCGAGGCGCTGCCCGCCGGACTGACGCCCGAGCGGGCGGTGCCGCTGCTGGTGGCGGTGATGGACGGATTGCAGTACCAGTGGCTGCTGGACCCGGAGGGGGTGGACATGCCCGGCGCGTTCCGGGACTTCCTCGCGCTGCTGGGCGGGGACGGAGACGGGCACGGCGGCCGGGACGGGGACGGAGGCTGAGCCTCCCCGGCCTGCCCAGCCCCGTCCCGTCCCGACCCGTCCCGACTCGACCCGTCCCGACTCAGCGTCCGGCGCTCAGGACGAGCGCTTGCGGATGCGCTGTCAGGACTTCCGCTCGCGGATGTACGGGACGATCCGTGCGATGTCCTCGTGGGCCGTATCGGGCCGGTCCGCGGCATCGGCGTACTGCTGCCTGATGGCGGAGACGACCGGCAGGTCGGCGGTGCCGGTCGCCAGTTCGGCGTCCTTGCGGGCCAGCGCCATGTCGAAGTGGAGGTCCTCGGCGAAGGCACGGGGCACGGCGCCGCCGATCGCGCTGGACTCCAGCGTGCGGCGGACCACCTCCTCGGGCAGGCCCAGCGCGTCCCCGAGCGCCAGCCCCTCCGCGACCAGGGCGACGGCACCCAGCAGCGAGACGTTCACGACCACCTTCAGCGCCGCCCCCGAGCCGAGCGCGCCGACGTGGGTGACGGTGCCGAAGCGGGACAGCACCGGCTCGACCGACGAGACGTCGCCTCCCGCGAGGATCTTGAGCTCGCCCGCCTCCGCCTTGTCCGTGCTGCCCGCCACCGGCGCGTCCACCAGCGTCACGCCCTCCGGCAGCCGTCCCGCCAGCTCGCGCACCGCGTCGGGGCCGATGGTGGACATCTCGGCCCAGCGAGCTCCGGGGCGCAGCGCGGGCACGATCTCGTCGGCTACGGCGAACAGCGCCGGCGGGTCCGCGAGCATGGTGATGACGACATCGGCGTCGCGGACCGCGTCGGCGGGGCTCGCCGCGGCCGTCGCGCCGCCGGCGGTGAAGGGCTCCGTCTTGGCGGCGGTGCGGTTCCAGACCGTCAGCGGGTGGTCGGTGTCCAGCAGCCGACGGGCCATCGCGGCACCCATGTGCCCGAGCCCGAGAAATGCGATCTTGTCCATGGGGCCGACGCTAGGCCCGGCGTGGGGCCGGGGCAAGCGGGGTCCTGGCGGGGCCGGGCCGGATGTCGTTCCGTCTGCCCCGGCCGGGATGCGGCGGAGTTCCGGCCTCGTCGTGGGTGGCCGCGCACCGCGGCCCGCGGCCGGCAGGCCGTCCCGTCTGCCCCTCTCCGACGGTCGCCGACTTCGCTCTCGTCGTGGCTGAGCGCGCAGTTCCCCGCGCCCCCATCGGGGCACACAGCCCCACAGGCGGTACCCGGTCGCACCCGCCGCGGCGGGACGGCGTCCCCGCGGGGTGCAGCACCGCGGCCCGCGGCCGGCAGGCCGTCCCGTCTGCCCCTCTCCGACCGTCGTCGACTTTCGCTCTCGTCGTGGCTGAGCGCGCAGTTCCCCGCGCCCCTATCGGGGCGAAGCCTCACAGAGAGTTCGCCGTCGCGCCCCCGCGGCAGAGCCGCACAACAAGACAGCCCCGCACCCCTTTCGGAGCGCACCCGTGCAGCTCGCCGTCCGAACCACGTCACGGCCCCGCGGCCCCGCGGGATGCAAGGGCCTTCACCTGGTCCACCGCCGTGGCGAACGGCGTGTGCGTCGTCAGGAGGCGGCGGCATACCGCCTGGGCCCGGGGCCAGTTGACGGTGACCGCCGCGCGCAGCCGTCCCGTGTCGTCCGTGTAGAGCGCGCCGCCGCGTGCCGTGGCCCCGGCGAGCCCGCCGATGACGGTGTGGCGGGTGGCGCCCACGGGGGTGCCAGCGATCTGGATCTTCCAGTCGTACTGGTCGCTCCATACGTAGGGGACGGGGGCGTAGGGCCTGGGGTCGTCCGGGTGGGCGATGTTGTGGGCGACGCGGGCGGCCTGCTCCGCGGCGTTGGTCCAGTGCTCGACGCGCAGGTGGGTGCCGCGGCCGGGGTGGTACCAGCGGGCGACGTCCCCGGCCGCGTACACGTCGGGCGCGTCGACCGCGCGGCAATACGCGTCGCAGACCACGCCGTCGTCCACGAGCAGTCCGGAGCCGGCCAGCCAGCGGTCGTTCGGGACCGCGCCGATGCCCACGACGACGGTGGCCGCGGGCAGCACCGTGCCGTCGGTGAGCGTCACCCGCAGCCGCCCGGACCGGCCCGTCACACCTTCGACGCCGCTGCCGAACCGGCTGGCGACACCGTGCCGCCGGTGCAGGTCCGCGAAGTGCGCGCCGACCTCGGGGCCGAGCAGCCGGCCCATGGGCACCGGCAGTGGGTCGACGACGGTGACCTCGCAGCCCAGGGCGCGCGCGGTGGCGGCGACCTCGGCGCCGACGAACCCGCCGCCGACCACCACCACGGGACCGCCGCGCACCAGGTCGGCGCGGAGGGCGGCCCCGTCGGCGAGGGAGCGCAGCACGTGCACACCGGACTCGGCCGGCCAGGGCGAGGGGCGGGCGGCGGCGCCGGTGGCGATCACGCAGGTGTCGTAGGCGAGTTCGGAGCCGTCGGCGAGGTGGACGCGGTGGCCCGCCGGGTCCAGCCGGCGGGCGGCGGCGCCGAGCCGCAGCTCGATACCGGAGTCCGCGGCCTCGGCCGGGGCGAGCAGGGTGAGCCGGGAGCCCTCCCAGGTGCCGGCGAGGAACTGCTTCGACAGCGGCGGCTTGTCGTACGGCGGTTCGTGCTCGGCGCCGACGAGGACCACCCGGCCGTCGTACCCCTCGGTGCGCAGCGCCTGGGCGGTGCGCACCCCGGCCACCGAGGTGCCGATGACGACGGTGGTACCGGTGTGGCTCATGCGTCCTCGATGGTGAGCGCGGAGACCGGGCAGCTTCTGGCCGCCTCCCGCAGCCGCGGCAGATCCCCCTCGGGGACCTGCTCCTTGAGGAGGACGACGACGCCGTCGTCATCGATGTCGTACGCGTCCGGCGCCCCGGCGACGCAGTTCGCGTATCCCTGGCACGCGCCGAAGTCCGCCTTGAGGACAGGCATGGTCAGGCTCCTTTCCCATGTGTTCGGTACGGGCTCCCGCGCGGGGAGCCGCTTCAGGCCTTGACGCCGATGCCGCCGTCGGAGTGCAGGGCCGTGCCGGTGAGGCCGCGGGAGCGGTCGGAGGCCAGGAAGACGTAGCTCCAGGCGTGGTCGGCACCGGAGAGCGCGACGTGCAGCGGGACCCGTCCGGCCAGCTCCTCGGCCCGGCCCGGGGTGTCCCCGAGGCTGCGGCCGTCCATACCGAGGCTGCCGAGGCCCCGCAGGTCGGTGTGGAGGGTGCCGCCGGGCGCGACGCCGTTGACGCGGATGTCCGGGGCGAGTTCGTGGGCGAGCGTGGTGACCAGGCCCCGCACGGCGAACTTGGACGAGACGTACAGCACCCCGCCGCGGCCCGGGTAGTAGCCCGACGTGGACTCGGTGAGGACGACCGAGCCGCGGGAGGCGCGCAGCGCGGGCAGGGCCGCCTTCACCGCGTGCAGGTGGCTCTTCACGTTCACCGCGAACATTTCTTCGAACGCCTCGTCCAGGAGGTCCGCGTCCAGGTCGGCAAGGCCCCGGTAGAAGTCGAAGACGCCGACGCAGTTCACCAGGGTGTCCAGGCCCCCGAAGGCGGCCGTGGCGCCGGCCACCGCCTCGTCGTTGGCGGCGCGGGTGGTGGCGTCGCCGCACGTCACGACCGTGTCCGGGGCCTCCTCGCGGAGCGCTTCGCACTTCGCGGGGTCGCGTTCGAGGACGGCGACGCGCGCGCCCTCCTCGCGGAAGGCGTCCACGACCGCGCGCCCTATCCCGGAGCCCGCGCCGACGACGAGGGCCCTCTTGCCTGCCAGCCAGTCGCTCATGCCTCGTCCTCCGGCTCCGGGTCCTCCAGGAGCGGCCCGAAGGGGTGGCCGACCATCGCGGAGAAGGTGGCGGTGTTCTGCCAGGTGAGCGCCTCCAGCTCCAGCGGGCAGAGCGCCACCCACTGGCCCGAGCGGATGGACTCGATCAGCAGGCGGGAGCCGTTGCGGGTCTGGACGCGGCTGACCCTGACTTCGGAGAACTCGTTGCCGACGGCGAGCGGTTCGCCGCTGGTGCGTGCCCGCAGGGCCTCCCGCTCGGCGGCGGCCCGGCGCGCGGCGCGGGCGTCCTCCTCTTCTCCCTCCCAGTGCAGGTCCACCGGAGGGTCACCTCCTTCCGCCCGGCGCCTCACAGGAAGATCGCCAGGTTCTGCATGCGGATCACCGAGTCGTCGACGAGGATCGTCCGGCGGGCGAGCCGCCAGCCGTCCGCGCCCCTGCGCAGCAGGTCCTCGCGGCCCGCGGAGATCTGTGCGGCCTCGCGGACGTCGCCGCGGCTGCGGTAGAGCAGCACCCCGGACTCGACGATCAGGTGGTCCGGGTCATCAGTGGCGAAGGTGCGCACGTTGGTGAGGTGGTGGCGCAGCCGGGACGGCGGGTCCTCCGTCCAGGCGTGCTCGGTGAGGAAGCGGGCCACCCGGCGGCTCAGCGAGTACTTGTCCTCGTCGAAGTGGGCCATGCCGGGCGCGGTGTCGAAGCCGGCGCCGAGGGCGGTGGTCACCCTCACGGGCATCACGTAGTGGATGTCGTCGGTGAGCAGGGTGAGCCACTGCTCGTAGTCCTGCGCGTCGAGCAGGTAGGCCTCGTCGACGAGCCACTGGTGGGCCGCCAGGTGCCGCTCGTCGCCGAACGGGAGGGTGCGGCCGGTGCGCGGGGTGCGCGGTGCGCCGGCGCCGAGGACGGCGCGGGCGGAGTGGGTGTCGCCCGGGGCGGTGCCGGGGCGGTAGGCCGGGGAGGCAGGGCGCGGGGTCGTCGTCATGCTCCGGTCACCACCGTGTCCGTGCCGGGAGCCGTGGACGTGGCGTTGGCCGTGGCCGCGGTCGTGTCCGTGCCGGTGCCCGCCGGGCCGCCGACGTGCGTCGCCTCCGCCGTCCGTGCGGGTGTCTCCAGGTGGTCGGCCCACTCGTTGAGCAGGGCCCGCTGGTTGTACTCGCCGTAGCCGGTGTGGGCGGCGCCGGGGCCCGCGAACTGCTCGGGCGCCAGCGCCGGGACCACCTCGGTGCCGTCGGCGAGGATGCCCATCCGGCTGTTCAGCCGGAGCCGGCGTGCCATGGAGCCGGCGGCGGTGTTGGTCAGCGAGACCCAGTTCTCGACGTCGTCCTGCTCGAACATGCCGGTGGAGCCGAAGCACATCAGATACGCCTTGTACGAGAGCTTCTTGAACTCCTCGGGGGCCTCGGCGTCCACCGCGAACCACGACAGCACCTCGGTCTCGTCCTTCCCTACTGGCTGCCACTGCCGGATGGAGATGAACGGCAGCACGTCCTCGCTGTCGGCGACCCGGGGCCAGTTGTGCACGAAGCTGAGGTTGGGGAAGACGGAGGCGGCGGAGATCATGAAGCCGTCGTCGCCGACCACCCTGAGCTGCTCGGCCGACCAGGACCGCTTCATCCGCTCGATCATCTCGTCCGGGTAGCCGACGTAGCGCAGCCGCTCCTGAAGCGTGCCCTGCGGCAGCTTGTACGTGGTGCCGCCGCCGCGGCCCGCCCAGTAGGTGCAGCCGTCCTTGCGCTTCTCCGCCTTCGGCTCGCGGAACAGCCCGATCTCGACGACGGAGGTGTGGGTCTGGGGGGTGTGGTACATGTCGCCGGCGAAGTTCTCCGCGCCGATCTTCCAGTTCGCCTTCACCCGCCAGCGCTGGGGGCCGCGCAGCTCGATGCCGCTCGGGCTCTGCTTCGTGTAGTAGTCCAGGTAGAACGCGAAGTCGCCGAGGTAGTCGCGCAGCGCCGGCGCCTCGGGGTCCAGGCTGAGGAAGAGCAGGCCGTTGTAGCCCTCCAGGCGGGGTGCGGGCAGCAGCCGCTGGCCCTTGCGGCGGAAGCCGGCCTCACCGCCGTAGGCGTCCTGGTGGAACGGCAGCCCGACGATCCGGCCGTCGTTCCGGTACGACCAGCCGTGGTACGGGCAGCGGAAGTGCGAGGCGTTGCCCATCTCGGCGCGGCACACCTGCATGCCGCGGTGCAGGCACATGTTGAAGTGGGCGTGCACCTGGCCCTGCTCGTCCCGGGCGACGATGAACGAGTCGTCGAGGACCCGCCGGACGACGTAGTCGCCGGGCTGGGGGATCTCCGACTCGTGCGCCACGAACATCCAGGCGCGGCCGAACACCCGCTCCTTCTCCAGCTCGAATATCTCCTGGTCGTTGTAGATGTGCGCGGGGATCATGCCGCGGCGCACGTCCTCCAGGACGGCGGTCTGGTCGGCCATCGCGACCTTCCTCCCTGACCCGGACGTAGGGTCTGGGTGTTTTCTCGTCAGCAGATATTTCCTCTGCTAAGTAGAACAACGATGGACACCCTCGTCAACCGCCTCTTTCTGTGGCTGATTGTGGGGTCCACCAATGCCCCTGAAAGGGGCGCGGGGATGGGCGTACCTCCCACGCCTTCAAGGCAGTGGGGGGAGCGGGCGGCCACAGCACACCCGCGCCCGCACCCGCGGACAAGGACGAGGGGAAGCCCTCAGATGTGCAGCTCCCCCAAGCCCTCCGGCACCGCGCGGACCCGGCGAGCCGCCTCCGGGTCGCCCTGGGCGCCGACGCCCAGGTAGTGCCGGCTCACGTCCTCGTCGGCGAGCAGCTCCGCGGCCGTGGCCCGGTGCGTCACCACGCCGTTGGTCAGGACGATGCCGTGGTCCGCGGTGCGCAGCGCGGCCGCCGCGTTCTGCTCGGCGAGCAGCACCGCGGTCCCGGCGTCCGCCAGCTCCCTGACGACGTCCAGGATCTGGGTGACGTACGCGGGCGCGAGGCCGAGCGAGGGCTCGTCCAGCAGCAGCACCCGGGGCTCGCCCATCAGCGCCCGCCCGACCGCGACCATCTGCTGCTGCCCGCCGGAGAGCATCCCGGCCTGCCGCCCGGAGAACTCCCGCAGCACCGGGAAGAGCCCGAAGACCCGCTCGAACCGCTCCCCCGCGTCCGTCCCGGCGCGGCCGGTGCGCAGGCACCCCATCAGCAGGTTCTCCCGCACCGTCAGGTCGGCGAAGAGCTGCCGCCCCTCCGGGACCAGGCACAGGCCGCGGCGGGCCACGTCGTGGGCGGGCCCCCGCGTGGTGTCCTCGCCGAGCAGCCGGACAGTGCCGCCGCGCGGGCGGTTCAGCCCCGCCAGCGTCCGCAGCAGCGTGGACTTGCCCGCGCCGTTCGCGCCGATCAGTGCCAGCACCTCGCCCTCGGCGACCTCGCAGGAGACGTCGCGCAACGCGCGCGTGGCGCCGTAGCGCACGTCAAGACGCTGTGCCGTGAGGATCATGTCGTCGCTCCCAGGTAGGCCTCGATGACCGCCGGATCGCCGCGCACCTCGGCGGGTGTGCCGTCGGCGACGACCTGCCCCGCGTCCAGGACGAGGATCCGCTCGCTCACCTTCATCACCAGCTCGATGTTGTGCTCGACGAGGACCAGCGCCACGCCCGAGGTGTGCACCGCCGTGAGCACGTCGGCGAGTTCGGCGGTCTCGGTGTCGTCGAGTCCGGCGGCGGGCTCGTCGAGCAGCAGCACCCGGGGTCCGCCGGCGAGCCCGCGCGCCACCTCCACCAGGCGCTGCGCGCCGGCGGGCAGGTCGGCGGCGGGCCGGTCGGCGAACGCGGTGAGGCCGAGGAAGTCCAGCAGGGTGGCGGCCCGCCCGTGCAGCGCGCGCTCCTCGCGGCGGGCGCGGGGCAGCCGCAGCCCGCCGGAGAGGAAGCCCGAGCGGGTGAAGCGGTGCGCGCCCAGCATCACGTTCTCGCGGACGGTGAGCAGCGGCACGAGGCGGGCCGACTGGAACGTCCTCATCAGCCCCTGCCGCGGCAGCCTGTGCGGCGGGACGCCGGTGATGTCCCGGCCGTCCAGGAGCACCGTCCCCCCGTCGGGGCGGGTGAAGCCGGTGACCATGTCGAGCAGGGTCGTCTTGCCCGCTCCGTTCGGCCCGATGATGGCGCGGGCGCCGCCGGCCCGTACGGAGAAGCCGACGTCGCGCACCGCCCGCACGCCCCCGAAGCTCCGGGTCAGCGATCTGACCTCCAGCAGCGGGGTGCCGTCCGCGGGAGCATCCTGGGTGCCCCCTGCCGGCGCGTGCGCGGCACCGCGCGCGGGCGCGCCCGCCGTCCTGTCCACTGGCTCGTTCACGATGTACTCCTTCGCCGGGCCACCAGCGCCTTCGCCGTGCCCCACAGGCCGCGGGGGAAGTAGGTCATGACCACGATCAGGACGAGCCCGGCGACCAGCGGTTCCCACTGGGAGAAGGTCTGTCCGGCCTGCGGCAGGCCCTGGAGGACCAGGGCGCCGAGGAGCGGTCCCGCGATGGTGCGGGGCCCGCCGAGCGCCAGCATGATCACCACACTGAGGGCGACGGTGACGCCGATGACGTCCGGTGAGATGAACCGCAGGTAGAAGGTGTAGAGGCTGCCCGCCACGGACGCGAAGACGGCCGAGGCGACGAACGCCCTGGTCTTGTAGGCGGCGGTGTCGATGCCGAGCATGGCTGCCGCCGGGGCGTCGGCGGCGACGGCCGTCAGGGCGCGGCCCGTCTGGCCGCGCTGGATGTTGGCGACGAACCACGCGCCCGCCGCGCAGACCACCAGCAGGACGTAGTAGTTGGCGCGGTCGGTGAAGACCGTCCAGCCGCCGAGCTGGAGGCTGGGCACGGCGACGAGTCCCGAGGGGCCGCCGGTGAGGTCGCCGAGCCCGGAGGCCAGCGCCTCGGTGATCACCGCGAGGCCGAGGGTGGCCAGGGCCAGGTAGTAGCCGCGCAGCCGCAGCAGCGTCGTCCCGAGCCCGGCCGCGACCAGTGCGGAGGCCAGCGCCATCACGGCGGTGGCCAGGGTGGTGGGCCAGTGCAGCCGCAGCGTGAGCAGGCCGGCGCCGTACCCGCCGAGGGCCATGAAGAGGGTCTGGCCGAGGGAGACCTGCCCGGCCAGGCCGGTGAGGAGGCCCAGGCCGAGCACCACCAGGAAGAAGATCCCGACGACCACGAGGAGGCCGACCCAGCCGGGTACCGCGAACGGCAGCAGCGCCGCGACCACGAGCGCCGGCACGGCGGCCGCCGGCCGTCGCAGACGGTCCACGCCGCGCCCGGCGGGTGCGCGGGCACCGGCGGTCGCGGGCGGCGCTTCCGGCCGGCCGGGGGTGCCCTGCCCGTCGGGGGCGCCCGGCCGGCCCGGTGTACGGATGGAGCTCATCGGCGTACCTCGCTCACCTTTCCGAACATCCCGCTGGGCCGGACCAGCAGCAGCGCGATCAGCGCGCCGATCGCGATCACCTCCGCGAGCTGGCTGCTGAGGTACCGGCTGAAGACGGCCTGGAGCAGGCCGAGCGCGAGCCCGCCGCCGACGGCGCCCGCGGTGCTGCCGAGCCCTCCGGCGACGGCCGCGACGAAGCCCGCCACCGCATAGGGCGTGACGGTGCTGAACTGGAGGAACGTCACCGGGATCACGGTGGTCCCGGCGAGCGCCGCCATCGCGCCGGAGAGGCTGAAGGCGATGAGCCGGATCCGGTCGGTGTTGACGCCGAGGAGTTCCGCCGCCTCAGGGTTGCCCGCGGTGGCACGCATCACCAGGCCGAGCCGGGTGCGGTGCAGCAGCGCCCACAGGGCGACGACGGACAGCGCGAGGACGCCCACGATCCAGAAGTACTGGGAGTTGATCCGCACCCCGCCGGCCACCGCGGTGCCGGCGGGCGGGAAGGGCCGCATGGTGTAGGGCAGGTTGCCCCAGACCAGCAGGAGGAAGCCGCCGATGGCCTGGAGCAGGCCGACGGTGACCAGCAGCATCCGGTCCGGCGTGGCCCGCCGGGCGCCGGGCAGCACCACGACCCGGTCCACCAGGGCGAGCCCCGCCGCGAAGACCACCACGACGATCGCCGCGACGGCGATCGGGGAGAGTCCCGTGTGCTGCTGCAAAGAGACCGCGGTGAGTGCGGCCAGCACCACGAAGCCGCCCTGTGCCAGGTTGATCACCCGGCTGATCGAGTACACCAGCGTCATGCCGAGCGCGATCAGGGCGTAGACGCATCCGTCCACGAGTCCCGAGACCACGATCTGAAGCGTGTCTGTCACGCCTGTCACCCTCCCTACCTTCCCGCGTAGGTGAAGCCCTTGGCGGTCGCCCGCACCACGGCCACGTCGTCGACGCCCAGGCCGCGGTGGTCGCCCGGGGCGAAGGAGTAGGTGCCGAGCACGCCCTGGTAACCCGTGATCCGGCCGAGCTCGCGAGCGGCCGCCTCCGGGTCTCCGTTCGCGCTCCGCAATGCCTGTGCGAAGAGGTGGACGGCGTCGTAGGCGACACCGGGGCCGAAGTCGGGCGGCTCGCCGAACCGTTTCCGGTACGCGCTCTGGTAGGAGCGGATCAGGCCCGCCGCCTGAGCGCCGCCGGCCCGGTCGCCGCCTGCCTGGTCGCCCCAGAAGTCCCGGGTGGCCGGGATCAGCAGCGTCTTGGGGGCGTACTCGGCGATGCGCTTCATGAACGTGAAGGTGAGGTTGGCGTCCGTGGTGGCCACCGGCAGGGTGCTGCCGGACTGCGCGAGGCCCTTGAAGGCGACGCCCGCGGCGGCGCCGCTCGCCCAGACGATCAGCGCCTGGGGGTGCCCGCCGCCCGCGACCTGGAGTTGGGGGGTGACCGAGATGGCGTTCGGGTCGTAGCTCGCGGCGCCGGTCAGATGGACGCCGGGGGCCTTCGCGACGGCCTCGTGGACGGCGCGGGCGCCGTCGAGGCCGCTGGCGTCGGTGGTGGTCAGCAGTCCGATGCGGGTGATGCCGCGGCGCTTCCAGTAGCCGACGAGGCGTTCGGCGAGCGCCGCCGTGTCGGCGCTTGACGACCAGGTCGTCGAGCCGGGTGCGGGGCGGATGCCGGGCGAGAGGCAGTAGTCGATGCGGTGGCCGCTGGTGGCCAGGGGCGCGACGGCGTTGCAGGAGCCGGCCACCGACGGGCCGATGACGGCGCCCACCGACGAGAGCATCCTGCGGGCGGCGAGCACGGCCTGCGCGGGGTTGCTCTGGTCGTCGGCGGTGCGCAGCGCGAGCCGGTGGCCGTTCACGCCCCCGGCGCGGTTGATCTGGTCGACGGCGAGCTGCGCACCGTGCAGTTCTCCGACGCCGAGCTGGCTGGCGGTACCGGTCTGGCTGGTGACCAGGCCGATGGTGTAGGGGCTCCCGTTCGCGGCGGACGCCTGGCCTCCGCATCCGGTGCAGAGCGCGCCGAGGGCGGTCGCGGCGGCGACGGCGAGCGCGCCCCGGCGGGTCGCCCGGGAGCCCGGCGGACATGGTCTGAAGAGAGGGAGCAGGCTGGGCCAGCCCATGTGATCAGCTCCAATTTTCTGCTCCAAAGAAGATTGCTCTGTCCTACAGTGAGAGCAGAAACGAGTCAATAGATGGCGCAGAACGTACGTCCGGTATCCACCAAGGAGTGCCGTTTCGGGGAAGCTCACAGTGGCGTGAAAAGTGGGGACCGCCGACCGGGCGGAGCCGGAGTGATGGGCGGCGAGCGATCTGGAAAAGTTAGAGGGCTTAGATGCCGTACTCTTCTGCTATGAAGAAAAGTCAGGGCGATACGGGGTCCACGGGGGCCATAGGCGGTCCGGAGCCGCAGTACCCGATCGAGTCGGTGGACAACGCCCTCAAGATCCTCCTGCTGCTGGGCGACCGCGACGAGCTGCGCCTCACGGATGTCGCCAACTACCTGGGGGTCGCGACGTCCACGGCCCACCGGCTGCTCGCGATGCTGCACTACCGCGGCTTCATCCGGCAGAGCGAGCGCGGCAAGGCGTACGAGGCGGGCACGGCGCTGACCGGTGTCGCCTTCTCGGTCCTCCAGCGCTTCGACGTCCGCTCCACGCTCCACCCGTTCCTGGAGCGGCTGAACGGCGAGCTGGCCGAGACGGTGCACCTGGGCGTCCTGGACGGCACCACGGTCCGCTTCATCGACGCGGTCGAGAGCCCGCGCGCGGTCCGCGTCGCCTCACGGCTCGGCCAGTCGATGCCCGCGCACTGCACATCGACCGGCAAGGCGATGCTCTCCCAGCTCAGCACGGCCGACCTGCACCGGCTCTACCCGGACGAGGAGCTGGCCGGCCTCACCCCGAACTCCATCCGGCAGCGCTCCGAGCTGGAGCACGAGATCGAGGTGGCACGGCGGCTGGGGTACGCCACCAGCAGCGAGGAGAGCGAGGAGGGGGTGACGTCGGCGGCGGTGGCGTTCCCGGCCCGGCGCACCCCCATGCAGATGGCGTTCAACGTCTCGGTGCCGGTCAGCCGGATGAACCGCACGGATCTGCGCAGGATCAGCACGGTCCTGCGGGAGACGGTGGACGAGGCGTCGGCGCTCGTCCACTGACAGAGTGCCGACCGGACGCTCGCCTTGGCTCACATGACAGTGCCGACCGGACGCTCGCCTTGGCTCACACCTACCTCGATGGCGGCAGCAGGGACCCCAGCGGGCCGAGGTCCAGGTTCAGATCGTCCATGGTCAGCCCGTAGCGGTCACACAGCTCACTCATCCGTTCTTCGAGGATCATCAACGTCATCCCGACGCGCTCCTCCTGGGACTCGCTCAGATCGCCCTGGTCGACACGGTGCAGCGCCGTTCGTTCCATGAGCTGGCGCAGCAGTTCGACGATGGTCAGGACGAGCTTCATCAAGTCCCGCTCCACGCTCTCCGGGTCCGTTCGCAGCCGTTGCGCGACATCCTTGCCCGATGCCCACGACCGCGGGTTCTCGCCGGAGAGCGCGGGCGTGAGATCGAGGCCGTCGGGCACCGCGGCCTCGGCCCCCTCGGTGACACCGCCGCCTTCGCCCGCTGTGTTGCCGGATGCCATGTGCCTCACAGCCCCTGGTCCCACGGGGCCGGCTCGTCGCCGGTGACGGACCGGATCACAGCACGGAGGTTGATGTGGACCAGATCGACGTCCGCGATGGACAGCACCAGATCACCTGCGAGCACCGCACCGCCGTTCAGGAGCCGGTCGAGCAGGTCGATCAGCACGATCTGGCGGCCGGCGATGTGCTCGTTCCCAGGATCTCGGGTCGTGAGGGCATCAGTCATCTGGCGCTCCTTGTGTCGCTCCGCCATCCGCCGAGGTCCCGTCGGCGAAGGAGTACGGCGCCCATGGCCCTGTCACCTCGACATGTACTCCGGGCGCTCCGTCCGCCATGCCTTCGAGGGTCCCGCGGAAGCCCATGACGTCGCTACGAGCGACCAGGTAGGCCTCGTTGGCGACGTTCTCGCCGATGCGCGGGGCCAGTTCGCCCTGCTGCGGACGGTGGACGGCTCTGGCCCGGACAAGAGGGGCCGCGGTCCGGGGCAGCCGTGCGGCAACCTCGCCCGCCGTGCGATGGACGTCCCGGCTGTGACGGCGGTGTGCCTGGCGGCGGCGCAGGTACGCGCGGCCCGGGCTCTCCCCTTCCGCCGTGTCCTGCGGTTCGGCGCCCCGGGCGCTCGTGGCAGCCGGCGTGCGGGCCGCCGGCGTCGCATACACCTTGACGCCCATTTCCACCTGGCCGTCGAGCCGGTCGAGCAACTGCCCGAAGCCCTCCGCCCGCTCCCGCAGGACCCGCGAGAGGCGTGCGTCGTCGAGGTAGACGGTCGCCAGACGCATCGGCAGCACCGTGGTGCGGGCATGGAGTGCGTCGACGACCTCGTTGTGCGAACGCGCCAGGCGTTCCAACTGGTCGAGGTCCTTCAGCCACTCCTCCAGGCCCCCGGCGCCGAACTCGTCGGCGGGCAGGGAAGCGGTCACGGCCGCGAGAGAGCCCTGGGTCACCAGCCGCAGAGGAGCGCCATCGACCCCTCGTACGTCGGGCACTTCCGGCGCGCCGCCGGCGCGGCAGACCGCATAGACGTACGAGACGGTGTTCCGGTCCGTTGTCCCGCCGGCTCCGTGTGTCCGCGTCATCCTTCGTCCTCGTTGTCGCGATCGTCGCCGCGGTGCCTGCGTGCCGGCCGGGACGGCTCTGAGGCCCCCGACGCGTCCTTCGACACGGGTCGCGGCTTCCGTGGCCTCGTTCCCGAGGGCCGGCTTTCTGGGGGCCTGCGTGCACTTCGCGTGCTCGCCCCCTCCGGGAGGCCGGCGGCGGCGCGGAGCTCTGCCACCTCGGCACGCAGCCTCGCCACCTCCGCGTCCTGCGCCCCCTTCTCGACGGGGGGCCCGCTCCCGGCGCCGGAGGGCCCCGCGGCCATCTGGCGGCCCGGGGCGTCGTCCCTGGCGCGCGAGGACAGCGACGGGTCGTGCTCCCACCAGTCGATGCCCATCTCCCTGGCCTTGTCCACGGAGGCCACCAGCAGGCGCAGCTTGATCGTCAGCAGTTCGATGTCGAGGAGGTTGATCTGGATGTCGCCCGCGATGACGATGCCTCGATCCAGCACCCGTTCCAGGATGTCCGCGAGGTTCGCGGAGGTTCCCTGGCCGGTGCCATAGGGCACGCCCATGCCGGAGGGCCCGCCCGCGCGGCGTGCGATGGAGTCGGACACGTCAGCTCACTCCCGGCCCTCGTCCGGCGCCGGCCCGGGGGCCGACGCCCTCGGGCCCGACGCGTTCACCTGCGGCCCGCGTGGTCATGGTCCCGGGCTGGTTCCTCTTCGACCTCATCGTCGTACGGCTCCTCGTCCTCGTAGCGGTCCTCGTCCTCGTAGCGGTCCTCGTCCTCGTAGTGGTCGTCGTCGCCGTAGCGGTCGTCGTCGCCCGCCTCGTCGGCCCGGTCGTCAACGTCCTCGGGGACCTCGCCGTCGTCGTCCTCGGACTCCTCGCCGTCGTACGGCCGATCCTCGTCGTCGTACGCCCGGTCCTCGTCGTCGTACGGCCGGTCCTCGTCGTCGTACGCCCGATCCTCATCGCCCTCGGCATCCTCCGGGCGGCCGTCCTCGTCGTTCCGGCCCGCGTTCTCCTCGGAACCGGTGTCCTGTGAGGAGGCGTCCTCATCGCGCTTCTCCTCCTCACGACGCGTCGCCTCGTCGTGGTCCACCACGACCTCGCCGTCACGGATCTCGCCCCGCCACGAGTCGGTGGCCTCGCCGCGCATCATGATGAACTTGCGGTACAGCTTGAGATCCAGGCGCGCCCGGCGCCCCTGTGCCCGCCAGATGTTGCCCGTCTTCTCGAACAGCCCCTTCGGGAAGTACTCAAGGACCAGCAGCACCCTGGTCAGGTTGTCCGTGATCGCGTGGAAGGTCACGACCCCCTTGACGGTGCCCTTCGCGCCCTCGGTGGTCCAGGTGATGCGCTCGTCCGGCACCTGTTCGGTGACGTTCGCCTTCCAGCTCCGCGTGGACTTGGCGACCTTGACCTTCCAGTTGCTCGACGCGTCGTCCGACTTCTCCACGCTCACCACGCCCTTGGCGAACGTGCTGAACTCCTGGAACTGCGTCCACTGGTCGTAGGCCTCGCGCTTCGGTACACCGACGTCGATGTCCTCGCTGATGGTGACGGACTTGGATTTTCCGCCGCCGCCCTTGCGGCCCTTGCCGAACACGCCCTTCAGCTTCTCCTTGAGGGTGTTCTTGAGGTGGTCCTTTCCCACCGCCTTCATCGCGTCGGCGGGCGACCCGCCCTCCGTCAGTGCCTGGCCGCCCTTCGCCAGACTTCCGGCCAGCCCGCCTGCCGCCCCACCTGGCTCCGCGAGTTTGCCGACGCCCTCCCCGAGCCGCTGACCGAGATGGGTCACCGTGTGCGTGGCACGGGCCACGAGGTAGTTGCGCAGTTCTTCCTTGAGCCTTTCCGTCGCCGGATTGTCCGAGAGTTCCTTGCGGATGCTCGTCATCGTCGACTCAGACATTGCTACCTCCCCGGTTGCTCGCCTTGCGGGCGGTGCCCGAGGCCGTCTTCCTCGCCCCCGAGGTGGTCTTGGGTGCGCCGGATGCGGTCTTGCGTGCGCCCGAGGCGGCCCCGCGCGCGGAGGGTGTCTCCTTGGGTGCGGCGGACGCGGCCCTGCGCGCACCGGAAGCCGTCCTGCGGGCCCCACCGGACGTGCCCGCCCGGGATGCCGATGCGGCCCGGCCGCCGGAGGGCTCCTGGGCCCTCGCCCTGGTGGCAGTACGCGCGGACCGCTGCCCCCCGCCGTCCGGTTCTTCTCGCTCCACCCCGCCCTCGACGAGGTCGCCGTCCGGGTCCTCCGGGTCGGCGTCGTCCTCGGGGCCGCGCTCCGCGGGCTCCTCGGCCTTGTCGTCGAGCGCCAGCGCTCGGCGCTGCAGCGAGTCCGCGAGACCGCCGATCCGGTGGGTCAGTGCCGAGGCCGCCGCGGATTTGGTGGTGTCCAGCACATCCCTGCGCACCTGGTCGTTGAGGCCGGCGAGCAACGGCGAGTCGGACAGTTTCGACGCGAGCCGCCTGGGGTCGAGATCGAGCTTCTTCCCTGCCAGGAACATGCCGAGACCGATGGCCATCTTGGCCTTCTTCGTCCGTCCGAGCAGATAGCCCCCCACCAGGGCCGCTCCTATCTTCGTGTTGTTCATCATTCTTGTGCACCTCGTTCTTCGAGTGACTTCTCCCCGTTGAAAAGAGCCGCGTTCTCGCGGCGATCCCTCATGGGCACCGCAGAAGGCCGACGGCAGAGGGCCTCAGTGCCGGGTGTCGAGACCGAGCCGCCGGCGCTCGGCATGAATCCACTCCAGCCGGTCGAGCAACTCGTCCTCACGCAGGTCGAATTCCTCTGCCGTGATCCGACCGGCCACGAGTTCCCGCTCCAGCTCGGCCAGTTGGCCGTGGACGGGGCCCGGATCGTAGAACTCCTCCTCGGCGGCCGTGAGGACCTGGCCGAGTACCCAGGAGACTCCGCGCACGGGCATGACGGGGAGAGTGAGAATCTGACTGATGAGACCCATGAATCCGCGCTCCTGGGTTCAGGTTCCGCCATCGCTCCCGGTGCGGGCGTCCCGATCTCGTTCGGGAGCCGCTGCACTCAGACGAAGCTGTAAGGCGGCAGCGGGCCGTGCAGCCGAAAAGTGAACGCCTCGCTGCGCCTGGCGGCCTCTTCGTCCACCGCCTGTGAGAACGCGGCCGCCTTGTCGCGCTTCACCAGGAACGAAACATTCAGGAAGCAGTCCTTCAACGGCTCGCCGACAACGGTGTTCAACGCCGCGGGAGCGAGGCGGTCCACCGTTTCCCTGGCATCCCTGGCCTGACGCGCGCTGACCTCTTGGGAGATCAGCTCACCAAGGCGCATTTTCTCATCGTGTGCCTCGGGATTCGCCCTCGTGAACTCATTGAGTTCGCGAATCCGTGCGGACTCCCGCAGGGCTTCGTGCAGCAGGTCGTCCTCGTCGCGCTGGACCTTCAGGTTGAATTCAAGGCAGTCCGCGAGTTGGTCGAGCCGGTCGGTGTAGGCGTCGCGGTTGTCTTCGAGGGCCTGCACGACCTGGTCGTCGTCGGGGCCGAGCAGACCGAACCGCATCGGCAGGACGGAGCCGTCGGCCATCAGCCGCTCCAGCACTGCCTGGTGGGCGGCGACGTCCCTGCGCTTCGCCCGCAGCCCCTCGGGGGCGTCACTGACCACGGCGGCCAGCGCCTTCGTCTGCACGGTACGTACCCGCTCGGGGGGCTCACCGACACCCTTCACGTCGTCGAGGCGCAGCGGGTGGCGTGCCGAAGTGATGGCGTACACATAGGTGGACATGGGCTACTCCTCCCGGCGGCGACTGGTGCGGCGGGCGGACGAACCCGACGGCTTGCGCTCGCGTTCCGTGTCCGACTCGCCGCCCTGCTGAAGGGAATCCGTGAATGCCTCCACGGCTCCGGTGAGCGCGCCCTTGCTCTTTCCCCTGGCGCCGTCTTCCGTGACCTTTCCGACGATGTCGGTCAGTCCCGGTGGCTTGTTGCGGCCGGATTCCAGGTCGAGCCGGTTGCACGCCTCCGCGAATCGCAGGTAGGTGTCGACACTCGCGACCACCACTCGCACATCGATTTTGAGGATCTCGATGCCCACCAGAGAGACCCGGACAAAAGCGTCGATGACAAGTCCGCGGTCAAGGATGAGTTCCAGGACGTCATAGAGGTTTCCGGAGCCGCTCCCACTCGTAGGAGCATTGGACTGCTGAACTACACTCACGCTGCACCTTTCTCTCATATACAGGGGTGCGCCGGATCAGCGGGCGCTGTGTCCATCCGGTGACGGGCGTGCTCACCGCCGGTCGGCCCGACCCCTCGGATAGCGTTCGGTCTTCTCGTAACCCAGCAACTCGCCCTGGCCGTCCATATCCACTCGATACGAGGCCATGAGGCTGACCGTGTCGGGAACGCGCTCGAGCTCCACGACTTCCACGGTTGCCGTCCATCCGTCGTCCGTCGCTTTGATGGCGGACACCGAATCGGGTTCCCTGTCCAGCAGCCCGGCGAGTTCCCGCATCGCACGCCGCATTGCCTCGGCGACGGAGATACGTTTCTGCACGCGGGGCTTCCGTTCGCCTGTCGCGGCTTCGCCTTCCGATCTCGGCACGGCCTCCTCCAAAGGGTCGGTTCGTGGAGCTACCGTGAAGCGCGTGCCCCACAAGACGTGACCTATGCCTGATGCGTTCGCAAGTGGAAGACGCACCACCGGTGGCGCGGCGCTCTGTGGCGCAGGTACCGCGCAAGGTGCGGCCGTAACTGCCCGGCCCCGTCCGCCCGTCAGAAGGGCTCGGGTTTCAGCCAGAATCACCACCTGGACCGGGGATCACCGAGGCGGGACACGTGCATTTGGGAGATGCCCGACTCTTCGGCGACGCTCAACTCGGGCATGTCGCATAAGAACGTCATGTACAGGTTCTGCTCGGATCCCCCGAACCCGTACGAGCGGGAAGGCACTGGAGGTGGCGGCCGGACGGCCGCCACCTCCAGTGCCCGGGTCCCAGGGCCGCCCGCCAGTTGCGCCCGGCAACCGCCCGGCGATCCGAAGCGGCTCAGGGCAGAAGCCTCACCAGCCCACCGCCGAGCCGTCCTTGCGGTGGTCGGAGGCGGCGCGGTAGACGCCGTTCACAGGGCCGTCGGGCCCGGTCGCCGCCGGGTGGTCGCCCTCGTGCTCCGGGGTGAAGAGGATGGCCTGGTAGCCGCCCATCGAGGAGGTGTCCGGGTCGGTGAGGTGGTGGCCGAGCGCCTTCAGGCCCTCGCCCACCAGGTCGTACAGCTCGGGTTCCAGGCCGAGGGAGTTCTCGTACTGGTTGTGGGCGAAGCGGGCAGCGTCGACCGCGGCCTGCGGGTTCATGCCGAGGTCGATCATGTTGACCAGCTCGGTGGCCTGGGCCTGCGGCTGCTCGGCGCCGCCCATGTTGCCGAAGGACAGGACGGGGCGGCCGTCCTTCATCACGAACGCCGGTATCAGCGTGTGGTACGGGCGCTTGTGCGGGGCCACGATGTTGGGCGAGTCGGGGTCGAGGTTGAAGAGGGCGCCGCGGTTCTGGAGCGGGTAGCCGTAGCCCGGCACGGTGATGCCGGAGCCGAACGAGTCGAAGACGCTGTAGATGAACGACGTCATGTTGCCCCACCGGTCGGCCGTGGTGAGGTAGACGGTGCCGGAGATGACCGTGCCCGGGTAGCGGGGCGTGCCCGCCCGGTTCGGGTCGATCCTGGCGCACTGCTGCTTGGCGTAGTCCTTGGAGAGCAGCTTGTCCAGCGGCACGTCCGTGAAGCGGGGGTCGCCCTGGTAGTGGTTGAGGTCGTCGTACGCGAGCTTCTTCGCCTCCACCAGCAGGTGCCAGAACTGCGGGGAGCGCGGGCCCAGTTCGGCCAGGTCGTAGCCGAGCACGGGGCCGATCTGCTCGATGATGTTGAGCATGATCAGGGTGGCGAAGCCCTGGGTGTTGGGCGGCAGCTCGTAGACGTCGTAGCCGTGGTAGTTCACGGTGATGGGGTCGACCCACTCGGCCTTGAAGTCCGCGAGGTCGGCGGGGTCCATGGCGCCGCCGGCGGCGCGGATCTTCTTCACGATCGCGTCGGCTATCGCGCCGGTGTACATGGCGTCCCGGCCCTCGCGTGCGATCAGTCGGTACGCGGCAGCCAGGTCGGGGTTGCGGAAGATGCCGTACAGCTCGGGGGCCTTGCCTTGCTTGAGGAAGGTCCTGGCCGAGTCGGCGTCCTTCGCCAGCAGGTCGGTGACGCCGCTCCACTGGTGGTGGATGCGCTCGGTGAGGCCGAAGCCCTGCTCGGCCAGTTCGATGGACGGCTCCAGCAGGGTCCCCAGGTCACGGGTGCCGAAGCGGTCGACAAGGCGGTGCCAGCCCTCGACGGCGCCGGGCACGGTGATGGTGTGCACGCCGTGTTCCGGCATGCCGGTCTGCTGCGTGTAGCCGTGGTCGCGGAAGTATCCGGGGGTCCAGGCGGAGGGCGCCCAGCCGCTGGAGTTGAGGCCGTGGAGCCCCCGGTCGGCGGCGCTGTAGTGGATGGCGAAGGAGTCGCCGCCGATGCCCGCGCTGTTGGGCTCGACGAGGCCGAGCATGGCGGCCGTCGCCACGGCGGCGTCGGCGGAGTTGCCGCCCTCCTGGAGGATGCGCAGACCGGCCTGGGCGGCGATGGACTGGCTGGTGGCCACCACGCCGCGCCGGGCCAGCACTTCGGCGCGGGTCTGCCCGCCCCAGCCGCCGTCCCTGCTGCCGCGTACGGCCTTGATGGTGACACCCGGCTCGGCCGCGGAGGCGGTGGGCCGGCCGAAGGGGGTGGAACTGGCCTTCGTCGTCACGGGCCCCCGGGCGGCGGCGTTCGCGGCACCCGGTGCGGCGGCTCGGGCCGGGGCGGAGGCCGCGACCTGCGCGCCGCCCACGGCGCCGAGGGTCGCGGCGGCGACGGCTCCGTTCAGCACGGTTCTGCGGGCAGGGCCGGGGGCGGAGGTGGCGGGCGCAGAGGTCTGAGGCGGGGTGGAAGCGGGGGCGCTGTCTCGGGGGGCGTCCTGGGATGGCGTGGGTGCGTCACTCACTGCACAGACCTTCCTTCCGACGGGCTTTCGGGCAGACAGGACTTACCGGCGTGCCCCCCGGATGCGGCTCCGGGACGGGCACGAGCAGCCACAGGGTCTACCACCTGGCCTATGCACCTACAAGGCCGCGCTGTCCGAAAACGCGCTGCGGGAGACCTTGACACGCCGCATTCCAGCACGTCAGCGGACACGCAAACGGAATACAATCTCCAGCATGCGGTATACGATATCCGCAGCCGGCCCGGGGTGAGGCCGCGCGCCGGGCCGACCGGGGGATGGCATGCTGGCGGGATGTCCGCCACCGCGCTTCCGCCGCTCGACGCCTACGTCGAGGAACTGCTGGGTACGCCCGGCCCGCTCCCCATCGTCTCCGCCGGGGACCCCGTGCTGCGCCACCCCGCCGCGCCGTACGAGGGCCAGCTCGCCGCCCCACTCCTGAACCGCCTGATCGAGGCGATGCGCGAGACCATGCACGCCGCGCCCGGCGTGGGCCTGGCCGCGCCGCAGGTCGGGATCCCGCTCAGGATCGCGGTCGTGGAGGATCCGGCGGAGGTCGGCGACGAGGTGCGGGATGCCAGGGGGCGGGTACCGTTGCCGTTCCGCGTGCTCGTGAACCCGTCGTACCGGCCGGCCGGCGCCGCGCGCGCCGCGTTCTTCGAGGGCTGCCTGAGCGTGCCGGGCTGGCAGGCCGTGGTGGCCCGGCACGCGAGGATCAGGCTGCGCGCCGAGGACGAGCAGGGGCGGCAGGTGGACGAGGAGTGCGCGGGCTGGCCGGCACGCATCGTGCAGCACGAGACGGACCACCTCGACGGCACGCTCTACCTGGACCGCGCCGAACTCCGCTCGCTCACCACGCAGCAGGCGCTGGTCGACCGCTGGGCGCAGCCCACGCCCCACACCGCCGCCCGCGCGCTCGGCTTCAGCCTTCCGGTGGACGACTGAGCTGGGGCGCCTGCGGGGTGGGGCGTTCGGTGGCGGAGGTTCCGGAGCGCGCGGCGGGCGGCCGAGCCGTGGCGGCGCCAACGGCACGCCGTAGCGGATGAGCGGTCAGGCGGCCTGCCGCGGCCTACGGCCCGTCAGGCGACCTGCGGCATCCGGTGACCCGTAGGGCGATCTGTCGCATCCGGTGACCCGTCAGACGACCTGCCGTGGCCAGTGACCCGTCAGGCGGCCTGCCCCATCCTGCGACCCCTCAGACGACCTGCCGTAGCCAGTGACCCGTCAGACGACCCGCCGTAGCCAGTGACCCGTCAGGCCGCCTGCGGCCAGTCGTCCATGTCCCGGTGGTCGCGGACCGCCGCCTCCAGCGCCCGTATCCCGAGGTCGATGAGCGGGTTCTGCCGGCTGCCCCGGCGCACGCAGGTGAGGATGCGCCGTGTCGGCATGTTCTCGCTCGCCACCGGAACCCGCACCACCGCCTGGCCTGCCGGGCCCTCGGCCAGCCGCGGGACCAGCGAGACGCCCAGCCCGTTCCCGACCAGCGACCAGACCGCCAGCCAGTGGGTGGCGGCGTGCACGATCCGCGGCGAGAAGCCGGCCCCCGCGCACAGCATCCGCACCCGCTGGGCGTGGTCGCAGGTGCCCGGGTCGGCGACGATCCAGTCCTCGGCGGCCGCGTCCTCCAGCCGCACCGACGCCTCCCGCGCCAGCGCGTGGCCGGCGGGCACCAGCATGACGTGCGGCTCCTCCAGCAGGTGGCTCTGCTCGAACCGCGCGTCGTCCGGCGGCGGCCCGCCCTCGATGGGCTCCACGACCGCGAGGTCCACCTCGCCCGCCACCAGCAGGTCCATGCTCTCCTCGGTGTCGCACTCGCGCACCCGCACCAGGAGATCGGGGTGGCTGTGCCGCAGCCGCCCGGCCGCGGGGGCGATGAGGCCGCTGATGGCGGTGGTGAAGCCCGCGATGCGCAGCGGTCCGGTCAGGCCCGCCCGGTAGGACTCCAGCTCCGCCTGCGCCTCCTCCCACCGTGCCAGCAGCGCGTCCGCGTGCTCGATGAGCAGGCGCCCGGCCGGGGTCAGCCGGATGCCGCGGCCCTGCGGCTCCAGGAGCGGGACCTTGAGCTCGCGGGCGAGTTCGCGCATGTGGTGGGAGATGGCCGACGGGGTGAGGTGCAGGGCCGCGGCGGCCGCGGTGACCGTGCCCTGCTGGTGCACCACGCGGAGCATATGAAGCCGGCGCAGGTCAATCATGAAACAATCTTGCACACATCACCTGCAAAATGCGCAATAGACCGCAACGGTCGTCCGGGGTCATCCTGCTGCCATGAACACCGACACGAGCACCGTCGTCTCCCGGCACACCACCAGCGAGGGCGTCGTGGTCTGGAGCCGCTGCGCCTGCGGACGGCTCCAGATGGCCCTGGTTCCCTACGGCACCGACGGCAGGGCACTCGTCGCGGGCCGACACGACATCCGGTGTCCCCGCTGCGGCCGTTAGCGCTACCCGGCGCCAGAAGGCCCACGGCGCTGCGAGACTGCCGTCATGGCCATGCGCTTGATCTCCGTCATCGGGAACAGCCCCGGCGCGGGCAAGTCCACTCTCTGCCGCGCGTTGGCACGGTGGCTCTCCGGCACGGGCGCTTCGGTCGACCACTTCGAGGAGGCGGACATCCTCAAACGGGCGGCCTTCCGGCCCGTGGCCGAGGAGTTCGCCGACGGGACCGGCTCCGTCCGACCGGCAACCCTGGTCGAGTGCACGCGCGCCTACGTCGCGGAGTCGCTCGCGGAGGGCAGGGACTACCTGCTGACGGACGCCCTTCTGCCGTTCATTCCCTCCCTGGTGGCCTGGGGCCACCCCGAGGAGACCGTCCGCCATGTCCTCGCCGAGCTGGCCCGGGCCGTGAAGCCCGCCGAGGTGATCCTGGTGTACGTCCACGACGATCCGGAGAGGGCACTGCGGCGTGCGGTCGATCGGGAAGGCGGTGGCTGGGAGGACTGGTACGTGTCCAAGCTCGCCGCCTCCCCCGGTACGAGGGCCGTCCGTGACCTCGCCTCTGCCGCCGCGCACCTGCGTTCCGAGGCCGAACTGACCCGTCGTCTCCTCGGGCGGACCCCGTGGCACGTCCTGACCGTCGATATGGGGACACTGAACGCCGAGGAGGCTTACGCCCGCACCCGGCGGTACCTGAACGGCCTACTGGCGCTGCCGGGACGTCCAGCCGCGTAGCCCGCTCGTCTCCTCCGGAGGAGACGGCGCCCTAAGACCCCTGCCCGTACGGCGAGTTGCCCTGCGGGCGCCCGTGCGGCGCACCCACCGGCGGAACGGGACCGCCCGCGCCGTCCACTCCACCGGGCCCGGTCGGCTCCGGGGCCTTCCCCGCCGCTCCATCCGGCACCGCTCCCTCAGGCACCGTCCCCTCGGGGGCCGTTCCCTCGGGGGCCGTCTCCTCCCCCAGCAGGTCGCGGGCCAGCAGCGTGGCGCCCGCGACCGCGCCCGGCATCAGGAAGACGGAGACCAGGGGCACCGTGAAGACCGCCGCGAGCGGTGCGCCGAAGCCCCAGGCGAGGGACCTGCGGGCGCGCAGCAGCGCGAGCCGCTCACGTAGTCCGACACCGCGGCGCTGGAGCGCCACCGCCGTCAGCTCCTGCGTGAGGAAGAACCCGGTCACGAAGAACCCGACCACCGGCACCACCGTCTGCCCCAGCACCGGCAGGAATCCCAGCGCGAAGAGCAGCACTCCCCACAGGGTGGCACGCACCAGCACGCGCACGCTGTCGCGGGCCGAGATCCACATCTCGCGCGGGAGCGGCAGATCCGAGGTGGGTGTGGTGCCGTCCGGTGAGACGGAGCGGTCGACACGCTCCGACAGCGCCTCGTAGAACGGCTGGCCCACCACCAGGGTCACCGCGGTGAAGGTGAGCACCGCGAGCAGCAGCGCCAGCGCGAACAGCACCACTGTCAGAAAGCCGCGGAAGAGGCCGTTCCAGGGCGAGGACCAGTCGTCGGCGAAGGGCGTGGCCCAGGTGACCAGGTCGTCGCCCCAGATGGCGAGGCACACCAGCACACCGATGTACAGCACCAGCGTGATCAGCCCGGGCAGCAGGCCGAAGCCGTACTGCCTGCCGTTGCGGGCAACCCAGCGCTGCCCTTTCACCAAGTAGCCGAAGCCTGTACCGAGATCACGCATGCCGCGCACCCTACCGGGCCCACCGGGGGTGCCCGGGGCGGCGTCCGCGTTCCGGGCGAGGTACGCCCACAACGCTCACCACGCAGAGTTTCCGTGTACGCACACGGCCGGCGGGTGGCGGACCTGTGCCCGGGCCCGGACGCCGGCGGCGACTCCCTGCGGGCCGTCGTAGCCGATGCCGGGACCCCCCGGCCACCTCCGGCGCCTGAAGCATGAGCGTGCGTATCGGCCCGGCGCTCAGCTTCGTCCGCAGCGGTCGAGCGCGGCACGAACCCGGTTGAGTCCCTCCACTCTCCAGTGGGCCCGGTCGGGCATCTGGTCGGCTCGGCGCCAGCGCCAGGCCGAGAACATCGCCCAGTTCAGGGCGCGGCACCGGAGGATCAGGCCCTGGTCTGCCCCGGCGTAGTGCTTTCCGGCTTCTTCGGGTGCGTGGGCGAGGTCGAACTCGATCGGCCCGCGGCAGCACGTGGCGAGGTCCACGAGAAGCGGTCCTCTCCTCGTGTTGAGGAGGTTGCCCGGATGGGGCTCGCCGTGCAGCAGTTGTTCGCCGGACTTCCCGGTGCTGATCGTGGTGCTCAGTCCACTGAGCGTGTGGCTGAGGAGTTCCCGGTCGGCATCGGGCAAGTCGGGGGTCCGCTCCCTGTCGTTCACCTCTCCGAGTGCCCCGGCGACTCGATCGGCGACATGCGGTGCGTCCAGATCGATCCGGCGCAGGGCCGCATGGTGCCGCAGGAGTACGTCCGCGTAGTCGGCCGGCGCGATCTCCGATCCCACGGGTTCGTAGTAGGTCCAGAGCGAGACGGCGAAGGCGTCACGCACATGGACCCGGTGGCCGGTCCGAGGATCGAGCTCGGCCACCGGTGCGTCGACGTCGGCGAGACGGCGGGCGACCTCCACTTCGAACTCGGAACCGGCCAGATGCCCCGACGGTGCTACCCGGGCCAGGACATCGCACGGGACCAGGCGCAGCGCGACGCGGTCCGAGTTGTGGACGACGACCACGTCGTCGACCCGAAGGCCCAGCTCCGAAGCGGTCGCCCGTCCGGCCTCGACCGCCCGACGGAGTTCCCACGGCTCCATGCCGTCCTCCCTCATCGTTGAGTACGGATACTCCCGCAGGGACGACGGCGACGCCTCGATGTTTTCGCGAACATCATCAGCATCCGGCCCCGGGCCCGGACCCGCGGTACCGCATCCGCCGCACGTCGCGACGGCATCCGGCACCGCGGGGGGAGCCGCGCGTGGGCGGGCGTCAGGCGTCGAGGCTGACGATCATCTTTCCGGTGTTCTCACCGCGCAGCATCCCGAGGAACGCCTCCACGCCGTTCTCGACGCCCTCCACGAACGTCTCGTGGTGCCGCAGCTCGCCGGAGCGGACCCAGCCGGAGGCCTCCTCGACGAAGCGGGGCATCAGCGCCTGGTGATCGCTGACGATCATGCCCTGGAGGCGGAGCCGCTTGCCCACCGCCAGCGCGAGGTTGCGCGGGCCGGGGACCGGGGCCGTGGCGTTGTACTGGGAGATCATCCCGCAGAGCGTCACCCGGCCGTTCTGCTTCAGCCGGCTTATCGCGGCCTCCAGGTGCTCGCCGCCGACGTTGTCGAAGTAGACGTCTATCCCCTCCGGCGCGGCCTGCTTGAGCTGGTCGCCGACCGGCCCGTCCTTGTAGTTGAACGCCGCGTGGAAGCCGTACTCCTCGCGCAGCATCTCGACCTTGGCGTCCGAGCCCGCCGAGCCGATCACCCGGGAGGCGCCCTTGAGCCGGGCCAGCTGCCCGGCCACGCTGCCCACCGCCCCGGCCGCGCCCGAGACGAAGACCACATCGCCCGGCTGGAAGGAGGCGATCTCCATCAGACCCGCGTAGGCGGTGAGGCCGGGCATGCCGAGGACGCCGAGGTGAGCGGGGAGCGGGGCGAGCGAGTCGTCCACCTTGGTGGCGCCGCGCGCGTCCAGGTCCGCGTACTCCCGCCAGCCGCGGCCGTGCACCACCAGGTCGCCGGGGGCGAAGCCGTCGGCCCCGGAGGCGACGACCTCGCCGACGGCGCCGCCGTCCATGGGGACGTCCAGCTGGTACGGCGGCACGTAGGACTTCACGTCGTTCATCCGGCCGCGCATGTAGGGGTCGACGGAGAAGTACCGGTTGCGCACCAGGATCCGGCCCTCGGCGGGAGCGGTCAGCGGCACCTCACGGAGCGCGAAGTCCTCGGGGACGGGCCAGCCCTGCGGGCGGCGCACCAGGTGCCAGGCACGGCCGGTGGTGGGGAGCTGTGAGGGGTTCGGGCTGGTGCCGGGCATGATTCGGCGGCCTCCTGTGACGACGTGGTTGCCTCTGGTGCCTGCGGCCGTTTCGGCCGGGCTTCCGGGCTCGCCGAGGGGGCGGTCCTCCCCGTGGCACCTCGCTTCGACAGGTGTCCGGAGCAGCGCGGGCGGCCCCAGAAGCTTCAGACTATGAAACACCATGCTCCGCGATATTTCAGCAAGTCAAGTAAACGGGTAGCCTGGAAGGTATGAGCACCACCACACGTCCCGCCCGGAGCGATCCGCTGACCCTGGAGGTCGTCGACCTCATCGGCAGCGTGGTGGCCCGCTACCACCAGGAGTACGAGCAGGCGGCCGGGCGCCATGCACTGACGGGCGCGCAGGCGCGGATACTCAGCCTGCTGGCCATCGAGCCGCTCCCGATGCGCCGGATCGCACGGGCGATGAAGTGCGAGCCGTCGAACGTGACGGGAATCATCGACCGGCTGGAGGCGCGCGGCCTCGTGGAGCGGCGCCCCGACCCCGCGGACCGCCGGGTGAAGCTGGCCGCACCCACCCGGGAGGGAGCGCGCACGGCCCGGAGCCTGCGGGACTCGCTCGACTTCGCCCGCGAGCCGCTGGCCGGGCTCTCCCGGCAGGAGCGGATGATGCTGCGCGGGCTGCTGCGCCGGATGCTGGGCGAGGACTCCTAGCCCCGCCAAGGCGGCGTTCGCCCCCGTCTCGGCTCCCCCACGGGTAGCCCGCGGAGGACGGCCCCGGCCCCCTCCGGCCGCCCCCTCAGCTGCAGATGTAGACGATGATCCACCTGCACGACGGGGACGGGCTCGGCTGCGGATGGGACGGCGGCTTGGAGGTGGCGGGCGGCGCGGGATCGTCGGAGCCGCCGCCGGGGGTGCCGGGGGCGGAGGTCGCGCCTCCGCCGGAGCCGCCGGGGGCCGAGTGATGGGTGCTCCCTCCCCCGCCGCCCTCGTCGCCCGTACCGGCCGGGGTGTCCTTGGCCCCGTGGGTGCCCTTGGGCGTGCCGGCCTCGGACGAGGCCGCCGAGGACGTGCCGGACGACGGGTCGGCGGCGGACGAGGTGCCGGACGCGCCGCCGGCGGGAGTGGTGGCGTCGTCGGCGGGGGTGGCGTCGGAACCGCCCGGCGCCGCTGCCTTGTCGGCGTTCCTGAACGGGGTCTCTATATGGATTTCGGCCAGACTCAGTGAGCCCAGGGCGAGGAGCACGCCGGCGCCGATGATGAGGGCCCTGCGGGGCTTGCGGCGGTGGTGCGCCCTGCGGCGGCCCCCGTGGGAGCGGCGGCCCCCGCGGGAGCGGCGGCCCTCATGGACGGCCTCGGTCTCGTACTCGCCCTCCTCGTCCGGCGAGCCCGCCGCTTGCTCGGCCGCGCGGGCCTCCGCGTCGGCGCGGCAGTCTTCGGCAGACGTCCCGCACCCGGGGCACGCATAGGCGCCGTTGAGGTGCCTGCGGCACGAGTGGCAGTAATCCATGACGCACGAAGGCTAGGGGGCGCGAATGGCGTGAAGAAAGCTACGGCCGTGAATCTTGTGTGCAGAGTGGCGACTTTCCGGCGCGTCGTCGCTTCCCGCCGCGGCGACTGGTCCCACAGATCGCGATATGTCCCGCCGGGCATCCGCCGCCTCGGCATCGGCCCACATCACCGTGTGGTTTCAGCTGCCGCGAGACCCATTGACACCCCCCGCGCTCCATCCTTACTGTCTCGCCAGCATTTCGAACGTATGACGAAATTTCGAACATGCCCGGCCGGGCGACGCACCGTCAGACCAGCACGTCCGTCAGCGAGCAGCAAGAGCAGCACTGGGGAGCTACCGTGCGCATCACGGGAATAAGCACGCATGTGGTGGGAACACCCTGGCGGAATCTCACCTACGTCCAAGTGCACACCGACGAGGGCCTCACCGGCGTGGGCGAGACCCGGATGCTGGGCCACACCGACGCGCTGCTCGGCTACCTGCGCGAGGCGGAGGCGAACCACATCGCGGGCTCCGACCCGTTCGCGGTGGAGGACCTGGTGCGCCGGATGAAGTACGGCGACTACGGGCGGGCCGGCGAGATCGTGATGTCCGGCATCGCGGTCGTCGAGATGGCCTGCTGGGACATCAAGGGCAAGGCGCTCGGGGTGCCGGTCTGGCAGCTCCTCGGCGGCCGGGTCACCGACCGGGTGAAGGCGTACGCGAACGGCTGGTACACCACGGAGCGCACCCCGGAGGCGTACCACAAGGCGGCACAGGCCGTGGTCGAACGCGGTTACCGGGCCCTGAAGATCGACCCGTTCGGCACCGGCCACTTCGAGCTGGACCACGCGGAGACCCGCTACGCGGTCTCCCTGATCGAGGCGGTGCGGGACGCGATCGGTCCCGAGGCGGAGCTGATGCTGGAGATGCACGGCCGGTTCTCCCCCGCCACCGCCGTGCGGCTGGCCCACGAGATGGCGCCGTTCCGGCCGGCCTGGCTGGAGGAGCCGGTGCCGCCGGAGAACCTCAAGGCGCTGGCGAAGGTGGCTCAGAAGGTGGACCTGCCGGTGGCGACCGGCGAGCGGATCCACGACCGCATCGAGTTCCGCGAGCTCTTCGAGGCGCAGGCCGCGGACATCATCCAGCCCGACGTCGGCCACATCGGCGGCATCCTGGAGACCAGGAAGCTGGCGGCCACCGCCGAGACCCACTACATGCTGGTGGCCCCGCACAACGTCGGCGGCCCGGTGCTCACCGCCGCCTCGCTGCACGTCGCGGGCTGCACCCCCAACTTCAAGATCCTTGAGCACTTCAATGACTTCGCGGACGCCGAGATCAAGAAGGTGGTGAAGGGCGCGCCCCAGGTCGATCCGGAGACCGGCTGCTTCGCGCTGCCCACCGCCCCCGGGCTCGGGGTGGAGCTGGACACCGACGCGGCGGCGGAGTTCCCGCAGCAGCAGGCCCGCTTCGACCTGTGGGCGGAGGGCTGGGAGAAGCGGGACCCCAAGGGTTCAGGAGCCACCGCGGAGGGCTCGGCGGGCGGCGGCGGTCAGGGGCCGCGGTGAACATCGAGGGGACCGCGGAGGGTTCGGCGGCGGGGACCGCGGCCGGCCGGCACGCGGTGCTCGTCCAGGCGCCCGGCGCCCACGGTCTCGTTCCGCACGAGCCGGTGCCTCCGGGGCCCGGCGAGGCGCTGGTGCGGGTGCACGCGTGCGGGATCTGCGGCAGCGACCGGGAGGTCGTGCGCGGCCACCGGCCCTCGGCCTACGTGCGCTATCCGCTGGTGCCGGGCCACGAGTGGTCCGGGACGGTGGAGGCGGTCGGCGCGGGCGTGCCCGGGGAGTTGGTCGGGCGCAGGACCGTGGGCGAGGGGTTCCGCAACTGCCAGGTGTGCGCGCGGTGCCGCGCCGGCGAGACGACGCTGTGCACCGCGGGGTACGAGGAGACCGGCTTCACTTTGCCGGGCGCGATGGCGGGCACCCTGACCCTGCCCGCCCGGCTGCTGCACACCCTGCCGGACGACGCCGACCTCTCGGCCGCCGCGCTGCTTGAGCCGGCCGCGTGCGTGGCGGCAGCGGCGCTCAAGGCGAACGTCCGGCCGGGCGAGCGGGCCGCGGTGGTGGGCACCGGCACGCTCGGCATGCTCGCGGTCCAGTTCCTCGCGGCCTCCTCCCCCGGGCGGCTGCTCGCCGTCGGCGTGCACGACCACCGCAAGTCGCTGGCGCTCGACCTCGGCGCGAGCGACTTCCACGTCCGGGGCCCCGCGGACGCCGGCGGCGCGGACCCCGACGCGCCGGGGGGCTTCGACGTCGTCGTGGAGACCGCCGGCTCCCCGGCCGCCGCCCGTCAGGCGGCCGCGCTGCTGCGCCGCGGCGGGCGGCTGGTGCTCACCGGGATCCCGGGCCCCGGTGCCGCCGGGCTCGACCCCACGGACCTGGTGGTGCGCCAGATCACGGTGCTGACGGTGTTCGGGGCGCCGACCGCGGCGTGGGCACACGCCGTGCGGGCCTTCGGCGCCGGGCTCCTCACGCCCGCCCCGCTGATCACCCACGAACTGCCGCTGAGCGATTTCGGCCACGCGATCGACCTGGTCGACCAGGCGGCTCCCCAGACCGGAAAGGTGCTCCTCAGGCCCTGACCGCCCCGGCCGGTGCCCCGCGCGGTCCCCGGCAACCGACCACCGTCCGCCCCGCACCCCTGCCCCTCGCGACCACGGGCCGGTCCCCGGGGACGTTCGCGTCCCGCCCGGCGCCGCCACCCCTCCCACCGGGACACCGGCTCCGCGCACCAGGCCCGGAACCCAGGACCCCACCGTCCACTTGAACCATCCCACGAACGGTAAGGACAGCCCGTGACCGACAAGTCCCACGCGGCACCCCGACGGCCCGGCGAACGGGCACTCGACGCGCTCGGCCTCGCCGGGCCCCCGCTCCGCGACGAGGACGCCTCCGCGCGGGCGTTCCCCGACGGCGGCACCTGGCGCACCGAGATCCCCTCCGTGGAGGGCCCGGAGGCGCTGGCGACGGTCCTCAAGGAGTCGGAACGGCTCGACGTGCCGGTGCACCGCATCAGCCAGGGCAGCGGTGTGTGGATGCTCACCGACGCCGAGATCACCGAGATGGTGGCGGCCTGCGCGGACCGGAACATCGAGCTCTGCCTGTTCACCGGGCCGCGCGGCACCTGGGACACCGGCGCCGCCACGCGCAGCCCGTCCGGCGGCGGGGGCCTGCGGGCCCGCGGCCACGACGCGCTCGCCGGCTGCGTCGAGGACGCCCTGCGCGCCACCTCGCTCGGCGTCACGTGCGTGCTCGTCGCCGACGAGGGCGTGCTGTGGACGCTGCACCGGATGCGGTCCTCGGGCGCGCTGCCCGCGGACACCACGTTCAAGGTGTCGGCGCTGGTGGGCCCGGTGAACCCGGCGTCGTTCGCGGTCTGGGAGGGCCTCGGCGCCGACTCGGTCAACATCCCCTCGGACCTGACCCTCGAGCACTTCACGGAGATCCGCAGGGCCGCACGCGCCCCCATGGACCTCTACGTGGAGGCGCCGGACGACCTCGGCGGATACGTCCGGATGTACGACACCGCGGAGCTGATCCGCCGCGGGGCGCCCGTCTACCTGAAGTTCGGCCTCTCCAGGGCCCCCGGCATCTACCCGTACGGGGCCCACCTGCGGGACGTCACGCTGGACACCGCACGCGAGCGGGTGCGCCGTGGCCGTCTCGTCCTCGATCTGCTGGCCCGGCACGGCGCCGACGGCGGGATGTCGCCGCTCGGCTCCCGGCTGCCGGGCGAGCTCCAGCGCTTCCCCCAGCCACCCGAAGGGAACTGACCATGCGCACCCGCACGACCCCCACCCCGCCACCGCACCCCGCGGCGTCCGTACCGCGCTCGCGCCGGGCGCTGCTGCGGCCCGCCGCGGTCGCCGCGCTCTCCGTGCTGCTCGCCGCCTCGGTCACCGCCTGCGGCCAGGAGGCCAAGGGCGGCAGCCGCTACCACCCCGCGTCGAACAAGGGCGCCACCATCGGCATCGCCATGCCCACCAAGGCCTCCGAGCGGTGGATCGCCGACGGGCAGAACATGGCGAAGCAGTTCCAGAAGGCCGGGTACAAGACGGACCTCCAGTACGGCGACAACCAGGTGGACAACCAGGTCGCCCAGATCGAGAACATGATCACCAAGGGCGACCGGCTGCTGGTGATCGCCGCGATCGACGGCCGCGCGCTCACCGACGTGCTGGCCCACGCGCACGACCAGGGCATCCACGTCATCTCCTACGACCGGCTGATCCTCGGCACGCCCTACGTGGACTACTACGCGTCGTTCGACAACGAGCGGGTCGGCAAGCTCCAGGGGCAGTACATCCTGGACAAGCTCGGTCTGGAGAAGCCGGAGAAGGGTGGGAAGTCGTACAACATCGAGCTGTTCGCGGGCTCGTCCGACGACAACAACACCAAGTACTTCTGGAGCGGCGCCATGAAGGTGCTGAAGCCGTACTTCGACACGGGCCAGCTCGTGGTGCGCAGCCACCAGACCGCGATGAACCAGGCGTTCACCCAGCAGTGGGACGGCGGCACCGCGCAGAAGCGCATGGACGACCTGCTCACGAAGAACTACGGCACCGACACCGTGGACGCGGTGCTCTCGCCGTACGACGGCATCTCGATCGGTGTCCTCTCGGCCCTCAAGAGCGCCGGATACGGCAGCAAGGGCCACCCGCTGCCGGTGGTGACCGGGCAGGACGCGGAGCTGGCCTCCGTGAAGTCGATCATCCGCGGCGAGCAGACGCAGACCATCTTCAAGGACACCCGCAAGCTCGCCGCGCAGGCGGTGCAGATGGGCAACGCCGTCCTCAACGACAAGAAGCCCGAGGTCAACAACACCACCGACTACAACAACGGCAAACGGCTGGTCCCGGCGTACCTGCTCAACCCGGTCTCCGTCGACAAGTCGAACACGCACCTCCTCGTCGACGAGGGCTACTACACGAAGAAGCAGCTGTCATGACCGGGACAGAGAAGGACGGCGCGGCGGCGGGCGGACCGAGCGGCTCCGCGGCGGGCGGCGCGGGGACGGCCACCGAGACGGAGCGGCTGCTGCTGGAGATGCGGGGCATCACCAAGACGTTCCCGGGCGTCACGGCCCTGTCCGACGTCCGGCTGACCGTGCGACCGGGCGAGATCCACGCGATCTGCGGCGAGAACGGCGCGGGCAAGTCGACGCTGATGAAGGTGCTCAGCGGCGTGCACCCGCACGGCAGCTACGACGGCGAGATCCTCTTCGACGGCGAGCCGGTGGCGTTCAGGGACATCCGGGCCAGCGAGCAGCACGGCATCGTGATCATCCACCAGGAGCTGGCGCTCATCCCGTACCTGTCGATCGCGGAGAACATCTTCCTCGGCAACGAGCAGGCCCGCGGCGGCCGCATCGACTGGAGCGAGACGCACCGCAGCGCGGCGCGGCTGCTGGCCCGGGTCGGGCTGAGCGAGAAGCCGGCCACCCCGGTGGCCGAACTCGGCGTCGGCAAGCAGCAGCTCGTGGAGATCGCGAAGGCCCTGTCGAAGAAGGTCAGGCTGCTGATCCTCGACGAGCCGACGGCCGCGCTCAACGACGAGGACAGCCGGGCGCTGCTCGGCCTCATCGCGGAGCTGCGCGATCAGGGCATCGCCTGCATCCTCATCTCGCACAAGCTGAACGAGATCCGCCGGATCGCCGACCGGGTGACCATCCTGCGCGACGGCCGCACCATCGAGACGCTGCCGGTGCGCACCTCCCCGGGCGCGGAGCCGGACGTCTCGGAGGACCGGATCATCCGCGGCATGGTCGGCCGCGACCTGGACCACCGCTTCCCGGACCGCACGCCCTACGAGGGCGAGGACGCCGGCACTGTCGCGCTGCGCGTGTCGGGGTGGACGGTCCGGCACCCGGTGGACCACCAGCGCACGGTCGTCGACGACGTGTCGCTGACGGTGGGGCGCGGAGAGATCGTCGGGGTCGCCGGGCTGATGGGCGCGGGCCGCACCGAGCTGGCGATGTCGGTGTTCGGCCGGTCCTACGGGCAGTACGTGGCCGGCTCGGTGGAGGTGGACGGGCGGCCGGTGGACACCCGCACGGTGCCCGCGGCGGTCGCGGCCGGCATCGCCTACGTCACCGAGGACCGCAAGCGGTACGGCCTGAACCTCATCGACACCGTGCACCGCAACGTGTCCCTGGCGTCGCTGCCCGCCCTGGCCCGCCACGGCGTCGTGGACGAGCACGAGGAGCGCAGGGTCGCCGAGCGGTACCGGGCCTCGATGAACATCAAGACGCCCACCGTCTTCGAGGAGGTGGGCAGGCTGTCCGGCGGCAACCAGCAGAAGGTCGTGCTGAGCAAGTGGATCCACGCCGGGCCCGAGGTGCTGATCCTCGACGAGCCGACGCGCGGGATCGACGTGGGCGCCAAGTACGAGATCTACACGGTCGTGGACCGGCTCGCGGCGCAGGGCAAGGCGGTGCTGTTCATCTCCTCCGAGCTGCCGGAGCTGCTGGGGATGTGCGACCGGATCTACACCATGGCCGCGGGGCGGCTGACCGGCGAGGTCAGCCGCCAGGAGGCCACCCAGGAAGTGCTGATGCGTCAGATGACCATGGATGGAAGCCGAGGCAGCTCATGAGCACCACGACCACACCACCGACCGACCCGCCTCTCCAGCAGGCGGTCGTCCCGTCCGCCGGGACGGCTCTGCTGCACAGCCTGCGCACCAACATGCGCCAGTACGGCATGCTGATCGCGCTGGCCTTCATCGTCGTGCTGTTCGAGATCTGGACCGACGGCACCCTGCTGCTGCCGAACAACGTCTCCAACCTGGTCCAGCAGAACAGCTACATCCTGATCCTCGCCATGGGCATGATGATCGTGATCATCGCCGGCCACATCGACCTCTCCGTGGGGTCGCTCGTGGCGTTCGTGGGATCGTTCGCCGCGGTGCTGATGATCAAGAACGACATGCCGTGGGGCCTGGCACTGGTGCTGTCCCTGCTGATCGGCGCGGTGGCCGGGGCGTGGCAGGGCTTCTTCATCGCCTTCCTGGGCATCCCGTCGTTCATCGTGACGCTGGCCGGGATGCTGCTCTTCCGCGGCCTGACGCAGATCATCCTCCAGGGCCAGTCGATCGCGCCGTTCCCCGGCGGCTTCCAGGACATCGCGCAGGGCTTCATCCCGGAGATGGGCCCGTACACGCAGTACCACAACCCGACGCTGGTGATCGGCCTGGTCGTGGTGGTCTGGCTGCTGGTGCAGCAGTGGCGCGACCGGCGGCGCCAGCTCAGGTACGAGCTGGAGGTGGTCCCGGTCGGGCTGTGGGCGCTGAAGTGCGGGGCCATCGCGGCCGCGGTCGTGGCGTTCACCATGACGCTGGCGAGCTTCCACGGTGTGCCGGTGGTGCTGCTCATCATGTGCGCGCTGCTCATCGGCCTCGGCTACGTGATGCGCAACGCGGTCGTCGGCCGGCACGTGTACGCGCTCGGCGGCAACAAGCCCGCGGCCATGCTCTCCGGCGTGAAGGACAAGCGCGTCACGTTCCTGGTGTTCGTCACCATGGGCGTGCTCGCGGCGCTCGCGGGCTGCGTCTACGCGGCCCGGCTGAACGCGGCGACGCCGAACGCGGGCCTGAACTTCGAACTGGAGGCGATCGCGGCTGCGTTCATCGGCGGCGCGTCGATGAGCGGCGGCGTCGGCACGGTGCTGGGCGCGGTGATCGGCGGACTCGTCCTCGGCGTGCTCAACAACGGTATGTCGCTGGTGGGCGTCGGCACGGACTATCAGCAGGTCATCAAGGGTCTGGTACTTCTGACGGCGGTGGGCTTCGACGTCTGGAACAAACGACGAGCGGGTCGTTAGCCGCGTTGCGGCCTACGGCCGCCCCGGGCCAGCCCCTTTGTGCCGGTGGCGACCTGCGGGTCCCATCGGGCTGGTCGCGCAGTTCCCCGCGCCCCTGGGTGGGCCGGGGTCAGCCCAGATCCAACCGCGCCCCGCAAGGGGCGCGGGGAACTGCGCGAGCGACCACGACGAGAGCCGCGGGTCGCCACCATCCGGAAGAGGCTGTCTCTGCCGTCCCCGGCCACCTGCAGGTGAATGCACAGGACTTCGACGAAGAGGAGCTGCACATGACCACGAGCAGACGCACCATCCTGGCCGGCGTGGCGGGCACCGCCGCCGCAACGGCCGTAGCAGGCGGCACCGCCCAAGCGGCCACCGGAGGCGGCACCGCCCAAGCCACCCCCACCCAGGGAGCCGGGACCGCGGGCCGGGCGCCCACGAAGGAACCCTTCGGCACCCTCCCCGACGGCACCGCCGTCGACCGCTGGACCCTGGCCAACGGCGGCACCCGCATGAAGGTGCTCAGCTACGGCGGCACCGTCCAGTCCCTGGAACTGCCCGACCGCAGGGGCCGCCACGCGAACGTCGCCCTGGGCTTCGACACCCTGGACGGCTACCTCGCGTCCACCACGTACTTCGGCGCCCTCATCGGCCGGTACGGCAACCGCATCGCCAAGGGCCGCTTCACCCTGGACGGCACCGCCTACCAGCTCCCGCAGAACGACGGCGAGAACAGCCTGCACGGCGGCACCATGGGCTTCGACAAGCGGGTGTGGGACATCACCCCGTTCGCGGACGGCCGCGGTGTCGGCCTCGTGCTCGGCTACGTCAGCGCCGACGGCGAGATGGGCTACCCGGGCACGCTCACGGCCCGCGTCACCTACACCCTGTCCGCGGACGGCGGCTGGCGCATCGACTACCAGGCGACCACGGACAAGGCCACCGTCGTCAACCTCACCAACCACACCTACTTCAACCTCGGCGGCGAGGGCACCGGCGACATCTACGGCCACGAACTGGCCCTGGACGCCTCCCGCTACACGCCCGTCGACGCCACCCTGATCCCCACCGGGGAACTCGCGAGCGTCAAGGGCACCCCGTTCGACTTCAGGTCCGGCAAGCCGGTGGGACGCGACATCCGCGCGGCCCACGACCAGCTCGGCAAGGCCCGCGGCTACGACCACAACTGGGTCTTCGACAAGGGCATCACGGCCGTTCCGCGGCTGGTCGGCCGCCTCAGCGACCCGGAGTCCGGGCGGACGGTGCGGATCGCCACGACGGAGCCGGGCGTGCAGTTCTACTCGGGCAACTCCATCGACAACGACGGTTCCCTGCTCGGCACCTCGGGCACCCGTTACCGGCAGGGCGACGGGCTCGCCCTGGAGACCCAGCACTTCCCGGACTCGCCGAACCAGCCGTCGTTCCCCTCGACGGTGCTGCGGCCCGGCGAGACCTACCGGTCCACCACGGAATACCTCTTCCGTGCCTGACGGCGAGGCGCCCTCCGTGCCCGGCGCGGCGACCGCGCCCGGTACCGCGCCCGGTACCGCCCTCGGCCTCGTGCCGGGCGCGGCGCCGGGCACGCGGTTCACCCTCGATCCGGCGTTCACGGTCGGCGAGGTGGACCCGCGGCTGTTCGGGTCGTTCGTGGAGCACCTGGGGCGGTGCGTGTACTCGGGCCTGTTCGAGCCGGGCCACCCGGCGGCCGACGCGGCGGGCCTGCGCACGGACGTCCTGGAGCTGATCCGGGAGCTGGGCGTGACCACGGTGCGCTACCCCGGCGGCAACTACGTCTCGGGCCACCGCTGGGAGGACTCGGTCGGCCCCGTCGAGGAGCGTCCGCGCCGCCTCGACCTGGCCTGGCACTCCACCGAGACGAACCGGTTCGGGCTGAGCGAGTACATGGCCTTCCTCCGCCGCCTGGGCCCGGGGACGGAGCCGATGCTCGCCGTCAACCTCGGCACCCGCGGCGTCGCGGAGGCCCTTCAGCTCCAGGAGTACGCCAACCACCCTGGCGGCACCCGCCTGTCGGACCTGCGCCGGGCGCACGGCGACGAGGAGCCGTTCGGGATCCGGCTGTGGTGCCTCGGCAACGAGATGGACGGGCCCTGGCAGACCGGCGCGAAGACCGCGCGCGAGTACGGCCGGCTGGCCGCGGAGACGGCGCGCGCGATGCGCCAGATGGATCCCGGCCTGCGCCTGGTCGCCTGCGGCAGCTCGGGCCGGTCGATGCCCACGTTCGCGTCCTGGGAGGCCACCGTCCTTCAGGAGGCGTACGAGCTGGTCGACTACGTGTCCCTGCACGCCTACTACGAGGAGGTGGACGGCGACCGCGACTCGTTCCTGGCGTCGGCGGCCGACATGGAGTCGTTCATCGAGAGCGTGGTCGCCACCTGCGACCACATGGGCGCGCGGCTGAAGTCGCCGAAGCGGATCGACCTGTCCTTCGACGAGTGGAACGTCTGGTACATGCTCCGCCACCAGGCGGCCACCGCCGGACCCTCGGACGAGTGGCCCGAGGCGCCCCGGCTGCTGGAGGACAGCTACTCCGTCACGGACGCGGTCGTCGTCGGCTCCCTGCTGATCGCGCTGCTGCGGCACGCGGACCGGGTGCGGATGGCGTGCCTCGCGCAGCTCGTCAACGTGATCGCGCCGATCATGACCGAGCCCGGCGGCCCGGCCTGGCGGCAGACCACGTTCCACCCCTTCGCCCAGGCCTCCCGGTACGGCCGCGGCGAGGTGCTGGACGTGCGGGTGAGCGGCCCGGCGCACCGGACGGCACGCCACGGCGAGGTGCCGCTGCTGCACGCGACGGCCGTGCGGGACCCGGGCACGGGCGCCGTCACCGTCTTCGCCGTCAACCGCGACCAGCACCGCCCGCTGCCGCTGGACATCGCCCTGGGCGCCCTCGGGCTCTCCAGGGTCGTCGAGCACAGTGCGCTCGCGGACCCGGACCCGGAGGCCCGCAACACCCTCGATGCACCTGATCGGGTGACCCCCCATCCGGTGAACGGGACTGTTCTCACGGAGGGTTCGTTGCATACGGTGCTTGAGCCGCTGTCCTGGAACGTGATCCGGCTGGCCTGACGGCGGCACGGCTCTCGCGTGCGCCACCGCATGCGGCACCGGATCCGGGGCGCCGGATCCCCACGACCGGCGGCCCGCACCAGGGGGTGGGTGCGGGCCGCCTTCGTGTGCGGGGGCCCAGTCGCGGCGGCCCCAGTCGCGGCGGCCCCAGTCGCGGTGGCCCCAGTCGGGGCGGGACCCCGCCGGGGTGGAGGCCCCGGAGGATCAGCCCCCGAACGGCGGTTGCGGCAGGCCCCGGCCGGCGTCCGGTACCACCAGCAGCGAGCCGGAGAGCGGGTGCGGGGCGGTGAGCCCGGTGCGGGCGGTGGTGATGTAGAGGTCGGTGAGGTCGGGGCCGCCGAACGCGGGCGCGGTGGGCCGCCGCACCGGCAGCTCGACCACCCGGTCCAGCTTCCCGGACGGCGTGTAGCGGCGCACCGCGGAACCGTCCCACAGCGCCACCCACACGCAGCCGTCGGCGTCGACGGTGAGCCCGTCGGGGAAGCCCGCGCCCTTCTCGACGGCGGCGAACTCCCGCCGCCCGCTGACCTGCTCGCCACCGCCCGCCGCCACGTCGAAGTCGAAGACGTCGATACGGCGGGTGGGGGTGTCCACGTAGTACATCAGCCGCCCGTCGGGGCTCCACCCGGTGCCGTTGCTGACGGTGACGGCGTCGAGGACGGTGGTGGCGGTGCCGTCGGGCGCGATCCGGGTGAGGCTGCCGCGGCCCTCCGACTCGCCGTAGTCCATGGTGCCCGCCCACAGCGCGCCGTCCGGCGCGACGGCGGCGTCGTTCCCGCGCACGCGGGGCACGGGCGCGCGGTGCAGCCAGCGGAAGGCCCCGGGCCGCCCGCCGTCCTCGCCCGCCGGGTCGTAGACGCCGACTCCGTCGCGGAGGTTGACCACCAGGCCGCCGCCCGCGCGCGGCTTGGCGGCGCCCACGTGCTGCTCGGTGGCCTGGACGGTGCGGTGCCCGGTGGCCGGGTCGTAGCCGTGGATCCGGGCGCCGAGGATGTCGACCCAGATCAGCCGGCGGGTGCCCGGGTCCCAGGTCGGCCCCTCGCCGAGCGCGGCCTCGCTGCGCACGGCGACCTCGAAGACGCTTCCCATGCCGCTCACACCCCCCGGTGCCCGAGACGCTCGGACAGGTCGGCGGCGCCCTTGGCGGCCAGCCCCGCCAGTTCGGTGCGCCGCTCGTCGCTCCACCGGCTCATCGGCACGGAGATCGACAGGGCGGCCACGACCCGGCCCGACCGGTCGCGCACCGGTGCGGCCACGCAGCTGACGTCCGGATTCGACTCGCGGCTCTCGACGGCGGTGCCCCGGGTGCGGATCTCCGCGAGCTCGGTGCGCAGCACGGCCGGGTCCGTGATGCTGTTCGGCGTCATGGCGCTCAGGTGGGTGCCGTCGGGTATGCGCGCGGTCAGCTCGGCCTCGGGAAGCGACGCCAGCAGCATCTTGCCGACGGAGGTGCAGTGCGCGGGGAGTCTGCGGCCGGCGGCGGAGACCATCCGCACCGCGTGGGTGGAGTCGACCTTGGCGATGTAGATCACGTCCGTGTCCTCCAGGATGGCGACGTGCACGGTCTCGTCGCAGGTCTCGGCGACCGTCCGGGCCACCTGCCGGCCCTCGGCCGCCAGGTCCAGCTGCTCGGCGTACCGGCTGCCGAGCTGGTAGGAGCGGACACCGAGGCGGTAGCGGCCCGGCGTGTCCGGCAGCGGGACGAGGTAGGAGCGCGCGACGAGCGTGGTGACCAGTTCGTGCACGGTGGTGCGCGGCAACTGCAGCTTGCGCACGATCTCCGGCGCGGACAGCGTGCCGTCGCCGTCGAGGAAGAGCTCCAGGATGTCCAGAGCACGGGTGACTGCGGGTACGAGGCGTCCCATCGGCGCCGGCCCCCTCCTTGCGCGGTTCGTCGACTCGGCGGTTCGACATTTCAACATGCGACCGGTTCGACATTTCAACGTGCGATCGGAATGACGAACAATCGCCCGACAGCGTAGGGGCCGCCCGCCGCTCGCGGCAATGCCCGGTGCTCGGGGCTCGGAGTCGGGGGCGCTCTCGGTGCACGAGTCCCCGCACCTTCAGGAGGCGGGATCCGGCCCGTGGTCGTGCCGGTGTCCGCGGTCGACTCGCCGGTGCGGGTCGCTGCCGGGCAGCCAGGCGTCCGCGTCGTGGATGCCGAGGTCTCCGACGCCTTCGCAGAGGGCGTCGGAGACGGCGAGGACCCCGGCGCGTACCTCGTCGGCGCGCCGGACCAGGGACCAGGTCCAGTGGATCTCCGGAGCCACGACGGGGCGCCGGACGAGGTCGGGCGGCAGCGGGGCCGAGTGGCCCTTCGGCGAGTTCACGACCGGGCGGCCGATGCGGCGGACGTGCTCGAAGAACGCGGGCCCGGTGATGCCGCCGTCATGGACGCGCACGGTCCGCGCGCCGGTGTCCCGGGCCAGTTCCCCGGCGTACGCGTTCCAGGACGACCAGGAGGTGGTGTCCTCGTCGATGAGGACGACGGTGTCGCGCGCGTGTACGTCGCCGGTGTCGGCCCCGGGGGCGACGGCGTGCAGCCGGTCGGCACCGATGAGCCGGGCTTCCAGGCCGAGCCGTTCCAGGTCCCCGGCCGGCACCCGGCACACGGCGAGGTCGAGGCCGCCCTCGGCGACCCTGGCCGCCTGGGTGTGCGAGGGCGCGACCCACGTGTCGACGCGCAGCTCGGCCAGCCCGGCGGTGCGGGCGGCCAGGTCCGCCGGGAGCCAGTTGACGTATCCCAGGCGTACCGGCTCCGATCCGGTCAGGCGGGCGGCGCGGCGCTGGAGGTCGTCGGCGCGCTCCAGCAGTGCGCGGGTGTGCGGGAGCAGCGCGGCGCCGGCCGGGGTGAGGGTCACCGAGCGGCGGTCGCGGTCGAAGAGCCGCACCCCCAGGTCGCGTTCGAGCACCTTGATCTGCTGCGAGAGGGAGGGGCCCGCGATCAGCAGGCGCTCGGCTGCCCTGCCGAAGTTCAGTTCCTCGGCCACGGTGACGAAGTACCGGAGCTGGCGCAGTTCCACGCCTGCCATGCTAGGACGGTGGTAGACGGAGCCTCCTACCAGCGAGAGAGCAGGTCGTGGCCGCTGCCCCCGTGACAGGTCCACGATGGACCCATGGAGATCGGCCGGAAGCCGCCCCGAAGGCCCCGGCCCGTTCACGACGGTCACGGGCCCTCCTCGGCTACGGCGACCGCCGGTTCCGCCGTTCACCACCTGTGGCGCCCCGGCCCGTGCGGGCGCCCGGCCGACTGGAGAGAGCAGAAGACCATGCGCGAGTTCCTGGTCGAGATCACCACCACCGTCCCCGAGGGCACCGGTCAGGACGAGGTCGACCGGCGGCGTGCCGCCGAGGCCGTCCGCGCCCGGGAACTGGCCGCCGCCGGCAACCTGATCCGGCTGTGGCGCCAGGTCGGCGTGCGGCGCACCTTCGGCATCTGGCGCGCCGAGGACGAGGACGAGCTCCACCGTGACGTGCTCGGCACGCTGCCGCTGCACCCGTGGATGACGTTCACGGTGACCGCGCTGGAGCCCCACCCGAACGACCCGGGGCCGACCGGGAGGTCGGCCTGAGCCCCGAGGGCTCACCGTCCCTGGTCGTGGCCGGGCCCAGCAGTTCCCGGCGCTCTTCAGACGGGGCTGCGCCCCGGCCCACCCCAGGGGCGCGGGGAACTGCGCGAGCAACCACCCACCGGCAGGTGGTCCGGACACGACAGAACCAGCCTCTCGGGACGGTGACGACCCGACGGTCTCGTCGTGGCTGGTCGCGCCCACGCGGCGGAGCCGCACATCGACGCAGCCCCGCGCCCTTGAAAAGCGGGGCTGCGCCCCGCTGGGGGGGGGCGGAGCTGAGTCCTTGGGATACCTCCCACGCAGTGGGGGAGGCTCCGCCGCGCGGGCGCAAGCGACCACGGCCAGGCGGCAGCAGAGAAGCGCCCGCAAGGGGCAGGACCCATCTCGGCCGTCTCGGCCATCTCGGAAGGACGTCAACCATGAGCGCGCGCATCCGGCGACCGTCACCTGCCGAAGGAGGCGTCGCCGCCGAAGCCGGGGTCTCCCCCGAGGCGGGCGCCCCGCCGGCAGGCGCACCGCTCCGCTCCCCCTGGAGGCATGTCGCGCAGGCCGCCGCGGCGCTCGCGACGGGCATGGGGGTCGGCCGGTTCGTCTACACCCCCATCCTCCCCCTGATGCACGCCCAGGCCGGCCTGTCCGCGAGCGCCGGCGCGAACCTGGCCACCGCCAACTATGCCGGCTACCTGATCGGCGCGGTCGCCGGCGGCCTGGCCCCCGCGCTGGTCCGCTCGCCCCTGCTGCTGCGCACCGCCCTGGTCGTGCTGGCCGCCAGCCTGGCCGCCATGCCCCTCACGCACAGCGTCACCGTCTGGATCGTGCTGCGGCTGCTGGCCGGGGTGATGAGCGCGCTGATCTTCGTCATCGCCGCCAGTTCCCTCCTCGGCCACCTGCGCGACCACCCGGCCCACCTGCCCGGCTGGGCCTTCGGCGGAGTGGGTGCCGGTATCGCGCTGTCCGGCCTGCTCGTCCTCGTGCTGCGCTCGCTCGCCGGGTGGCAGGCCGCCTGGTGGTCCGCGGCCGCGCTCGCCGGCCTCCTCGCCGCCGCCTCGTGGAACCTGCGCCCCGAACCGGCCCCCGCGGCGGCCCCGTCGATACCGGCGCATCGCAGGGCAACGTCGGCAACGGCAACGGCGACCCCCGAGACGGCACCGTCCCCCGCGCCGAAGGCGCGCACGCACCGCTGGTTCGGTGCCCTGTTCGTCTCCTACTCCCTCGAAGGCGTCGGCTACATCGTCGCCGGCACCTTCCTGGTGGCGGCGATCGAGCAGACCTCCCCCGGCTGGATGGGCAACGGCGCGTGGGTGCTGGTGGGGCTCGCGGCCGTGCCGTCCGCGGCGCTGTGGGCCCGGCTGGGGCGCCGCTGGTCGAGGCCCGGCCTGCTGTGCGTCGCGCTCGTCGTCCAAGCGGTGGGCATCGCCCTGCCGGGCCTGGTCGGCGGAGCCGCGCCGGCCCTGGTCTCCGCGGTCCTGTTCGGCGGGACCTTCATCGGCATCAGCACCCTGGCCCTCGCCACCGGGGCCCATCTGCGCTTCCCCCGCTCGGTCGCGCTGCTCACCGCCGGCTACTCCGTCGGCCAGATCCTCGGCCCCCTGGTCGTCACGCCCCTTCTCCGGAACGGCTACCACGAGGCGCTGCTCCTGGCCGCCCTCGTGGTCCTCGCCGCCGCCGCGGCGGCCGGCCTGCTGCGTGTCGGCTTCCCGCACCACCCGGGCCGCGTCGCCCGGCCGCGGGGCCGAAGGGAATGATGGGGCGATGGCCGGCACCCCCTTCACCCCGCTCCACTTCCAGCTCGTGCTGCTCCGCAGGATGGCCGACCACCAGCCGGGCCTCGTCGAGGACGCCCGGCACGAGCTGGGCGTCTCGCTGAGCGAGATGCGGGAGGCGAACCGCCGCTGGCAGGCGATGCTCCACGCGCCCCGCGGGCGCAGCGCGGTGGGGCGCTACCGTTCGGTGCTGGGTGCCCCCGAGGTCCGCGAGCGGCGCCGGATCGGGGACCTGGACTGCGAGGCCCTGCTCTGGCCGGTGCCGCTGTGGCCGGCGCTCCGCTTCGAGGTGCTGCTCGCCCCGAACGGCGCGGTGTGGAACGAGTGGCTGGTCCGCGCCCCGGGTGCCACCGGCCCCCGGCTGGAGACGGCCGCCGACCTGCGCCCGTGGTCCTGCACCGTCGACGAGGTGGCCCGCGCCTTCGCACCGGCCCGCCCGATGGAGGGCACGGCACCCACCCGCTGGCGGCTGGCGTTCGCGGCGCGACAGGACGCGGACCCCGCGGCCGGGGATCCCGCGGCCGGGGACCCGCGACGTTGGGTCGCGGACTTCACGTGGGGGCTGCTGCAACGGGTCGACGAGACCGGATAGAACGCCGCCAACCGGTCACGGCCCTCGCCCTCCCGGCCGCCGGCCCGGCTCCCTGCTGCCATCTCCCCAACCCGGCCCCTACTGCCCCTCCCCCAGCCCGGTCCCCGGCCGCGGGCCGCGGGCCGTCAACCCGTCCCGTTCGCCGCCGCCTTCAGGATGCCGTCCACCACCGTGGACACGGAGCCGGGGTGGAGGTGGAGGAAGAGGTTCGGCTCGACCAGTTCCAGCTCCATCACGCACGGCCGGCCGTCGTCGCCGTCGACGAGGTCCACGCGCGCGTACAGCAGCTCGGGTGCGTCCGGGACGGCGGCCAGCGCCCGTTCGGCGGCGGCCAGTTCGGCCCGGGTGGGCTCCCAGGGGCGGGCGTCCGGGTGGGCGGTCTTCACGGCGTCGTGGGCGGTGCCGGGGGTGAGCACGGCGCCCTTGCGGATGGCGTGCAGCAGGCTTCCGCCGAAGAACAGCAGGGCGCGCTCGCCCGTGGTGTCGATCCCCCGCATGTACGGCTGCACCATCGCGGTCACCCCGCGGACGTGCAGCTGGGCGAGGTGCCGGCGGGCGGCGCCCGCGGCCTCCGGGTCGCCGGCGCGGTACCGGGCGGCGTGCCGGGCGCCCGCTCCGGCGGTCGGCTTGATGACGTACTCGTGGCCGCCGCCCGTGCCCGGGTCCTCGGGGGGCCAGGGGGCCTCGCCGTCCCCCGGCGCCAGGTACCGGGTCGGCACGACCGGTACGCCGGCGGCGGCCAGGTCGCCCAGGTAGCGCTTGTCGGTGTTCCAGCGGACCACCGGTGCCGGATTGGCGAGCCTGGTGAGCGCCCCGCACCTGTCGGCCCAGGCCGTGTACGCCTCGGTGTGCAGGGTGTAGTCCCAGGTGGAGCGGATCACCGCGAGGTCGTAGGAGGCCCAGTCGATCGCCGGGTCGTCCCAGCAGACGGCGTGCGCCTCGGCGCCCGCGGCGAGCAGTTCCCGGTGCAGCCACGGGAGGTCCGGGTCGAGCGGCACGCCCGGCTGGGGCCGGCACGTGACGAGCGCGATCCTGCTACGGGCGGATGTCACGGTGTCCTCCTGGCGGCCGGCTTCGGACCAGCGGTTTCCCGCATTCACCGCAGGCTAGCAATCGTCTGGCCGCCCCTCCCGCCCGTGCCCTGCGCAGGGCACGGGCGGGAGGGGCGGGCCGGGCTGCGAAACCCCACCGCCCCTCCTCTCCCGGGCTGCCGTGGAACCCACTGCCCCCACGCCGCCTCGGGTGCATCGCGTACCTTGGCTGCCGCCGGAGAAGGACGCACCCACAGCGGCGCGGCACCGTGGCGGACGGCACGGGGGCCGCGCGCGGAAAGGCACACATGAGCGCACTCCTGCCCGCCGTACTGAGCGGCGCGACGGACCGCCCTGCCCTGCGTTTCGGCGACCGTTCGCTGACGTACGGCACCCTGCGCGCGAACGCCGCGGACGTCGCCGCGCGCCTCGCGGGCGCGGAGCGGGTCGCCGTGTGGGCCACCCCCACGCTGGAGACGGCGGTGGCCGTGGTGGGCGCGCTGCTGGCCGGCGTTGCCGTCGTGCCGTTGAACCCGAGGTCGGGCACCGGCGAGCTGGGGCACATCCTGTCCGACAGCGAGCCGTCGCTGCTGCTCGCCCCGCCGGCCGACCCGCTCCCGGACGTGCTGGCCGACGTGCCGCGCACCGACGTCGTCGTGTCCACGGACGAGGGGGACGGCGCGGACGAAGGCAGCGCGGATGGAGGCGCCGCGGATGGAGGCGCCGCACTCGCCGGCGGTGCCGGCCCGGGCGGGGAACCGGGCGCCCCCGTAGCGCCGTTCCCGGGCGAACCCGCCGACGAGGGCAGCGAGAGCACCGCGTTCGTCGTCTACACCTCCGGCACCACGGGACCGCCGAAGGGCGTCCTCATCCCGCACCGCGCGGTCGCCGCGACCCTGGACGCGCTCGCCGAGGCATGGCAGTGGACCTCGGACGACGTCCTGGTGCACGGGCTCCCGCTGTTCCACGTGCACGGCCTGATCCTCGGCGTCCTGGGCCCGCTGCGGCGCGGCGGCTCGGTGCGGCACCTCGGCAGGTTCAGCACCGAGGGCGCGGCGCGGGAGCTGGCGGACGGCGCCACCATGATGTTCGGGGTGCCGACCATGTACCACCGCGTCGCCGAGGCGCTGCCGGACGACCCGGCCCTCGCTTCGGCGCTCGCCGGCGCACGGCTGCTGGTGTCCGGCTCGGCCGCGCTGCCGGTGCACGACCACGAGCGGATCACGGCGGCCACGGGACGGGCGGTCGTCGAGCGGTACGGCATGACGGAGACCCTGATGAACACCAGCGTGCTCCCGGGCGGCGAGCCCCGCCCCGGCACCGTCGGAGTGCCCCTGCCCGGCGTCGAGCTGCGCCTCGTGGACGAGGCGGGCGCGGCGCTCGGCGGCCCGGGTGGGACGTCCGGCCAGGGCCCGGCGGGCGGTACGCGCGCCGGAAACGGGCCCGGTGCCGGGGAGGGCCCCGGCTCCGAGGAGGTCGGGGAGATCCAGGTACGCGGCCCCAACCTGTTCACCGGCTACCTGAACCGCCCGGACGCCACGGCGGACGCCTTCACCGCGGACGGCTGGTTCCGCACCGGCGACATGGCGGTGCTCGACCGGGACGGCGCGGTACGGATCGTGGGCCGCAAGGCCACCGACCTCATCAAGAGTGGCGGATTCAAGATCGGCGCGGGTGAGATCGAGAACGCGCTCCTGGAGCACCCCGGGGTGCGCGAGGCGGCGGTGACCGGCGAGCCGGACGACGACCTCGGCGAGCGCGTGGTCGCCTGGGTGGTGCCCGAGGACTCCGCGGCCCCGCCGACCGGCAGCGAGCTGGCCGACCACGTCAGCGCCCGCCTCGCCCCCCACAAGCGCCCCCGCACGGTGCGCTACCTGGAGGCGCTGCCGCGCAACGACATGGGGAAGATCATGAAACGGGCACTGGGCCGCTGAGGACCCTCGCGCCGGGGCGCTGGGCGGCGCGGGGCCACCCCTTACGGCGATCCGGCCCGGCGCCCCCGCCCGCACCGCTCAGTCGACCACGAGGTCCTCGAACCGCCGTGCCGTCAGCCGCGCCGGCGGCACCCGGTCGCCGTCCTCGGTCACGAAGGCCAGCCGCGCGACCGTCCCCGAGTCGTCCGACGTGAACCGCGGCGAGGTGCCGTCGGGCCGGGGGCGGTACGTGCGCCCCCAGGCCGCCAGCGCCGCGATGACGGGGGCCATGCTGCGTCCGGCCTCGGTGAGCACGTACTCGTCACGTGCCCGCACCCCCGGCTCCTGGTAGGCGCGCCGCTCCATCAGCCCCTCGTCCACCAGGGCCGCCATCCGCTTGGCCAGGATGTTCGGCGCGATTCCCAGCGCCTCGCGGAACTCCTGGAAGCGGGTCGATCCCGCCACCATCGCCTCGCGGACGATCAGCAGGCTCCAGCTGTCGCCGAACACTTCGAGGCTCCGCGCGATGGAGCAGGTCGAGTCCTTTCCGAGCACCTTCTTCATACGGACGAGTCTAGCGTTGAGTTGCGCTTTGATATCCAGATTGACTACGTTGCTTTTTGAAACTCAGCCGATGACGGCACCCCCATGCCACTTCCTGGAGCCCTCCGTGCCCTCCGTACCCCCCGCGCCTCCCGCGCCCTCCGCACCTGCCGCGCCTCCCGCGTCCCGCTTCGGAACGCGTGCCAGCTTCTGGACCGCCGGCGCGGTCGTCGCCCTCGCGTTGTGGACCAGCGCGTCCCCGACCATGACCTACCCGCTCTACCAGGCCGACTGGGGCGTCTCGACGACGGCCGTCACCTGGATCTTCGCCGCCTACCCGATCGCCCTGATACCGGTCCTCGTCATCTTCGGAGACCTCTCCGACCACATCGGCAGACGGGCGTCCATGCTGCTCGGGCTCGCCGCCGAGTTCGCCGGCGTGATGCTCTTCGCCCTGGCGGGCGACGTCGCGTGGCTCCTGGTCGGCCGGGCCTTCATGGGGCTCGGGGTGGGCCTTTCCATCAGCCCCGCGAGCGTGGCCATGGTCGAGTTCAGCGCCCCCGGCAAGGAGCAGCGCGCCGGCGGCGTCAGCACCGCCGTCTCGGCGCTCGGCATCGGCCTGGCGATGGTGGTCGGCGGCGCACTGACCCAGTACGCCCCCTTCCCGATCCATCTGAACTTCTACGTGCTGGCCGCCACGATCGCCGCCGTGGCCTGCCTCGTGGCGCGGATGCCGCACCACACCCCGGACGAGACCGCCGAGCGGTGGCGCATCCGGCCGATCGCCATCCCCCGCGGCAGCCGGGGCGTCTTCGCCGCCGGCGCGATCGCCTTCGCGTCGTCCTTCCTGCTCGGGGCGATCGTCCTGCCGCTCGGGGCGAAGATCGCCCAGCAGCTGGCGGGTTCCACCAACGCGCTGGTCACGGGCGTCCTGCTGTCGGTCTTCGCGGCCTGCGTCACGCTCTTCGCGCTGCTGGCCCGGCGCATCCACGTGTGGCTCCTCGTGGTCCTCGGGGCCGCGGGATCGCTCGGGGCGGTGTGGCTCTTCGTCCTCACGGGTGCGGTGCACTCCCTGGGGATCTTCTTCCTCGCCTCGGCCGTCGCGGGCGCCGCCTACGCGTTCGACTTCGCGGGCGGGCTGATGGTCTTCAGCAGGTACGCGGCGCCCCACCACCGGGCGAGCATGGTGTCCGGCGGCTACCTCGCCGGCTACGCCGCCCAGGGCATCGGCGCGCCCGCGCTCGGCGCCGTGGCCACCGCGCACGGCCTGATGTCGGGCCTGGTGACCGGCGCGGTCGCGTTCGGCGCCTTCTTCGTCATCGTCCTCGCGGGAGGGCTGGCCGTCCTCGCACCGCTGCACCGGTCCGGCCGGGCCCCCGCCGTCCCCGAGCGGGCACCGGCGCCGGAACCCCGCCGCACCTCGGACGCCGGAGTCTGACCGGCGCCGAAGCCGGCCGATCCCGCTCGGGAGCCCGGTCGCTCGGGAGCCCGGTCGCTCGGGAGCCCGGTCCCCACCGCCACGGGGCCGGGCGCGCCCGTGGGACGGGGTGCCCCAGGGGAGCCGGGCACCCTCACGCCTGCGGGTACCGCGCGTCGTAGCGCAGGAAGCCCCGCCAGGTCAGCCCCAGCGCCGCCACGGCGAGCACGCACAGCAGGCCGCCGCCGGTGATGGCGACCGCGGGCGAGGTGAGGTCGCCCACCGAGCCGGCGATGAAGTCACCGAGGCGGGGGCCGCCCGCGACCACGACGATGAAGACGCCCTGGAGCCGGCCGCGCAGCTCGTCGGGGCTGGCCGCCTGCATCATCGTGTTGCGCAGCACCATGGAGAACGTGTCGGAGCAGCCGGCGAGCGCCAGGAAGAACAGGCCGAGCGGCAGGCTCCGGGTCAGGCCGAAGGCCGCGACGGAGACGCCCCAGCCGGCCACCGAGAGCAGGATCACCAGACCGTGCCGGCGCATCCGGCCCAGCCAGCCGGAGAACACCGAGCCCGCCAGCGCGCCCACCGCGGGCGCCGCCACCAGCAGGCCGGTGGTGCTGGCGTCCCCGCCGTACCAGAGGACGGCCACCGCGGGGAACAGCGCCTTCGGGCTGGCCAGCACCATCGCGCACATGTCGGAGAAGAAGTTCATGCGGATGTTGGGGCGGGTCGCGAGGAAGCGCAGCCCGTCGAGGACGGACGCCCGCCGCTGCCTGCCCTCGGCGCCCTCCGTGCGGTCCGGCCGCATCGCGGGCAGCCGCCACATCGCGTACAGCGAGGCGGTGAACGCCACCGCGTCGATGATGTACGCCGCCTGATAGCCCCACAGCCCGACCACGAGACCGCCGAGCATCGGCCCGAACATGGTGCCCGCCGTCATGGTCATGGATCCGAGGGCGTTGGCGGCGGGCAGCTGGTCGGCCGGCAGCAGGCGGGGCACCATCGCCGCCCTGGCCGGGCCGTTGAGTGCCGAGCCGACGGCTTGCAGCGCCACGATCGCGTACAGGAACCACACGTGCTGGAAGCCGGCGATGGCGTCCGCCGCGAGGATGAACGACAGCGCGCAGAGCCCGAGGGACGAGTGGAGACCGAGCTTGCGGCGGTCGACGGTGTCCGCGATGGCTCCCCCGTAGAGCCCGAAGACGACGAGCGGGACGAGCGTGAAGAGGCCCACGAGGCCGACGGAGAAGCTGGAGTGGGTGATGTCGTACACCTGGAGCGAGATCGCCAGGGCCGTCATGGCCTGGCCGAGCCGGGAGACGGTGTCCCCCATCCACAGCCGCCGGTAGTCGGCGGAGTCGCGCATCGGGGTGAGGTCGGCGAGGATGCGCCGCCGGGGCCGCGGCGGTGGCTCGGCGGCGGGGACGACGGCCGGCGTGGTGTCCGCGGGGACGACGGGAGAGGGGCCGGGTATCGGACCGGCGTCGCGCTCGGCGCCGCCTTTTTCTTCCTTCGGGGCTGTGCTGGTCACACGGGATGCTAACAACGGGCTCCGGCAAGGGGCTCCGGCGCGAGCCCCGGACGTCCGGAGCGCGGTGCGGAGGGGGCCGTCCGGGGGCCTTCCGGCGAAGATCACCCGTGCGGTGGCGCACCACCCGGCTCATCCCATAGTGCGACTTTTGTCCTTTACCCGCACCATGCGAAGACGGGGCCACCGTCCGTTGGCCCGCCACGGTCTTGCGCTCTCGGGAGGATTCGCCATGACCATCAGTGCCGGCCTGGAGCAGCTCCGCCGCTGCCATATCGGCGTCGACCTAGGGGCCACCAGGACCCGGGTCTTCGTGAAGGGCTCCGGGCTCGTCGTCGACCAGCCGAGCGCCGCCGCCGTCAACACCAAGACGGGGGCGCTGATCGCGGTCGGCGAGCTCGCGGAGCAGATGACGGGCCGGACGCCCGGCTACATCCGCGTGGTCCGGCCGATCTCCGGCGGCACGGTGGTCGACATCGAGGTGGGCCGGCGGATGCTGCGGGCGCTGCTCGGCGACAAGGTGCGGCGGGCGCTGCGCCGCAAGCCGCGGCTGCGCGCCGCCGTCTGCGTCCCGCACGACGCGGACCCGCTGGCACGGCGGGCCGCGACGGAGACGCTGCTCGGCCTCGGCGCCCGCCGGGTGGAGCTGGTGGACTCGCTGATCGCCGCGGCGGTCGGCAGCGGGCTGCCCGTGGAGCGCGCCGAGGCGACCATGATCCTCGCGTGCGGCGCGGCCACCACTCAGATCGCGGTGCTCTCGCTCGGTGCCGTGGTCACCGCGGAGCGGGTACCGGTCGGCGGCGAGGCCATCGACAACGCGATCGTCCAGCTGCTGCGGCAGCGGCACGAGTTGCTGCTCGCGACGCAGTCGGTGCGGCCGCTGCACGTGGCGCTGTCGGGGAACGGCCTGACGCCGGCGGGGCCCGAGTGGGCCGAGATCCAGGGCCGGGACGTGATCACCGGGCTTCCCAGGTCGGTGCACGTGGACACGGCGGAGGTCCGCGACGCCGTCCGGACGCCGCTGGTCGGGATGCTCGACGGGATCGGCAGGGTGCTGCGCGACTGCCCGCCGGATCTGGTGGCGGACCTCGCCGACCAGGGCGTGATGCTGGTCGGGGGGAGCGCGCTGCTGCCCGGCCTGGATCAGACGCTGCGGGACGCCACGGGGATGCCGGTGCGGATCGCCGAGCGTCCGGACCTCTGCGCGGTGCTGGGGCTCGGGGCGCTGGTCGAGGGCAAGGTCGAGCCGATGATCCTCGATCCGCTGGGCGTGGCGTAGGGGCGGTCGCGGCGCGGGGCACGCCGTCGGGCGCCCCGTCCACGCCCCCGGCGTGCGCCACCCTCGGGCGGGCTCCCCCGGCCTCGCCCGCCGCCTCCCCCGAGCCCGGCAGCCCGCCCCCGCACGGCACCCCCGACCAGCCGGACCGCCCCAGGGGCAACCGCACGTGACGCGGGGCCGGGTCCGCCGTGCGGGGTGGCCGCCGCCGAACGGCCCGCCCGCGGGAGGCACCCCCGCGAGAGGCCCGAGCGCGAGGCGCCTGTGCGCTGTTCTGCCTAACGCCCTGGTTGGCCGGGCCCCGCAGGGGTTAACCATGCCGCGTGGCGGGCACGGGCGGACGGGACGGAGGACGGCACATGCTGCTGCGGCGGCGCGAGGCGAGACCCCCGGCCCGGGTGCGGGACGCCGCGGTCACCGGCTTCGAGGTGCTGGACCGCAGGCTGCCCGCCGCCGAGACCGCGGGGCTGCTGCGGAAGGCGTTCCCGGACCACTGGAGTTTCCTGCTGGGCGAGCTGGCGCTGTACAGCTTCGTGGTCCTGGTGCTGACGGGCGTCTACCTGACGCTGTTCTTCGACCCGAGCATGCGCGAGACGGTCTACCGGGGCGGCTATCTGCCGCTGCGCGGCCAGCTCATGACGCAGGCGTACACGACGACCCTGCACATCTCCTTCGACGTGCGCGGCGGGCTGCTGATCCGCCAGATCCACCACTGGGCCGCGCTGCTGTTCCTCTCCGCGATCGGCGTCCACATGCTGCGGATCTTCTTCACCGGCGCCTTCCGCAGGCCCCGCGAGGGGAACTGGACCATCGGCGTGACGCTGTTCCTGCTCGCCCTGCTGGAGGGCTTCTGCGGCTACTCGCTCCCCGACGACCTGCTCTCCGGCACCGGCCTGCGCACCGCGTACACGATCGTCACCTCGATCCCCGTGGTGGGCACCTACCTCGGCTTCCTCGCCTGGGGCGGGGAGTTCCCGGGGCACATCATCATCCCCCGGCTCTACATCACCCACGTGCTGCTGGTGCCGGCGCTGCTGGTGGTACTGATCGCCGCCCACCTGATCCTCGTGGTGTACCTCAAGCACACGCAGTGGGCATCGCGCGGCAGGACCAACAGGAACGTCGTCGGCTCCCCGCTCTTCCCGCACTTCACGGCCAAGTCCACGGGCCTGTTCATGATGGTGTTCGGCGTGCTGGCGGTGCTCGCCGGAGTGGCCCAGATCAACCCGGTGTGGGTGTACGGCCCCTATGTCGCCGACCAGATCTCCACCGGCTCCCAGCCGGACTGGTACGTCGGCTTCCTGGAGGGCTCCCTGCGGCTGATGCCGCCGTGGGAGAACGACTTCGCCGGGCACACCCTGATGTGGAACGTGTTCATCCCCGCGGTGCTGCTGCCGGGACTGCTGTTCATGGTGCTCTTCCTCTACCCGCTGTTCGAGAAGTGGATCACGGGGGACGGCCTGGAGCACCATCTGTGCGACCGCCCCCGGGACCGGCCGGTGCGCACCGCGTTCGGCGTGGCCGGGATCGTGTTCTACGCCGTCCTGCTGCTCGCCGGCGGCAACGACGTGATCGCCTACTCGTTCAGGATCTCCGTCAACGCGCTCACCTGGATCTTCCGGATCGGCGTCGTGGTGGCGCCGGTCCTCGCGTTCGCCGTCACCAAACGGCTCTGCCTGGCGCTCCAGTCGCACGAGCGCCGGGTCCTGTCGGAGGGCGTGGAGACCGGCTACGTGCGCCAGAGCGTGTACGGCGGGATCAGCGAGGACCACCGGCCGCCGCCCGGGTCGCTGCTGTACCGCTTCCTGGTGCGCGAGCTGCCCCGCCCGCTGCCCGCTCCCGGCGCCGAGGCGCCGCGCCGCCGCCGGCTGCGCGCCGCCCTGAGCACCTGGTACTACCGCAACCGCGTGGAGCTGCCCGCCACCCCGGAGCAGCGCAGGCGCGTCGACGAGGCACTGGCCTCACCGGTGGGCGAGCGCAAACCCTGACGGTGCGGGGAGCCGCGTGCCCGGCCCGGCGGGCGGGGCGGGTTCACCGGGACCGGTGCACGTCTAGAACCGGTTCACGTACTGGAAGACCATGCCCGACGCCCCCGCCACCAGCACCCCCGCGCCGATCAGGAAGAGCCACAGGCCGTGCACGACGCCGATCGCGGCGAGGCCGGCGCCGACGGCGGTCAGCAGCGGGTAGGGGCTCTGCGGCGAGAAGAAGTCGAGCGGCCCGGCGCGCTCGGCGATCCGGGAGTCCTTGCGGTCCTCCGGCCTGTCGCCCACCCGCTGGTGGGTGCGGGCGAAGAAGAACGCCACCAGTGACGCCATCAGGAACGAGACGGTGAGCGCGGCGATGCCGGCGGGCTCCCTGGACCACCACGCGTAGATGGCGTCGACGACCAGGAAGAAGCCGGCCACGCCGGTGAAGAGGTACGCCTCGGCCTTCACCCGCCGCCACCTCCCCCCTCGCCGCGCCGGGTCCCCTCCCACCGCTCCGTGCCGGGTGTGGGACGGGCCGGGGTGCCGGCGCGCAGGGCGCCGACCTCGGGGTGGCGCAGGTCGAACGCGGGCGAGTCGGAGCGGATCGGCGGCATCGCGTGGAAGTTGTGCCGGGGCGGCGGGCAGGACGTCGCCCACTCCAGCGACCTGCCGAACCCCCACGGGTCGTCCACGGTCACCTTCGGCGCGCGTGCGGTGCGCAGCACGTTGTAGGCGAACGGCAGCGTGGACAGGCCCAGCACGAACGCGCCCACGGACGAGACCGTGTTGAGGACGGTGAAGTGGTCCGCCGCGAGGTAGTCCGCGTAGCGCCGCGGCATGCCCTCCTCGCCGAGCCAGTGCTGCACGAGGAAGGTGGTCTGGAAGCCGGCGAAGAGCGTCCAGAAGTGGATCTTCCCCAGCCGCTCGTCCAGCATCCGCCCGGTCCACTTCGGCCACCAGAAGTAGAAGCCCCCGAACGTCGCGAAGACCACCGTCCCGAACAGCACGTAGTGCATGTGCGCCACGATGAAGTAGGAGTCGGTGACGTTGAGGTCGATCGGCGGGGAGGCGATGAGGACGCCGCTGAGGCCGCCGAGCAGGAAGGTCACGAGGAATCCCATCGCCCACAGCATCGGCGTCTCGAACGACAGGCTGCCCCGCCACATGGTGCCGATCCAGTTGAAGAACTTCACGCCCGTCGGCACCGCGATCAGGAACGACAGCAGCGAGAAGAACGGCAGCAGCACGGCGCCGGTGGCGAACATGTGGTGCGCCCAGACGCTGGCGGAGAGCATGGTGATGGCGATGGTCGCGCCCACCATGCCGACGTAGCCGAAGATCGGCCTGCGGCTGAAGACCGGGATGATCTCCGTGATCACCCCGAAGAACGGCAGCGCGACGATGTACACCTCCGGGTGGCCGAAGAACCAGAAGAGGTGCTGCCAGAGCACCGCGCCGCCGTTCGGCGCCTCGAAGATGTGCGCGCCGAACTTTCTGTCCGCCTCCAGCGCCAGCAGGGCCGCCGTCAGCACCGGGAAGGCCAGCAGGGCGAGGATCGCCGTGAAGAGGACGTTCCAGGTGAAGATCGGCATCCGGAACATGGTCATCCCCGGGGCCCGCAGGCACACGATGGTGGCGATGAAGTTCACCGAGCCGAGGGTGGTGCTCAGGCCCGCCAGCACCAGGCCCATCGCCCACAGGTCGCCGCCCTGGCCCGGCGAGCGGACGGCGCTGTTGAGCGGCGCGTAGGCGAACCACCCGAAGGGCGCGGCGCCGCCCGGCACCACGAAGCCCGAGACCACGATCAGCGCGCCGAACAGGAAGAGCCAGTACGTCATCGCGTTCAGCCGCGGGAAGGCCACGTCGGGGGCGCCGATCTGGAGCGGCATCACGGCGTTGGCGAAGCCGGCGAACATGGGCGTGGCGAACAGCAGCAGCATGATGGTGCCGTGGATGGTGAAGAGCTGGTTGTACTGGTCGGTGCTCACCACCTGCAGTCCCGGGCGGGCCAGCTCGGCCCGCATCAGCATGGCGAGCACGCCGGCCAGCAGGAAGAAGCAGAACGCCGTCACCATGTAGAGGTTGCCGATGACCTTGTGGTCGGTGGTGACGAGATACCCCAGCAGCCGGCTCCCCGTGCTGACGTCGCGGTCGGTGCGGGGCGGTGCCGGCGGGCGGGCCGCCTCCACCGGCTCCTGGTCGAGCTGCGTCATCCCACCTCCCGCGGCGCGCCGATGCCGCATGTCCTTAGCCGCGGCGGGCGGGAGGCAAACGTGCGTTGGCCCATCCGGCTCAGCCGGACGGGCCCTTCCCGGTCGTACGGTCCCGGTCGTGCCCGGGGCCTGGTTCGGGTGCCCGGTCCGGGTGCCCGGTCCGCGTGGAGGTCAGGCGGAGCCCACGTAGTGCTCCGCGGCGAGCACCGCCTCGCGGGCGGTCCTGCGGCCCATGAGGATGCACAACGTGTAGCCGGCGTCCTCGAACCGCCTGCGCACCACGGCGTCCGTCGGCATGTCCCACAGCCGCCGCTCCCAGAGGCGGTACCGGTGGAGTATTCGGATGACCTTGGGCTTGTCGGGCAGCAACATCAGGGGCCCTCCAGACTCCACCCCATCGTCACACGGCACCGCCCCACTTTCCTGTTGGCCCTTCAACCACAGGTCCACGATGCGCCCCAGGCCCGCCCCGGCCTCCCAGGGGGCAGCCCCACATACGGGCGCAGCCCGAGAACACGGGCGCAGCCCGAAAAAGGGGCGCGGGGAACGGCGCGAGCAACCACCACCCACCGACGATCCGAACACGACAGCAACCACCCCCTCGGACCGGCGACGACCCGACGGCCACGTCACGACCGACCGCGCCCCAGGGCAGACCGAGGCGCAGCCCCACATACGGGCGCAGCCCGAGAACACGGGCGCAGCCCGAAAAAGGGGCGCGGGGAACGGCGCGAGCAACCACCACCCACCGACGATCCGAACACGACAGCAACCACCTCAGACCGGCGACGACCCAACGGCCACGTCACGACCGACCGCGCCCCAGGGCAGACCGGGGCTCAACCCCGGTCAACCGAGCCACGGCACCGGCACAGCGGCAGGCCGCAGGCCCCTGCCTAGGACGGGAACCGGTCCCACACCCGGTGCGTGGCCAGCAGCCCGGTGAGCGAGTCGAGGACCCCGCCGGCATCGTCCCCGGTGACCACACCGGGCGCCTCCACGGGAACCCCGGCCTCCCGAAGCACCCGCTCCGCCCCGCCGAGCGCACCGATCGCCTTCTGATGCCGGTACGCCTCACCGAGCAGCAACAGCACCCTCGGATCGCTCGCCGCCCCGGCGGGCGTGCCGGGATCCGCGGCCTTGACGTCACGCTGCCCGTAGGCGTCCGGCGCCGGCCCGGTGACGCCGGCCAGCAGCACCGCGTCGAACTCGACGGACCGCGCCGTGGCGAAGGTCCGCTGCACCACGACCGGCTCCGTGCTGCCGTCCTGGAGCGTCCCGCCGGCCGGGGCGATCACCAGCGGCACCGTCTTGGCGTCGAACGCCGCACGCCGCGCGGCCCGCACCGCGTCGAGGTCGCAGTTCTCGTCCGCGACGATGCCGATGACCCGCCCGTCGACCGGCCACTCGCCGCCCAGCTGCGAGAGCGCGGGGCTCGGGTCCACCGTGGCCAGCGGCCGGTCGGGGTCCGGCGCCGCGAGCCCGAGGCCGCGCGCCACGCCCTCGCAGAGCTCCGGGTCGATGTTGGCGAGCGCCTGGAGGGTCCGCTGCTTGATGGGCGTCTCGTAGCACTTGTTCAGCTCGAAGGCGTACGCGGCGATGGTGTGCTGGCGCTCCACCGGCGTCAGGCTCAGCCAGAACCGCCGCGGCTGGCTGAAGTGGTCGTCGAAGGAGTCCGGCGCGCCGCGCTCCTTCTTCGCGGCGGGCAGGTCGAGCGGCACCTCGATGTACGCGGCCTCCTCGCGGCCCGCGAGGAACGGGCAGCCGCCGTCGAGCGAGTTCGGCCGGTAGGGCGCGACGCCCCGGTGCACGGCGGTCTGGTGCATGCCGTCGCGGAGCATGTCGTTGACGGGGGCGTGCGGGCGGTTGATCGGGATCTGGGCGAAGTTCGGGCCGCCCAGCCGGGTGATCTGGGTGTCGATGTACGAGAAGAGCCGCCCCGCGAGCAGCGGGTCGTCGGTGATGTCGATGCCGGGCACCAGGTGGCCGGGGTGGAAGGCCACCTGCTCGGTCTCCTCGAAGAAGTTCGAGGGGTTGGCGTTCAGGGTGAGCCGCCCGATGGACCGCACGGGCGCCAGTTCCTCGGGGACGATGTTGGTGGGGTCGAGCAGGTCGATGCCCTCGAAGGCCTGCTCCTCGTTGTCGGGGAAGGTCTGCACCCCGAGCTCCCACTCGGGGAAGGCGCCGGCCTCGATGGCGTCCGCCAGGTCGCGGCGGTGGAAGTCGGGGTCGAGGCCGCCGAGCATCTGCGCTTCCTCCCACACCAGGGAGTGCACGCCGAGCCGCGGCTTCCAGTGGAACTTCACCAGGGTGGTCTCGCCGTCGGCGTTCACCATCCGGAAGGTGTGGATGCCGAAGCCCTCCATCATCCGGAAGGAGCGGGCGATGCCGCGGTCCGACATGTTCCACAGCGTGTGGTGGGTGGCCTCGGTGTGCAGGCTGACGAAGTCCCAGAACGTGTCGTGGGCGCTCTGGGCCTGCGGGATCTCCCGGTCGGGGTGCGGCTTGCCGGCGTGGATGACGTCCGGGAACTTGATGGCGTCCTGGATGAAGAACACCGGGATGTTGTTGCCGACCAGGTCGAAGACGCCCTCAGCGGTGTAGAACTTCGTGGCGAAGCCGCGGGTGTCCCGCACGGTGTCCGCGGAGCCGCGCGAGCCGAGCACCGTGGAGAACCGCACGAAGACGGGGGTCTCGACGTCCTTGCCGAGGAACGCCGCCTTGCTGATCCCCTCGGCGGCGCCGTAGCCGCGGAAGACCCCGTGCGCCGCCGCGCCCCGGGCGTGCACCACGCGTTCGGGGATCCGCTCGTGGTCGAAGTGGGTGATCTTCTCCCGCAGGTGGTGGTCCTGGAGCAGCACGGGGCCGCGGCGGCCCGCCTTGAGCGAGTGGTCGGTGTCGTACAGCCGGTTGCCCTGCGCGGTGGTGAGGTAGGCCTCGCTCTGGGCGATGCGGTCCTGCTCCACGCCGGTGGGCTGCCCGGTGGGGCTGTAGACGTCGGGCCCGCTCTGGTCGTGCTTGGGCGGCAGCGGCTCGCGGGGCGTGGTGGGCTCGGCGACGGGTGGGGTGACCGGGCTCGGCCTGCCGGGGATCTCCCCGGAAGCGGCCTTCTTCGGGTCCTTGCTGTCGTTCATCGCTCCTCCGTGGCCGGTCGCGTCCCACGAACCTCGTGGTCATCGCGTCGGCGGGGTCGTGGGTGGGGCGTGGCCGGATGGTCGGACCGCGCCTCGGCGGGGAGAGGGCGGCGGGGCGGGCCGAGGGGACCGCAAGGCATTGGACGACCCGTGGGCACCGTCCGATCGCCGCGCATCCGCCCACCGGGCGGATGCGGCGCCGAGTACCCCCGGCTTCCGGATCGAAATCCCCCGATCACCCGGCCCGGACGCGCAGGGTGCGAGGGGCCGGCCGGGTCGGGGAGGTCCGCTCCGGCCGGGTCAGGGAGGTTCGCTCCGGCCGGCAGGGGGTGTCCGCGAGGTTGCTGCCCGCACCGGATCCACACGGTTCGGGAAGTGCCCTCGCCATGGTCATCGGCGGCTCCGTGCGGCGGAGCCACGGCGGCCGGCAGGACGCTCGTCCGCCGCGGCCTCCTCGTCAGGGTTTCCGTCCTGATCGGCGTAGTCCGCGGTCTCGTACCCCTCGTCCTCCTCGTACTCCGCCGCCTCGTCCTCGGGGTACTCGTCGTCCGCGGAGTTTCCGGACCCGTCCGGCTCCTCCTGCTCGTAGCCGTAGTCCGCCTCGTCCTCGTACTCGTCGCCCGGCTGCACGTCCTCGGCCTCGGACGGCTCGCCGTCCTCCTCCTCGGCGACGGCGTCCTCGTGGCTGCGCACGACCTCGCTGTCCCGGATCTCGCCGCGCCAGGCGCCGCTCGCCTCGCCGGTCATGCTGATGAACCGGGCGAAGTTCTTGAAGTCGAGCCGGGCCCTGCGGCCCTGCGCGTGCCAGAGGTTGCCGGTCTTCTCGACGAAGCCGACCGGGTAGTACTCCATGATCAGCAGGAGCCGGGTGAGGTTGGGCCCCAGCTCGTGGAAGGTCACCACGCCCTTCGTGGTGCCCTGCGCCGCCTCGGTGGTCCAGGCGATCCGCTCGTCGGGGATCTGCTCGGTGGTCGTGGCCTTGTTGGCGCGGTTGGAGAGGAAGATCTTGAACTGCCAGTCGGACTCGACGTCCTCGTCCGAGACATCCGCGTCCTGGACGCCCTTGGCGAAGCTGCTGAACTCCTGGTACTGCGTCCACTGGTCGTAGGCGGTGCGCAGCGGCACGCCCACGTCCACGGACTCCAGGATCACGGTGGGCTTGCCCTGGGCCTTCTTGTCCTTCTTGCCGTCCTTGCCGCCGCCCGGGAGCACGCCCTTGACGGTGTCCTTGAGCCCCCCGCCGACGGCGCCCAGCGGGTTCTTGCCCCCGATGAGCTTCTTGCCGCCCTCCGCGGCGAGCTTGCCGAGGCCGGGGCCGTTGCCCTCGGCGATGTCGGTCAGCCGGGCGGTGCTCTGGCCCAGCCTGTGCCCGGCGGCGCTGAGCAGGCGCTCCGCCTGGGCGCCCAGGTAGTCCTGGACCTCGCTCTTGAGCCGGTCGGCCGCCGGGCCGGAGGTGATCCGGCCGAGGGCGGACGTCGTCTGCTGGGACCGGGTGTCAGCCACGGTCACCGCCTCCCTTCTCCGGCCGCGGCCGGCGGACCGGGCCGCCCGGCGCGGTGCGGGCCGCGGCCCGCTTCCCGGGCGGGACACGGCCGGCAGCACGCTTGTCCGGGGCCTTCCGCACGGGCGCCCTGCCCGTGGAGGCCTTCTTCGCGGGTGCCTTCTTCGCGGCCTTCTTCGCCGTCTTCTTGGCGGGCCTCGGGCGCGGGCGCTCCTCCTCGGCCTCCTCGGCGCGAGCCCCGCGCTCCGGCTCCTCGCCCTCCTCCTCGCCACGGCCGGCTTCCGGGGCCTCGCCCTCGGGCCCGCCCCCCGCCATCCGTTCCCGCATCCCCGCGGTGTGGGACTGCAACCGGTCGGCCACGCCCTCGATACGCCGCTCGATCAGCGCGCCGGTGGCGGCCTTGCCGAGGCCGCCCAGCTGGCCGCCGAGCTGGTCGCCGAGGCCCTTGAGGTGCGGGCTGTTCCGCAACTGGTCGCCCACCGCGCCCTTCAGCGCCGAGGGGGTCACCGGCAGCCGGCGCCCCGCCGCCATGGCGCCCAGCATCAGCGCCATCTTCATCTTCCTGCTGCGCCCGAGGAGGTATCCGGCCCCGACAGCGAGGCCCATCGTCGTGCGATCCATCGTGTCCTCAACCGCCTTCCACCTGTCGTGGAGCCGCCTCCGTCCGTGGTGGCGCCTCTCCTGCCTGCCATGTCGGCCCTGGCTGCCGTGCGGCCGTCGAGGGCTGCCGGGCACCGGGGCCACCGCCCCACAGCACCCCGCCGGTGCCACCGCGGGAGCGCTCCAGCCGGTCGAGCAGCTCGTCCTCCAGACGGTCGGATTCCGCCTCGTCCAGCTCGCCGGCCGCCGGCCGCGCCTCCAGCCGCCCCGGCTCGGCGACGACGGCCGCCGGGTCGTCGTACCGGCGCTCGGCCTCGGCCGCCACCTGCCGTGTCACCCGGGCGCTGCCGCGCACCGGGGCGAGCGGGAGCGGCAGCATCTCGCCGAGCAGTTCCATGGCGTCACTCCGCGATCCGGCCCGTGGATCCGGTGGAGGTGCCCGGCACCGCGGGCCGCGCGGGTCCCGGCTCGACGAAGCTGTAGGGCGGCAGCGGGCCGTTGAGGCGCAGGTCCAGGTGCGGCCGGTCGGCGCGCAGCCGGTCGACGGCCTCGGTGAAGGCGCCGGTCCCCTTCCGCTCCACCAGGAAGGACACGTTCGCCACCCAGGACGCGGCCTCGGGGCCGGCCGTCACCGATGCCGTCACCTGCTCCAGCGTCCGGTACACCAGCTCGGCGTCCTCGGCCTGCTGCGCCTGGACGGCGGCCACCACCAGCTCGCCGAGTTCCAGCCGCTGCCGGTAGTTGCCGCCGCCGGCCGCGTTGTTGGCGTCGCTGAGGTCCCTGATGTCCGGGCGCCGCGCCATCACGTACCGCAGCACCGCGTCCTCGCGGTGGGTGGCCTTCACGTTGTACTCGACCTTGCCGGCCAGCGACTCCAGACGTTCGTGAAAGTGCTCACCGCGCTCGGCGAGCACGCCCCGCACCGAAGCGTCGTCGGGCGCGACGCTGCCGAACCGCATCGGCAGCACCGGGCCGTCCTCCTCCGCCCGGTACAGCACGCGCTGGTGGGCCATCAGGTCGCGGCGCTTGGGGCGCAGCCCCTCGGGGGCGTCGCTGACCACCGCGGTGAGGCCGCTCTGGACGACGGTGCGCACCGGGCGCGCCGGTTCTCCGACGCCCGTGATGCCGTCGGGCAGGCCGGGGTGGGAGCGGCCGGCGATGCCGTAGACGTACGTGCTCATCTCCGTTCACCCCTCTCCGTTCAGTCCTCGTCGTGCGTCCCGGACGTCCGGGACCTTTGAGGCGCCGGCCGCCTTCCTGCGGGGTGCGGGCCGGCGTCGCCCGGATCCGTCGTCGTCCTCGTCCCGGCCCTGCCGGAAGGGCTGGGAATCGTTCCTGCCGCGCCGGACAGAGCGCCCTTGGACTTGCCGCGCGCACCGGACTCGGTGACCTCGCCCACCCGTGTGTGCGCGTGGCTCCGGTCCGCGGTGCCGCGCCGGGTGTGGTCCACCGGCGGTGTGCTCCCGGCCGCTCCGGCGCGCTGCGGACGTGCCCGGGACCCGTGATCGCCGGCTCGGCCGCGGTTCAGCCGCGCTGGTGCGGATCGGCCCGGCCACGCTCGTAACCGCGGACGCGGCGGTGGCCGGTGAGCTCGCCTTCCTCGTCCGGCAGGACCTCGTGGCCGCCGAGCAGGCTCACCGTGTCCGGCGCCCTGGCCAGTTCCGGCACCTCCAGCTCAAGCGTCCAGCCATCGCCGGAGCGCTGGGCGGAGGTCATGGACTCGACGGTCATGCCGGTCAGCTCGGCGAGCTGCGTGCGCGCGCTCCGCTGGATCCGCATCAGACCCGGACGCCTCTTCGCACCGCTTCCGGACCGTTGCCCGTCTGTCACGTCTGTCACGTCGCTGCTGTTCTCTTCTCGGGTCGTGCCGTGGTGCTTGCTGTCAGGCATGGCACCACCTCGCGGGTCCGGGTGACCCGGGATGCCGCGGGCAAACCTTCAGGGCGAACGGATGGCCGAACCCGTGACACGGCGGGTGAACCGGCGGGCGCTCGCCGTGAGCGTCCCCTGCCCGTCGGGGTGCGCGCGAGGGCCGCGGATGCGGCGTGCCCTGCCCGGTACGGGCCCCGCCGTGTCGCGTACAGTTCGATCTGCCGGCCGTGCCCGCACGGCACGGTTCGCACCGCTTTCCCCTGTGGCGCCCGCCATGGTCCGCGACGCTCCCGTGACGCGCCACCTCACCCGTCGACCCAGATTCCGGGACAGGAAGAGGGCCCGCCCATGAACCGACCGATCCCGGACGGGCTGTACGTTCTGGTGCACGCCGCCTCCCGGAAGGTCCTCGACGTGCCTGGCGGCGGGTGGGACAACGGCGCCCCCGTGTCCGTGTGGGAGAGGCTCGGCCCGCAGGGCAGCCCCGGCCAGCAGTGGACGGTGGCGTTCGACCCGGCCCTCGCCACGTACACCCTGCGGCGTCCCGACGCGGAGAAGTTCCTCGACGTCGTCGGCGGCAGCCGCGAGGGCGGTGCCGCCGTCCAGGTGTGGGAAGGCACCCACAGCGACGCCCAGCGGTGGCGGTTCGAGCCCCGCGGCGAGGCCGGGCGGTTCGCCCTGGTCAACGCCGGCTCGGGCCTGCTGCTCACCGTGGCCGAGGACGCGGGGGACGGTGCCGCCGTCCAGCAGTCGCGGGAGGTCCCCGGCTCCGGCGGCCAGCAGTGGGAGCCGGTCGCCGTCGGCTGACGCCGCGCGTTCGTCGGGGCGGTCAGGATGGGCCGCCCGAGGCGCCCGCGCCGCGACACGGGTGAGACGCCCGGTGCACGCGGACGCGGGCGTGGACGCGGACGCGGGCGTGGACGCGTGCACCCACGCGAACCCGTCGCCTCACAGGACCCGTCGCCTCACCCGGACCCGTCGCCGGGCTCCTGGTGGGTTCCTTCACCGGCCGGGGCCGTGTGCGAGGTCTCCGCCCGCTTCAGGGGGTGCACCGCCGGTCCCTGGAGCACCTCCCCGTCCGTGCCGAACCGCGAACCGTGGCAGGGGCACTCCCAGGTCCGTTCGGCGTCGTTGAACCGCACCAGGCAGCCCAGGTGCGTGCAGCGCGCGGACAGGGCGTGCTCGCCTCCGTCCTCGTCCCGGTACACGGCGAGGTGCCGGGCGCCGCTGCGCACCACGGCGCCCTGCCCGCGGGCGATGCCGTCCGCCGTGGGTTCGGCGCGGCCCGGCAGCCGGTCGCCCACGAAGTACCTGGCCGTGTCGGCCCCCCGCTCCACCAGGGCGCGGCCCTCGCGCGGCAGGTGCAGCCGGCGGGGGTCGTAGAGGCCGGCCCACGGCAGGCCCTCGCCCTCCACCAGCGACCTGAGCAGCCGTCCGGCCGCCATCCCACCGCTCAGTCCCCAGCCGCCGAAGCCGGTGGCGACGTACACGTGCCGTGCCGCCGGGTGCAGCGGCCCGATGAAGGGCACACCGTCCGTCGTCCAGTTGTCCTGCGCCGCCCAGCGGTAGCGCACCTCGGCGGCGGGGAAGTGCTCCAGCATCCACGCCGCGAGCCGCCGGTACCGCTCCTCGACCCCGCCGGTGCCCGGCACGAACTTCTCGCCGGTGGCGATGAGCATCCGGTGCTCGGCGCCGTACGGGGCGGTGCGCAGCGAGCGCGTGGCGTCCTCCGGCGTCAGGTACATGCCTCCCGGCGCGTCGTCGCTCGGAAGGCGCCCCGCGACGACGAGTTCGCGGTGCGGCGCCATGCGCGCGAAGAGCAGGGCGCGGTCGAAGATCGGGTAGTGGGTGGCCACCACGACGTCCCGGGCGACGACCTCGGCGCCGCCGGCTGTGGTGACCCGGCAGGGCGAGCCCTCGTGCAGCGCGGTGGCCCGGGTGTCCTCGAAGATCCGGCCACCGCGGGCGACGAGGTCGCGGGCGAGGCCGTCCAGGAACGCCCGCGGGTGGAACTGCGCCTGGTCCGGCAGCCGCACCGCGCCGCTCACGGGGAACGGCAGCGCGGTCGCCGTCACGAACTCGGCGTCGAGCCCGGCGTCCTGCGCGGCCTCCGCCTCCGCGCGCAGCTCCTCGGCGCCCTCGGGGCGGGTGGCGTAGGTGACGGCGTCGGCGCGTTCCCACTGGCAGTCGATGCCGAGTTCCGCGCTCACCTCGCCCACCTGCGCCACGGCCTGGCTCTGCGACGTGGCGTACCTGCGGGCGGCGGTGGCCCCGGCCGCGGCGCGCAGCCGGTGGTAGGTGAACCCTTGCAGGGCGGAGAGCTTCGCCGTGGTGTTCCCCGTCACGCCCGCCGCCAGCCCGCCGGCCTCCACGAGCACGACGGAGCGGCCGGTGCGTGCCATCTCCCAGGCGGTGCACAGCCCGGCCATGCCTCCGCCGAGCACGGCCACGTCGGCCTCCGTGGTGGTGCGCAACGGTGGGTGGCGCTCCGAGAGCTCCCGCTCCATCCAGAGCGACACCGGCGCACCGGGGAGTCGCGGCGGGCTCGTCATGGCGTCCTCTTTTCGGTCGGCGGCGGGGGCTGTCCGACCGGTGCCCGGGGGCTGTCCGATCGGCGCCCGCGGAGGGGTGCCCGGGTCTGGGTCTGTCCGGTCGGCTTCGGCGTCTGTGCTCGGTCGGCTTCGGCGTCTGTGCTCGGTCGGTGCCGGTGTCGTTCCGTCGATGCCGGCGCCTGTATGCAGTCAGTGCCGGCGTCGGTTCGATCGGCACCGGAATCCGGGGCGAGTATCCGGCGGGGCGCCGCTCATGCATGTCCGGGTCGGACCCGGGCCCGTTCCGGGTCGAACATGGGCCCTGCCCTGCGTTTCCGTGTGAAAGCGCCGTACGGGGTACGCGTGGCCGGTATTCCGCTCCCGCCGTCGTGCCACGGGCGGACCCGGCCCCAGGATCCGACGGGTGCCCCGGGCCCCGGCGCGGCGCCCTGGTGGGAGCCGTAGCGCGGAGGTTTCCATGACGACCGCTTCCGGACGGCCCCCGGCCAGGCCGGGCGGCCTGGGGTCACCGCTGGTCCCGCCCGGTGTGTACGCGCCGGGAGACGACACGTTCCTGCTGGCCGAGGCCCTGACGCGGGAGAGGCTGCCGGCGGGTGCCGACGTGCTCGACGTGGGCACCGGCTCCGGTGCGCTCGCGCTGCACGCGGCGCGGCAGGGGGCGCGGGTCACCGCGGTGGACGTCGGGCACCGCGCCGTGCTGACGGCGCGGCTGAACGCGCTGCGCGCGCGGCGGCGGATCGCGGTGCACCGGGGCGATCTGTTCACGCCGGTCCTGGGCAGCTCCTTCGACTTGGTGGTGTGCAATCCGCCGTACGTGCCGACGCCTGAGGCCACGGGTCCGCGCGACCGCAACCCGGCATGGGAGGCCGGCACCGACGGCCGGGACGTCCTGGACCGGCTCTGCGACGGCGCCGGCGAGGTGCTGCGGCCGCACGGGGCGCTGCTGATGGTGCAGTCCGGGCTCTGCGGCGTCGAGGACACGCTGCGGAGGCTGGCACGCGCGGGGCTGCCGGGCACGGTCTGCGACCGCCGGTGGATCCCGTTCGGGCCGGTGCTGCGCGCCCGGCTGCCGTGGCTGCGCGCCCGGGGCCTGCTCACCGTCCAGGACCGACACGAGGAGCTGGTGGTCATCCGTGCCGAACTCCCCTGACCGCGGGCCCGGCCACTCCCCTGGGCGGGACCCCGGCCGCTTCCCCGGCCGGGACCGCCGGGACCCCTGCCGGGTCACGCTCAGCGAGGAGGGTCCCCTTCTGGTGCCGGGCCCCGTCGAGGTGCGGATGGACGACGGCACGGTGGCGGCCTCGGACCGGTTCACCGTCGCCCTCTGCACCTGCCGGCGCACCGCGACGCCGCCGTGGTGCGACACGAGCCACCGAAGGCAGCCGCCCCGCCCGGCACGCGACGACCCGGCACGCAACGCCTCACGACCACCGGACCGTTCCCCACCGCACCGGGCCGACCGGACGGATCCGGCCGAGAACGCGGACGGGGCGGAGAACGCGGACCGCGCCGAGAACGCGGACCGCACCGAGAGGAGGAACCGGGCCGAGCACACGAACCGGGCCAAGCACGCGGACCGCACCGAGAACACGAACCAGGCCGCGAACACGAACCACACCGAAGACACGAACCAGGCCCCGAACACGAACCACACCGACGACACGAACCAGGCCCCGAACACGAACCACACCGACGACACGAACCAGGCCGAGGACAGGAAGGGAAACGGACCATGACCGCTTCGGCACAGGCCGCATCGCGCGAGACGGTGCGGGCGCCCGGGTACGTGTCACGCACCGCGGGCCCACCCGGCGGGCCCGCCCTGCCCCGCCCCCGCGGCGAGCTGTCCGGTGCCGTGCTCGCCGCGCTGGCCTCGCCCGGTCGTGCCGGCGCCGGGTTGCCCGGTACCCGGGAGGCCGGCGCGGCGGACCCGTACGGCGACGACCTGCACCTCGCGCTGTACGCCCTCTACGAGTTGCACTACCGGGGCTTCGCGGACGTCGACCCCGACCTGGAGTGGGACCCGGCCCTGCTGGAGCTGCGCGCGGCCCTGGAGCGGCGCTTCGAAGCGGAGCTGCGGGCCGCCACCGGCCCGGTCGCCGACGTCACCGGCGCCCTGGACACGCTGCTCACCGGGACGGCCGAGGACGCCGACACCGACGTCAGCCGCTTCCTTCGGCGCCAGGGACGGCTGTGGCAGCTGCGCGAGTACGCCGCGCTGCGCTCGCTGTACCACCTCAAGGAGGCCGATCCGCACGCCTGGGTGATCCCGCGGCTGCGCGGCCGCGCCAAGGCCGCCATGGTGGCGGTCGAGTACGACGAGTTCGGCGGCGGGCGGCCCGAGGGGGTGCACGCGGAGCTGTTCGCGGAGCTGATGACCGACCTGGACCTGGACCCGGCGTACGGCCGCTACCTGGACCAGGCGCCCGCGGCGGCCCTCGCGCCCGTCAACCTGATGTCGATGCTGGGGCTGCACCGCGCCCACCGCGGCGCGCTCGTCGGGCACTTCGCGGCGGTCGAGGTGACGTCGTCACCGGCATCGGCGCGGCTGGCCGCCGCCCTGCGCCGCACGGGCGCGGGGCCGGCCGCCGAGTACTTCTACACCGAGCACGTGGAGGCCGACGCGGTGCACGAGCAGGTGGTGCGCAGGGACGTGCTCGGCGGCCTGCTCGCGGAGGAGCCCGACCTGGCCCCGGACATCGCCTTCGGCATCCACGCCACCACCCACCTGGACACCCGGCTGGCCGAACACCTCCTGGACCTCTGGCGGTCGGAGCGCAGCGCGTTGCGCACGCCGCTGTGAGCGAGCCACCGCCGGGGACTCCGCCCGCACGCCCGGTTCGCGGCCTGCCACGCGCCGGTGCCGGGCCACGACTGGTTCGTAGCCCGCCAGGCGAGAGTGCCGGCGAGGGCTATTCGGGAAGCCCCGCGGCGAACCGCTCCGGCGCCAGCGAGGCGAGCAGCGCCGAGACGACGCGCTCGGTGGCCGCGGCCATGTCCACCGCCTCCGGCGCCAGCAGCCACTGCACCTGGAGGCCGTCCATCACGGCGATGACGGCGTTGGCGACGTGCTCGACCTCCCGGCGTGCGTCCCCCTCCTGCCGAGCGCGCTCCTCACCGCGCTCTGAACCGCTCCCGCCGCCGGCACCGTCCGCACCGCCCTCGGCACCGCCCAGCCCGCAGGCCTCGTACAGCGCGTCGGCGACGAAGGTGCGCAGGCCCGTGTAGCGGTCGCGGAAGTACTCCTGTGCGGGGTGGCCCTCGGTGACGCTCTCCGCGGAGAGCACGGTGTAGAGCCGGACGATGCCCTCGCGCTCGGCGTTCCGCCGGGCCGTGTCGACCAGGTGCCGCAGGAACGCGAGCCCCTGCGGGCGGTCGGGGCCGAGCTGGCCGATGTCGGCCCGGTCCCGCAACTCCAGGACGCCGGTGAGCAGTTGCGACTTGGAGCGGAAGTAGTGCAGCACCCCGGCCTGGGTGAGCCCGACCCGGTCGGCGATCTCGGCGAGCGAGGCGTTGTGGTAGCCGCGGGCCGCGAACGTCTCCACCGCGGTCTGAAGGATCTCCTGGCGCCGCTGGGCCCCCACGCCGCGCGGGGCCCGGGGCGTGGCGCCGCCGGTGATCCGCTCCCTGGCCGTGTTCTCGCTCACCAGGCGCAGTGTACGGCGCCCGGGCGCCCCACCCGAGAGTAAGTCTGGACCAGAGCCTTACCAAGTACTTGGTAAGTATGTTTCCATGGCGCCCTCCACACCCGCGTGACGCCGCGTCACCGCCCAGCAGCGGGCACTCCCCGCCTGCCGGGCACGCCCACCGCGGCCAGCGCACCCGCGCAGCCGGCGCCCGCCGCTGCCGGCCGAGACCCCCACGGAGCAGCAGATGCCCCCCACCCCGCAAGGCCCCGCGTCCCCCACTCCCCCGCGGCTGCGCGCCGGGCTCAGCCGCCGGGCCTTCCTCGCCCTGACCACCGCGGGGGCAGCCGCCGCCGGATCCGCCCTGCTGCTGCCGGATCAGGCCGGCGCCGCGGCCAGGGGCACCCGAGCCTCCGACGCCGCCCAGGTGACGTTCAGCTCGGAGTCGACGGCCGACGGGTTCGAGCCCAAGAGCGGTGCGTGGTACGAGGATCCGGCCACGGGTCTGGCCGGGGTGGCGTACGCGCTGAGCAAGCAGGACGACATCGCGTTCACCCCCGCGGGAGGCGGCTCCGGCCAGGTGATCGGCGTCGATCCGGGGACCGCGTACCAGAGCGTGCTCGGCATCGGCACCTCGATGGAGGACTCCACCGTCTACGCCCTGTCCCTGATGAGCCCGGACGCCCGCACCAAGGCCCTGCGGGCGCTCTTCGACCCGGCGTCCGGCGCGGGCTTCGGCATCACCCGCATCTGCTTCGGCACCTCCGACTTCAGCCAGCCGGCGTTCTACACCTACGACGACGGCGCCGCCGACCCGGACCTCGCGAACTTCTCCATCCAGAAGGACATCGACAACCACGTCATCGCGACCCTGAAGGAAGCGCTCCAGATCAACCCCGACCTGGTCGTCTTCGGCACCACCTGGAGCGCCCCGGCCTGGATGAAGGACAACAACAGCCTGATCGGCGGGCACCTGCTCGACGAGTACGTGCCGGCGTTCGCGGCGTACTACCGCAGGACCGTGCAGGCCTACGCCGAGCAGGGCATCACCGTCCACGCGGTGACGCCCCAGAACGAGCCGCTGAACGCCGCCAAGCAGTACCCCAGCATGCTGGTCTCCGCCGAGCAGGAGCAGCGGCTCCTGGACGCGATGCACCAGGAGTTCGCCGATGCCGGCCTGGCCACGGAGATCTGGGGCTACGACCACAACTTCGGCCAGGCGGCCGACTACGCCGCGGGCCTGTACGGCACCCCGGGCGCGTACTCGGACGCCTACCGCAACTCGACGGCCATCGCGCTGCACGACTACTCGGGCGACCCGAGCGCCATGAGCGGGCTCAAGGACGACTACCCGGACCTCGACGTGATCATGACGGAGCGGATGGTCTGGGGCACCGAGGGGGCCGACCGCATCGCGCAGTACCTGCGCAACTGGTCGATCGGCTACGTCGCCTGGGCCACCATGCTCGACCAGAACCGGCAGAGCCAGCAGTTCGGCACGCCCGACCCGACGCCCCTCATCCAGAGCCCGGCCGACCGGGACAGCTACTGGGCGCTGCCCGAGTACAACTTCTTCGCGCAGTACGCCAGGTTCGTCCAGCGGGGCGCGAAGCGGATCGACAGCGACTACGGGGACGCGGGCACGGTCACCACGGTGGCCTTCCTCAATCCGGACGGCACGGTGGCGGTGATCGTCGTCAACCAGACCGGCGCGGACCAGGACCTCACCCTGCGCTCCGAGGGCCGGCAGCTCACCGCGACACTGCCGGCGAAGACGGTCGGCACCTACGTCTGGCAGCGCTGACCCGGCGCCGCACCCGACCCACCCCTCCGAGGGCCCTCGCGACCGCGCGAGGGCCCTCGGCCTTTCCCGCGCCCACCCCTTGGCCGCCCCGTGGCCGGTTCCGGATGCCCGGCAGGCGCGACCCATTGACAGTTGTCATGTCCCTGTTACATTCCGATTCTGCGGCGAGAGATCCGATCTTTCAGTGGGGCTCGTCACGATTTCGCCAAGGCATCGCGCATCACCGCCCCAGTGGGGCCACAGAAGGCACCAGGTGTGACCGGCAACTCTCGGGACGCACCCCATATACCTCGGATCTCTCACCGCGACTTCGAAGTTCGACGTCCCCACCGCATTCGACCGCTTCCCACAGAAGGAGAGCCAAGGGTGAAAAGAGTCGCCGCCCTGACGGCGTTCCTGCTCGCCGCCCTGTTCGGGCTGACGAGCACCCAGGCCACCGCCGGCACCGACCAGGCCGCCCACCCCACCCCCGCCAAGGCCGCCGTCTTCAACGTCATGGACTACGGGGCCAAGGCCGACGGGCACGTCAACGACAGCCCGGCCATCGAGGACGCCGTCACGGCCGCGAGCGGTGCGGGCGGCGGGACGGTGGAGTTCCCGCCGGGGCAGTACAAGTCCAAGAACACCGTCCACCTGAAGAGCAACGTGAACCTCCAGCTGGACTCCGGGGCCACGATCATCGGATCCAGCTCGGATGTCTACGACGAGCCGGAGTCCAACCCGTACGACGACTACCAGGACTTCGGCCACAGCCACTTCCACGACGCGATGTTCTACGGCGACCGGCTGACGAACATCGGCTTCACCGGCTCCGGCACGATCGACGGAGGCGGCTTCCTGATCACGGGCAACCCGGACGACGGCCAGGCGGACAAGATCATCTCGCTGACCCGGTGCGACGGCCTCACGCTCAGCGGGATCACCCTGCGGCGCGGCGGCCACTTCGCGGCGCTCATCAACGGCTGCAGGAACGTGACCTCCGACCACCTGCACATCGACACCGCGAGCGACCGTGACGGCTGGAACATCATCAGCACCACGAACGCCACCATCACCAACGCCGACATCGCCGCCAACGACGACGCGCTGGTCTTCAAGAGCGACTACGCCCTCGGCGCCAAGCTGCCCAACGGCCATGTGACGGTGCGCGACTCACACCTGTCCGCCGAGTGCTGCAACGCCCTGATGTTCGGCTCGGAGACCTGCGGCGACTTCTCGGACTACGACTTCGATCACATCGACATCACCGGCGCGGACAAGTCCGGTCTCGGCATGGTCTCCATGGACGGCGCCGACATCTCGGACGTCCACTACCACAACATCACCATGACGGGCGTCCACTCGCCGATCATGCAGAAGATCGGGACGAGAAAACGCTGCGGCAACGACCCGGGCGTCGGCCACATCCACGACATCACCTACGACCACATCACCGCCACCGGCAACACGCCCTCCTTCAGCCCGACCCTGTGGGGCGAGTCCGGCTCCAACCACATCGCCGGCATCACCTTCGACCACGTCGACCTGACCGTGCCCGGCGGCAACGGCACCATGTCGACCGCCGTGCCCAGCAACGACCCCACGGACTACAACCCCAAGAGCATCGGCACCCGGCCGGCCTTCGGCTGGTACCTGCACAACGCCGACCACGTGACGTTCCGGCAGAGCTCGGTCCGGCTCGCCGACGACGACGGCCGGCCCGCCGTCATCGCCGACACCGGCGGCGCGCTGCGCTTCGAGCACTTCACCGCCTCACGCGGCGACGACAGCCCTGCCGACTTCGTCTTCCAGGGCGTGAGCGGCTACTGCCTCGCCGGCAGCGGCAACGACTCCGGCGGCGCGCTCCGGGTGAGCGCCACGGGCTCCACGCAGGACTGCTCGTGAGACACGGCGGGCGGCCGGTGCACATCCCGCGGCCGCCCGCCACCCGCCGGAGCGACCGCCCGGCCACCGACCGCCGCACCACGCGACCCCCAAGGACATCATGAACAGGACCAGGAACACCGCGCTGCTCGGGGCGCTCTCCTCGCTCGCGCTGGCCCTCACCGGCATCGGCACCGCCCCGTCCGCGTCCGCCTCCGACAACGGCCAGTCCCTCCGCCCCGCCATGGGCTGGAGCAGCTGGAGCCTCGTGCGGCGCACTCCCTCCGAGGCCGCCGTCGAGGCGCAGGCCGACGCCATGGCGAAGAGCGGCCTCGCCTCCCACGGCTTCGTGTACGTCAACCTCGACGACTTCTGGCAGAAGTGCGACGACAACGGCTTCGTCGTGGACTCCTACGGGCGCTGGGCGGTGGACTCCGCCAAGTTCCCCTCGGGCATCAAGGCGCTCGCCGACCACATCCACGCCAAGGGCCTGAAGTTCGGCTTCTACGTCACACCGGGCATCGCCAAGAACGCGGTCACCCGGAACACCCCGGTCGAGGGCACCCCGTACCACGCTCAGGACATCGCCGACACGTCGAAGTCCGAGAAGAACTACAACTGCAAGAACATGTACTACCTCGACTACGGCAAGCCGGGCGCGCAGGAGTTCGTGGACTCCTGGGCGCGGCAGTTCGCCTCGTGGGGCGTGGACTACCTGAAGATCGACGGGGTGGGCAGCGACGATGTGGCGGACGTGCGCGCCTGGGACAAGGCGCTGCGCGCGACCGGGCGGCCCATCAACTTCGCGCTCTCCAACAACCTCCCCATCGCCGACGCCACCACCTGGAAGGAGCTCGCGAACAGCTGGCGCACCCAGGGCGACGTGGAGTGCTACTGCGGCCCCGGTCCCAACGGCAGCGGCTACCCCCTGACCGACTGGTCGCACGTCTCCTCGCGGTTCGACTCGGCGGCGTCCTGGGCGCCGTACGCGGGTCCGGGCGGCTGGAACGACCTGGACTCCCTGGAGATCGGGGGCGGCGACCAGGTGGGGCTCACGGCCGACCAGCGGCGCTCGGTGTTCACGCTGTGGGCGATGGCGGCCTCCCCCCTGCTGCTGGGCACCGACCTCACCCAACTGGACCCCGTCGACCGGGCGATGCTCACCAATGACCGGCTGATCGGCGTCGATCAGGACGGGGCGGCGGGCGAGCGGATCGTGAACGACGGCTCCCGCCAGGTGTGGCGCAAGCGGGAGGCGAACGGCGACTACGTCGTGGCGCTGTTCAACACCGCGGCCTCCGGCTCGGCGGCGGTCGGCGTCACCTGGCAGCAGGTCGGCTTCACGGGCGACGGCGAGGTCACCGACCTGTGGTCCGGCAAGCACACCGGCGTGGTCGCGGACTCCTACAGCGCGACGCTGCGCCCCGGTGAGACCCGGCTGATCCGGGTCCGGCCGGTGTCCTGACCCGCGCGGGTCCTGCCCGGTGCCACCGGCTCGGGCGGGCCCCACAGGGCACGGCGGGCGGCGGGCGGTGTGTACCGCCTGCCGCCCGCCGGCCGGCCCGGGCCCTTGAGCGGGGCGTGCTCAGGACACCGGACTCCCGTTGACCGAGACCTGGGAGAACGTCAGGTCGTCGGTGTACGCGACGCTGTCCGGCTCGCGGATGCCGGTGAACACGGACCGGGACAGGTGCACGCCCCGCAGGTGGTCCGTCGGCACGCCCACCAGGTGCAGGACCGCCTGGGCGCCGTCGATCTCCATCCGGTCCACGAAGACGTTCCGCACGGAGACCGGCTGGTCGCCGGCCTCGCCGTTGTAGTCCATGGTGATGAAGACGGCCCCCCGCTCCACCCCCTGGCCGGTGATCCGGCGCAGGTGGACGCCGTCCACGAAGCTGCCGCGCTTCTTGTTGGTCTTGATGTACAGGGGGTATTTGACGGGGTAGCGGCCGGGGAAGTGGGGCGGGTTGACGGTGCAGTCCTCGGCGAAGACGCCCCGCACGCCTCCGGACACCTCGCTGCCGACGGCCACCCCGCCCCACCGGCCCGCGAACGCGCAGTCGCGGATGACGATGTTCTCGCTGGGCACGCCGATGCGCCGGCCGTCCTCGTCGCGGCCCGACTTCACGGCGATGCAGTCGTCGTTGGTGTTGAAGCGGCATCCGGTGATCAGGACGTAGGAGCAGGCCTCGGGGTCGCAGCCGTCGGTGTTGTAGAGGGTGCTGTCGACGGTGACGTTCCGCACGGTCACGTTGGTGCAGAGCACCGGGTGCACCGTCCACATCGGCGGGTCCACGAGGGTCACCCCGTCGACGAGGACGTTCCGGCAGCGGTTGAACTGGATCAGCTGCGGGCGCAGGTAGTGCCCGTCGCCGAAGACGCGCTGCGCGACCGGCACGCCCGTGGAGCCCATCTGGCGCAGCAGTTGCTGGTCGGGCCCCTGCATGCCGCTGGTGCGGTACCAGCTCTCCCAGGGGCCGAGGCGCGCCTGCCCGTCGAGGGTGCCGGGGCCCGTGACGGCGACGTCGCGCTGCCCGTAGGCGTAGACGAAGGGCGAGTAGTTCCAGCACTCGGTGCCCTCGAAGCGGGTGAGCACGGCCGGCAGGTAGTCCCCCGGATCCGGGCTGAAGGCGATGGTGGCGCCGTCGGTGACGTGCAGTTCGACGCCGCTGAGCAGGTGGACGGCGCCGGTGAGGAAGCGGCCGGACGGCACGACGACCCGGCCGCCCCCTGAGCGTGCGCAGGCGCCCACCGCGGCGCGGAAGGCGGCGGTGTTCAGCGTCCGGCCGTCCCCTACGGCGCCGAAGTGCGTGATGTCGAAGGTGCGGTGCGGGAACCTCGGCGGTCTGATCCGGGCGAGGATGCGCGGAACCTCGCCCCAGGCGCGGTCACCGGCCGGCGGGGGGCCGTACGCGGGACCGGGGGCCCCAGGGGCGGGGGCTGCCGTGGCCGGTGCCGCGGCGACGGCGGGCGTCACGGCCGCCGCGGCGAGCAGGCCGCCCGCGGTGAGGACGGAGCGGCGGTCCATCGTCATTGACGGTCTCCTTCGTCTTCGTCACTTCTCGCTGCTGTCAGGCGCGCGCCCGGCCGGGGCCGGCCGGGCGCGCGGCGGTGCGGGCGGACCGTTCAGGACCACGCGTGGACGGCGCCTGCCCGTGCTCCCCGGCGGGACGGCGTCATGCCGGGGGGCACGGGCCCCCGCCAGTGCTCAGGACGGCGCCTTCTCGCAGGTGGTGATACCGGGGTGCCAGCGGCAGGCGAGGGCGGCGAAGCCGCCGTCGGCGACCACCGGCACGGTCAGCGTCTGGCCGCCGTGCATCACGTGCGGGACGCGCACCAGGCCGTCAGGGCCGTCCTGTATCACCTCCACCAGCCAAGGGCCCGGGTCGATCCGCAGGGGCACCTTCGCGGTGTGGGCCGCTCCGGCGAACGTTCCGCCGATGAACCACCGTCCGCCGCTCCCCCGGGCGAGCACCGCGCTCTCGCCCGGCTTCCCCGCCAACAGGCGGGTGCGGTCCCAGGCGGCCGGGATCTGCTCCAGGAAGCTGCGCGCCTCGGGGCGCTGGTCGTACGACTCGGGGGTACCCGCGAGATTCTGCACGCCGGACTCGTACAGCACCGACAGGCCCAGCTCGCTCGCGTCGGAGCCCGCGTTGGGGCGCTCGGCGCGCTGGAAGGCGCCCGGGGTGTAGTCCATCGAGCCGATGACGTTGCGGGTGTACGGCAGGGTGGCCAGGTGCTGGGGGGTGTTGGTCTTCTTCTCCTCGCCGTTCACGCCCTCCATCGTCAGCACGTTCGGCCAGGTGCGCTGGATGCCCTTGGGGATCGTGGAGCCGTGGAACTCGACGAGCAGGTGGTGGGCGGCGAGCTCCGGCAGGATCTCGTCGTACCAGCGCATCCGCTCCTGGGACTCGGAGTCCATGAAGTCGATCTTCAGGCCCTTGACGCCCCACTTCTCCAGCGTGGAGAGCCACTGCTCGCGCTCCTCGGCGGTGTCGAGGTCGCGGAAGTGCACCCAGACGAGGACGCCGACGCCCCGCTGCCTGGCGTAGTCGACGAGCTGCGGCATCCAGCTGTCCTGCTGCCAGTTCGGATCGGTGGTGTCCCACTGGTCGGGCGCGAAGTACCAGCCGGCGTCCACGACCTCGTAGGGCCAGCCGCGCTGGGCCGCGTAGTCGACGTAGCCCTCCTGCGCGGTGAGGCTCTGCCCTGCCGTACGGCCGCCCGCGAGCCAGGTCCACAGCGCGGGGCCCGGCTTGATCCAGGAGGTGTCGGCGATCCGTGACGCCGGTGCGAGGTCGTCCGTGAAGGTGGACTCCGTGACGGTCGCGAGGTCGCCGACGATCATCGCCCGCCAGGGCGTGCTCAGGGCGCCGCTCACCGCGACCCGCTGGTCCCACAGCCCGATCCGGTACGTGGAGGAGCCCGCGTCGTGCACCAGGCGGGCCGCGGAGTAGCTGCCGGTGAGATCGGACTCGGCGATCAGGGCGTAGGCGTCGCCCGTCCTGAACAGCGCCTGGTCCATGTACTCGCCGGCGGGCGCCTCGCTCGCCCGGTACTCCTTGAAGAGGTTCTCGTTGTCCTGCCGGTAGGCGCCGAGCCAGGCCTCGGCGCCGGCGGGGAGCGTGAAGGCGGAGGTCTCGCCCAGCACGTCGCCGCTGCCCGAGGGGAGTACGTAGCGGTAGGCCACGCCGTCGTGCGAGGCCCGCACCAGCAGGTCGACACGGGCTCCGCCGGCACCGGCGAACCGGAAGCGGGACTCCCTCATCAGCACCTGGCGCGAGCTCTGCTTGCCGGCGACCGCCCGGTAGTGCTCGGAGACGACGCGGTCGCTGCGGCCCTGGTAGCGCAGGCCCTTCGAGAGGTCGGCCCGCTCGGTGACGATGCCGACCGCCGACGGCTCGATCACCGTCCTGCCGTGGTCGGTGACGTCGAGGGACAGCGTCCCCTCCGCCGGGTCCAGCCGCAGCCGGGCGACGGGGTCCGCGGGGCCGGGGCCGTTCACGGTCCACCCGGCGCCCTGCCCGGGGGGCTGCGCCGGCGCCGAGGCGCGTGCGGGACCGGTGCCGAGCAGTGCCGTCGCCACCAGCCCGGGGACCAGCACGGCCAGCGTGCCGTGCCGGACGCGGTGCACGAAGCCGTGCGGGGTGCGGTGCCGGGTGCGGTGCCGGGTGCCGTGTCTGACAGATCTCAGCATGATTGCCTCCCGAGACCGACACCGTACAGAGTCATCGGATAACTAGACAGGCTTCTGACGGCAATTGGCCACCACGGAGCCTCAAATGGGGTCGATAGATCGGATCTATATATCGAGGACTCGGACAACTCGCCCAGTTCGGCGACGGCCGGCGACCCGCCCCGTATCGCGAACGTATCGAAAATCGCATACGCCGCCGCAACCGTCCGCCCTCTTCAGTGGAGCCACCGACCCCGCGGGTGGGTGATCGGTTGCCGGTAGCGGTTGCCGAGAGACCTGCCCGCGACGGCCGGTTCGTCGATTCCGTCGATCAGAAAGGACCGTGACCATGGACTCGGATCCCGCACGGAGCATCGGCAGGCGGCGGCTGCTCGGGTGGAGCGGGTTGACGGCCGCCGGCGCGGTGGCGGCCGGCGCGCCGCTCATGAACGCCCAGCCCGGCCACGCCGACCCGGCCCCGAACGGCGCCGGCATCCCACCGGACACCCGGCCCGGCGGAGCGTACGACCGGTACGTGGCGCAACTGGCCGCCGAGGACAGGTTCTCCGGCGTGGTGCTGCTCTCGCACCGGGGCAAGGCCGTGCTGTCCCGCAGCTACGGCATGGCCGACAGGGAGAAGGCGATCCCCAATCACGAGGGCGTGGCGGTCAACCTCGCCTCGGCGAGCCAGCCGTTCTGCCCGGTGGCCGTCCTTCAGCTGGCGCAACAGGGCGAGGTGAGGCTGTCGGACACGGTGGGCGCCCACCTGACGGGCTTCGCCGAGGACATCGCCGAGCAGGTCACCCTCCACCACCTGCTCACCAGCACCTCGGGTCTCGACGCCCCGGAGCCGGACCCGCAACGCGTCTTCCACAGCAGCCAGGAGGTGCACGAGTTCTACGAGGGGTGGACCAGGCAGGCGAGGCTGGTGGCCGCCCCCGGCACGGGCTCCCAGAACCACACCGCGGGCGCCGGCGCCGGCCTCGCCATCGCCGCGCAGATCGTGGAGGCCGTGACCGGCACGACGTACTGGGACTACGTGCACGAGAACGTCTTCGGGCGGTGCGGCATGAGCGGCTCGGCGTTCTACACCAGGCCGCAGTGGCTCACCGACGAGCACATCGCGCACTCGTACATGCGGCAGGCCGACGGCAGCCGGGTGGACGCGGTGCGCAACCTGGACAAGGGCAGCCTGGACCCGCAGATACCAGGTAGGAACCCGGGCCGGAGCTTCGTCGGCTACGCCCCGGGCGACGGCTTCGCCACCGCGCCCGACCTGGTCCGGTTCGCGCACGCGCTGGCCGACGGCACGGTGCTGGACCGGCCCTACGCCGACCTGCTGACCGGGGCCAAGATTCCGCATGCGGGTGCCCAGGACGGCCGGCCGGCCCCCGCCCACCCCTCGTTCATGGCGTACAACATGCCGGTCCATATCGTGGGCGGCCAGTGGCAGGCCGGGCGCGGCGGCTCCACCGGCGGCAGCACCGCCAACTGGAACATCTACCCGGACACCGGGTGGGTCGGCGTCGTCCTCAGCAACTACGACGACGTGCCGATACAGGAGATCCTCCAGCAGGAGACGCAGGCCGTCACCGGCCAGTCCTGAAGCGCGGCCACCGCTGAGGCGCCGGCCACCGTGAGGCGCGCCCACCGTTGAGGCACGGCCACCGCTGAGGCGCGCCCACCGCCGGCCGGCACGTGCGCCGGCCGGCTCGCGGTGCTCACCAGCTGATCGCTGCCGCCACCGGCAGGTGGTCGCTGCCGTTCGCGGGCAGCACCCGCGAGCTGTCGGGCTGCACGCCGCGCACCAGGATCTGGTCGATCCGCACCACGGGGAAGGCCGCCGGCCAGGTGAAGCCGAAGCCGTCTCCGGCCGCCTCCTGGGCCGAGCGCATCTGCGAGGTGAGGCCGTCGAACGCGCGGTCCTCCGTGGTGCCGTTCAGGTCGCCGAGCAGCACCGCCCGCTCACCGGCATCGGCGGCGACGGCCCTGCCGAGCGCTTGGGCGCCGATGTTCCGCGAGGCCGTCCAGAAACCGGCCCTGGGATTGGCCCGTACGGACCCCAGGTGGGCCACGTACACCGCCAGCGGCCCGTGGTCCGTGGCCACCGTGGTGCGCAGCGCACGGTTCGACGGCATCTTCTCGCCGGCCGGCTTGGTGTCCCCCAGCGGCCCGTAGTCCACGACGTCGATCGACCGGGTGTCCGACAGCGGCAGCCTGCTCCACAGCCCGACCGTGCCCCGCACCGCGTGGTACGGGTACGCCTTGGCCAGCCCCTTCTCGTACGTGCCCCGGGCCTGCTCGGTCAGCTCCACCAGGGCCAGCACGTCCGCCCCGGAGGCGGCCAGGTCGCGTGCGGTGCCGGCCGGGTCGGGGTTGTCCGTGCCGACGTTCTGCTCGGCCACGGTGAGGTCGCCGCCCGGGTGGGACCTGTCGCCGAGTTGCCCGCCGAAGAGGTTCAGCCACACCGCGACCGGCACCACCAGCGCGAGCACCGCGGAGGCGGAGCGCCGCCACAGCGCCCCGGCCAGCAGCACGGGGACGAGCAGGCCGAACCACGGCAGGAAGGTCTCCACCAGGCTGCCCGCGTTGCCGATCCGGTTCGGAATCCCGGCGTGCAGCGCCATGAGCAGCCCGAGCAGCAGCGCCAGTGCCACGAGTACCGGGCCACGCTTCCAGGGACCTGGCCGGGAGGCGGCGCGTATCGCCCGGCGGATGCGCGCGCGCCAGGTCCGGGCGCCGGTCTCCCGGGGGCCGGCGCCGCGCCGGCCGGTCCCCGCGGTGTCCACCCGCGTCCCCGCCGTGTCCACCTGCGCCCCCGCAGCGTCCACCTGCGTCATCGTCTGTCCTGGCTCGGATCGAGGCCGGCCGGATGGCGTGCTGTGGTTCATGCCGCCAGTGAACGCGGCACGGTGTTGCCGGCATGTATGGGATTTTCGATATGCCGACGATAGGCACCGGCTCGTAGCATCGCGTGCATGCGCGTGCTGATCGTCGAGGACGAACCGTTTCTGGCGGAGGCCATCCGCGACGGCCTGCGCCTGGGGGCGATCGCGGCCGACATCGCGGGTGACGGCGGCAGCGCCCTGGAACTGCTGGGCGTCAACGCCTACGACATCGCCGTCCTCGACCGCGATGTCCCCGGACCGTCCGGTGACGAGATCGCCCGACACATCGTCGCCTCCGGCAGCGGCATGCCGATCCTCATGCTCACCGCCGCCGACCGTCTCGACGACAAGGCCTCCGGATTCGAACTCGGCGCCGACGACTACCTCACCAAGCCGTTCGAGCTGCGCGAGCTCGTCCTCCGGCTCCGGGCGCTCGACCGCAGGCGCGCGCACAACAGGCCACCCGTACTTGAGATCGGGGGCCTGCGGCTGGATCCGTTCCGCAGGGAGGTCCACCGGGACGGCCGTTACGTCGCGCTCACCCGGAAGCAGTTCGCCGTGCTCGACGTCCTCGTCGGCGCCGAGGGCGGTGTCGTCAGCGCCGAAGAACTCCTGGAACGCGCGTGGGACGAGAACGCGGACCCCTTCACCAACGCCGTGCGCATCACCGTCTCGGCACTGCGGAAGCGGCTCGGCGAGCCCTGGATCATCGCCACGGTGCCGGGCGTCGGCTACCGCGTCATCGGCGCGGAGCCGGAGGCCGGACACGAGGGAGGCGGGCGTGACGGCAAGAGAGCGTGACCGGAAGTGGGCGCGACGGGAAGCGAGCCTGATCGGAAGTGGGCGCGACGGGAAGCCAGCCTGACGGGAAGTGACCGTGAACAGACCACCCGGGTTGAGCGTTCGCCTCAGACTCACCCTCAGCTACGCCGGTTTCCTGACGCTCGCCGGCGTCCTGCTGCTCGCGGTGGTGTGGGTGTTCCTCCTGCGCTACGTCCCCGAGCGCGCGCTCATCATTCCCGGCTCCACCGGCAGCACCGACGGCGTCTTTCCCGTCCGGTCCAACCTGCTCCAGGTCTTCGCTCCGAGGGCGGCCGCGGTGCTGGCGTTCCTGCTGGTGTTCGGCCTCGTGGGAGGGTGGGTCCTCGCCGGCCGGATGCTCGCCCCGCTGACCCGCATCACCGACGCCACCCGCCTGGCCTCGACCGGATCGCTCTCCCACCGGATCCGGCTACCGGGCCGCACGGACGAGTTCCGGGAACTCGCCGACGCCTTCGACACGATGCTCGCGCGGCTCGAAGCGCACGTCGGCGAGCAGCAGAGGTTCGCGGCCAACGCCTCGCATGAGCTGCGCACCCCGCTGGCCGTCTCGAAGGCGCTCCTCGACGTGGCCCGCAGCGACCCGGAGCGCGACAGGGGTGAGCTCATCGACCGCCTCCACGCCGTCAACACCCGGGCGATCGACCTCACCGAGGCGCTGCTCCTGCTCAGCCGTGCCAAGCAGCGGTCCTTCACCCGGGAGCGCGTCGACCTGTCCCTCCTGGCGGAGGAGGCCACCGAATCGCTCCTGCCCCTCGCCGAAAGGCAGGGCATCACCGTCGAGACCTCCGGCGACATCACCCCCACCACCGGATCGAAAGCGCTTCTGCTCCAGCTGACCACGAACCTCGTGCAGAACGCGATCGTCCACAACCTGCCCGCACGGGGCACCGTGTGGGTGAACACCAGCGCCCGCCCGAGCGGTGCGGTGCTCACCGTCGAGAACACCGGCGAGCGGATCGCCCCGGAGCTGGCCGCGACGCTCACCGAACCGTTCCAGCGCGGCACCGAGCGCACGCGCACCGGCCACGCGGGCGCCGGCCTCGGCCTGGCCATCGCCGAGACCATCGCCCACGCGCACGACGGAGCACTCACCCTCACCCCGCGCTCCACGGGCGGGATCCGCGTCACCGTGGAACTACCCGCGAAAGACCCGCACTCCGACGCGTGACACGGCCGCGTGCGGCGTACGCGCGCGTCAGGTCGAGCGCCCGCCGCGCGACCCGTCCCCGGACGGGTAAAAGTTCGGGCCGGGCACCCGGGGCGCCGGCGAGCGGCGGGCGGAGAGATCGTTCAATACGGACCTATGGCCTGTTTCCAGCGGAAAGCGGTGCCCCGAGCTACCGTCCGCCCTCTACCGGGCGTAAGGGTGTCGCTGGTCCCGGAGCGGCCCTTGAGGGGCGCGGGGACGGGGCTACCTCATACGCGCCGGTGACATTCGGACGCCGTATTCCGTCTGAATGCCGCCACTTTCCCGTCCGAACTCCGCCAGTCACGGACGGGGAATGCGCAATTGAACGAGCCCGGGGTTATGTCGTCACGCTTTCGAGGCGTTGACAGCCGGATGCGGCCGGCTCTTCAATCGGAGGCACAAGAGCTCAAAACGGACCGTTGCGATCTGCTGGGGGGAAGGTTCCTGGGCTCTGCAATGGTCATGCTTGCACGGCGGGTCCGCCGAGTCCGGTCAACCCGCCTTCTCCTCATTCAGGCACCATCGGAACCGTCCATTCGGGCTCTTCGGCTGCGCGCCCTTTCGCGCGCAGTCACAGCGGAACGAGTCACAAGGAGCTCTCCGAATGACCGTTGAAATCGTGGCGTCCGTCGGTACGGAGGCCATCACCCGGGAAGCTGTGGAGCAGCTTCTCGCCGAGTACCAGTCCACCTACGAGAACAGCAGCCCCGACTACTTCAAGCTGTTCGCGGCCGACGCGACGTTCTTCGTCCTGTCGGTCCCGAACCGCATCGACAGCCGCGAGGAGTTCCAGCGGGTGTTCGCGCTCACGCCGGGCACCACCCGCCGCAGCCAGCTCCTGTCCCCCGAGATCCGGATCATGGGGGACACGGCGCTGGTGAGCATGCACTCCCGGGTGGCCCTCGGTGACGAGCAGCACTACCTGCGCGAGTCCCTCGTGGTGACCCGCGACTCCCGCGGCGCCCTGCGCATCGCCCACCTGCACATCTCGCCGCAGGAGGTGCCGGCCGTGCCCGACACGCCGGAGCGTGCGCTCGAGGAGATCGCGGTGATCGAGGAGCGCACGGCCACCACGGCCAGCACCGTCGGCACCCCGAAGTAACCACCCCGGCCGGAGCAACCCGGCACCGCTGGGGCCCGCCCCGGGCGGGTCCCAGCACCCTCGTCGCGCCGTCACCCCGCGTTCGCGCCCGTCCCCGGACGACCACGCGCGCCCGGCGCACAGCACGTTCCATGGGAATTCTTCTGTATCCGGATCCTGGAGGGGTACGTTGTTGCAGAATATCGCGGCCTGCACTACCGAATACGCCCGGCGGCTCCCGGAGAAAGCCAGACCGCTCATCCGTTACCGCCGTGAGGACTTCGGCTGGCTGGCCGCGTTCCCGGACGGTTCCATGGGCATGTACGACGAGGCGGTGGAACCGCTGCTGCGTGCCGGAGAACCCCCGGAACGCTGCGCGGAACACCTCATCGACCGCCTCTCGGTCGACACGGGATTCCACTTCAGGGCGCCCGCCATGGTGTGGCTGGAGATTACCCGCACCTGCAATCTCCGCTGCCCGCACTGCTTCGTCGAGGGCGGAAAGGCGCGCAGCACCGAAATCAGCACCGAGCGGATCATGGAACTGCTCGACGAATGGGCCGCCATGGGCGTCTTCTCGCTCATCGTGACGGGCGGCGAGCCCACCATCCACCCCGACTTCAGCGACATCGTGCAGCGCGCCTACGACCTGGGGTTCGTCGTCGGGATCCCCACGAACGGCACCACGCTCACCGAGGGCATCGTCGAGCGGCTGCCGCAGGACGACGTCATCATCAGCATGAGCATCGACGGCCTGCACGGCGAGGGGAAGTACCGCAACGAGGGCGAGTTCTCCTACGTGACGCGCCGCCTGGCCGAGCTGCGCGACCGCGGCTTCAACACCAGCATCATGACGACCACCACGCACCAGAACGTGGACGACCTCCCGGTCATCATGAACTGGGCCCGGGACAACGACATCAGCCTGCGCAGCGTGCCGTTCATCCCCATGGGCCGCGGCGCCCTGCACCGCGACCTCGCCAGCACCGTCCACGACGTGGAGAACACCGCCCGCTTCTGGATCGACGAGGAGGAGTGGGCGCGGCAGAAGGACCAGACGCTCGGCCTGTGCGCGGGCAAGGTCCTGGACTTCCTCTACACGATGGTCTTCGCCACCCGCCGCTGCATGAGCGGCCGCGGGGTGTGCTACGTCAACTCCTCCGGTGACGTCTTCCCGTGCAGCACCTGCGCGGGCAACAAGGTGCTCGTCGGCGGGAACGTGCAGCTGACGCCGTTCGCCGACATCTGGAACGACGAGGACTGGCTGATCCGCAAGATCACCTGGGACAACTACAAGGACACCTGCGACGGCTGCCCCATCAACGACGACAAGTACTTCTGCACCGGCCGCTGCCCCAGCCAGTCCAGCATCCTGAGCGGCCGCTACGACGGCTGCGGCACCACGGAGTTCCAGCGGCAGAGCATCATCCGCCGCGAGGAGCTGTTCCGCGAGCACATCATGGCGGAGCCGCTCGTCGAGCTGCGGCGGGGCGGGGCGGACACCGGCGCGGACAGGCCCGCCGCGGACGTCGGCGCCGGCGAGTCCGGGCAGGCGTCATGATGAGGACCGGCCTGATCAGCAGCATGCACCTGAACCACGGCGGGATGTCCCTGCACACCGGGCCCGGGGACCCGATGCCGATGCAGACGTTCGTCCCCGTCGGGCTGCTCTCCCTCAAGGCCGCCGCCGACAGCACCGGTGTGCCCGCAGCCATCGACGTCGTCGAGGTCAACCGCCTCCTCGTCGACGGCACCATCCCCAACACCGACGCCCTCTACGACGACATCGCCGCCGCGGCGCTGGCCGCGGGCGACGACCTGGTCGGCCTGATGACCGACGCGGACTCCCTCACGCACACCGTGCTCATCGGCCAGGCCGTCAAGCGCCGCTCCCCCGAGACCCTCGTCTGCCTCGGCGGGCCCGCCGTCACGCCCATCAGCGCCGAGTTCGTCGAGCGGTTCCCGTGGGCCGACTTCATCGTGCGGGGCGAGGGCGAGCTGACCTTCGCGGAGCTGCTGCGGACCCTGCACGCGGGCGGCGACCCGGCCGACGTGCGCGGCCTGACGTACCGCCGCAAGGGCGAGGCGGTGGTCAACCCGGAGCGGCCGCTGGTGAAGAACATGGCCGAGCTGCCCTGGCCGGCCTACTACGCCTTCGACATGACGACCGACGCCAACCTCTACCTGGACGTCGGCCGCGGCTGCCCGTTCAAGTGCTCGTTCTGCGCCACCGCGCCGTTCTGGGAGCGGCGCTTCCGGATGCGGCCGATCGACGACATCGTCCGGCAGATGGAGTACGTCAGGAAGGAGTTCGGCCGGACCAGCGTCAACTTCTCCCATGACATCTTCACCTGCGACCGGAACTGGACGCACCGGTTCTGCGACGAGCTGATCGCCCGCGACACCGGCGTCACCTGGGGGTGCAGCACCCGCACCGACGTCATCGACGCCGGCCTGCTGGAGAAGATGGGCGCCGCGGGCTGCGAGGAGATCTACTACGGCATCGAGAGCGGCTCGCCGAGGATGCAGCGGTGGATCAAGAAGAACCTCGACCTCGACCACTGCCTGGAGATCGTCAGGGCCACCAAGGCGGCCGGCATCCGCCCCGTCACCGGCTTCATCGTCGGCTACCCGACCGAGACCCGCGAGACCTTCGACGAGACGCTGACGCGGTTCTTCCAGTTCCTCCGGGAGGGCGAGGGCCGCAGCCAGCTCTTCACGCTGGTCCCGCTGCACCAGTCGCCGATGTACAAGACGTACGAGCACACCCTCGACCGCCAGGCCGAGTACTACGACGCCCCGGTGACCGAGTCGCGGGCCGCGCGGATCCAGCAGTACCGCGCGGAGCACAAGGACATCTTCTGCACCGACTTCCGCTTCGCCAGCCCCGACATCGACGGGGCCCTGGTGGACGCGGCCGAGGAGCTCTCCGGGCACGTGGTCGTCCTCGCCTCGCTCTGGCCCCGGCTGCTCGCCCACTACGACTCGCCGCTCGACTGGTACGAGCGCTGGGTCCGCTGGATCGAGCGCTACAACGCCGAGCACTCGCCCGGCACCCGCTACCGCCACCAGTGCGAACCCCGCGACCTGCTGGTCTTCGCCCAGGAGGAGACCAGAAGGCTCGGCATCGAGGACAGCCCGGTCGGGGCCCTGGTGCGCTACGAGATGATGCGCCTCGACGCCGCCGGCCTCCCGGCACCCGGCCCGCGGCCGAACGCGTCCACCGTCGGACCGGACTCCGCGCTGCGGCCGGGCGACTTCCTCGGCGCGCAGTTCCCGTACGACCTCCAGGAGTTGCTGCGCGGGGAGCCCACCCGGCAGGACCCGGACGGCGGCGCGTACGTCGTGACGCGGAAGAGCGCCGCCGACAAGATCGAGACGATCCAGCTCGGCCGGGCGGCACGGGGCCTGCTGGAGCGCGCCGACGGCCGGCGCACCGCCCGGGAACTCATCGCCGAGGTCTTCCCGGAGTCCGCCGACGACGACCCGCAGCGGGCGCTGGACCGCGGCCTCGACCTGATCCGCTCGCTGGCCGGCCTGGGGCTCCTGCTCGATGGCACCGCGAACGGCAGACCCCCGGCGCTCACGCTCGCGCCGGAGGCGACCGCGGTGGAGGCGACCGCGGTGGACGGCACGGCCCCGCGAAGAGCGGAGGCGGGCTGACGTGCGGGGCGCGGAGGTGGTGCGCGTGGAGCGGGCCGTCGGCGCGGTGCTGGCGGCCGACGCCGCCGGCGGTGCGGTGCGGTGCCGCCGCACGGAGTTCCACGGCGGGCGCCTGGACCGTCCGGGCGGCCGGGCCCGGATCTTCTCGGGACCGCCGCCCGCTCCCTGGCGGTTGCCGCTGCCGGAGCCGGCCCCGCTCGACGACCACGGCGAGGCGGTGGCGGCCCTGTCCGCGCTGCGCTCCCGCTTCGGACCGGGCACCCGGCTGCACTACACGCACACGTCCGCGGTCCGCGCGGTCGCCGGCCCCGACGGGGGCCGCCCGGTTCCGCAGACGCGCCGGCTCTGGTCGCTCACCGGCGACCTGCGCACACCGGCCGGGCGCACGGTCCCGATCGGCCGCAGCGGGCGCGGCCCGGGCGGCGCCCGCCTCACCGACCCCGCCGCGCTCGACGCGGCGGGGTGGCTGCTGGCGGCCGTGGACCGGGCCCGGCCGCTGGGGACCGGCGGCCCGCCGGCCGTCCTCGCCCCGCAGGCGGCGGCCGTCCTGCTGCACGAGGCCGCGGGCCACTTCGCCGAGGGCGCGCCCGACGGCGCGCCGCCGCTCGGCCACCGGCTGCGCTGCCGGATCGCCAGCGACCTGGTCAGCCTCGACGACGACCCGCTCGCCGAGGGCGGCCCCGCGCACTACGACCGCGACGACGACGGCATCCTCTGCCTGGGCCGCCAGCGGATCGTGATCGACGGCGTGCTCGTACGGCAGTTGCACAGCGCCGCGAGCGCCGCGCGGGCCGGGGCGATGCCCACCGCCAACGCCCGTGCCGCCTCCGTGCTCCAGCCTCCGCTGCCCCGGATGTCCAACCTGGTCTGCCGCCCCGGCACGGCGTCGCTGGACGAGCTGGTCGAGAACGCCGGGTACGGCCTGCTGGTCCACCGGCTCGCCGACGGCATCCGCTTCGGCAGCGCCGTGGAGGCCGACCTCGTGCTCGGCGAGCGGATCCGCGCCGGCCGCCGCACCGGCGAGTACGTGACCGGGCGCGTCCGGGAGAGAGCCGACGTCCTGACCAGGATCGTCGAGCTGGGCGACCGCAGCGAGTTCTCGGACAACGCCCTGTGCGGAAAGGACCGCCAGATGCTGTTCGACGTCGGCACGTGCGCGCCGGCCGTCCGGCTCACCGAGCTGCGGTGCGGGTCATGACGGCGGTCCGGGTGGTCCGCTGCCACACCGCGGCGCGGGTGTCACCCGGTGGCGGCGAGCGGCGCACCGGCCTCGTGCTGCGGGCGGAGTCCGGCGCACCGGGCGAGTGGCGGCTCACCGCCGACCCGCCTGACGACTCCGGCGCGGACCCCGCCGAACGGGCCCGCACCGCCTGGCGCCTGCTGAGGGAGAAGGCGCGCCCGGTGCTGAGCGGGCACGGGCTGCTGGTGGAGGCGGGCCGCACCCGTACCGAGGTGCTGTGCGACGGGCGGACGGTGCTCAGCCGCAGCCGCGGCTACCTGCTGGTCCGGGACGGCGACCATGTCCTGCACCTGGACGACGCGCCTGCCTCGGCAGTCGCCCTGCCCTGGGTGCGGGCCGTGGAGGCGGACGAGATCCGCCCGGAGGACGCCGTCCTGCTCGGCCCGTCCGCCCTGCTGGCCCTGACGGCCGCGGTCACCGAGGAGCGGGGCGGGGCGGCTCCGGACGGGGCGGCGGTCCCGGACAGGTCGCCGCCGTCGCCGTATCCGCCGCACGACCTCTCGCTGTCCGACCTGCCGGAACTGCTCGATCTCCCCGGCCCGCCGGACCTGTCGGACCTGGCCGATCCGCCGCCGGAGGCGACCACCGGCCGCAGCCGCTGCGACCTGGAGCAGGCCTGCGAGCTGCTGGGCGATCCGGCCCTGTGGCTGGTTCCGCACGGCACCTTCGGCGAGTTCGCGGCGGGCGACCTGCCGGAGACCGCCGCCGCGCGGCTGCCCGCCGCGGTGCCGCCGCCGCGCGCGCTGGTCATCGACTCGCTGACCCCGCAGTCCCGTTCGGCCGGCGGAACCCTGCACTGGACCGCCGCCTACCGCGTGTCCGACAGCACCGGAGCCGGGCGCGGCACCGGACCGCTGCGGCTGCGCGGCGCGCCGGCCGAGCTGCTGGCCGCTGCCGGGGCGCGGTGCGGACCGTCCCGTCCCGGTCTCGGCCGCGACCCCATCGGCCGGCCCCTGTACCGACTGGCCCCCACCGTCAGCACCGCACTCCACGCGGGCCGGGTCCTCGCGCTCTGACGCGCGGACCACCCGCACATCCGACCCGCCCGCCCCGCCGCGTCCGAAGGGCCCGCGGCACCGACCCATCCACACCCATCCACACCCATCCACACGAACGTCAGAGAGGATCCGCCATGCCGGCCATGCCCGCACGCGACGACGAACCACTGAACCTGGACGGCTTCCACGACGTCCTGCTCGCACCGGTCCGCGGCACCGACACCCGGCGCGGACTGCCGATGGCGTACTTCGAACGCCGCCCCAGCCGGTTCGTCGCGAAGATCGCGCTCGCGCTGGGCGTCATCGTCGTCTGCTACACCGCCCTGCTGGAACTGCGCGGTCCGGTGACCATCGCCGTGAGCGTCCCGGTTCTGGGCCTGATGTACGGGTACCTCGTGGAGCTCCAGCACGAGTGCCTGCACGAGCACGCCTTCCGCGCCCGCTGGGCGAACCGGCTCTGGGGGTTCGTCTGCGGCATGTTCATGTTCAGCTCGTACACGCACTACAAGTACGAGCACCTCAGGCACCACGCGTTCCTGGGCACGGAGAAGAACCTGGAGTTCTTCAACTACCGCTTCCGCGGCCTGGACAGCATCCACGGGTTCGCCGGAGCGGCGCTCCACCTCGGCCGGTACGCGGACGTGGTGCGCAACACCGGCCGCTCGCTGCTGCGGCGCCCGATCCCCGGCGTCGGCCGGCCGAAGGCGACCCGCGCCATCCAGAACGAGTACCGGCTGCTGCTCGCCCTCGCGGCCGGCGCGGCGGTGGCGGGCGCCGTGACCCGCGACTGGTTCTTCGTGTGGGCGTGGCTGCTGCCGATCGTGCTGGTCAGCGAGGCCGTCCACTTCCTGATCGAGCTGCCCGAGCACTTCGGTCTGAACACCCAGACGGACCCCGACGTCCTCAGCAACACCCGCACCATCAGGGCCTCGCGGTTCGCGCGGTGGATCACCAACTACAACAACCTGCACACCGCGCACCACTACCACCAGGGCGTCCCCATGGTGAACATCCCCCGGCTGCACGACGCCATCGAGCGGAAGGTGGAGGTCGTCGAGCCGTCGTACTGGAGCTTCTACCGGAAGGTGCTGCGCGGCGAGATCGTCTACCAGGGCGACGAGCAGACCTGCATGACGCGTTGACACCCGATGCCGACCCGAGAGCCGGATAGGACCCGGGAGACCGGATGCGACCCGGGAGACCGGATGCGACCCGAGAGAAGGAGCGGTGCCCGTGAACGCCGTGGTGTCGACGTACAACGAATGGGATCCCCTGGAGGAGGTCGTCGTCGGCCGGGTCGAGGGGGCCATGACGTCCTCGTGGGACGTGCTCGACCGGATCACCGTGCCGCCGTCCTCCTGGGCGAGGATCACCGCCGCGCCCGGCGTCCGGGGCGGGCCGGTGCCGCCGGACGTGGTGGAGAAGGCGGAGAAGGGCCTTCAGGAGTTCATCGGGATCCTTGAGGAGGCGCATGTCACCGTGCGCCGCCCCGATCCGCCGGACTTCTCCCGGCCGTTCGCCACGCCGGGCTGGTCGGTGGCGAACGGCATGTCGGTGGCGAACCCCCGTGACCTGCTGCTCGTCGTCGGGGACGAGTTCATCGAGGTGCCGATGGCGGACCGGAACCGCTACTTCGAGGTGTGGCCGTACCGGAGCCTGCTCACCGAGTACTTCCGGGCCGGCGCCCGCTGGACGGCGGCCCCGAAGCCGCGGCTGGCGGACGACCAGTACCAGCCCGGCTACGAGGTGCCGCCCTGGTCCGAGGACATGGAGTTCTTCGTGACGGAGGCGGAGCCCGTCTTCGACGCGGCGGACGTCATGCGCTGCGGCCGGGACCTGTTCATGGAGCGCAGCCACGTCACCAACCGCCTCGGCGTCGAGTGGCTCAGGCGGCACCTCGGCCCGGAGTACCGCGTCCACGAGATCGTCTCCCGCTATCCGAGGGCGATGCACATCGACACCTCCCTGCTGCCGCTCGCGCCGGGCAGGGTGCTGGTCAACCCGGAGTTCCTCGACCCGGACTCCCTGCCGGAGGCGCTGCGGTCCTGGGACGTCCTGATCCCGCCGGAGCCGGTGATCACCCCGGTCATGGAGCAGGGCCTGATGAGCCGGTGGAGCAGCGTGAACGTCCTGATGCTCGACCCGGAGCACGTGGTGGTGGAGCGGTCGCAGACGCCGCTGATGAAGGCGTTCGAGAGCTGGGGCTTCGAGCCGGTGCCGTGCTCCTTCGAGCACTACACCGTCTTCGGCGGCTCGTTCCACTGCGCCACCCTGGACATCCGGCGCAGGGGCGGCCTGGAGTCGTACTTCTGATGGCGGGCCGGCTCCCTGGGGGCGCCCCGGACCCGGCGGGCGGTCCGGTGCCGGTGCCGTGGCCCGCCCAGCAGTGGGCGGCCGGCGCCCCGCGTCCCGCGCTGCCCGCCCGGGCGGTGCCGGACGCGGTCGCCGACCGGGTGCGCGCGCTGTTCGCGTCCACGGCGGACGAGCCGGTGTGCACCTACGTCTACCGGCCGGAGGCGGCGCGCCGCCGGGCGGCCGCGCTGCGCGCGCGGCTGCCCGGCTGGGCGGAGGTGTACTACGCGGTGAAGGCGAACTCCTACCTGCCGGTGCTCGCGGCCCTCGCCCCGGCCGTCGACGGCTTCGACGTCGCCTCGTCGGCCGAGGCGGACGCCGCGCTGGCCGCGAGCGGCGGGGCCGCCCGGATGATCGTCACCGGGCCCGGCAAGTCGGACCGGCTGCTGGCGGCCGCGGTCCGGGCGGGCGCCGAGTTCATCAGCGTCGAGAGCGAGTTCGAACTGCACCGGGTGGACCTCGCCGCCCGCCGCGCGGGGCGCCGGGTGCCGGTGGTGCTGCGCGTGAACTCCGCGTCGGGCCCGCTGGACGGAGCCCTGCGGATGGACGGCCGCGCCACCCAGTTCGGCGTCGGGGAGGACCGGATCGCGGCGGTCGCCGCCACCGCGCGGCGGCTGACCGGCGTCGTCCCGGTCGGCTACCACTTCCATGTGGTGTCCGGGAACCTCGACGCCGACCGGCACGCCGACCACGTCGCCTCCCGGCTGCGCTGGGCCGTCGCGGCGGCCGAGGAGCACCACGTCGAGCTGCGCGTGGTGGACGTGGGCGGCGGTCTCGGCGTGCCGGCGGTGGGCGGCGCGCCCTTCGACCTCGAACGGTTCGCGGACCGGCTCCGTGCCACTCCCCCGCCGCCCGGTGTGCGGGTGGTGTTCGAGCCCGGCCGCTGGCTGGTCGCGGAGTGCGGCTGGTACGCGGCGCCGGTCACCGATCTCAAGCGGGTGGCCGGCGAGTGGTTCGCCGTCCTGGGCGGCGGCATCAACCACTTCATGCTGCCGGCGCTGCTGGAGGTCGCGGTGGAGGCGGCCGTGCTGCCCGTCGAGCGGTGGCCGTATCCCTGCCGCCGCCCGGAGCTGCGCGAGACGCCCGTCTCGCTGGCCGGCCCGCTGTGCACCCCCGAGGACATCCTGGCCAGGGGGCTCACCGCGGACCGGCTGCGCGTCGGGGACGCCCTGGTGTTCCCCATGGCGGGCGCGTACGGCTGGGAGTTCGCCGTGCGCGGCTTCCTGGGCCACCCGGCGGCGCGGCGGGTGACCGCTCACCCCACCTCGGTGCGCTCCTCGGGGACCGTGCCGGCCAGGGGCGCCTGACGGTCCTGACCCGAGTACCGCAGCAGCCACAGCCCGGGCAGCCCGGCGAACGCCACCATCACCACCGCCGTCCAGCCGAGCCCGCCGAGCACCAGCACCGGTGCGGCGATCGCGGAGCCCAGCGGCGAGGTGCCCTGCATGAGGGTGCGCAGCGCGGCGAACGCCCGGCCGTGCATCTCGGGCGGGATGCGGCGCATCCGCAGGGACTGCGCCCACACCGTCATCGGCGCGCTCAGCATGCCCACGCAGAAGAACCCGGCCCCGACCAGGACGGCCTGCGGCGCGGCGAGCACGGCGAGGAACCCCAGCGCCGCACCCATCTGGCAGAGCGCGATTCGGCGCACGGACCCGCGGCCCGCGCGCCCGCCGGCGATCGACGCGCCCACCAGCTCGCCGGCGGCGAGCGTCGCCGTCAGCGCGCCGAGCGAGAACACCCCGCCCAGCTCGTTCCTGGCGAGCCAGGGGGCGACGACGAGCAGCAGCATGCCGTCGGCGATGTTGAACGCCATGAACGCGGCCGTGGTGGCGACGATCACCTTGTCCCGGCCGACCACCCGCACGGACACCTTCGCGGCGGGCGTGCTCGGGACGCCCTCGGCGGTCGTGGCGGCCTCGGCGGTCGTGGCGGCCTCGGCGGCCTTCGCGGCCTTGGCGGGCGGTGCCAGCGGGCGCCGTACGGTCGCCACGGCCGCGGCGAAGAAGAGGTAGGTGACGGCGTCGACGAGCAGGACGTTGGGGGCGCCCATCACGCCGACGAGCACGCCGGCGAGCGCCGGGCCGACCACGGTGGCGACGCTGAAGCTGAGCGACTCCATGGCATTCGCGGTGTCCAGCTCGGACTCGCCGACGAGTTGCGGGATGGCCGCGGGGAACCCGGCCAGCGGCACCATCTTCAGCAGCCCGTAGACGGCGGCGACGACGAACGGAAGCGCTGTCGGCACGTCCCCGAGGGCGGCGGCGAGCGGCACCGATGCCACGCACACCCCTCGGAACACGCTGTCCACGATCAGCACCGTGCGCTTGTCGAACCGGTCGAGCAGCGGCCCGACGGCGAGCCCGCCGAGCACCACGGGCGCGGTGAAGCACACCCCGAGCAGGCTGAGCTGCCCGGTGCCGCCCTTGTCCAGGACCAGCCAGCTCAGCGCCAGCAGCGTCATCCCGTCGCCGAGCAGCGAGACGGACGCGCCGAACCAGACCCGGCCGAAGTCCCCGGATCCCAGCAGCCGCAGATACGCCCTCACAGGTCACGCCCCTTCCGGCGGGTGGTGGTGTCCGCGGCGGCGTAGGGGCTGCCGGCGTCAGGAACGGCCACGTCGGGAACGGTGACGGGGCCGGCGGGGACGGCAGGCGCTGCCGGGGCGGCCGGCTGGGCGTGGGCGGCCGGCCCGAGGGCCGCCGGCGCGGGAGCCGACGGGAGCAGCCCGCCCTTCTCGTGGTCGAGCAGCCACTGCTTGACGTCCAGTCCGTAGTAGTAGCCGCCCAGGCTGCCGTCCGTGCGCCGGATCCGGTGGCAGGGGACGATCAGCGGGACGAGGTTGGAGGCGCAGGCCGCGCCCGCCGCCCGCGCCGCACCGGGCCGGCCGGCACGCTCGGCCAGCTCGCGGTAGCTGACGGACGTGCCGGGCTCGACGCGGCGCATCTCCCGCCAGGCGGCCTGGCGGAAGTCGTTGCCGAACTGGACGACGGGCAGCTCGTCCAGGGCACGCACGGAACCGTCGAAGTAGGCCCGCACCGCGGACAGGTAGGGCTCCGGGGTGTCGCGGACGCGCGGCGAGCCGTGCCGGTACGGCGGGGGCAGCTCCGCCAGCAGCGACGCCGGGTCGTCGGTGAACCCGGCGGCGACGATGCCGCCGTCCAGGGTGATCATGCTGAACGGGCCGAGCGGGGTCGGCGCCGTCACGGTGTCCATCTAGGGCGTGCCTTTCGAGCGGGGAACACTTCGGACGGGACGGGGAGATATCGGCCCAGGGGGCGTGCGGGGAGCGACCCGCGAACGGGGGGGATGAGACGGGCGGACGGGTCGGGGCGCGGGGTCGCGGGCGGACGGCGTGCGGATGGCCGGTGGTGCCCCGCCCGGGTCATCCGGTGCCGGGTCGAGCCGGTGGTCAGCGCCGCTCCCCGTCTGCCGGCGGCCGGGTGGCGGCGTGCAGGTGCATGACGGCGTAGGAGCGCCAGGGGCGCCAACGCTGGGCGTGCTCGTCCAGGTCGCGGGGGTGGACGGGGGGTCCGGGCGCGGAGCCCGGTACGTCGGGCGCGGAGCCCGGCGCCTCGGGCAGGGAGCGGACGGCCGCCTGGAGAGCCGGGTCGGCGGCGTCGAAGGCGTCCGGGTCGCCCAGGACGTGCATGGCGATCCGCTGGACGGTCCAGGGTTCGACGCCGGGCAGTCCGAGCAGCGCGGCGACCTCCGCCTCGCGGTCGGCGTCCCGCGCCAGGGACAGCTTCTCGTCGGCCGCGGCGGTCGCGAGGGCGCGCACGGCGTCGCATGCGGCGAGCGCTTCCGGGACGGGTTCGAGCGGGCCGCCCTGGGGCGGTGTGCCGGGGGCCGGCTCGGCCGGGACCGGATCGGCCGAGTCCGGATGGGCGGCGACCGGCTCGGCGGGGGGCTCCGCGGGGACTTCGGCGAGCGTCCGCCCCGCTTCCGCGAGGGCGCCGGCCAGGTCGGCCTCGGCCAGTGCCGCGGGGGTCGGGAACAGGATGGCGGGTGCGCCGTCCGGCGCCGTCAGGGGCTCGCCGTGGCGGGCGGCGAGCCAGCCGCAGAGCTGCCGGGCGCCGGGGCCCGGCAGGTACTGCTCGGCCAGCAGCCGGACCGCAAGCTCGAAGCCGTCGGCACAGCCCGGCACGCGCAGGCCCGGCCTCGCCCGCACGAGCGGGCCGAGCCAGGGGGCCCCTGACAGCGCTTCGGCGACGGCGGCCGGGTCGGAGTCGAGGTCGAGGAGGTCGCGGCAGCGCCGGACGGCGGCGGTCACATCGCGCAGGTCCGTCAGCCACAGGCGCACGGTCACCTGCTGCTGTTTCGCGTCGCGGTCGGCGCGGCAGCCGGTGAGGTCCAGCTCGGCCCGGCCGCTGCCGCGCGGCAGCCGCAGGGTCCGGCGGAGCAGGTGGTCGCCGACCTCCTCCACACCGGGCAGCGCCCTGACCCGGAACCAGTCGAGCAGCGCGGAGGCCGCGAGCGGGGGGCGGTAGCGCAGCCGGAGCGCGAGCGGCCCGGCCACCGCCCCGGGCGCCCTCTCGGCCCCCGGCCCACCGGACCGGGCCCCCGAGACGGCGCGCTGCGCGCCACCCGCCGTCCCCCTGGCCCTGCGCAGCTCCCGCGGCGAGCAGCCGAAGGCGGCGCGGAACCCGTCGTTGAACTGGCGGATGCTGGAGTACCCGGCCGCGAAGGCGACGTCGAGCAGCGGCAGCGAGCTGGACTCGATCAGCAGCCTGGCCACCTGGTTGCGGCGGTTCAGGGCGAGGGCGAGCGGGCCCACGCCGACCTCCGCGACGAGCTGGCGGTGCAGGTGGCGCTCGCTCACGGCGAGCTGCCGTGCGACCCCCGCGACGCCCATCTCGTCCACCGCCCCGCCCGCGATCAGCCGCAGCGCTCTGGCGACCAGGTCGCCGCGGACGTTCCACTCGGGCGAGGAGGGGTGGGCCTCCGGGCGGCAGCGGCGGCAGGCCCGGAACCCGGCCGCCTCGGCGGCGGCGGCGATCCGGAAGAAGCGCACGTTCTCCCGCTTCGGCGTGCGCGAGCCGCACACCGGGCGGCAGTAGACGCCCGTGGTCGTGACCGCCACGTAGAAGGTCCCGTCGAACCGGGCGTCTCTGCTGGCCATGGCCCTGTAGTAGGTGTCGAAATCCAGCACTCCGACATTCTTACGGCATTTCCCCCTCCGCGTCTGGCGGGAATCGGACGTGATGATGCGGGGTTCCGGTACGGCATGACCGCGGCAGAGCTGGGCAATTAAAATCATCGGGGCCCAACTCGCTTCAGGATGTGCTCCGGATGCGTCTCCAGGCGCCTTCCAGCCGTGCTCCGGACGCTCTCCGGATCTGCTCCGGATGTGCTCGGGGATGTCCCGTGTCGCCCCGCGACCCGGCCGAAAGGCCGTAGTGACGATGTCCGATGACAGAAATCCGATGACAAGCCGTCAGGGGGAGGCGGGAATATGCGTCCGGGTAATTCCGTGGCCATGGCCGACGCCGGAGAGGCGGAGGCGTTCCTCCGCCAGTACCACCGCGAAATCGGCCGGGCCGACCTGCTGTATCCCCGGCTCGCCGAAGTGCGCCGGGAGATCGGCGAGACGGGTTCGTACACGCACACGCCCGAGGAACTCGCCTTCGGCGCGCGGGTGGCGTGGCGGAACTCCGCCCGCTGCATCGGACGCCTCTACTGGCAGAGCCTCCAGGTCCGCGACCGCAGGCACCTCACGGACGCCGCCGACGTGGCCGCCGAGTGCGTCGCCCACCTGCGCACCGCCACGAACGGCGGCCGGATCCGGCCCGTCATCACCGTCTTCGCCCCGGACGACGCGGCCGGTCCGCCCGTGCTGATCTGGAACGAACAACTCGTCAGGTACGCCGGCCACCTCAGGTTCGAGGGCGGCTACACCGGCGACCCGCGCGGCTACGGGCTCGCCGAACTCGCCACCCGCCTCGGCTGGCGGCCCTCCGGCGGGCCGTTCGACGTGCTGCCCCTGGTCGTCGAGGCCAGGCACGAGGGCCCCCGGCTGTTCGAGATCCCCCGCGAGGAGGTGCTCGAAGTCCCGATCACGCACCCGTCCCTCGACTGGTTCGCCGACCTGGCCCTGCGCTGGCACGCCGTGCCCGCGATCTCCAACATGCGGCTGCGCGTCGGCGGGATCTCCTACTCGGCGGCGCCGTTCAACGGCTGGTACATGGGCACGGAGATCGGCGTCCGCAACCTCTGCGACGCCGACCGCTACGACATCCTGCCCGAGGTGGGCCGCCGCCTCGGCCTGGACACCTCCTGTGACCGCACGCTCTGGCGGGACCACGCCCTGGTCGAGGTCAACCGCGCGGTCCTGCACTCCTTCGACGGCGCGGGCGTGACGATCGCCGACCACCACACGGAGTCCGCCCGGTTCCTGAAGCACCTGGCCAGGGAGGAGTTGGCGGGCCGGTCCTGCCCGGCCGACTGGTCGTGGATCGTGCCGCCCATGTCCGGCGCGCTCACGCCGGTCTTCCACCGCTACTACGACGAGGGCCGCCCGAGCCCCGACTTCCACCTCGACGAGGCCGCCCGGCTGCGCGCCGAGGGCGTCGGACCGCAGCGGGACCCCCGCATCGGCACCCGTACGCCGGCGCGCAGGTGCCCGGTGGCGCACGGCTGAGTGCGGGGCGCCCGGTGGGCCGGGCGGCGCCGGCGAGTGACGGCGAGAGCGAGTGCACGGCGCACATGGCGCGCGGCGCACACGGAGCCACCGCCAGGGCTCCGTGCGGCGGCTCCCCGTTCGGCTCCGGGCCGCGGGCCCGCTCAGCCCCGGGCCGCCGGCTCCACCACCATCCCCGACAGGAACGCCGCGGAGAACTGCTGGACGTCGACCCGGGAGTCGATGACGAGGCGGGCCCGCAGGGGGTGGCGCGCCGGGCGGCCCCGCACCGTGCCGGAGCCCGCGCTCCCGGCCCCGCTTCCGTCACCGCTCCCCGCGCCGTTCCCGGAGGCGGGACCCGTGGCGAGCCCCGTGCCGTCCGCGTACTCGAGCATCAGGGCAGGTGCCGACAGCGCGTCCAGCGACAGCACCAGGTCGGCCTCGTCCCAGGCGTGGGGATCGGAGAAGTCCTGGGAGGCGACGGCCGTGAAGCCCATCCGGCTCTTGAAGGTGAACAGGCCCGCCTGGGCGAGGTGGCCGTACAGGTTCGGGTCGTCGCCGAGGGACGCCCACGCGTACCCCTTCTCCCGGGCCACCTGCATGGCGGTGCAGTACACGGCCCGCGGGTAACTCGCCCTCCGCGCCGGCTCGGTGACAGCGGACCAGCGGACGCGGATCGCGCTCTCGTCGGGGCTCTCCAGCGCGAGGCAGCCGCCGACGAGTTCGTCACCGCGGTGGAGGAACACCCCGAAGTACTTCTCCGGGCCCTGGAGGATGGCCGTGCTGAACCGCCGCGCGAACGCCACGCCGTACCGCATCGCGGAGACCTGCGCCTCGTAGAGGTCGAGGAACCGGTGCAGGCTGTCCGCGGACACCCGGTCCTCCACGGTCTCCCGGACGCCCTCGGCCGCCATCCGCCGCCGCGCCCGGTGGACGTACTGGCGGCTCTTGTGCGGAATTCCGGCGAGAAAGGCGTCCTCGGAGGCCCCGAGGCGGGCCACCCAGGTGAGGGTGGCGGGTTTTCGAACGAATCCGCGGCGGGCCAGTTCGCCCCACACCTCCGGGGGCGGATTCGTCATCCGCACCACGGGGACCGGGCGGTCGAGAAGGGTCCAGGGGGCGGGATCGCGGTCGAGATCCGCGGGTTCGATGGCCGCCACGGTTAATCCGAAGTCGTCGACGATTTCCATGGGTTCCTGGAGTTCCTCTCCCTGCGCAGCGAAAACGCCCCGGACGGAGCGTGGGCATTCTCCCAGCGGCGGTCGCCGATTTCCCGGCTGTGGGCGGAATTTCAGCCGGGCGTGGCAGCGGGCGCCGGCTCGGGCAGCCGGTTGATCGGGTGATCGTCGACCGCCCACAGGTACTGCACGGCATACGCGCGCCACGGCTGCCAGGCCGCCGCCCGCCGGATCAGCGCGGCGGGCGTACCGGGCAGCCCCAGCGCCCTGGCGGCCAGCCGGACGCCGAGGTCGGTCGCGACGAAGGCGTCCGGGTCGCCCAGCCCGCGCATCGCGATCATCTCGACCGTCCAGGGCCCGACGCCGGGCAGCGCGGCGAGGGCCACCCGTGCCTGCCGGGTGTCCCCGCCGGGGATGAGGGCGACGTCGCCGAAGGCCAGCGCGGAGACGAGGGCGAGGAGGGTGTCGCGGCGCGACCGCGGCATGGCGAGCCCGTCCGGGTCGAGCTTCAGCAGCGCCGCCGGCTGGGGGAACAGCCGGGTCAGGCCGCCGTGCGGATCGTCCACGGGCTCGCCGTGCTTCGCGGCGAGACGGCCCGCGAGGGTGCGCGCGGCGGCGGTGGAGACCTGCTGCCCGAGGACGGCCCGTACGGCGAACTCGGCCGGGTCGCTCGTCCGCGGCACCCGGCGCCCGGGGTGCGCCGCGACGAGGGGCGCGAGCAACGGGTCCGCGCGCAGGTGCCCGTCGACGCCCACCGGGTCGGCGTCGAGGTCGAGCATCCAGCGGCACAGCCGCACGGCCTCGGGGAGGTCTCCCCCGTCGCCGAGCTCCAGCTCGCATCCGACGTACCCGTCCATGGGCCGGAGCGAGACGATTCCGGGCCCGCGCGGCAGCCGCAGCGTCCGCCGGTAGGCCCCGTCCCGCCACTCCTCCACGCCGGGCGTCGCGGTGGCCGCGAGATGCCCGAAGAGATTGTCGGGGCAGAGGGGTCCCCGGTACTCCAACCGCACGGAAGCGAACATGGCCCGAGTATCCGGCGTCGGCGCCGGCCGGGAGCCGCAAGTGGACATGTTCACCCTTGTGTCGTGATCACACACCTCTCTCCATGATGCGGTTCTTCAGGTCGAATCAGGACCGAATCGCGTCAATACGCCCTGCACGCAGGCAAAGCCGGCCGCTCCGGGGTAGGTCAGGGGCCTCGACGGAACCCTCCCCGGCTGTGGCGGGAGGGTGGCAGGAGGAAGGGGCATGCCGGTAGGTGAACGGCTTCGGCAAGCCGGTACCTGGTTGTCCAGGAACAGCGGGAACGCACTGATCGTGGTCGTCGTCGGGGCCGTCGCCACGGGTGCGGTGACCCTCGCGACGACGAAGCTGACGCAGGAGGAGAAGCCGCCCACGTGTCCCGGGCAGGCGTGCGACGGCCGGAACCCGGAGGACGAGGGGTGCGGCAGCGACGCCGCCGGCTGGAAGCCCGCCACGGGCAACCCGGTGGAGCTGGAGGTCCGCTACAGCGTCCGCTGCGGGGCGGCGTGGGGCCGGATCAACAAGGGAGAGCCCGGCGACCGGTTGACCGCCCGCGCGGTCGGCGGCCCGGTGCGGGAGGCGACGATCAACTACGGCGACGACCAGTTCACCCGCATGGTGGCCATCGCGGATCCGAAGGACTTCCGGATCGAGGTGTGCGCGCTTCCCACGTCCAAGCCGGACCGCAAGACGACCTGGGAGCGGTACTGCATCCACGCCACGGAGACGACCGTCTTCCGCTGAGAGCGGCCGGGCGCGGCGTTCCGGCGCGGTCGAATCCCGAACAGGACCTCGACAGACGGTGCGGACACGGCACTGCCGCCCGCACGGGAGGGTACGGGCGGCAGTCCGGTGGTGCGTGGCGGTGCCGGTTACGGCCCCGTGACCAGGTACGTCACCTGGTGCGAGGAGTTGGCCGCCGCACCGGTGTTGTTGATGACGTGGCTGATGGTGCCGGTGCCACCCAGCGACACCGTCACCAGGTCGTGGAACCGCACTCCCGAGGTGACGGGCACCTCGAAGGAGTGCGCCTCGACGACGCTGGGGTTGGCGTTGAAGAAGGCGTAGCTGCCCAGGCCCCAGGCCTCGTGGCTGGTGACGCCGGCTCCCACCTTGTAGGCGGGGTAGCCCTGGGTGCTCCCGTTCATCCAGGCAGACTGGTCGGGCGGGTCGTAGGGCAGCTCGTTCTGGAAGAAGTACGTGCGCCCGCCGTTGCCGTTCCAGGTGACCTGCGTCTTCTGGTAGTGCTCGACGAACAGCCCGTACGCGGTGACGTCGTCGCCGTTGACGATCAGCCCGTTGTCGGCGGTGTTGCTGGTCCAGCCGACGCCGCTGCCGTGGTCGGCCCGCCACAGCCACAGATGGTCGGCCAGCACGTCGTCGCTGTTGATGACGACGCTCTGGGTGGCCTTGCCGACGCCCGCGCCGCCGACGCGCACGAAGAAGTCGCTGAGCGTCGTCGGGTCGGCCGAGTGGTCGGCCGAGGAGCCGTCCTGACCGATCCTCACGAGCAGGTTCGAGTTGGTGGTGCCCGCGTCGACGAGCAGCCCGGCCAGCTTGATCCCGTCCACGTCGGCCGTCGAGATCGCGGTCACGCCGTTGTCCGGCACCAGCGTCGCGAGGCCGAGGCCCAGCACCACGGTGTCGGGCCTGGTCACGTTCAGCGTCTGGCTCAGGTGGTAGACACCTGGCGTGAACAGCAGGTTCTTGCCCGCCGCGAGCTGGGCGTTGATGGTGGCGGCACTGGCGCCCGGCTTGACGACGTAGAACTGGTCGAGCGGCAGCGAGCTGCCCGCCGGGGTCTTGCCGTTCCAGGTGGTGCCGGAGCTGTTCGACTGGACCGCGGGCACGAAGACCTGGTAGTCCCCGGCGTCGTCGACGTAGAGGAACGGCTTCTCGCGGGTCTTCGGGGCGGAGCCGACCGTCGTGTATGTCGGGCTCGGGAAGCTCTGCGCCGGTGCGCCCTTGGCGCCGACGAAGACCTGGTTCCAGTTGGAGCCCGTCCAGCTGCCGATCTCGGAGTTCCGGGTCAGCCACTGCTGCTGGCTGCCGGAGTTGATCTGCCCGTCGACCTTGGTGTCCGAGATGAAGCCGCCGCTCGACCAGCCGCCGTCGTCGAGCACGAGGTTGCCCTTGACGTGCATGCGGCGGTAGGGAGCCGCCTGGGAGACCGCCCAGCGGTCCGTGCCGGAGCTCGGCCGCACGGACAGGTTCTCCGCCTCGCGCCAGAAGTTCTGGGTGGCGTTGCCGTCGAACCAGTCGGCCTCCGCGTGCACGGCGCCGTTGATCGTCACGTCGTCGGGGCTCATGCCGAGGCCGGCGACCTGGGTGAAGAAGCCGACGTTGGCGTCCACATTGTAGGTGCCCGGCTTGAACAGCAGCGCGTAGCGCTGGCTGCCGAACTGGTTGGTCTCCTGCTGCGCGAAGACGGAGTTCAGCTTCGCCTGGATCGTCGAGGCCGACATCGAGGGGTCGAAGATCGCGACGTTCGGGCCCAGGTCGGGGTCGTCACCGCTGGGCGGCGGGGTGGTGTCGCCCGCGCCGGGGAAGTTCCACTTCTGGTTGGCGGTCCCCGCGCAGTCCCAGAGCTGGAGCCGGGCGCCGTCGGCGTTGTTGTTGTCCTTGATGTCCAGGCACTTGCCCGACGCGGTGTTCACCAGGTCGTGCCCGGAGGTGTACTGCCACTTCTGGCTGGCGACGCTGCCGTAGCACGTCCACAGGTGCACCGCGGAGCCGTTGCCGGTGCCGCCGTTCACGACGTCGAGGCACTTGCCGAGGGCGGTGAGGCTCCCGTCGGAGTTCTGCGTCCAGGTCTGGTTGGGGCCGCCGTTGCAGCTCCACGTCTGCGCGGGCGTGCCGTCGGCCGTGGAACCGTTGGTGACGTCCAGGCACTTGCCGTTGCCCTGGTTGGAGATCTCGCTGGCCGCGGCGGCGGCGGTACCGCCGCCGACCGCGCCGAGCAGCCCCGCGGCGAGGAACACCGCCGAGGCGAGCGCGGTGGGGGGAGCGAGGCGTCTTCGGCGGCGTGCTGCCAAGGTCATAGCGGGCTCATTTCTGCTCGGAAGCGGTGGGGACCGCCGCCCGAGGTGGTGGGGTGGGCAGCGGGTCTGACGGAGAGCCACACGAGCGGGAGCGGGCCGCTCACGCATGACGGCCCACCCTGACGCGCACCCGGCCGCGCGGAGCTCGTCGGCGGCCGGCGACTACTTGTTCGGCTTTTTCTAAGGCGTGAATTTTCTAAGCCGTGAAGGTAAGGCGTCATGCAATCGCCGTCAACCCTTCACACAGTGATGACAGGTCGGGTGTACGAGGCCTCCCCCGCGCCTGCCTGTCCGGGCCCCGCACCAGCCCGTCCCGGCCCTGGTGACGCCGGGTTGGAGGCGTTCGCGGGCCGCGCGAGGGCGGCCCGGGTCGGCGGCTGCGGGAAGCAGAGGTCCCACGCCGCCGGCGGGAGTGCGCACCGCCCCCGTTCAGGAGGCGGGCTCAGGAAGGCGCGCTCATGGCCCAGGGAGGCGCGCTCACAGCCCCCTGCGCTCGATGACGCGCTGCTCCGCCTCCTCGACGGTGAAGCGGGCCGCGGGGTCATCCCCCGCACGGCGTACGGCGCCGCGCACCAGGGCGAGGTAGAAGAGGGCCGGCGCGCAGGGGGTCCAGCTCTCCTCGGGCTGTTCCGCGACGAAGTCGAGGACGGAGTCGGGGTCGGCGGGCACGAAGACGAAGCGGTCGTGCTCCCACTTGTCCGCCACGCCGCGCGTCCAGCGCAGCCGCAGGGTCTTCTCGTCCAGCTCGGGCAGCACGGCGCGGAAGAAGGCAGCCCACTGGTTGTTGCGCAGGTCGAGCCCGATGCCCAGGAGTTCGAGGTCGAGCTCGTCGGTCCTGTGCACCGCCAGCTCCTCGAACAGGGCCCGCCTGGCGACCGCGTACAGGCTGATCGGGCCCCCGTCCTTGGGGAGGTCGTGGTCGAGGGCCAGCCCCTCGTTCGCGGAGGAGTTCCAGCGCGAGCGGTTCGGGCCGACCACCATGGCGCTGCGGTGGGAGAAGACCATCCTGCCGTCCCGGCCGGTCTCCAGCGCCACGTTCACACCGAAGCTGCAGTTCATGAAAGGGGGCGCCTGGACCGGGTCCCGGCTCTCCAGGTACTGCTCGCGCAGGGTCAGCCCGTTCTTCTGCTTGCGGTCGAGGTTGATCGACGTGGTGAGGAAGTCGTAGTAGTCGGCGTCCTGGAGGGTGAGGGTGACGACGGGGTCCTCCAGGAGGTGGGTGCGCGTCACGACGACCCGCTCGACGGCGAACCGCTTGTTGTTCCAGCGGTGCGGCTCGCCGAGCGCCTCCCGGCGCTCCTCGGCCTCCTGGATGGCGTGCCGCCAGCCGCCGATCTCCTCCGGGAACTCGACCCGCTGCGGCCGGTACTTGATGCGGACGTCCGCTTCCTTGATGGGCCGCGTCCCGTCGCCCTCGAAGATGTGGCAGTCCGTCTCGCGGCCCAGCACGGTGAACTTGTCCCTGTGCACCATCAGTCAGCACTCCTTTGAATAAGGTGAAGCAGGTTGGCCGAGCGGCACGTTGGGCCCGGAAAAAGATGATACGGACGTACTGTGGCCGAGCACCTGGCGTTGATCAGATCCGAGAGACGTGCCTCCACTCTTGTCGGCACCGTGGCGGTATCCGGCTACACCCACCCGGCCGGCGGCCGCCGGCTCCTGCCCGACCTGCGGAACGTCCAAGAGGTGCGCCGCCGGTTCGCCGATGTCGCCCGGATGAGGCTGGGCTTCGCCGAGAGCATCCGCGTCGACGAGGAGGGGGCCACCCGCCGGCATCTCCGGGAGGGCCTGGAGAGCTTCCTGGCGCACGGCGCCGAACGGAAGATCCTCTACTGGACGGGCCACGGGATCGACAGGGGGCGCGACGGATACTACCTCGCCTGCGAGGACACCTGCGCGGACGGCGACTTCGCCCCGGAGCGTGCGATCGCCCTGACGGATCTCGTCGACCGGCTGCTGCGGCCGGACTGCGAGACGGACACGCTCCTGATCGTCGATGCCTGCTTCTCGCACGGCCACCTGCCCGCGGCGCTGGAGCGTGCCCTGTCGGTGGAACGGGCGAGCGTGCGGCGGGCCCGCAGGAACCGCCGCACCGGCTTCGTCGTCATCGGAACGTCCGGGATCGACGCGTCCGTGCCCGACGGGCGGTGGGTGGGGTGGCTGGAGGACGTCCTCGCCGCGCCGGACTTCGTCGCGGCGGACCGCGCCCGCCCCTTCGACCCGGCCGCGCTCTACCTGCCCGTCCCCTACCTGGTCGAGGCCGTCGACGCGATGGCCGCCGCCTCCGGCCTCGACGAGCCCGCCGGGCGCCCGGGCCACACCGAGGTCCGCTCGCTGCCCAACAGCTTCCTGGACAACCCGCACTTCGACGACGGCAACCGCGGGGTCCACACCCCGGCCGTGCTGCGCGACCCGAAGCCGTGGCTCGGCGCCGAGCAGTTCGGCCTTGAGGACGACGGCCATCTGAGGCGTCACTTCGCCGGACGGCAGGGGGCCCTCGGCCGGGTGGTGCGCTGGATGGACACCCACCCGAGGGGGCTGCTGGCCGTGACCGGCCCCGCGGGCACCGGCAAGACGGCACTGCTCGGCCGGCTCGCCCTGACCTCGCTTCCCGAGTGGCGGGACGCCGTCAGCCCGGAGCTGCTGCCCTCCACCCTGCCGCGGGCGGGAACGGTGCACGCGGCCCTGTCCTGCCGGGGGCAGTCGCTCCACTCGCTCACCACGGCGCTGTGGGGGGTGCTGTCCCCGCTCGACGGGACGGGCCGGCGCCCCGGCGGAGCGCTGACGCCCGCGCAGTGCTGCGCGGCGGTCGACGAACTCGTGGAGCGGGTGGGCTCGTTGAACCTGCTCTTCGACGCCCTCGACGAGGCGATGCCCGAGCAGGGGCACGAGATCGCGCGGCATCTGCTGAACCCCCTCTCCGCGCTGTGGGGGGTCCGGGTGGTCGTCGGCACGCGCCCGCAGCCCCGGCGGCGCACGGCCGTGAACGTCCTGGAGGAGACGCTGCTGGACACGCTCGACCAGAGCGTCGCCCCGCTGGTCCTGGGGGACGACGACGAGGCCAGGGACAGCATCGCGGCCATGGCCGCCTCGGTCCTCGCCGGCGAGGGCTCCCCCTACCGCGGTGAGGAACACCTCGACGAGCGCGACTGGATCGCCAAGCTGGTCGCCACCGAGAGCCACGGGTCGTTCCTGGTCGCGCGGCTCACCGCCCGGGAACTCGCCCGCCGGCCCCGGGCCGTGACCGAGACCGAGCTCGCGGACTGGATGGGCTCCGGAGGGATGGACCTGAGCGAGCGCCTCGCCGAGGAGGTCGCCCACCTCACGTCCCAGCCGGGCGCGGAGCGCGCCGAGGAGCTGCTGCGCCCGCTGGCGGTGGTCCAGGGGCGCGGCCTGTCCCGGCGCGGGCCGTGGCTCGTGCTCGCCAACGCCTTGCGCGACGAGGGCAGTCCCGAGCTGGCGGCCGGCGACCTGAGGCGCGTGGCGCTGAGCGCGGCCGGCGGCATCATCTCCGCCGAGCCCGCGCCCGGCAGCGGGGAGGCCGCCTACCACCTGGCCCACCCCAGTTACGGGGCGTACTTCCTGCGGCAGGCCGGGCTCGGTGTCCCCCAGGCGCACGCCAAGGTGGTGGCGGCGCTGCGCGCGCGGGCCGGGGACCGCTGGGCCCTGGCGGACGAGTACACGCTGCACCACCTGGGCGCGCACGCCGCCCAGGTGGGAGAGGAAGAGCTGCGCACCCTCTTCGACGCGCCCGAGTTCCTGCTCCGTACCAGCGCGGACGTGATGCTGCCGCTGGCGTCCACGCTCGCCCGGGAGTGCGACGGGGCGGCCCTGTACGCGCGCGTCGGCGACGCCTTCCGTGACGCCCGGGACCTCACGACCCGCAAGGCCCTGCTGCGGGCGACCGCGTTCGTGAGCCACCGCGAGCGCTCGTACCGGGCGCTGGAGCGGATCGCCGGGTTCCTGCCGTGGCAGGAGTACTGGACGGACCTGCTGCCGGACCCGGTCGAGTGGCGCCGTCCGGCCCCGCTGGGCGGCGCGCGGACGCTGAGCTGGCGCGGCGGTGCGGGGGCGGAGGCGGAAGGGGTGTCCGGGGACACGCTGGCCGCCGGAGGCCGCGGCGAGGTGCTGGTGCTGCACCCGGAGTCGGGCAGACGGCTGCTCACGCGCCGCGCGCAGGGGGCGGACCGGGCGCGCGGGGACGCGCTCACCGAGGTGAGGGAGGTGGGCACGGGTCCGCACTGGACCACCGTCGCCCGCGACGACCGGGCCCTCTACTTCTGGCGGTCCGACGCCCGGCTGCCCGAGTACGTCTACCGCTGGGGCGGCGCGGTGCGCACCCTCGCCGCTGCCGAACGCGGCCTGGAGACCGTCGTACTGGCGGCCGACACCCGGCACGTGTGGGTGTGGCGCTGGCGGCGGGGCGGCAGGCATCGCGGGGGCGAGAGCCTGGTGGACATCCGCATGTCACGGACCGAGCGGCTGGCGGCCCTCGTCCTGGGCTCCCGGCTGTTCGCGCTGGCGGCGGGCGAGCGGGCGGTGCTTTACGAGGTCGACCGCGGTGTCGGCAGGTCGGGCGGCCTGCTGTTTGGGGAGGCGGACCTCGGCCGGCTCACCGCGCCCGCGCTGGCCGCGGCGGCGGCCGCGGAGCCGCCGGGCGGGGAGCCCGGGCAGGCGGGGAGGCGGCGCGGCTGGCTCGCGGTCGCGGACGGCAGCCGGATCTGGGTCTGGCGGTGCGAGACGGACGACACCGCACCCTCCGCCCCGCCCGTGGTGGAACTGGCGCTGTCGTTCGACTCCCCCGCGCGGGGGCTGGCCTTCGGACGCCACGGCGGCGGGACGCTCCTCGCCGCGCACGAGAACCTGACGGTGCGGATCCTGTCCCTGGGGGATCCACGGCTGGAGGCGCGGTTCCGGCTGAGCGCGCCACGGGACGAGGCGATGGCCTTCAAGCCGGGCGGGCAGGGCGTCCTGGCCGTGGCCGACGGTCCGGACATCCGGATGCTGGAGGTCGGGTCCGCGCTGTCGTCGGGGCACGGCATGCCCAGGCGCCCCCACGACCAGAAGCCGCTGGTCGCTCTGGCGGCGGCGCCTGAGGGGCCGCCGCTGCTGTGCCGGGTGTGGGGCGAGCGCGTCCTGGTGTCGCGGCCGGACCGCGGCGCCCCTGCCGGCGAGCCGGCCACTGTGCTCACGCACCTGGCGATGGTGACCGCCGTCCGGGCGGTGCACTGCGGTGACGCCTGGATCGTGGTCGCCGCGGCGGGGCGGACGGTGCGGATGTGGCGCCTGTCCGGGGAGCTGGAGGATCTGGACGCTCTGGAAGCTCCGGAAGCTCCGTCGAAAGGTCCCCGCCACGACCTGGGGCTCGGCGGGGACGACGGGGACCGGGTGCCCTCGCTCGGCCTGGTCGTCGACGGCGCCGCCGGAAGCGTCCGGGTCTACGTGCCGGACGGGCAGCGCATCGAGCACGCGGAGATGCCCCTCGACGCCTCCCGGGCCTGGCGCAGGGGAGAGCCGGTCCCGGCGGGGCTGCGCACCTGCGCGGTCGCCGCGGCGGCGATGCGGGACGGGACGAGCTGGCTGGCCGCGGACCTCGGTGACGAACTGCTGCTGTGGCAGCACGGGGACGCCGGGCCGGAGATCGCCGCGCGCACCGGGCTGCCCGGCCGCGGCGAGGACCCCCAGGCCAGCCGTGTCGCGCTCGGCGAGCTGTACGACCCGGACGACGAGGAGTCGTACCCGCTGCTGGCGTGGGTGGACGGCGGCGCGGTCAAGGTGGCCGAGTACGCGGCCGGTACCGAGAAGCGGCTGACCCTCCCCGGGGAGGTACGGGACGTCACGTCGCTGGTGTTCTGCGGTGCGCCGGAACGGCCCCTGCTGCTGGTGTGCGACGAGCGCAGGTCGCCCGGGGTGTGGGACGTGCGGGCCGAGAGCTGGCTGCACGGCCGCGGGGTCCACCCGCGCGGTTACGCGGTGCGGGTCGCGGACGCGGCCCCGGACCCGGAGGGCCTGGTGGTCGCGCTCCAGGGGGACCACCGCTGCGACCTGATCCGGCTGCCCCACGCGTTCTTCGGCGTGGAGGCGCGGGGGGCGGGGTGAGGGGTGGCGGGCGCCCGGGTGCCGGGCACAGCAGCAGACCACGCACCGGAGCACATAGCGCACCGGACCACCAACGACAGCAAGCCGGACGGGCCCGCGACAGGGGCATGACGGAGGAGAGCGCAGTGAAGCACGACCTCGTGGTGTTCGTACCCGGGATTCTCGGCAGCCGGCTGACCAGGGAGGGCAGGGACGTCTGGAACCAGTCCAGGCACGCGCTGTTCCGGCTCCGGCAGCCCGGCCGGCTGCTGGAGGGCATGGCCCTGCCCGCGGGCATCGGCGACGACCGCCCCGAGGAGAGCCACCGGCTCGTGGCCGACGGGCTGCTCAGGTCCCCCGACGCCATGCCCGGGCTGCTGTCCAGCCTGGGCTACCCGGACGTCCGTGCCGCCCTCGGCGACCTGGCCGAAGGCCAGTACGTCCCCTTCGCGTACGACTGGCGGCTCTCCAACCGGCTGACCGCCCGGGACCTGGAGGCACGGATCCAGCGGGAGCTTGCCCGGTGGCGCGAGCGGGTCGGCGCGCACTACCCGGACCGAGCGGACGAGCCGAAGGTCATCCTGGTCTGCCATTCGATGGGCGGGCTGATCGCCCGCTACTACCTGGAGGTCCTGGGCGGCAGGGAGACGGCACGCACGCTGGTCACGCTGGGCACCCCGCACCGCGGCGCCGCCAAGGCGGTCCGGTTCCTCACCGGCCACGGCATCGGACCGGTCGAGGGGGACGGCCGGCTGCGCGGCACGCGCCTCGCCGCGACCGGCCGCCTGGTGAACGAGGCGCTGCGCGAACTCGCCCTCACCCTGCCCTCCGTGGCGCAGCTCCTGCCGGTCTACGACGCGGTCCGCGTCCCCGGCAAGAGCCGCCGCCGGACGCTCAACGACCCCCGCCACCCGGTGCCCGACCTGCCCACGGCCCTGGTCGAGGACGCCTTCGCGTTCCACCGGGAGTTCGAGGAGGCACGCGACGCGAACCGCCGCACCGACGCCGGCGACCGGCTGCCCTACCGGGTGCACTGCCTCGGCGGCATGGCGCACCCGACGGTGCACGGCGTCGTGCTGTCGCCGGACGGCCTCCGGTTCACCACGGATCTGGACACCAGCCGCCCCTGGTCCGGCGACGGGACGGTGCCGCAGGAGTCCGCGTTCGCGGGCTGGGCGCTCGACTACAAGGAGGACGGGATCTGGAACGGCCACCGCCACGCGGGCATGGCGGGCGGTGACGCGGTGGGCCACCAGCTCGCCGTCATCAGGGAAGGCATGCCGGCCGGCCAGATGCTCGCCGTCGACGAGGAGTTCGGCCTGGAGATCCCGGAGTTCGCGGCCGCGGGCGAGCCCTTCGAGGTACTGGCCTCGGGCGCCCGGCTGCCGGACCGCGACCTCCGGGCGGTGCTCACCCGGGACGGGGTCCCGTCCGGCGAGCCGGTCGCCTTCGCCCCCGACGGCACGGGCGGTTTCCGGGCGGAACTGGAGGGCGGCGAGGGCACCTGGGTGCTGGAAGTGGTCTCCCAGCGGCCGCGCACGGTGTGCCGGGAGGTGGTCACGCTGGTGGCCGCGGTGTGATGCGGCGGCGAACCATCGGGCAGACCATGATGATCGACTCGTGTGCCTCGGGCCGTGGTCGGCCGGATGCGCGCCACCATGGCGAATTCACGCGTGTGCGCTGCTCAGATTGGTGTTCGAGGGTGGCGACCTGTCAGGCCCGCGCCATACCCTGGACCCAGGGCGGCGGCGCCTGGACTACCCTGCAGCGGTTGGGAGTCGGGGAACGTCGGGGCCGTGACGGGGGGGCGCTTGTTAGGCGAGGGCATTGGCGCTCACGCGCCAGGATTCGAGCACGAGCTGGTAGATCAGATGTGCGCGGTGACGGGACTCGATGCTCCGGAGGGGCGCGATCTCTTGATCAATATGCTGGCCGGCCGGTTACCCCAGTTGGGCGACGTCCGCCGGCACGGGCGAACGCGACCCGAGATGCTGGAGATCGTCCGGGCATGTCTGCGGGAACCGCACGGGTTGACCGAGCTGGTCGCCACGCTGCACGACTATGCCCCCAACTCGACTCCCGTGCTCACCATCAGGGAACTCGTTGACGCCTTCCCGGTCCTGGCGGTACTGACCGAGGCCGATGTGTGGGAGGCCCACTCCCTGTTGGCCCGTGTCCCTCATCTCGACGCGCATGGAGTCCTGTACGCGGCCGCGGGTGACCTCACGCTCCCGGACCGCCCGGTGTCGACGCTCCGGGAGGCCTTCGACTTCCTCGCCAGGATCAACGCCCGCCCCGACGGCCTGCTCCCGACGATGGTCCTGGTCGAGCACGTGGTCGCGGCGCTGGAGGAGTCCGACGGCCATCGGTCGGTCGCGCACGGCCTGCGGGAGTGGAACGACCTCCAGGCCGTCAAGCTCGGCCTGAGCGCGCAGCTCAAGGTGCTGCGTGCGGAGATCGCCCAGGCCCAGGCGGCGGAACCGGCTCCCGCCTGCCTCGTTGTCCAGCTGTCCAGACACGGGATGAGCCCGGACCAGTATCTGATGTCGCACTGGCGCCAGATACGTCCGGGCCCGTGGCGGCCTGAGCGTGGAGAGGACCAGGTCGTGGCCTTGAGCGATGTCGAGGCCGCCGTGGAGCGACTGGTCTACCAGGCCGAGAAGGACTGGGCCGGGCGCCCCGGCAGGCCGGTGCTGGAGTTCGTGCTGCCCATCAGCCTCCTGAACCATCCGATGGAGTGGCTGAGGATGGCGTCGCGGTCCGCCTCCGCGACGGCTCTCTGCCTGAGCTATCCGGTGGTGCTGCGCAGCCTGGAGCGCATGCGGGCCCGGGAGTTCCACCGGCGGTGGCGCAACCGCTGGCAGCAGATGATGGGCGACCGCGACATCGTCTGCCACTGGGACACGACGGGGCGGCGCGGCCACGACCCCGTCCAGTGGAACAGCAGGCTGACCGCCGACGAACGGCTCGTCTCCGTCGTCCTCAACGCACCCCCGCTCCCCGGAACCGGCGGCAGCCAGGCCTCCCTGGAGGCCGCACTGCGCGCCGGGGTGCCGCTGGCGGTCTGGGACCGCAGGCCGGCCGCGCCGGGCGAGTTCCACAGGCGGGTGAAGAAGCTGATGAAAGGAAAGGCGATCGAGCTGCCGCAGCGGGTCCAGCAGTTGCGGAACGAGGCGGCCACCGCGGCCGCGACGCAACGGGATTCGCACGCAGGACGGCATCTCGCGGTTCTCTTCGACGACCCGAACCGCATCGTCGACTGGTCCGGTTTTCCAGGGACCGATCCCGGCAGCGCGCGGGGCGGACACCACGACGAGGGGGACTCATGAGCAGCGTCCATCATCCGGTGGAGAACAACCGGAACGGAGCGCCCGTCAGCAGCCGTAGCTGGTGGATCTACCGGGGCACCGGGCAGCCGTTGAGCGACATCCGCCTCGCTGACATACTTCCCCCGCCGCCCGGCTGGCGGGACTTCGACGGCGGTCCGGTTCTGCCGCCCGTGCCGGCCGAGAGCGCCGAGACCGACCGCCGGCTCGGTGTCGTGGGCCGCGCCACCCCCCGCCAGAATCCGCATGACATAGACATGATCAACACTGCCCTGCTGCTCCGCCGGCCCCTTCTCGTGACGGGCCGGCCAGGCATCGGCAAGTCCACGCTGGCCTACCTGGTCGCGCGCGAGCTGGGCCTGGGCCGGGTTCTTCACTGGGGAATCACCTCTCGCAGCAACCTGCGCTCCGGCCTGTACGAGTACGACGCCATCGGCCGGGCCCAGGCCTCCCTCGGGCGTGGGGCGCCCGGTGCACAGGCGGTGGCCGCGGGACCCAGCACCCCTGACGGCGCGTCCGAGCCGGCTCCGGACGGCGGTGGCGGCGGGGCGAAGATCGGCGACTTCGTGCGGCTGGGCCCGCTGGGCACCGCGTTGCTGCCGTACGAGCTGCCGCGCGTCCTGCTCATCGACGAGCTGGACAAGAGCGACATCGATCTGCCCAGCGACCTCCTGCACGTGCTGGAGAACGGCTCCTACGACATCCCGGAGCTGGTCCGCGCCCGCCATCAGGAGAGCCGGGCCCAGGTGTTCACCGACGATCCCGACCGCACGGTCACGGTGACCGACGGGAGAGTACGGTGCCGCGCCTTCCCGTTCATCGTGATCACCAGCAACGGGGAACGGCAGTTCCCGCCGGCCTTCCTCCGCCGCTGCGTCAGGCTGAACGTCTCCCCGCCGCGCGAGGACCAGCTCTCCGCCATGATCGCCGCCCACTTCCGGGACCAGGACGGACGGCATGACACCATGATCCGCGAGTTCGTGCAGCGCAGCCGGGAGAACGGCGGCCTGGCCACGGACCAGTTGCTGAACGCCGTCTTCCTGCGGACAGCAGGCGTCCGGGAGGAAGACGAGTCGTGGAGCGAGCTGCTGGACGCGCTCTGGCGTGAACTGTCGGGAGCGCCGGATGGGTGACGAGCCGCGGCCGTATCCGGAGGCCTTCGAGGTGGCGGAGGCACTCTGGCTGCACGCGTACCAGACGCTTGCGGCGCGGTTGCCCCCGTCCAGCAGTCCGCCACAGCCCCGGCCCGCGAAGCTGTCCGGTCTCTCCGGGCTGCCCGAAACGCCCGAGCGGTCCGAAGCGGTCGGCCCCGGACCGGACAGCGCTTCCGGTGGAGCGGCGGGCCAGGGGGCGAGGGGAACGGCGGACGGCGCGAAGGGCGATACGGCGGGCATCCCGCGGCCCGAGGCGTCGCAGCCCGACGTCACGGTCCCGATACCCTTCCGGCCCGTGCCCGGAGGGTCGATGGTGCCCGCACCCAGGTCCGAACAGCGGTTCCAGGGTGTGCGGGTCCGGGCGGAGCCGGCCGAGCAGTCCCCGGATCTGCGCGACGCGCCGGGCATCAGCCGTGGGATGCGGCCGCTCAAGCAGAGGGTGCCCTCGGCGTTCGAGACCGAGCTCGACGAGGAGACCACCGCCGAGCGAGCCGCCGAGGACGGCCTCTGGCTGCCCTACACCAGGTCGGCGGACGAGCGGCGCTTCGACCTGGTGCTGGTGGTGGACGATCACGCGACCATGGTGATCTGGGGGCAGACGATCACCGAGTTCACCGCCGTGGCGGAGCAGCTCGGGGCCTTCCGCGACGTACGGGTCCGCCGGCTCGGCATGCGCGACGGCCCCGGGGGCGAGGAGGCGGTGCTGCGCGGCCCGGACCCGGACCACGACGCCATCGGTGTCCCCGCCGAGCTGGTGGACCGGACGGGGCGCCGCATCATCCTCGTTCTGACCGACGGTCTGGGGCCGTTGTGGCGGACCGGGGCCGGCCGGAGGGCCCTGGAGCTGTGGTCGGCCGCGGGGCCGACGGCGGTGGTGCATCTGCTGTCCCAGCGGGACTGGCACCGCACCGCCCTGGCTCCCCGGCAGGTGCGGCTGCGAAGCCCGCGCACCGGCGTCCCCAACACCGAACTGTCCGTCCACTTCCCGGAGGAGCAGCGCGACCCGTTCGACCCGCCGCCCGACAAGTGGACGGCCGCGGTCCCCGTGCTGGAGCTGGACGCCGACTGGCTGGGGCGCTGGGCCCGGCTGGTGGCAGGCGAGGAGCCCGGGTGGGTCGAGGCGTCCGTACTGCTGCTGGGGGTCCCCGAGGCCGAGGAGGCCGAGCCGAAGGTCCCCGAGCCGCCGTTCGCTCTCCCGGCCCCATCGGTGCAGGAGCGCATCCGGCGCTTCCGCAGCCATGCCACCCCTACCGCCTTCCGGCTGGCCACCCATCTGGCCGCCGCGGTTCTCGAACCCCGCCTGGTGCGGGACGTACAGCGCAAACTGGTTCCCGAGGCACAACCCGTCCATCTGGCCGAGCTGTTCCTGAGCGGTCTGGTCGAGCAGCCTCAGCACGACGAGTCACAGGGTGCGGCCCCTCACGTTCCGCTCGACTTCGTCGACGGTGCGCGCGAGGCGCTGCTCTCCAGCGCCATGCGCACGGACACGGCACGGGTGCTGAGTTCGGTGTCGGATTTCTACGGCGCCCGTTCCGAGGCGGCCCGCGGGCTGCACGGCGTCCTGCTCGCTCCGGAAGCGGTGCCTGATCCGCCGCTGACGGCGGAGACCTTACCGTTCGTGCGCGTTGAACTGGCTGTTCTTCGCGCCCTCTCAGGACCCTATCTGCTCCGCGCCCACCGGATCAGCGCAGCCCTGGAAGGGGCTCTTCCGGAAGCGTCGATCCCGGATAATTCGGAGCATACAGGCCATAATGTCAGTAATGAACATGTAAATTCCGACACGGGCGGCCCCATGACCGACACCACTGCCAGTCAGCAACAGCGCGCAGACGAGGATTCCGCAAGCGGGACTCCGGCCAAGGCGATTCCGGCCCCGAGCCCGGACGGGCGGTCGGGCACGGGGGCCACGTCACCCGGCAAGCCGATCCCGGGCCCGGCCGCACCGCAATCGCGCCAGCCCGGGCCGCGTACCGCCGTGCCCGCCGTCTGGGGCGACGTTCCCCCGAACAACCCCAATTTCGTGGGTCGGGAGGAACTCCTCGCGCAGGTGCGAGAACAGCTGCTGACCGGCGACACGTCGGCCGTGCTGCCCCACGCCCTGCATGGAATGGGCGGTGTCGGAAAGTCCCAGATCGCCATCGAGTACGTCTACCAGTACGCGTCCGACTACGACGTCGTCTGGTGGATCCCGTCCGAACAGCCGACGATGATCCTGACCGCGCTCACCGAGCTGGCCCACCGGCTGGATCTCAACGTGGGCAGCGAGGCCAACAGGGCCGTCCCGGCGGTCCGCGAGGCACTGCGTCGGGGTCAGCCCTACGACAAATGGCTCCTCGTGTTCGACAACGCCGAGAACGTCGAGGCCGTACGCCCCTACTTCCCGACCGGTGGCACGGGGAAGATCCTCATCACCTCCCGGAACCAGGAGTGGGACCGGGTGGCCAGGACGCTGTCCGTCGACGTCTTCACCCGCGAGGAGAGCAAGGCACTGCTCCGGCGCCGTGCCCGCGATCTGAGCGACACCGACGCCGATCTGCTCGCCGAGGCCCTGGGCGACCTGCCTCTCGCCATCGAACAGGCGGCGGCCTGGCAGGCGGTCACGGGGATGGCCGTGCCCGAGTACCTGCGGCTGATCAAGGAGAAGATCGCCGAGCTCATGCTGGAGCTCGTCCCGTCGCCGGACTACCCGATGTCGGTGGCCGCCGCCTGGGACGTCTCGCTGCGCCAGCTCGAACAGCGCAATCCCGCGGCGCTCCAGCTCCTCCAGGTCTGCTCCTTCTTCGCCCCCGAGCCAATCTCCCGCCGCCTGTTCAACAACGCGCGGAGCACGTCCATCGCCCCCGAGCTGGACGACGCCCTGCGCCACCCGATCAAGCTCGGCCGGGCCATCCGTGAGATCGGCATCTACGCCCTGGCCCGCATCGAGCACCGCCACGACACCATCCAGCTGCACCGGCTGGTCCAGGCCGTGCTGGTCAACCGCATGTCCCCGCAGCAGCAGGCCGACATGCGGCACGGCGCGCACCTGCTCCTCGCGGATGCGAACCCCAACGAGCCAGAAGCGAGGGAACTCTGGCCGCGCTACCAGGCGCTGCTGCCGCACGTGGTGGTGTCACGCGCCGTGGAGTGCGACTCTCCCTGGGTGCGCAGCCTGGTCCGAGGCGTCGGGGAGTTCCTCTATGTCTGGGGCGACCACGCGGGCGCGGCGGCGATGGCCCGAGAGGCGTTGGAGATCTGGACCGAGAAGTTCGGCGCCGAGGACCAGCAGACGCTGGCGATGGCGAAGTGGCTGGCCTTCATCCTGCGCATGCTCGGTGAGTACCGGGAAGCCGCCGAGATGATGCAGCGCACCGCGGACACCTACCTCCGGATCGCGGGTGAGGACGACGAGGGCACCCTCGACGCCCTCATCCAGCTCTGCAGCGGCCTGCGGCTGAGGGCCGAGATGACGCGCGCGCTGGAGATCAACCGGTCGGTCTACGAACGCGCGCTGCGGGCCTTCGGAGAGGACGACCCGGCCACCCTCCGCGCGGCTCACAGTCTGGGCGTCGGCCTGCGGCTGATGGGCCTGTACAAGGAGGCGCGCGAACACGACACGGAGACGGCCAGGCTGCGGGCCCTCCTGCTCGGTGAGAACCACCTCGACACCCTGAACACCCTCAGCGCCCTGTCCCTCGACATCCGCGAGTGCGGCGACTACCTGGAAGCCGTCGCCCACCAGGAGGACGTCTACGCCCGCTATGTCGCCGGCTTCGGCGAGGACAACCCCGCCAGCCTCAGCTGCGCCCGCGTCCTTGCGGTGTGCCGCCGGCGCGCAGGGAACCACGAGGGAGCGCTTCAGCTCGGGGAGATGGCGTTCTCGAAGGTCGAGCGGCGCTATGGAGCCGATCATCCGGACGCTGTCGCCTGCGCGGCCAACCTGGTCGTCGACCTCCGGCAGGACGGTCAGCTGAGGCGCTCCAAGGAACTCGGTGAAGCGACCGTCGAGCGTTACGCGGCGAGCCTCGGGGGCGAGCATCCGTACACCATGTCGGCCCGTACGAATCTGGCCATCACCCTGCGCCATCTGGGGGATCTCGACGCCGCCTGGCTGCACCTCTCCGATGCGCTGCCGGGCCTGCGCGAGTCGCTGGGCGACGAGCACATCCTCACTCTGACCACCGTCATCGGTACGGCCAGCCACCACAGCGCCAAGGAGCGTCACGCGGAGGCCCTGGAGCTTGACGAGCAGGCCCTGGAGGTCCTGACCCGGAGCCACGGGCAGGACCACCCGACCACCCTGGCCTGCGCCAACAACGTGGCCCTGGACCTGCGCGCGCTGAACCGCGTGGACGAGGCCACGGCGCTGCACACCGAGACCCTGGCCCGCTTCCGCCGTAGGCTCGGCGAGAGCCACCCGGCGACCGTCGCCGCCGCCAGCAGCCACCGGGCCGAGGTGGACATCGCCCCCGTGCCCTTCTAGGTCGTGTCCGGCGGATCTTCGTGGATCAGCCTGCGGCGTCTGGTGCCGTGCATCGCAAGGCGGAGGATCGTCCTCGTACGGGGCGTACTCGGATGACTCCGGCAACGCGGCGAGGTGCGGTACTGGGGGCACTCCCCCACTGCCCTGAACGGGCGTGGGAGGTACCCCCACCCACGCCCTTCAGGCAGTGGGGGAGTCGCGGGCCCACGAAGATCCGCCGGACACGACCTAGTCCTCCGGCCGGCGAAACGCGCGAACCGGTCGGGCCAAGGGTCTGGCCGGCTCGGCGTCAGGGACCCTACGGGTGCGGTGCCGGTTCGGCGTCGGTGCCGGCGTTCGGGGCCTGCCCGGGATCCCGTAAGGACCAGGCACCCGGCGCGTTCTCGGCACCGGTCCTGGCTTCCGCGGGTCCGGGCGGCGGTGGGGCGGCCGGAGGGCGGAGCAGCCGTATCAGCGGTCCGGAGGCGGCCGTGGTCAGGAGCGCCATCACCACCAGCAGCGAGTAGAGGCGGGGGCCGATCACTCCGGCCTGCAATCCGACGTTGAGCACGATGAGTTCGGTGAGCCCGCGGGTGTTGAGCAGCACGCCGATCAACAGCGAGTCACGCCAGGCCATCCGGGTGCCGCGCGCCGACAGCGCGCCGGCGGCCACCTTGCTCACCGCCGCCGCGGCACATATCACGGCCAGGAGCAGCAGGTCTGATGCCCGCAGCCCGCCGAGCTTGACCGCTATCCCGGAGATCGTGAAGAACACCGGCAGGAGCAGACCGCCGGTCTCCTGGAGCGGGCGCAGCAACTGGCTGTCCGGGTGGCCGTCGGGCTGGCGGGGCATGACGATCCCGGCCAGCAGGGCGCCGAAGATGACGCGCAGCCCGAGCGCGTTGGTGACCCAGGCCGACCCCAGCGCGAAGGTGACGGCGACGGGGACCTGGTTGGCCATCACGGAGCCGGGCCTGCGCATCCACCACACCAGCAGGGGCCGTAGGGCGAAGACCGTCACCAGTACGAACAGGACCAGCAGGGCGATCCTGATGGTCCAAGCACGCGCCGAGCCGTGCGCACCGCCCAGCAGGACCACCGCCAGCACCGGCCAGCTCAGTGCGTCGATGACACCGGCGGCAGCCATCGCGACCACACCGGACCTGCTGCCGGCCAGCCCCTGGTCCCTGATGATGCTCGCCAGCACCGGAACCGCCGTTATGGACAGGGCGATCGCCACGTAGAGGACGAATGTCGCGTCGATCGGACGCCCGTCGTTGGCGGACGCGAATCCTCCGGGAAAGAGCAGAACGATGCCGGCACCCATCAGCATGGGAATGACGAAACCGCCCAATGAGACCGCGGTCACGGCACGCTGGTTGCGCAGCAGACCGAGGTCCAGTTCATAGCCGACAGCGAAAAGAAAGAGCACCAGGGCCACTTGGGCCAGGGAGGTCAGAATTGGCTGGATCTGATCCGGGAAGAGGGTTTCGTACACCCGGCCCGGTACCAGGCCCAGCAGGCTGGGGCCGAGGGCGATGCCCGCGAACAACTGGCCGATCACCGCTGGCTGGCCGAGCTTGCGAGCTGCCGCACCCAGGGCGGAGGAGGCCGCGATCACCATGGCGAGAGCTGCGGCGACGTGCGTGATGGTGGAGTCCGTGCTCACCGGCGTCCCCCTTCCGGCACGTGCCGCCCGCTGTGGCACACTCTCCACGGAGTGTAGCCGGTTTCCTGGCTAGTGGCCTATTATTGGGTGGATTTGGTATATGCCATCATAGGCGGGGGGCCAAACAGTGACGACGGTGTTGTTCGTGCACGGCACGGGAGTGCGCGAGCCGGGATTAAGCGGAACTCTGGAACTCATACGAGAAGGCTTACAGTCTTTACGACCCGAAGTCGGGATAAAATTCTGCTATTGGGGTGGAAGTGCCGGGTCGATGCTTCATTCGAACGGTATTTCCGTGCCGGGGTACGCGACGGGGCGCGGCATACCCGGATCGAGTGCCCCCGGGGTGGGGGACGACGACCTCGACGAGGAGGTCGAGTTCTGGGGGCTTCTCTATCTCGATCCCCTTCTCGAACTGCGCCTGCTCACCGCGGAACCCTCCGCCCGTGCGGAGCTGGCGCCGGGGACGCGGCCACCGGGCGAGGCCCTTACCGCGGCGGCCCTGTCACTCGCCGGGGACGCCGGCCTGCGGCGGCTGCTGGACGCCGCGGGGATCGGAGAGGACTTCGCCGCCGCCGTGGCCGCCGTACTCACCACCCCCGACTGCCGCCACTTCATGCGCTCCCCCGCTGCGGAGACCGAGGCGGCCGCGCTGGCAAGGGCATTCGTGGCCGAGTCGGTACGCCGCCGGGCCGGGTCGGAGGGAACGGCACAAGCCTTCGACGGCACCGCTCGCGACGAGGCGGTCGCCCGGATCGCAGCCCTCCTCCCCGGGACCGCCCCCGCACCGGACGAGGCCGGAACGCACCGCGGCCCGGTGACCCGGCGGGTCAGGCGGCTGGCCGGACGGCTGGCGGTCGGCCTGGCCTCCGCCCAGGCGGTGAGGCGGCGCTCGGCCCTCACCGACGCGGCCCATCCGGCGGCCGGAGACGTGCTGCTCTACCTGTCCCGGGGCACAGCGATCCGCGAGGCGGTCGCGGAGGCGGTCCGGGCGGCCGAGCCGCCGGTCGTCCTGCTCGCGCACAGCCTCGGCGGCATAGCCTCGCTGGACCTGCTGGTACTGCAACCGCTGCCGGAGGTCGCCCTGCTGGTCACCGTCGGCTCGCAGGCACCGTTCCTCTACGAGCTGGGTGCACTGCCCAGCCTCGAACACGGCAGCCCGCTGCCCCCGCAGGTACCGCGCTGGCTGAACGTGTACGACCGGCGGGACCTGCTCAGTTACGTCGGCGAGGGCGTCTTCCCGGGCCGGGTTCGCGACGTCCCCCTCGACAGCCGGCAGCCCTTCCCCCTCTCCCACGGCGCCTACTGGAGCAACCCGGACCTGTACCGCCTCCTCGCGGAGGAGATGCCGTGACCACCGCCCGCCCCGACCGCACGTACGCCGTCGTCGTCGGCGTGGAGCGCTACGCGGCCGGCCCGCCCTGGGATCTGCCGGGCCCCGGCGCGGACGCCCGGCGCTTCACCGCCTGGCTGCGCGGGCGCGGAGTGCCCGCGGCCAACATCTCCCTGCTGCTCGCCCCTCTGCCCGCGGCCGGCGGGCCGGAGCTCGACGTCACCGCGGGCCCCGCCGGTCGTGAGGCCGTACAGGAGGTGCTGACACGCCGCCTGCCGGCGCTGGAGGGCGATCTGCTCTGGGTGTTCTGGGGCGGCCACGGCGTCACCGACCCGCAGGGACACCGCAGGCTCTTCTACGCCGACGCTTCCACGGACGACCGGCGGAACCTGGACCTGGACGCCTGGCTGACCGCGGCCACCACCGATCTCCTGCCCGGCTTCCAGCGGCAGATCTGGCTGGTGGACTCCTGCCAGACCTTCGTCGAGGACCTCGGCTTCGCCCGCTCCCTGCCGGGCGAACTCCCCCCGGGCGGGGACCGGTTGCCGGGCCGGGAACAGTTCGTCCTGCTGGCCTCCGGGCCGGGGCAGCGTGCCGTCAACGACCCCGCGCGGCAGACCGGAGCGTTCTCCCGGGCCGCGCTGGCCGCCCTGGCCGCCGCGGACGGCGAGGACTGGCCACCTCGGATGAGCGCGGTCGCGGAGACAGTGATCAGAAAGTTCAGGGAGGGGGCACAGCGGCCCACGTCGCTCTGGTACCGGTCCTGGGCCAGCGACGTACGCCACCTCGCGTTCCCCGCCGCCCGCCGCCGCGAGGAACCGGTGCCGGACGCGGGGCTGTCCGAGCTGATCGCGCTGCTGGCGGGATGGCCGAGCATGACCGACCGCGACCAGCGCCAGCTCGTGCTCGGCATGCTGCCCGCCGACCTGTCCGGGGCCATCCCCCGGCTGGGGGCGGCACGTCCCGACATCATCAGCATCGTGCGTACCTGCCGCCGCTATCCCGGAGGCCTGGCAGCCCTCGTCGAGGCGGTCGCCATGGTCGAGCCGGGCTCGCTGGAACAGCGCGAGCTGAAGGACTGGGCCGCCCGATGGTTGACGCCGCAACCAGAGGGCTGACCGGCTGATCACAGTCTTCCGGAACACTTCTGCCTGCGCCATCATGAAGTCATCGGGATGCAGGGCGTTCTCAGGGGGAGCCGCATGAATCCGTCCACGGAGTTCCTGGGGTCCGAGTTGGCCGATCTCAGCGAGATTCCGCTTTCCACCCTTCGGTCCCAGAGTCCGGACGTCTACGCGCGTTCCCTGGAGCGGTTGCTGCATCAGGTCGAACGGCCACGGGTCAATTTCGCCGGTGACGGAGGACCCAAGCGGACTGACTGACGGGCCCCGCGGAAGGAGACCTGTGCAGACCGACGGACACGCCGAACCCGCCCGTGTCGCACACCATCTCGTTCCCTCGGCCCATTTCGAAACCCTGGCCGCGGGCAGGGGCGGCCCCGACACGATCCGCTTCCTGCGGACCACCGAGTACAGCAGACGGCTTCTGCTGCTCAGGGCCCTGCTCGACGCCATCGGCGCCACCCCCGGCGCGCTGGGCCCGCTTCCGCCCGTGGACAGCGCGTGGGAGGTGCTGACGGCAGCCCAGGAGCGCGCCCCGGAGGATTTCAGGGAGCTGCTGCTGCTCCCTCAGATCGGCGTCTGGCTGGGGCACTGCCTGCGGCGGTTGTCCCGTACTGCCTGGGGTGACGGGCCGCTCTGGACCGACCTGGGCCATCTGCACGCGGTGTGCTGCGTCGCGGCGCTGCGCGCGGGCCTGCCGTTGCGCACCACCGTGCCGCTGCGTGACGGCAGCGCGATGTTCCCCACCCTCGGGCTGGCGCGCTTATCGGGCCGCCCGCACTGGGGGACGGCGGAAGTGGTGGTGGAGGCGGGCCGGCTGAGGGTCGACCCGCACGGCGCATCCGTGGGCCCGCCCGCGCCGCCCGAGCCGCTCGACGGCGACGCTCCGGGATGGCAGGGGCTGCGCAGGCTGCGGGCGAACGCGGCCGGGCGGCCGGTGGCCGTCTGGCTGGACGACATCGACCCGTACCGCGACCTCAGCGAGCCCCTGCCTCCGCAGCGCCTCGACAAGCACGAGATCGCCCGCTGGCAGGAACGGTTCGGCCTCGCCCTGGACCTGCTGGCGGACAGCGACCCGAGCATGGCCGCCGCCATCGCGGAGGGGCTGCGCAGCGTCACGGATGTACGGTCGCCGCCGACCGGGGTGGTGCTCAGCGCCTCCTCCGGCGACGCGTTCGGCGGTCTGCTGTCCTCGCTGCCGCCCGATCCGGCCACGTTGGCCGTCACCTTGGTCCATGAGTTCCAGCACACCAAGCTGGGCGCGCTGCTCCATCTGCTGACGCTGGAGCAGGACGGTGGGATCGAGCAGCACTACGCCCCCTGGCGCAACGACCCGCGTCCCCTGAGCGGCCTGCTCCAAGGCACGTACGCGTTCCTGGGAATCACCGACTTCTGGTGCCGGTACCTGGACCACGCGCGGCAGCGGCCGCTGGCCGAGTTCGAGTTCGCCTTACGCAGGCGGCAGGTCCAGGACGGGCTCGGCGTCCTGCTCGCCGATCCCGGGCTGACCTCGCACGGGCGCCGCTTCCTGCGGGGCATGGCCGCCCCGCTGTCCGCCTGGTGGTCGGAGAGCCGGGTCCGGCCGGACATCGTCGCCATGGCCGAGTTCGCCGCCACCGACCACCGCACCGGCTGGCGGATCCGGCATCTGGCCCCCGCCCAGGATGACGTGCGTGCGCTGGCCAGGGCCTTCGCCGCCGGTGCGGCGGCGGACTGCCGAGTAGCCGAGTCCTCCGTCGTCGCGGACCTCACGGCGCCGTGGTCCCTGGCCCGTATCGGCCTGATCCGGCGGAGCCTGGGCGCGCCGCCCGACGGCGACCGTCCCGAGCGTTCCGGCGCCGACCGTGCCCTCGTCGCGCGCGACCCCGCCGCACCCGACGCCTACGCCCGCCTCCTGGCCGACGACCCCGAGGCCCCCGAAGCATGGACCGGCCTCCTCCTCGCCCTCGCCATCGCCGACCCCGCCGCCCGCCCCTTGCTCCGGCGCCCCGAGCTCCCTCGGGCCGTCCACCGCGAACTCCGCGCCGCCGGCATGGCGGCCGACCCGCGGCACATCGCCCTCTGGCTCGCCGCCGGCACCGCCTGCCGGGACGGCCGTGGCACATCGCGCAGGTAGACACGGTCCCGCAGCCGTGCCCGGTGGGGCGGGTGTGGCCAGTAGCCGTAGCCCGCCCATCCGGCCAGGTCCGAGCGCTTCACCGTGGGCCGGGACATACCGCAGGGCACCGGGGTGGAGTCCACGATCCAGCAGTCGTCGAGCCAGAAGTCGCTCGACTTGGCGAGTATCCGGATGACCCGTTTGACCAGCCCGAGCGCGGCCCGCAGCCGCTTGTTGTAGCCCGACTGCTGCGGCAGGTACGGAAACAGATCCCGCAGGTGCTTGCGGGCATAGCGCAGCCAGTGAGCCTCGGAGGTGAAGCCGAGCATCGCCTGGGCGACCGCGACACAGACCAGTTCGGAGTCGGTCAGCACGGGCGGTCTGCCCCTCCATCGGGGTCCTCCCAGCTCGTCGTCGATCTTCACGTACAGTGCAGTCAAGAGGGTGTTCAGGTCTTGCGTCACAACATGATCTTGAACACCCTCTCTTCATGCCCGATCGGCACCCCAGGACTTAGGACTTACTCGTCTAGGTCGTGTCCGGCGGATCTTCGTGGATCAGCCTGCGGCGCCTGGTGCCGTGCATCGCAAGGCGGAGGATCATCCTGGGCGTACCCGGATGACTCCGACAACGCGGCGAGGTGCGGTACTGGGGGCACTCCCCCACTGCCCTGAACGGGCGTGGGAGGTACCCCCACCCACGCCCTTCAGGCAGTGGGGGAGTCGCAGGCCCACGAAGATCCGCCGGACACGACCTAGTCCGGCCCCGCGAGGAGACGCAGCCGCCGCCCGCTGCGGAGGCGCCGCCGGCGAAGGGGACGCGGCCATGACCGAACGCACCGGCCCGGCACCCCCGGCCAGGCGCCCCTCCCCTTCCCCTTCGACGACTGGGGCAGGACATCTCCCCGCGCTACGCACATCTGCGCGGCCTGGACGCGCCCCTGCATCCGGTCGTCACGGTGACCGGCGACCGTGTCTGGCTCGCCACCCGCCACGACGTGGTGCGCAAGCTGCTGGCCGACCCCCGCCTGAGCATGACGGCCGCGCTGGAACCGGACGCGCCTCGCCAGGAGCCGGTCCCGCTGCGTGCCGAGTCCGGCAGCGGGGACTCCCTGGCGCGGCTGCGGGAGGCCGGGCTGCACCAGCTGATCGCCGACGGCATGGGGCTGCGCGCCGTGCGCCGGCACGAGGAGTGGACGCGCCGGCGGGCCGAGGACATCATGGCGGGCCTGATCGCCCAGGGCCCGCCCGCCGACCTCACCCCCGGGTTCGCCGGGCGCCTGCCGTTCGCGGTGGCCTGCCGGACGCTGCTCGGCCCGCTCGACGAGGAGGCGAGGGTGAAGCTGGACGGCTGGGGCGACGTGATCCTCACGTGGCGGGGCCACACGCCCGAGGCAGGGACCTCGGCGATCAACAGCGTGCACCGCTTCTTCCTGGAGCACCTTCCGTATCTCGTCCGGGCCCCCGGCGAGCACCTGGTCAAGCGCCTGGCCCGAGCGGGCAGGGGAGGCCGCCTGCACGCGGAGGACCTGGCGGAACTCGCCGCCCTCTTCTACATCGCCGGCTACCGGACGTCGTCGAGCTTCCTGGCCAACGCGCTGGTCACGCTCGCGCGGCACCCGAAGGCGCTGGCGGCGCTGCGGAGGGATCCCGCGCTCGTCCCGGCGGCCGTGGAGGAACTGCTCCGCTACACCCTCATGGCGACCGGCGGCGCGAAACGCGTGGCGACGCACGACGTGGTCATCGACGGCATGACCGTCAGGGCCGGGGAGTGCGTGCTGCTGTCCCTGGAATCGGCCAATCACGACGCCTCCGCCTTCCCGGACCCCGACCGCTTCGACCCCTCCCGCACGGACGGCGCCCACCTCGGCTTCAGCCACGGCAAGCACCACTGCCCCGGCAACCGCCTGGCGCGGATGCAACTGGCCGCGGTGGTGGGGGCGCTGGCCGGCAGAGCGGCTCCCGAACTGCGGCTCACCGTCCCCGCCGACCGGCTGCAATGGCGGCGCGATGTGGCGTTCCGCATTCCCGAGGGGGTTCCGGTCACGTGGTGAGGCGGGCCCGGCGCGAGTATGGGGCGGGGGTTATGACAGGGCCTTAGGAGTTTCGTCCCGGTGGGTTTCGTCCCCGCACGGACCGAGGGCCACCACGCTCGGCGTGGCGGCCCTCGGATGGCGTCTGTGCAGGCCGATGACCTGCTGGGGGTGCTGCCGCGGTGGGGCGGGTGGGACTCGAACCCACGGCCGACGGATTATGAGTCCGCTGCTCTAACCGGCTGAGCTACCGCCCCATTACGGCGCGTCGCGCACATTTGTGCGCGCCGTCTGCCGCAGCATAGCTGCTCATACGATCTGCTGCTTCGGCTGGTCGGCTTCGTACGACCATGGAGACTTCTCCCGTACGGAAGCGGTTCCCTCAGGCACAAAAAAGGACCCCTGGAGGGGTCCTTCCGGCTGCTCCCCCGACTGGACTCGAACCAGTAACCTGCCGGTTAACAGCCGGCTGCTCTGCCAATTGAGCTACGGAGGATCGAGCTCCCCCGACTGGACTCGAACCAGTAACCTGCCGGTTAACAGCCGGCTGCTCTGCCAATTGAGCTACGGAGGATCGCCTCGGTGCATCGAACGTACCTCCCGGGGTATCCGCCAGGCGGCGCGCGCTCGCTGCACCGCATACATTAGCGCAAGCAGGGGGGTGCTCCGCCAATCGGTTCTCGCGACGGTTCCCCGCTCAGGGGAGACAACGGAAGGGTGGCCGCCCATGCGCTACCGGCTCACATTCGCCGCCGGACTCGCCCTCGGTTATGTACTGGGGACACGGGCGGGGCGCGAGCAGTACGAGAAGATGAAGAGCTGTGCCCAGGGCTTCATGCAGAACCCGGCCGTGCGGAACACCGCCGAGTCCGCGGCACAGCAGAGCCGCGATCTCGCCGGACGCGCGTACCACACGGTCAGCAGCAAGGTCGGTGACCGGATGCCGGACGGGGTGGGCGGTCGCGTGCGCTCGATGCGTGAGCGCGCTCACACCGGCCAGACCCGCGACGACGACTGGGGCACCAGCACTCCCTGACGCGTGGTGCCGGCGCGACGCACGGCACCGGCACTCGCCTGCCGCCCCCGGCGCCCGCACGCCCGGGAGCCGTGACCCGTTCCGCGGAAGCGGATCATGAGGTCGCGGCTCCCGGGCGTGTCGGCCACCGCGCCGTCCCCGCGGCACGGCCGGCCGAAAATCAGCAGAGACCCCCTCCCCGCCCCGGGGCGGGGGGAACCGCGCGAACAACCACAAACCGCGGACAGCCGAGAACCGGCAGAAACCCCCCAACCCCAGGGGCGCGGGGAACTGCGCAAAAAGCCACGGCCTACGTGAAGCAGCCACCCCGCCGACCCCGGCCCCGGCCCGCTCGAAGCCGGCTCCCCGCCGTGCGGCAGAATCGGCGTATGGGGATAGTCGCCGGGCTGGACAGTTCACAGGAATTCACCCGCATCGTCGTCTGCGACACGGACACCGGGGCCGTGCTGCGGCAGGGCTTCGCGCCGCATCCGACGGAGAGCGGCGACGGCAAGCCCTCTGACATCGACCCGCAGGCCTGGCTGCTGTCCCTCGGCGACGCCGCGGGCGGCGGGCTGCTGGAAGGGGTGCGGGCCATCGGCGTCTGCGCGCAGCAGCACGCGCTCGTACCCCTCGACGGGCAGGGCTCCTCGGTCCGCCCCGCGCTGGTCGGCGGCGACAAGCGGGCCCAGTCGGCCGCCGCGGACCTGGTCGACCGGCTCGGCGGCCGGGAGGCGTGGGCCAAGGCCGTCGGGTGCGTGCCGCAGGCGGCGCAGCCGGTGACCAAGCTGCGCTGGCTGGCGCGTGCGGAGCCGGACTCCGCCCAGCGCACCGCCTCCGTGATGGGCGCCCACGACTGGCTGGTGTGGCAGCTCCTGGGCCGCCCGGCGCAGCGCACCACGGACCGGGGCGCGGCGTCCAGCACGGGCTACTGGTCGGCGGCGACCGGCGCGTACCGCCCCGATCTGGTGGAGCTGGCCCTCGGGCACCAGGTGGCACTCCCCGATGTGCTGGGCCCGGCGGAGGCGGCCGGCACCACCCCCGAGGGGCTGCTGATCTCCGCGGGCACGGGCGAGACGATGGCCGCGGCGCTGGGCCTCGGCATCGGGCTCGGGGACGCCGTGGTCTCCCTGGGCGCCTCGGGTTCCGTGATGGCGGTGCACCACGAGGCTCTGATCGACTCCCGCGGCATGATCACCAGCCTGGCCGACGCGACGGGCATGCACCTGCCCGTCGTGCACACCCTCAACGCCGTGCGCACCCTGCGCGGCGCCGCCGAACTGCTCGGCGTCGACCTGGAAGGGCTCTCGGCGCTGGCGATGAAGTCGACGCCCGGCTCCCACGGCCTCGTGCTGCTCCCCTATCTGGAGGGCGAGCGCACCCCGCACCTGCCGCACGCCGCGGGCACCCTCACCGGGCTGAGACGCGAGTCGATGAAACCGGAGCACCTGGCGCGCGCCGCCTTCGAGGGCATGCTGTGCGGCCTGGCGGACGCGCTGGACGTGCTGCGCGGCCGGGGCGTGACGGTGCGCAGGGTCTTCCTGCTGGGCGCGTCTGCCGACCTGCCCGCCGTGCAGGCCGCCGCGCCGCCGCTGCTCGGCGCCCCCATCGTGGTGCCGCAGCCCGCCGACTACGCGGCCATCGGGGCGGCCCGGCAGGCCGCATGGGCGCTCGGCGCCTCGAACGGCAGCCTGACGCCGAACTCCCCGCCGCAGTGGCCGGCCCCGTCGATGGAGGTCTTCGAGCCGGGCGAGGAACTGCCGGTGGGCCAGGCGGTCCGGCAGCAGTACACGGCCGTGCGCGACCAGGTGCACCCCGAGGCGTTCTCGGCCTCGTGACGGCGGGCGCCACCGCGCGCCCCGCGCGTCCTGCCGCGCCCGGTACGGCTCCCCAGGGCACTGCGGCGCAGTGCTCATCCCCCTGCGGTGTACACGATTCCCGCAGGTTTGGTCCGCTCTTGGCTAAAACCACTTGAGGTAACGCGGGTGGAGTGCCCGACGATAGGGGGGTGACGGCCGCTCGGGGAGGCGGTCCGCCAGGGGGAGGCACTGACCGGCCATCGCCCCGGCACGTCCGCCCCCGAGGGTTCCCGCCATCCGCCCTGCCTCCGAGAGAGCAAGAGAAAAGCGTGCTCATACGACTTTTGCGGACCTATCTGCGTCCGTACCAGAGACCTCTCCTGCTGCTGGTGCTCCTGCAACTCCTCCAGACGAGCGCCAGCCTCTACCTGCCCACCCTGAACGCCGACATCATCGACAACGGCGTCGTGAACGGCGACACCGGCTACATCCTCTCCCACGGCGCGGTGATGCTCGGCGCCACGGTCGCCCAGGTGGTGTGCAACGTCGGTGCCGTGTTCTACGGCGCCCGCACCGCCGCCGCGTTCGGCCGGGACATCCGGGGGGACATCTTCGGGAGGGTGCAGTCCTTCTCGGCGCGCGAGGTCGGCCACTTCGGCGCGCCCACGCTGATCACCCGGACCACCAACGACGTGCAGCAGGTGCAGATGCTCATGCTGATGTCGTTCACGCTGATGGTCTCGGCGCCGATCATGTGCGTCGGGGGCGTGATCATGGCGCTCGGCCAGGACGTGCCGCTGTCCGGGGTGCTCGTCGCCGTCGTGCCGGTGCTCGCCGTCGCCGTGAGCCTGATCGTGCGCCGCCTGCGCCCGCTGTTCCGGTCGATGCAGAAGCGCCTGGACACGGTCAACCGCGTGCTGCGCGAGCAGATCACCGGCAACCGCGTCATCCGCGCCTTCGTCCGCGACCCCTACGAGAAGGAACGGTTCGCGGTCGCCAATGACGACCTGACCCAGGCCGCGCTGGGCACCGGGCGGATGCTCGCGCTGATGTTCCCGCTGGTGATGACGGTGGTGAACCTCTCCTCCGTCGCCGTGGTCTGGTTCGGCTCGCACCGCGTGGACAGCGGCGCCATGCAGATCGGCCAGCTCACCGCGTTCCTCGCGTACCTGATGCAGATCGTGATGGCCGTCATGATGGCCACGTTCATGTTCATCATGGTGCCGCGCGCCGAGGTGTGCGCCGAGCGCATCGAGGAGGTCCTGGACACGGAGAGCAGCGTGGCGCCTCCGAAGGCCCCGGTGAGCGAGTTGCGCAGCCACGGCCATCTGGAGATCCGTGCCGCCGGCTTCCGCTACCCGGGCGCCGAGGAACCGGTGCTGAAGGCGGTGGACGTGGTCGCGCGGCCCGGGCGGACCACCGCGGTGATCGGCTCCACGGGCAGCGGCAAGTCGACCCTGCTGGGCCTGGTGCCGAGGCTCTTCGACGTCACGGACGGCTCGGTGCTGGTCGGCGGCACGGACGTGCGGACCATGGACCCGGCGCTGCTGGCGAGGACGGTCGGCCTGGTGCCGCAGAAGCCGTACCTGTTCGCCGGCACGGTCGCCACGAACCTGCGCTACGGCAACCCCGACGCGACGGACGACGAGCTGTGGCACGCGCTGGAGATCGCGCAGGCCAGGGACTTCGTGGCCGAGCTGGAGGGCGGCCTGAACTCGCCGATCGCCCAGGGCGGCACCAACGTCTCGGGCGGCCAGCGGCAGCGCCTCGCCATCGCGCGCACGCTGGTGCAGCGCCCGGAGATCTACCTCTTCGACGACTCGTTCTCGGCACTCGACTACGCCACCGACGCGGCGCTGCGCGCGGCGCTCGGCCGGGAGACCGCGGAGGCGACCGTCGTGATCGTCGCCCAGCGGGTCTCCACGATCCGGGACGCGGACAGCATCATCGTCCTCGACGAGGGCCGGGTGGTCGGCACCGGCCGCCACCACGAGCTGATGGCGGACAACGACACCTACCGGGAGATCGTGCTCTCCCAGCTCACGGAAGCGGAGGCCGCCTGATGGCCGGGCCGGGCGGACGGATGATGGCCGCGGGGCGACCCGAGCGGTCCATGGACTTCAAGGGCTCCGGCAAGCGGCTGATCAGGCAGTTCAAGCCGCAGAAGCCCACGATGATCGCGATGCTCTGCGCCGGGGTGCTCAGCGTGGGCCTGTCGGTGCTGGGTCCGAAGATCCTCGGGCGGGCGACGGACCTGGTGTTCGGCGGCATCATCGGCCGCCGGCTGCCGGCCGGGGTGACGAGGGAGCAGGCCATCGACGGCCTGCGGCAGCGCGGCCAGGGCGGTGTGGCCGACATGCTCTCCGGGCTCGACTTCACCCCCGGCAAGGGGGTCGACTTCGACGCCGTCGGGAGGGTGCTGCTGCTGGCGGCCTGCACGTTCCTCGTCGCGGGGCTGCTGATGTCGGTCTCCACACGGCTCGCGAACCGGGCCATCAACCTCACCGTCTTCCGGCTGCGCGGCGAGGTGCAGGCGAAGATGTCGCGGCTGCCGCTGTCGTACTTCGACAAGCGGCAGCGCGGTGAGGTGCTCAGCCGCGCCACGAACGACCTGGACAACCTGGGCCAGACGCTCCAGCAGACCATGGGGCAGCTCATCAACTCCCTGCTGACCATCGTCGGCGTGCTCGCCGTGATGTTCTGGATCTCCTGGCTGCTGGCGCTGGTCGCGCTGGTCACCGTGCCGCTGTCGTTCGTGATCGCGACCGCCGTCGGCAAGCGCTCGCAGCCGCAGTTCGTGCGCCAGTGGAGCTCCACGGGCAAGCTGAACGCCCACGTGGAGGAGATGTACACCGGCCACACGCTGGTGAAGGTCTTCGGACGCCAGGAGGAGTCGGCGCGGCAGTTCGCCGAGCAGAACGACGAGCTGTACGAGGCCTCGTTCAAGGCGCAGTTCAACAGCGGCATCATGCAGCCGCTGATGATGTTCGTCTCGAACCTCAACTACGTGCTGGTGGCCGTGGTCGGCGGGCTGCGGATCGCGTCGGGCGCGCTGTCCATCGGCGATGTGCAGGCGTTCATCCAGTACTCGCGGCAGTTCTCGATGCCGCTCACGCAGGTGGCGTCGATGGCGAACCTGGTGCAGTCCGGGGTGGCCTCCGCCGAGCGGGTCTTCGAGCTGCTCGACGCGGAGGAGCAGGAGGCCGACCCGGTCCCCGGCCAGAAGCCGGAGCTGCTGCAAGGGCGCGTCGAGCTGGAGCACGTCTCGTTCCGCTACGAGCCGGACAAGCCGCTGATCGAGGACCTGTCGCTGAAGGTCGAGCCGGGCCACACGGTCGCCATCGTGGGACCGACGGGCGCCGGTAAGACCACGCTGGTGAACCTGCTCATGCGGTTCTACGAGGTGACGGGCGGCCGGATCACGCTGGACGGCGTGGACGTGGCGAAGATGTCCCGGGACGACCTGCGCTCCGGCATCGGCATGGTGCTCCAGGACACCTGGCTGTTCGGCGGCACCATCGCGGAGAACATCGCCTACGGCGCCGCCGGGGACGTCACCCGGGAGCAGGTGGAGGAAGCGGCGCTCGCGGCACACGCGGACCGTTTCATCCGGACACTCCCGGACGGCTACGACACCGTGATCGACGACGAGGGCACGGGCGTCAGCTCCGGTGAGAAGCAGCTCATCACCATCGCCCGGGCCTTCCTGTCGGACCCGGTGATCCTGGTGCTGGACGAGGCGACGAGTTCCGTGGACACCCGCACGGAACTGCTCATCCAGAAGGGCATGGCGCAACTGGCGCACGGCCGGACGTCGTTCGTGATCGCCCACCGGCTCTCCACGATCCGGGACGCGGACACGATCCTCGTCATGGAGAACGGCTCCATCGTGGAGCAGGGCACGCACGACTCCCTGCTGCTCGCCGACGGCGCCTACGCGCGGCTGTACAAGGCGCAGTTCGCGCAGGCGGTCGCGGAGGTCGACTGACCGGGGCGGACCCCCGGCACGGCAGGGCTCCCCGGCGCCGCTCGGTGCCGGGGAGCCCTGCCGCCGTTCGGGGACGGGGATGCTCCTATGGCTGTCAAGCCGTGGGAGCCAGGTCGGTTTGAGTGATTCGTCCGGTTGGTGTGCTGGTCAAGGCGCGGTAGACCTCACGGGCGACGAAGCGCTTGAGGCAGCGCATGATGTCCTTCTTGTTCAGTCCTTGCTTGGTGCGGCGTGCGACGTAGGCGCGGGTGCGTTCGTCGAAGCGCATGCGGGTGAGCACGATGGTGTGCAGGGCGTTGTTCGCGGCCCGGTCGCCGCCGCGGTTGAGGCGGTGGCGGTGGGTGCGGCCGGAGGAGGCCGGGATCGGGGCGACGCCGGCCAGGTGCGCGAACGCGCCCTCAGGCCGCATCCGTTCGGGGTTGCCCCCGGCCGAGGCCAGCAGCTGCCCGGCGGCCTCGGGCCCTACGCCGAACAGCTCCAGCAGCGCGGGGGCGGCCTGCTTGACCAGTGGGCCGATCTCGGTCTCCAGCTCGGCTATCTCGGCGTCCAGCGCCTGGTGACGGCGGGCGAGCCGACGCAGTGATGCCCGGGTCGCCGCAAGCGGGCGGGACAGGTCGTCCCCGGGCCGCAGCCGGGCGAGCGTGGTATCAGCGCGGGCCGCTCCAGGTCGGCGACCTGCTCGCGCAGCATCGCGGGAGCCGAAACGAGCAGACCACGGATCTGGTTCATGGCCTGTGTGCGGGCCTTGACCGCGCTGCGGCGGGCGATCCGCAGCACCCGCACCGCCTCGACCACGCCGTCCCGGCTCTTGGGGATGCCGGTGGCCCGGCCGGACAGCACGGCCGTCGCGGCGGCATACGCGTCGATCGGGTCCGACTTGCCCTTCATCCTGCGCGTTTTGCGGTCCGGGCGGTCCACGTCGACGGCGGTGACCCCGGCGGCGGTCAGTACCCGGGCGAGTTCGGCTCCATAAGCGCCGGTGCCCTCGACCCCGACCGCGGTGAGAGCGCCGTGGCCGCGCATCCAGTCCAGCAGGTCGCGGTAGCCGCGGATGGTGGCGGGGAACTCCCGGTCGGCCAGGTGCCGGCCGACCGTGTCGATCACGGCCGCGTGGTGCGTCAGGCCGTGGGTGTCGACTCCGCCGGTGATCTCCGGGCCGCCGTGCGTCATGCTGGTCATGTCCGTCCTTGCCGCTTGTCCGAGCCGAGGGCGGCACGCGCCGGTCGGGCGGGTGGACAAGACAGTGACGGGGCTTCTGGACCAAGCTCCTATAAGGTCACAAACGCCCGTCCGGCCGCGTGCGTGGTGACGCCCGGCGGGTCGACAAATCCCAAACAGGACAGTCGAGACGTCAGTCAGTCGGCGAGTCAGGCCCACCCGCAGCGTCACCACGTCACATCCTCACTGTCAGTCGAGGTAGCCCCTGAGCTGGTCGGCGAGGGCGTGGTCGCGCAGCTTGCCGAGGGTCTTGGACTCGATCTGCCGGATCCGCTCCCGGGTCACCCCGAAGAGCCTGCCGATCTCCTCCAGGGTGCGCGGGCGGCCGTCCACGAGCCCGTACCTGAGCTGCACCACCTTCCGCTCCCGCTCCCCGAGGGTGGAGAGCACCGCGTCCAGGTGCTGGCGCAGCAGCAGGAACGCCGCCGACTCCACGGGCGAGGCCGCGTCGCCGTCCTCGATGAGGTCCCCGAGGGCGACGTCGTCCTCCTCCCCCACCGGCGCGTGCAGCGACACGGGCTCCTGCGCGAGCCGCAGCACCTCGCTGACCCGCTCGTGGGGCAGGTCGAGCTGGGCGGCGACCTCCTGCGGCGTCGGCTCGTGGCCGCGCTCCTGGAGCATCCGGCGCTGCACCCGCACGACGCGGTTGATGAGTTCGACGACGTGCACGGGGACGCGGATGGTGCGCGCCTGGTCGGCGAGGGCGCGGGACACGGCCTGCCGGATCCACCAGGTGGCGTAGGTGGAGAACTTGTAGCCACGCGCGTAGTCGAACTTCTCGACCGCCCTGATCAGCCCGAGGTTGCCCTCCTGCACCAGGTCCAGCATGGTCAGCCCGCGGCCGACGTACCGCTTGGCGACCGAGACGACCAGCCGGAGGTTGCTCTCGATCAGGCGGCGCTTGGCCATCCGGCCCATCACCACGAGGCGGTCGAGGTCCACGGCCAGCTCGGAGTCGAGGTCCGCGGCGCCGGCGAGCCGCTCCTCCGCGAAGAGCCCGGCCTCCACCCGGCGGGCCAGCTCGACCTCGTCCGCGGCGGTGAGCAGCGGGATGCGGCCTATCTCGCGGAGGTACTGCCGGAACAGGTCGGAGGACGGCCCCTGGGGCTCGCCGCGGACCCGTTCCCCCGCCCTCGTGATCTGGCCGGTTTCCATCGCTTCGGCGAGGTCGGGGACGGGCCGTTCGTCCGCCGCCGGGGCCTCGGACTCCTCGGCGCCGGTGCCCGCGGGCCCCGACTCGGGGTGGTGCACGGCCCGGCTCTGTGCGGGCACTGCTGGCAGGACGTCGGTCGCCGCGGCTCTGTCGGTAGAGGTGAGGGTCTGGGTCTGCACGGGGGCGACCTCCAGGGTGATCGCTGCTGAGGCAGGCGACAGCGGTAGGCCCGGACCGGCAACGGCGGCCGCGCCGCCGGCCGTCCCGGACACGATGGGCGGAACCGCGGGGGTGGGGAGCCCGCCTACGGCGGGCCGGCCGCGCTCCGGGGACTCAGGCACCGCAACCCAGTGTGCGCTACGACACATCTCCGCCACGAGGGGCGTGCGACGAGTTTCTGAGTCCGTGCTGTGACCGTTCGGTTACTCTCCCGCGCGGGCTGCCCAGGGGGCGCCTTGGCCGTTCCGGCCACCACGCCGGGGCCCGGGGCACCGTGGCCGTACCGGCCACCCCCCAGGGGCGCGGGGAACTGCGCGAGCAACCACCCACCCGCTGGTGGTCGGGAAACGACAGAAACCAGCCCCTTCAGGCCGGTGTCGACCCACAGGTCGCGCTGTGGCTGGTCGCGCGGTTCCCCGCGCCCCTTGAAGGACGGGGCTTCGCCCCGATCAAGGGTGGCCGGAACCGGCAGGCTCAGGGTTCCCCGCGCCCCTGCTGGGTGAGCGTGAGCAGCCAGACTCACGATCCTCCCGGGTCACCGTGAGCCGCCAGGCTCACAACGCCTCGGCACCCCGGTCCCGCAGCGACTGCCCGTACTGCTGGAGCACCCAGAGCTCGTTCTGCACGGCGGCCAGGTGGGCCGGGTCGCCGCCGGTGGACAGGCGGGTCAGGGTTCCCTGGATCTCGTGCACCCGGCGGTCCACCGCACGCAGCCGGACCTGCACCAGCTGCGTGGCCGCGTAGATCTCGTCGACGGTCCTGCGGAGGATCGTCTCGACGGCCAGCTCGGTCACCATGGCCCGCACCGCGTCGTCGGGCGCGGCCTCGCGGACCCGGGCCAGGTAGTCGTGGCCGTCCTGGGCCCCCTGCTCCGCACCGCCGGCCTCCTCGATGGCGATGCGCACCGCGGTGTACGGCGGGGCCGTGAACTCGTCGGCCCCGTAGGCGTCGAAGGCCGGGGAGACGAGTTCCGGGTACTGGAGCGCGAGCTTCAGCAGCTCGCGCTCGGTGCGGTGGGCGGGGCTGCGGAGGTTGAGCGCGGGGCCGCTGTGCCGCGGGCCGGCCGACGGGGCCGGGGCGGCCTGCTGGGCCCCACGGCCCGCGGGGGCGGGCCCGCGCCCGCCGCGGTCGCGGGCCCAGCGCGCCATCTGCGCCACGCGCCGCACCACGAACTGGGTGTCGAGGATGCCGAGCATGCCCGCGAGCTGCACGGCCACCTCGTGCTGCGAGGCGCTGTTCTTGATCCGCGCCACCACCGGCGCCGCCTCGTCGAGCGCGGCGGCGCGGCCCGCCGGGGTCTCCAGGTCGTAGCGGGCGACGATCTGCCGCAGCGCGAACTCGAAGAGCGGGGTGCGGGGCTGGACGAGGTCGCGGACGGCGTCCTCGCCCTTGGCGATGCGCAGCTCGCAGGGGTCCATGCCGTCGGGCGCGACGGCGATGTACGTCTCGGCCGCGAACTTCTGGTCGTCCTCGAAGGCCCGCAGGGCCGCCTTCTGCCCGGCCGCGTCCCCGTCGAAGGTGAAGATCACCCGGGCCGAGCCGTTGTCCATCAGCAGCCTGCGGAGGATCTTGATGTGCTCGCCGCCGAAGGCCGTGCCGCAGGTCGCGATGGCCGTGGGGACACCGGCGAGGTGGCAGGCCATGACGTCCGTGTAGCCCTCGACGACGACGGCGCGGCTGGCCTTCGCGATCTCCTTCTTGGCGAGGTCGATGCCGTACAGCACCTGGGACTTCTTGTAGATCGCGGTGTCGGGGGTGTTGAGGTACTTGGGCCCGTTGTCGTCCTCGCGCAGGCGGCGGGCGCCGAAGCCGACGACGTCGCCGCCGATGTCCCTGATGGGCCACATCAGCCGGCCTCTGAACCGGTCGATGGGTCCGCGCCGGCCCTCCTGGGAGAGCCCGGAGAGCAGCAGTTCCTTGTCGCTGAAGCCCTTGCCGCGCAGGTAGCGGGTGAGGTGGTCCCAGCCGGCGGGGCTGTAGCCGACGCCGAAGTGCGCGGCCGCCGCCTGGTCGAAGCCGCGCTCGGCGAGGAAGACCCGGCCCGCCTCGGCCTCGGGGGAGGTGTCGAGCTGCTCGGCGTAGAACTGGGCCGCGATGCCGTGCGCCTCTACCAGGCGGATGCGCTCGCCGCGCTGGTGGGAGGGGTTGTAGCCGCCCTCCTCGTAGCGCAGGGTGATGCCGGCGCGGGCGGCGAGGCGCTCGACCGCCTCGGAGAAGGTGAGGTGGTCGACCTTCATCACGAACGTGATGGTGTCGCCGCCCTCCTGGCAGCCGAAGCAGTGGAAGAGGCCCTTGGAGGGACTCACCTGGAAGGACGGGGACTTCTCGTCGTGGAAGGGGCACAGGCCCTTGAGGTTGCCTCCGCCCGCGCCCCGGAGCTGGAGGTACTCGGACACCACCGCGTCGATCGGGACCGCGTCCCGTACCGCTTTCACGTCCTCGTCATTGATCCGCCCTGCCACGCGAGGATTCTACGGCGCCGCCGCGGGGTGCCTTCCCGGTCCGGGGTGTCCGCCGTTCCCTCCGGGCCCGGCACCCCGCATGTCCGGGGCGGACCGGACGGTGCGTCCTCAGCCGGAGAGCGAGCCGGCGAGCCCGTCGAGCGGCACGGACGGGTCGGCGAGGGCCATGGTGTCGACCTGAGCGCCGGAGCGGATCAGGTGCTGGATGTCCTGCGTGACATCCCACACGTTGACGTTCATCCCGGCGAGCACCCGCCCGTCCCGCACCCAGAACGCGATGAACTCCCTCTTGGGCGCGTCCCCGCGCAGCACCACCTCGTCGTACGACCCGGGCGGCGCCCATCCGGAGTACTCGAGGCCGACGTCGTACTGGTCGGAGAAGAAGTACGGCACGCGCTCCTCGCCGGCGTCGCGTCCGAGCATCGCGCGCGCGGCGACGGGTCCGCCCTTGAGGGCGTTGTCCCAGTGCTCGACGCGCAGGCGGCTGCCGAACAGCGGGTGCTGGGCGGCGGCCACGTCGCCGGCGGCGTAGATGTCCGGGTCGGAGGTGCGCAGCGAGGCGTCGACGGCGATGCCGCCGCCCTCCGCGGCAGCGGCCAGGTCGAGCCCCGCGGACTCGGCGAGCGCCGTGCGCGGCGCGGCGCCGATCGCGGCGAGCACGTCGTGCGCCGGGTGCTCCTCGCCGTCGTCGGTGCGGGCCGCGAGCACCATGCCGTCCTGCCCGGCGATCTCCGTGAGCCGGGCGCCGAAGTGGAAGCGGACGCCGTGCTCGGCGTGCAGGTCGGTGAAGATCTGCCCGACCTCGGGCCCGAGGACCGCGTGCAGCGGGGTCGGCTCCGGTTCGACGACGGTGACCTCGGCGCCGTACTCCCGGGCGGCCGCCGCGACCTCCAGGCCGATCCAGCCGGCTCCGGCGATCACCAGGTGCCCGTTGTCACGGCCGAGGGACGCGAGCACGCCGCGCAGCCGCTCGGCGTGCGCGAGCCGCCGCAGGTGGTGCACGCCGGCCAGGTCGGTGCCGGGGATGTCGAGCCGGCGCGGCTCCGCCCCGGTGGCCAGCAGCAGCTTGTCGTAGCGGATCCGGGTGCCGTCGCCGAGCCGTACCGCCTTGTCGGCGCGTTCGACGGCGACCGCGACCTGTCCGAGGTGGAGTTCCACGTCGGCCCCCGCCCACCAGGCCGGCTCGTGGACGAAGACCTTGCTGCGCGGCTCCTTGCCCAGCAGGTAGCCCTTGGACAAGGGAGGGCGCTCGTACGGGTGGTCGCGCTCGTCGCAGATGAGGATCACTCGCCCGTTGAAGCCCTCCGACCGCAGTGTCTCGGCCGCTTTTGCTCCGGCCAGACCTCCACCGACGATGACGAACGTGAGATCCGCGTCGACCACTTGGTGCCTCCTCCTGGTAACCATGGCGCCCACTCCGAGCCTCCCGCACCCTGCGTGTTGCGGGAAGAGGGAGTGGCCCGAACAGGCCAGTCGCCGTCACACCCGGTGCGGGCGCGCCGTGCCCGGCGGGGTGCCCCGGGGCCGCTCGGGCGGCGCGTTCCGCGTTCCGCGGCGGTCATCCCCCTCTGCGGGTGAGCCGGTGGTGCAGGGCGCGGGCCGTGGCGTCGGTGAGCGAGGCGATCTGGTCGACGATCACCCGTTTGCGCGCCCGGTCGTCGGGGGCCGCGTCGAACAGCGCCCGGAACTGCGGGTCGAGGCCCTCGGGCGCCCGGGCGGTGAGCGCCGCGGCCAGCTCGGCGACGACGACGCGCTGGTCGGCGCGGAGCCGCTCCTGCTCGGCGCGCTGCATCACGTACAGGTCGGCGACGGCCTTGAGCACGGCGCACTCGTTGCGGGTGGCGCGCGGCACCATGAGCTGGGCGTCGTACCGGCTGAGCCCGTGCGGCCCGGCGGCGCCCGGCCGGGGCCCCCACCGCGCGCGCGTGGCGGCCTCCGCCGCCAGGCAGAACCGCCCGATGAGCTGGCTGGTGGCGTCCTTGAGGCGCGCCTGGGCGACCGCGGTGCCGTCGTAGCCGTGCGGCCACCACTCCTGCGCGAGCAGCCCGTCGAGCGCCTCGGCCAGCTCCTCGGGGTCGGTGTCCGCGGGGACGTAGCGGCCGATCGCCACGTCGAAGACGGCGCGCCGCTCCGGCTCCGCGTCCAGCACGTTGGGGTCGACGTGCCCGGCGTGCAGGCCGTCCTCCAGGTCGTGCACCGAGTAGGCGACGTCGTCGGACCAGTCCATCACCTGCGCCTCGAAGCAGGTGCGGTACGGCGGTGCGCCCCTGCGGATCCAGTCGAAGACCGGCCGGTCGTCCTCGTACACGCCGAACTTCCGCGAACCCGGGTCAGTGGGGTGGCCGCCGAGCGGCCAGGGGTACTTGGTCGCGGCGTCGAGGGCCGCTCGGGTGAGGTTGAGGCCGACGCTGATGAGCTCGTCGGCCGGTCCCTCCGACTCCCGGCCGGGGCCGCCGAGAGCGCTGTCCGCGGCGCCCGCGCCGGTCACGGTACCGGCCCGCACGAACCGTTTGGGTTCCAGGCGGGTGAGCAGCCTCAGCGACTGGGCGTTGCCCTCGAAGCCGCCGCAGTCCTTCGCGACCTCGTTCAGCGCCTGCTCGCCGTTGTGCCCGAAGGGCGGGTGGCCGAGGTCGTGGGAGAGGCAGGCGGTCTCCACCAGGTCCGGGTCGCAGCCGAGCGCCGCGCCCAGCTCGCGTCCCACCTGCGCGCACTCCAGGGAGTGCGTGAGCCGGGTGCGGGGGCTGGGGTCCCACGCGGGGCCCCGGGCCTGGTCCGCGCCGCCGCGGCCGGGCGTCTCAGGCAGCGTGCCAGGCGTGACGACCTGGGTCTTGCCGGCGAGCCTGCGCAGCGCGGCGGAGTGCAGCACGCGCGCGCGGTCGCGCTGGAACGCGGTGCGCCCCGCCCGCTTGTCGGGCTCCGCGGCCCACCGTTCCAGGGACGCGGCGTCGTAGTGGGCGGCGGGCACGGTGGAGGAGGGCTCGGGCACGGTGCCTGAGGGCTCGGGGTTGCTCCGGGATGCCGGGGAAGCGGCGGAGGAGTTGGAGGAGGCGGAGGGAGAGGGGGCGGCGGAGGAGGCCGACGGGGAAGGGGACGCGGAGGACGCGGAAGCCGAGGAGGGGGAAGCGGAGGGGGTGGAGCCTGCGGAGGGGGAGGACGACGTGGGGTCCACGTTCTCCTCCGTGCCCGGTCTGGTGCCTTCCATGCCCTGACAGTACGCGCAAAGGGGGCGTTCCGGCCGGGGCGGGTTGGTGTCGCGGAGGGGTCCGGTCGGGGAAGGTTCCGGACGGGGGCGCGGTCGCTACCGGGATCCTCGGGTCCCGGGTCAGGCGGACGCGAGTCCGTGGTGCAAGCGGCGGGTGGCGGCGGTGGTCCCGGTGGCCATGGCCTGGTCGTAGCGGTGCAGCACGAGGCGGGCCATCGCGGGATGCGCGCCGAGCGGTGCCGAGGCCCAGCCTGACGCCGCCTCAGCGGCCGCGGCGCACTGCGCGGCGAACCGGCCGGGGGCGGTGAAGTAGGCGGCGACGGCGGCGTTCCGGCCACGGGCGGCGAGCATGCGCAGCGCCTCGGGGACGCCGGGCGACGGCGCGGAGGCGAACGCGGGCGCCACCGGCACGCCGAGCCGCGCGGCGAGCAGGGCCGCCGTGGTGCGGGTGTCCACGGCGGCGTCCGGGTCACGGGAGCCGGCGGCGGCGAGCACCACGGCGTGCGTGCCCGGACCCGGGATGCGCGGGCCCGGGATGCGCTGGCCCGCTTCGAGCAGCCGCTCGTGCAGCACCTCGGCGAGCAGCGGGTGCGGCCCGAGCGGCTCGGCGAGGCGGATGTCCAGGTGCGGGGCGGCGGCGGCCGCGGCCGGTATGTCGTACGAGACGTGGTGGCCGCGCCCCAGCAGCAGCGGCACCAGCACCGCCCGGCCCGGCGGCAGTGCCGCGAGCGTGCGGGACAGCAACGGCTCGTTCAGCTCGATGTGCCCGAGCCGCACCGGCACGTCCGGCCGCAGCCCGCGTACCAGGCGGAGCAGGGCCCGGACGGTGTCGAGCGCCCGCGGGTCACGGCTGCCGTGCGCCACGGCGACCAGCGTCGGGGAAGCCTCGCCGGACCGGGTGGGGAACGCGGGGTGTGCAAGCGCAGGGTGTGCAAGCACGGGGCGTGGGCCTGTGGACACCGTCATGCGGGGATCGTGACCCGGGGACGTTGCGGTCCCGTTGCACGCCTGTCACGGCTGTTTGCAGGGGGCCTCACGGCGGTTGCGGGGGCGGTGTCAGTGGGGTGTCCTACGGTGGGGTCCGCTGGAGCTGCCGGCCTCGGCGGGATCCGCTGGACCTGGCGGCTTCGGTGAGTTCGCTGGGTTCGCGGGGCTCGGCGAGTCCGCTGGATTCGCCGACCTCGGTGGGTCCTGCTGGGTTCGCCGGCTTCGGGGGCCCGCTGGCTTCGGGGTGGCAGGGCGTGACGGGGAGAGGGACACGGGGGGATCCGATGGGGCGGGGCGAGGAGCGACCGGAGGGGCCGGGGCCGGAGGGGCCGGCGGGTGCGGAACGGCGCGCGGGTGCGGAACGGCCGGTGGGTGCGGGACGGCCCGTGGGCATGGAACGGCCCAAGGTGCCGTGGCCGCCGTGGCCGCGGTGGTCGCGGTGGCCGTCGTGGCTGCGCGTGCCGCGGGATCGCGCGGGGCGGCGGCGCGCGGTGCAGGCCCTCATGGTGCTCTGCGTGCTCGCGCTGGCGCCGTCCACGTGGATGTTCCTGACGGCGGACGGAAGCCTGCGCACCCCTGACGACGTGCCGAGCACGGAGGTGGCGGTGGTCTTCGGCGCGGGGCTGTGGGACGGCGAGCCCTCCCCGTACCTGGCGCACCGCCTGGACGCCGCGGCCCGGCTGTACGCCGCGGGCCGCGTCAAGGTCGTGCTGGTCACCGGTGACAACAGCCGCGAGGACTACGACGAGCCGGACGCCATGCGCGCCTACCTCGCCCGGCACGGCGTGCCCGGCGGGCGCGTCGTCACCGACTACGCGGGCTTCGACACCTGGGACTCGTGCGTCCGGGCCAGGAAGATCTTCGGCGTGCGGCGCGCGGTGCTGATCAGCCAGGGCTTCCACATCCGCCGGGCGGTCGCGCTCTGCGAGGCGGCGGGCATCACTGCGTACGGTGTGGCGGCCGACGACGTCCACGACGCCACCTGGTGGTACGGCGCCACGAGAGAGCTGTTCGCCGCGGGCAAGGCCGCCGTGGACGCCGCCCTCCGGCCGGACCCGCACTTCCTGGGCCCCCAGGAGCAGGGCATATCGAGGGCACTCGCCTCGCCGCGGTGAGGCTCGCCGCGGTGAGGCTCGCCGCGGTGAGGAACGGGCGGCCTGCCGGTGCCGCCGCGGGCCCCGAAGCCGCGCTCCACCGCTCCGGGAAGGGCCTCACCGTGCCCCGCCCGGTGCGGGGAGCCCACCGTACCGGCGCCGTAACCGGTGCCGCCGGGCTCCGTAACACGCGCGCGGGAGCGTGCGGTCATGCACCCGCCGACCGTGCCGAGCCGACCGAGCCCGCCGACAAGGCCGAGCCCGCCGCCCGAGCCGACCCCATCGGCGCCGGCGAGCGCGCCGGCCGAGCCGACCCCGCCGGCCCCGGCGAGCACGTCGCCCCGGCCGTCCGCGCCCACCGCCACCCACTGCCCGTACTGCGCGCTCCAGTGCGGCATGAACCTCGCGGCGGGCCCGGCGGGCGTGGACGTCCTGGAGCGCCCGGGGTTCCCGGTGAACCGCGGCGCCCTGTGCGGCAAGGGCCGTACCGCTCCCGCGCTGCTCTCCCCCGCATCCCGGCTGACCGAGCCGCTGGTGCGGGCGCCCTCCGGCCGGCTGGTCCCGGCCGGCTGGCCCGAGGCCCTGGACCGGGTGGCCGAGGGCCTGGCGCGGACGCGGGAGGCGCATGGCGCGGACGCGTGCGGGGTGTTCGGCGGGGGCGGGCTCACCAACGAGAAGGCGTACGCGCTGGGGAAGTTCGCGCGGGTGGCGCTCGGCACGTCGCAGATCGACTACAACGGACGGTTCTGCATGGCGTCCGCGGCGGCCGGGCAGCAGCGGGCGTTCGGGCTCGACCGCGGTCTGCCCTTCCCGCTGGAGGACGTCGCCCGCACCGGCTGCGTGATCCTGGTCGGCTCGAACCTCGCCGAGACGATGCCGCCCGCGCTGCGCTACCTCACGGAGCTCAGGGAGAACGGCGGCCGGCTCATCGTCGTCGACCCGCGCCGCACGAGGACCGCGGAGCACGCGGACCTGCACCTGGCCCCGCGGCCCGGCACCGACCTGGCGCTCGCGCTCGGCCTGCTGCACCTGGTGGTGGCCGAGGGACGCCTCGACGAGGAGTTCATACGGGAGCGGACGACCGGCTGGGAGCAGGCGCGGGCCGCGGCCATGGCGCACTGGCCGGAGCACGTGGAGCGGATCACGGGCGTGCCGGTGCCGCGGCTGCGCGAGGCGGTGCGGATGTTCTGCGCGGCCGGGACGTCGATGGTGCTCACCGCTCGCGGGCCCGAGCAGCAGTCCAAGGGGACGGACACGGTCGGCGCCTGGATCAACCTCTGCCTCGCCACGGGACGCGCGGGCCGGCCGCTGTCCGGATACGGAGCGCTGACCGGTCAGGGCAACGGCCAGGGCGGGCGCGAGCACGGCCAGAAGGCCGACCAGCTTCCCGGCTACCGGAAGCTGACGGATCCGGCGGCGCGCCGGCACGTCGCCGAGGTGTGGGGCGTCGACCCGGACGCCCTGCCGGGTCCCGGCCGCAGCGCGTACGAGCTGCTGGAGGCACTGGGCACGGAGGTGCGGGCGCTCCTGCTGATGGGGTCCAATCCGGTGGTGTCGGCGCCGCGCGCCGCGCACGTGGAGGAACGGCTGCGGCGGCTGGACTTCCTGGTGGTGGCCGACGTGGTGCTCTCGGAGACGGCGGCACTGGCGGACGTGGTGCTGCCGGTGACGCAGTGGGCGGAGGAGACCGGCACGGTCACCAATCTGGAGGGCCGCGTGCTGCTCCGGCGGCAGGCGGTGGCGCCCCCGCCGGGCGTCCGGTCGGACCTGGCCGTGCTCAGCGAGCTGGCCGCCCGGCTGGGCATGGAGAAGGGGTTCCCCACGGACCCGGAGGAGGTCTTCGCGGAACTCCGCCGGGCGTCCGCGGGCGGGCCCGCGGACTACTCCGGCATCACGTACGGCGCCCTGGCGGAGGGCGACGGGATCTTCTGGCCGTGCGGGGCGGAGCCGGAGGGCGGCGCCCCGCAGGAGGATGGACCGCCCGGCACCCCCCGTCTCTTCCTGGACCGCTTCGCCACCGAGGACGGCCGGGCCCGCTTCGTACCGGTGACGCACCGGCCCGCCGCCGAGGAGCCGGACGACGAGTACCCGGTGCTGCTCACCACCGGGCGGGTGCTGGCGCAGTACCAGTCCGGGGCGCAGACGCGGCGGGTGGCCGAGCTGAACGCCGCGGAGCCGGGACCGTTCGTGCAGGTCCACCCGCGGCTGGCGGCGCGGATCCCGGTCGCCGAGGGCGATCGGGTGGCCGTCGTCTCGCGGCGCGGGCGGGCCGTGGCACCGGTCCGCATCAGCACCGCGATCCGGGCGGACACGGTCTTCATGCCGTTCCACTGGCCGGGCGAGGGGCGCGCCAACTCCGTGACGAATCCGGCGCTGGACCCGACCTCGCGGATGCCGGAGTTCAAGGTGTGCGCCGTGCGGCTGGAGCGCGCCGAGGATGCCGGCACCGGCATCGACGCCCACACCGGCAAGGGCACCGGCACCGGCGACTGAGTACGCGAGGGGGCGGCCCGGGGGTTACCCGGCCGTCTCCTGCTCCATCCAGGCCAGGTAGCCGGCGCTGCCGCGCACCACCGGCGTGGCGATGACCTCGGGCGTGTCGTAGTCGTGCGCCCCCAGCAGCCAGGCCTCCAGCTCCGGGTAGCGGCCCTCGCTGGTCTTGAAGAGGATCTGCCACTCCTGCGCGGTCTCGATCTCGCCCTTCCAGCGGTAGACGGATGTCACCGGCCCGTTGATCTGCGCGCACGCCGCGTGCCGTGCCTGCACGGCACCTCGCGCGAGGTGCTCGGCCTTGTCGGCGGCGTCCGTGGTGGTCAGCACCGTCAGCCATGCGGAGGGGCTGATGTCGCTCGTCATCAGGCGTTCTCTCCTGTCGTCCGTCGTGGCGGGGTTCGCCCGCGTCCCTGCCGTGCGTCCTTCCCGCGCGTGATTCCCGCGTCTCTCTCCCGTGCATCCTGCCGCGCGGGTCCACGGATCCGCAGGGATCGCGTAACGGGTTCCCCCGGATCCCGCCGGTTCACCCCGAGCCGGTCGTCCCATGGTTCCCGCCGGCGCACCCACAACCGACCGGCACACCCACAACCCACGGGCGGATCCACAACCCACCGGCGGATCCACATCGCGTCGGCGCACCTACACCCCACAGAGCCACCCCCAACCCATCGGCGGATCGACAACCCACCGGCGCACCCGCACCCCGCCGGCCGCCCCGCGCCCCACCGGCGGATCCGTGTCCCACCGGCGGTCTCAGAACCCCCTTCTCGCGCATGGCCAACTTCCCCACGCCGGTCACCGCTCCCTCACCGCGGCACGCCCCTTTGGGGGTATGGACATGCCAATGAACTCCCCCTACACCTGATGGGACATCAGCGTGCCGCGTTATGCGCGCTCTCCCGCGTTGCCGAGGAGGCCCGACGACACGATGAGATATCTCCGAGGACCCCGTATTCATGCGCCCCTCACGCTTGCCGGCATCCTGGCGGCGGCCATGGCCCTGCTGGCCACGGCGCTCGCCCCGGGTGCCGGCGCCGACACCCCGCCGCACTGGACCCGTTCCGAAGCCATCACCAATGCCGGCGCCGCACTCGCCGGCCATGCCGCGCACCTGGACATCCTGAAGAACGAGAAGAACAGCGTCCGCGATGTGATCGTGGATCAGGACGGCAGCCAGCACGTGCGCTACAACCGCTCGTTCCGGGGCCTGCCCGTGCTGGGTGGCGACTTCGTCGTCCACCTGAAGCCGGACGGCAAGTGGCGCGGCGCGGACCGCGCGACCTCAGGGGACGTGTCCGTCCCCTCCGTGAAACCCTCGCTGTCGTCGCAGCGGGCCGCGACCCTGGGGGCCGACGCGCTGCGAGGCGCGCACCCCGGGCAGCAGCTCACCGGCATCGTGAGCAAGCCCGCGCTGGTGGTGGACGCCCTGCACGGCAAGCCCCGGCTGGCCTGGCAGACCAGTACCGCCGGCAAGGACTCGCTCGGCAACCCGGTCGCCCGCGTGATCGTCACCGACGCGCTGAGCGGCGCCCGGATCGACTCGTGGGACGCGCTGGAGACGGCGACCGGTGACGGCAAGTCGCTGTACGGCGGCACCGTGCCCCTTCAGACCACGCAGGACGGCTCCCAGTACAAGCTGTCGGACGCCACCCGCGGCGGCACCTACACGGGCGACGCCCAGAACAAGACCGACGTGTGCATCCTGAGCATCTGCATCAGCCGTGCCCCGGCGGTGCTGTTCACGGACTCCGACAACCACTGGGGCAGCGGGGCGGAGAGTGACCGCTCGTCCGCGGCCGTCGACGCCCAGTACGGCACGGACGTCACCTGGGACTACTACAAGAACGTGCACGGCAGGAACGGCATCGCCGGCGACGGCAAGGGCTCGTTCAACCGCGTCCACTACGGCAAGGACTACAACAACGCCTTCTGGGACGACTCCTGCTTCTGCATGACGTACGGCGACGGCGACGGGAGCACGTTCGGGCCCCTGGTGGCGCTGGACGTCGCGGGCCACGAGATGTCGCACGGCGTCACCGCGTCCACCGCGGGACTCACCTACTCCGGGGAGTCCGGCGGGCTGAACGAGGCGACGAGTGACATCTTCGGCACGCTGGTGGAGTTCTACGCGAACAACCCGAAGGAGCCGGGCAACTTCCTGATCGGCGAGAACGTGGTCAAGCCCGGGTACGGCGCGAAAGCCTTGCGGTTCATGGACCAGCCGTCCAAGGACGGCAAGTCCGCGGACTGCTGGAGTTCCTCGGTCAAGAACCTCGACGTGCACTACTCGTCCGGGATCGCCAACCACTTCGCGTATCTCCTCGCGGAGGGCTCAGGGGCCAAGGTGATCGGCGGGGAGCAGGAGGACGGCACCACCTGCGACGGCTCCTCGCTGTCCGGCATCGGCACGGACAAGCTGGGCGCCATCTGGTACCGGGCGCTCACGGTCTACATGACCTCCTCCACCGACTACGCGGGTGCGCGCAAGGCCACGCTCTCCGCGGCGTCCGACCTCTACGGCGCCTCCAGCGCCGAGTACAAGGCCGTGGCCGCGGCCTGGACGGCGGTGTCGGTGAAGTAGCACGCGGGCCGGCCGGCGCGGCCGGGACGGGGGGACATCAGAACATCCGCATGCGTGTGCCCCGGCCGCCGGCCGGGGCACACGCCTTTCCCCCTCCCCGCTAGCCGCCGTAAGGACGCACCTCCTTGGCGGCGCGCAGCGCGGTGGCCCACCACACGAGCTGGTCCACCATGCGTTCGGCGGCGGCGTCCGCCGCGGCCGGGTCGCGGTGCCGGCCCTCCTCGTCGAAGTGACTGCCGGCGTTGTGGAAGGAGACGGTGTCGCGGACGCTGACGGCGTGCAGCTCCGCGAAGACCTGCCGGAGGTGCTCCACGGCGCGCAGCCCGCCCGACACGCCCCCGTAGGAGACCAGTGCGACCGGTTTGGCCTGCCATTCCGCGTGGTGCCAGTCGATGAGGCTCTTCAGGGAGGCGGGGTAGGAGTGGTTGTACTCGGGGGTCAGGACGATGAAGGCGTCGGCACCGGCCAGCTTCGGCGAGACGTTGGCCAGTTCCGCCGCCACCTCGGGCGAGGGGCGCGAGGAGATCGCGGTGGGCAGGTCGGCCGCGGCCAGGTCGAGCACGTCGACGTCGAGGTCGGCGCGCTCGCGCAGCCGGGACAGCAGCCAGCCGGCGACGACGGGACCGAACCGCCCCTCGCGGTTGCTGCCGATGACGACGGCGACCCGGACCGGGACGGGCGCCGGCGCGCGGCGGGGCTCGGGATCCGGTGCGCCGTCAGGGGCGGCGGTGGGGGCGGACGTTGCGCGGGATTCTGCGCGGGGTGGTACGGGTGACGTTCCGGGTGACGTGAGAGTGGTCGTCGTGTTCATACGCAGAGGCTCCAACTTGAAGTATTGTTCAAGTCAAGCCGCTTCCGACATGACCCGGCATGGCCCGGCATTACAGTGACGATATGTCGACACATCTCGCACCGGGCGCCAAGGAGATAACGGTGGGCGAGCTCGCCGAGCGGAGCGGCGTCGCCACCTCGGCCCTGCGGTTCTACGAGCGCGAGGGCCTCATCAGCAGCCGCCGCACCTCCGGCAACCAGCGCCGCTACCCCCGCGACACGCTGCGCCGGGTCGCGTTCATCCGCACCTCGCAGCGGCTGGGCATCTCGCTCGCCAGGATCCGCGAGGTGCTGGCCCTGCTGCCGGAGGACCGGACGCCCACCCGGGACGACTGGGCCCGGATCTCCGAGTGCTGGCGGGCCGACCTCGACGAGCGCATCAGGACGCTCCAGCGGCTGCGCGACAACCTCACCGACTGCATCGGCTGCGGCTGCCTCTCCCTGGACCGCTGCGCGCTGTCGAACCCGTACGACGAGCTGGCGGCCCACGGCCCGGGGCCGCGCAGGCTGATCGAGGACTGACGGGGCGGCGGGGACCGCCGGGGCCGAGACGGGGTCACCCGTTCACACGCGTGGGGCTCTCCCTCCGGTTGCGTCCCGGGTGAACGCGGATGACCTGCGGTGACGTATCTGGCGCGGCGTCAGGACGGGCGTGCGCCGGGGCCTTTTGGCGGCACCCGGGAGGCGGCCGGGGGCGACTGGCACTTTCCTCGGTAGGACAGGGGCGCGACTGGCGCAGCGGCACCTCGGGGGTGCAGCGGGCCGCGCCCTCTCGGGAGGAGCACGCACATGCGCGCAGCACGCCTGCTGACCGGTTCCGTCCTCGCCGCCGCCGTCACCGCACCGGCCGCGGCACCCGCCGTCGCCGCCGGCCACGGCACCCTGGTGGTGTCGCCCCTGGACGCCGCCCCGGGAGCCACGATCACGGTGCACACCGCGGCATGCGGCGCGGGCGGCACGGCGACGGGCGACGCCAGCACGGTCGGCGCGGGCACCTTCGCGCTGGCGCCGGGCTCCGGACGGCAGGAGGGCCGCTTCACGATCCCGAGCACGGCACAACCCGGCACCTACGAGATCGTCGCCACCTGCCAGGACCGCACCCGGGTGAGCGGCGACCTGGCGATCAGCCTGACGGCGGCGGAGGGCGGCCCGGTACCCGGGGCGCAGGCCGCGACGGACACCGGCGGCGCGCTGGGCCCGGACCCGGTGCGCACGGCGGGAGCGATCGCCGCGCTCGGGGTGGCGACGGTGGGCGGCACGTGGCTGCTGTATCGCAGGGGGCGCGGCGACGGGCTGTAGGGGGAACCGGAGGGGACGCTGTAGCCAGGGCCAGCACCGTTGGAAGCACAGTCGTGCGAATGTCAGCCGTTCAGGTAAGTGATCTGGACGATGTAGACACGTTCGCTGCGCACGACGATCTGGTACCTGAACATGCCTCCGGGAACGATGATGTCTTCGCCCCGCGGTCCTCCCCTTCGTGACTCCGCCCGTGCACGTGGAGTGCCTCAGCCGCCCTGACGAGTTCGTCGGCCTTCCTCTCGATTTCGACGAGGAACGTCGGCGGGACGTTCCGTGCGGCTTCCTCGGCGCCGAAGACGTACTCCCATGACCAGCTCAAGCGCGCACTGCTTCCATGGCCTCGTCCAGGACCGCGGTCAGTTCGCGTAGGGCGTCCCGTGCCACAGCAGGATCCTTGTCCTCAAGATCGCTGCTCGCTCGGGCATGGCGGGCGGACAGCTCAGGGCGGCGGGCGATCTCGATATCCCTGGCCCAGGCCAGCACCCAGCTCTGCACCGGACTCAGCGACTGCCACTCCACAGCCTTGGTGAAGGCCTCGTCCTTCGTCCGCTGCATCTCCGCCAGACGGCCGGGAGCGAGGACGGCAAGGGCGGCACGCAGCGCGTCCGGCGTCTGCTCGGGACGCGGAATCAGCTCGTGTCCGTGGTCGGCCTGAGTGCTCATGGTGTCCTCCCGGGAATGTACTGGCCAGGTTAGTCGTCCGGGACCGCTGGGGCGTGAAGTCGCAAGCACGGGTACAAAAGTCCTGTTCACGGGTAGTAGAGAGGCGAAAACGGGTGCTGTCCGGGTGCGGGCCAGGGTTCCCTCAGGTTCCGCAGGGAAGATCGTCGGCCGCGCTGCCACGCGGAGGGGCGGGGTCCGGTGGCGTCACGCGCAGTTCCGCCCAGACCGTCTTGCGCGGGAAGGGGCCCTCGGTGGTCCCCCAGCGGTCGGCGAGCGCGTCCACGAGGAGCAGGCCGCGGCCCGACTCGGCGTCCGGTGCCGCCTTCGTGAGCTCCGGCGGGCGCTCACCGCGCGTGTCCGTGACCTCGATGCGGAGGGTGCCCCGGAGCACGGTCAGCGTGACGCGGAAGTCCCGGCCGGCGACGCGGCCGTGCGTCGCCGCGTTCGCCGCCAGCTCGGCCACCACGTGGCACGCGGCCTCCGACGGGAGCCCCCAGCGGCGCAGTTGCTCGTCGGCGAGCAGGCGGGCCAGGCGGGCCCCGCGCGGTGTGGACGACAACTGCACGCGGAAGTGCCGGATGTCGGGGTCGGTTTCGGCCGTGGATGCCGCGTTTTCCTGATTCACATCACTCAGAGTGGCCGACTCTGCTTACGGTGAACCGTGACATGACGGTTGCGTACCGTGACTGTCGGGGTCTTGTCCGGTGCTGTCCGGGCTGTCGGAACGGTTGGTACGGGCAGGAAGCACGGCGGTACGACCAGAGGGGGAACCCATGACGGTGGACGGCGAGGCGGTACGGCCGAAGGGTGAGGCGGACGAGTCGGGGTGGGAGGTGGACCCGGACGACGACTGGGGCATCGCCGTGGTCGCCACGGTGGGACGGCAGTTGAAGCTGCGACGGGAGGCAGCGGGGATGCGGGCCGCCGAGTTCGGTGCGGCGGTCGGGTACGGCGAGGACCTGGTCTACAAGATCGAGGGCGGCAAACGGATCCCCCGGCCCGAGTATCTCGACAAGTCGGACGAGGTGTTGGGGGCGGACGGGCTGCTCTCGGCGATGAAGGAGGACGTGCGGAGGGTTCGGTACCCGAAGAAGGTCCGGGACTTGGCCAAGCTGGAAGCCCAGGCGGCCGAGATCGGGGTGTACGAGTGCAACATCATTGCGGGGCTGTTGCAGACACCCGAGCATGCCAGGGCAGCGATCGAAGCGGCGCAGCCTCCCTACTCACAGGACGATGTGGAGCGGATGGTGGCCGCACGCGTGGAACGGCGTTCCGTCTTCGACCGCGACCCCGCACCCGCGCTCAGCTTTGTGTTGGAAGAGGCACCTCTGAGGCGCCCTCTCGGAGGCACAATGGTGTGGCGAGCACAGCTCGAACGTCTGTTGGAGGTAGGCCGGTTGCGGAGTGTAACCCTCCAGGTGATGCCTACGCACCGCGAAGTCCATTCCGGCCTGGATGGCAGGATCGAGCTGCTGAAGTTCCCTGATGGTACGGCGGTGGGACGCTCGGACGGTGCGTTCAACGGCCGCCCCGTTTCCGATCTGAGGCGGCTACGCGTCCTTGAGCTGCGGTACGGCACCATCCGGGCACAGGCTCTCCCTCCAGGGGAGTCGCTGGCACTCATCGAGCATCTGCTGGGAGAGACATGATCCGCATGACCGCTGCCGGGGGCAGCCCGGAACTGGCGTGGTTCAAGAGTAGTTACAGCGGCGGCAACGACGGCACGTCCTGTGTCGAAGTCGCCACCAGCCCCGGCGCAGTACACGTCCGCGACTCCAAGAACATCGAAGGACCTCGGCTCACGCTCACGCCACGCACCTGGGGGCGCTTCGTGACGTACGCCTCGGAGAGCTGACGACTCGACGTCACCGTGTCCCGCTCCCGCTTACACCGGGAGCGGGAGATGGTTCAATCTTCTTCGCTGCCGACCTTGACTTGATTCAAGAATTCCTTGTTGCCAAGGACCCACGGGTGGTTCGAGCCAAGTGTTCTGGTTCGGATTTCTACAACCTCTTCCAGATGGCCGATCGCCTCGGCGTCATGGCCGAGGCGGTGCAGAATCCTGCCCAGCAATTCCCGAGCGGCCAGAGCGCTGGAGGATTCAGGACCAAAACGTTCCACATCTTTCGCAAAGACTGAGCGAATATACGGTAAGGCCTCGACCGGTTGCCCAACATGATTGAGCGCATAGGCGTAAGCATGTTCTGCGGCAAGGGTAATGGTGTGCCCGTCTCCGACCTCGCGGCGGCAGTCCGCCACCAAGGAGGAACCTGCCACCATCTCGGTGACCAGTGCCGAATTGTCCAGTAAGGGTGACCGCACGATCGAGAGAGCAGCGGTCGTCAGAAGGCGTGACCGCGCGCGCAGTGTGAGAGGGTGCACCGATCCGAGCGCACGAGTTCGCCCCTCCACTGCCCGCCGAACAAGGCGCATGCCTTCCCTCTCTCGGCCAAGGTTGCAGAGAGGGATGGCCAATCCCAAACACGCGTCCAGTGTCTCCGGCGCATCGGGATCCAGCGTCCTTTCACAGACGTCCAGCACACGCGAGTACAAAGTCTCGGACTCGCCAAATCGTCCAAGCCGAAGAAGAGCCCGCGCGACACGCAGACGCAGCCTGATCAGCGCAACGCTGTCCTCACCCAGCCGCGGACTCAACAACTCCAAGGCATCGCTGCACAAGCTGAGCGCCGAGGCGTAGTCATCGGACCTGTGAACGGCGGTGACCAGCCGCAGAGCACACTCCGCCGCAGCTTCCACCGTCGGTTCGCTCGTCGCCCAGGTCATCGTTCTCCGCACGAGTGCGATCACATGCGGGGCGAGCAGGTTCACAACGGGATCCTGCGACCCCCGGTCAGGAACCTCCGGTAACGCCGCGAGACACAGCCGGACAGCAGTGGCAGCGAGCCGCTCCTGCTGGCCGCCGGGCGTGGCACGGGCGACGCTGTTGAGGAGGACACCGTGCGTGCGCAGGCAGCGCATGTCTCCGGGCGCGGGTGCGACCTCGGTGAGGGAGTGGTCGAGGAGTCCCCGCAGGGCCGATTCGACATGCGAAACAGGAAGCTCCGGGCCCAGTTCGGCGCCGAGCAGGATCGACAGGGGCAACGGGTCACTGGACCAGCACGCGAGAAGGCGCAGAAGGTGGCCCGCCTCGGGCATGCCCTGGGAGGCGAGGGCGTCGAGGGACAGTTGCCAGGTGCGGCTGGGCAGGTGCCGGGAGTCGCCCCCGACGGCCGCGGCGCCGCGTTCGATGAGCTCGATGGGGTCGGAGCCCGCGCTGCCGTCGAGCCGGCGACCGTAATCGGCCAGGCTCCAGGGCGAAATCACCTGGTGGGCGAGGAATCCGCCGGCGAGGGTGAGCGCCAGAGGGAGGCGTCCGAGGCGGTCGGCGACCTCCGCGGCGTCGTCGAGTGACCCTGCATGCGGTGCGAGGTCGCGCAGGACGAGAGCTGCTTCCTCGCGTGGGAGTACACCGAACTGGAGCAGTTCCGCCCCGGGCCACCAGTGGGCCGCCGCCTGCCGGGTCGTGACGACGACCGTGCCGGTGGGACTGGTGCGCAGCCAACCGCCGTCGCGGAGGATGGTGGGGTTGTCGGCGTTGTCGAGGACGAGAAGCCAGGGTTGGTCGGAGCGGTCCAGGTAGTCCCAGACGAGATCGGCGGCGGGGCGTAACCCGCTGCGTGCTCCCATCAGTTCGCCGTCGGTGGCTCCGCGGTCGGCCGCGACGGCTAGCATGCCGGCGCGGAGCGAGGTCGGGTCGGAGGCGTTGACCCACAGCCCGAGTCGGCCGGCCTCGCCGGTCGCATGCTGGAAGAGCGTGTAGGCGACGGCGGTCTTGCCGCAGCCGCCCAGGCCGTGGAGCACGTAGACGCCGCCTCCGACACCGGGCTCGACGGCGGCGCGCAGCCGGTCCATCTCCCCTGCACGATCGCGGAGTACGAGGGGGACGCGGCCGACCGCCGGGCGGCGCACCGAGTCCGGTCCCGACCAGTCGGGGGCGTGGTGGTGCTCGGTGATGTGCTGGTCACCGGAGGCCTGGTAGACGCGGCCTTGGCCATCGGCCCGGCCATCGTTGTGGCCGCGCATCGATGGCCTCCCCTTCAGTCGGTCATTGCCCACAACCTCAGAGTAACCAGCGGGCGCCGGTGGCTGCACGGTTCCGGTGAGACCGGCGGGCGTACCGGACCTTGGTGCGGCCCACCGTCGGACGAGCCTCCGGCTCGGCCTTCCGTACGGAAAGCGTTGGAGCCCTCGCGCCGGTCCCGGCATCCTGTTCACATGCTGATCAGGGAAGCCACCGCGAAGGACTGGCACGACATCTGGCCCTTCTTCCACCAGATCGTTGCCGCCGGTGAGACCTTCACGTATCCGATGGATCTTGGGGAACACCAAGGCCGCGACTGGTGGCTCCTGACGTCCCCTGACCGTACGGTCGTCGCGGTGGACGACTCGGGCACCGTCCTGGGTACGGCGAAGATGAATCGCAACCACATGGGCAACGCGGCGCATATCGCGAGCGCGAGCTACATGGTCGACCCGGCGCATGCTGGTCAGGGTGTGGGACGCGCACTGTGCGAGTACACGGTGGAGTGGGCGCGTGCGGCGGGATACCGCGCGATGCAGTTCAACGCCGTCGTCGAGACGAATGTCCACGCCGTGAACCTGTACCGATCACTCGGCTTCGAGGTGCTGGGAACGCTGCCGGAAGGTTTCCGGCATCCGGCAAAGGGCTACGTGGGACTGCACATCATGCACCGCGCACTCTGAGCGCGTGCTCCTGATCTCGTGGTTCGTAACGGGCCTGGTGAAGGGATCGCTCTCCGCGGGCGTGTCGCCTGAATCAGGGCTGTGCCTGTATGCGCCGCTGCTGAAATTCGGTCGTGCCGGCGGGCGCGGGCCCCCTACCGTCTGGCCATGCAGATTGTCGTGACGCTGGACTGTGTCGACACCCAAGCTCAATCGGAGTTTTGGCTCGCTGCGCTCGCGCCCCTGGAGTACCGGCGTGCCTTCGACGCACCTCCCTACCTCAGCATCACCGGGCCCGCTTCGGCGCCGACCCTGCTCTTGCAGAAGGTTCCGGAGCGGAAGGGCGGCAAGAACCGGATGCATCTCGACCTTGACTTCGGCACCGCCGATTTGGCGGCCGAGGTCCACCGACTCGAACGGCTCGGAGCCCGCCAGCTCTCCGGAGAACTGACTGAACACGGTTTCCGTTGGGTGGTACTCGCTGATCCGGAAGGTAATGAGTTCTGCTTGTTCGTCCCTCCTTCGGCCGAGTAATCGGCGACAACTTCACCAGGACTCCCGTACGCGCCCTCGTCGGCTGAGCGGGACAGGCACATGCCCGGCCGCCCTGACGCCATGGACGCCGGGCGGCCGGGTGTGCGGGTGCGCGGGTGTGCGGAGGACGGGCCGGGGGAACCGCTCCTACTTCGGCGGCTCCGCGTACCCCTCGGACCAGTAGCGGTGCCGGGAGTCCCACGAGCGGTTGCAGGACGCCTTGGAGACTCGTCTCACGCCGCCGGCGGCCCCGACAGATAGTGGCCGCCCCGGTCATAGGGCCAGGCGTTGGCCACGCACCCGTGCAGGCCCTTGATCTGCTGCATCATCACGGGGGCCGGCCTGCCGGGACCCGGGCACGTCTGGTGCTGGTGGCCGAGGAAGTGCCCCATCTCGTGGTTGATGATCAGCGCCCGGTAGTCGTGGATGGGGCCGTCGAAGGTGGGCGAGCCGTCGATCCAGCGCTTGAGGTTCACCACGAGCCCGCCGAGCACCTCGCAGTCGTACTCCCCCTCGGTGTCCTCGTGGATGCCTTCCCAGCACAGCGTGTCCGTCGTGCCCGGTGTCGCGATCCTCACCTTGAGGTCGTAGGGCCCGGAACTCACCAGTTGGAACGCGGAGTAGCCGTTGGCGGTCCAGCCCCGGGGGTCGGCGAGTATGCCGGCGATCTCCTTCGCCGTCTGCTCTGCCGATATGTCGATTCCCTTCTCGATCTGGACCATGTAGCGGAGCGGGTTCGGGCCCTGGCCGACTTTCTCTCCGGTGGCCCGCGCGGTGACGAAGGTGCCGGGTCCACCCGACGGGACCGCCGTGGGGGTCGCGCCCTGACCGGAGGCGGGAGACGTCGCGTACGACGTGGTGGAGGCAGCGCCGAACCGGTGGGAGACGACCGCGCTCGCCACGATGAGCACCGCGAGCAGGAGGACGCCCAGGAAGAGCCTTCGCGGCCGGCGCATTATCCGGCCGACCGGGCGCCCTGCGTCATCGCCCCTGTCCCGGGACGGGGACCCCTTCTGCTGCACCATGTGAGAACTCACCTTTTCGACGACGAGCAGGGATCCCCCCGCGTTCAGACCTCGCTCCGCGTTGAGGCCTCGCTCCGCACTGAGGCCTCGCTCCGCGAAGGAGATGACGGTCGGATTCCCAGAAAAGTTGCGACGCGGACAAAGCACCTTCCACGGGGCGAAAGATGCTCGATGCGCCGTCCTGGAACGTAGGCAACCAGAGGGGTGTATCGGTCTTACATCGACGCTGTATCGCCTGCCCGGTCGCTTCTGTGACGGCTCATGCCGGTGCCGGGCGACCGGACGCCCCGGCGCCCCTCACACCCCCCGCCCCCGGCAAGGGAGCGCAGCGTTCCGTGCGGGAAACAGCCGGGATCCGGTCGGGAAACACCCCCGCCGCACGCTCGTGCCATGCCGCAGCAACCGCCGTACGCCCCCGGAACGGGGCGCCCGCCGCACCCCACGGCTCCGGCCCCGGGTACCGCGCCCGCCGCGCCGGTCGTCGTCATCGGCGCGGGCCTCGCCGGGGTGCGCCTCGTCCAGCGGCTCGCCGAACTCCGCGGCACCGCACGGGACGCCGCACCCGCCCCCGTACTCATCGGCGACGAACCGCACCCCCCGTACAACCGGGTCCTGCTCGCCGAGGTGCTCGCCGGCCGCTACGGGCCCGAGGTCATCGCACTGCCCGAGCCGCCCGGCACCTTCCTGCGCACCCGTGCCGTCCGGATCGACCGGGACGGCAGGGCGGTGCACTGCGCGGACGGGGGCGTCGTCCGGTACGGCACGCTCGTCCTCGCCACCGGCTCCAACCCGGTGCTCCCGCCGCTGCGCGGCCTGCTCGCGCCCGGCGCCACCGCGCTGCCGCCCGGCGTGCACGCCTTCCGCACGATGGACGACTGCCTCGCGCTGTCCGCGGCAGCCCGGCCCGGGACCCGGGCGGTGGTCGTGGGCGGCGGCCTGCTCGGGGTCTCCGCGGCCGGCGCGCTGGCCCGCAGGGGGGTCTCGGTGGTGCTGGCCCAGCAGGCCGAGCACCTGATGGAGCGCCAGCTCGACGAGGCGTCCGCCCGGCTGGTGCGCCGTCATCTGGCGGACCTGGGCGTGGAGGTGCACACAGGCTGCCGGGTGCGCGGCGTGGGCTTCGCTGACGGCCCTGATGGCGCTGACGGTGCCGTACGGCATGTGGAGCTCGCCGACGGCTACGTGCTCGGCACCGACCTGCTCGTGCTGGCCTGCGGAGTGCGGCCCCGCACCGGCCTGGCCGCCGACGCCGGTCTCGACGTGCGCCGCGGCATCGTGGTGGACGCCGAGCTGCGCACCTCGGACCCGGACATCCGGGCCCTCGGCGACTGCGCGGAGCACGCCGGCGAGGTGCCCGGCCTCGCCGCGCCCGCGCTCGACCAGGCCGAGCTGCTGGCCCGCGCCCTCACCACCGGGCACCCGCCCGTCCGCTACCGCGGCACCCGCGCCCTGACCCGGCTCACCCTGGCCGAACGGCCCGCGCCCGCCGGCCCGATGGAGCTGGCAGCCTTCGGCGAGCCGGAGCCGCGCCCCGGCGACGACGTCGTCCAGCTCACGGACGCCACGCGCGGCACGTACCGCAAGGTGGTGGTCCGCGGCGACCGGCTGGCCGGCGGGGTGCTGCTGGGCGACCTCGGCACCGTCGGCGCGCTGGCCCGCGCCTGGGAGGCGGACGACGCGCTCTTCGACGACGCCGGCGGCAGTGGCGACGGCGCCCCGCTGCTCCACCTGCTCACCAACGACGGAGGCTCCTGAGCCATGCGCACGGACCCGAACACGCTCCCCGGCGCCCGCCCCGGCGGCGCCCCCGCGTCCGGCCCCGACGCCGCCCGGTCCCACCCGGACGTCCGGGCGCCCGGCCGGGACGAGCCCTCGACCGCACCCCGCACCGCCATGTCCCGCCCGGACGTCCCGGCGCCGGTCCAGAACGTGCCCTCGCCCGGCACCGCGTCCCCGTCCGAGGGCCCCGGCCGCCCCACCCTGGTGCTCGTCGGGCACGGCATGGTCGGGCAGCGGTTCCTGGAGGCGCTGGCCGAGTACGGCCTGACCGGCACGCACCGGGTGGTGGTGCTCGCCGAGGAGCCCCGGCCCGCGTACGACCGGGTGCACCTCACCTCGTACTTCTCCGGCAGCACCCCGGACGACCTGTCGCTCACCGAACCCGCCTTCCTGGCGGAGCACGGCATCGAGCTGCGCCTCGGCGACCCGGCCGAACGGATCGACCGCGCGGCCCGGACGGTCACCGCGCGCTCGGGCCGCGTCGTCGGCTACGACACGCTGGTGCTGGCCACCGGCTCGTACCCGTTCGTGCCGCCGGTGCCGGGCCGGGACGCGGCCGGCTGCTTCGTCTACCGGACCGTCGAGGACCTGCTCGCCATCGAGGAGTACGCCAAGGGGCGCACCACCGGGGCGGTGGTGGGCGGCGGGCTGCTCGGCCTTGAGGCGGCGGGGGCGCTCAAGGGCCTCGGGCTCACCACGCACATCGTGGAGTTCGCGCCGCGCCTGATGCCCGTCCAGGTCGACGCGGCCGGCGGCGCCGCCCTGCTGCGCACCGTCGAGGGCATGGGCCTGTCCGTGCGCACCGGCACCGGAACCCAGGAGATCACCGTCGACGGCGACGGCCGGGCCACCGGCATGCGCCTTTCCGACGGCAGCGAACTCGACGCCGACCTGGTGGTGTTCTCGGCGGGCGTGCGGCCCCGGGACGCGCTCGCCCGGGAGTGCGGGCTCGCCGTCGGCGAGCGGGGCGGCATCACCGTCGACGCCCGGTGCCGTACCTCCGACCCGGCGGTCCTCGCCATCGGCGAGTGCGCGCAGGCCGTGGACGGCCGGGTGTACGGGCTGGTGGCACCCGGCTACGAGATGGCGGAGACGGCCGCGGCGGCGATCGCCGAGGACGCCGCGGGAGCCAAGGAACCCGTAGGAGCCACCGAACCCCCTCCGGCCAGGGCCCGCGAGTTCACCGGCGCCGACACCTCGACCAAGCTGAAGCTGCTCGGCGTGGACGTCGCGTCCTTCGGCGACGCGCACGGCACCACCGAGGGCTGCCTCGACGTCGTCTACGCCGACTCGCGCGCCGGCGTCTACAAGAAGCTCGTGATCGCGGCCGACGGGGCGCTGCTCGGCGGTGTCCTGGTCGGCGACGCGGAGGCGTACGGGACGCTGCGGCCGATGACCGGGACCGTGCCGCCGGTGCCCGCCGAGCGCCTGGTGCTGCCCGCGGGCGCCGAGGGACAGGTGGCGCTCGGCCCCGCCTCGCTCCCCGACGCGGCGGTGATCTGCTCCTGCCACAACGTCAGCAAGGGCACCATCCGCGCGGCCGTCACCGAGCAGGGCTGCGCCACCGTTCCCGAGGTCAAGAAGTGCACCCGCGCCGGCACCGGCTGCGGAAGCTGCGTGAAGGTGCTCGGCAAGCTGGTCGCGGCCGAGCTGGAGGCGAGCGGCGTCGAGGTCGACAAGGGCCTGTGCGGCTGCTTCGCGGCGAGCCGCCAGGAGCTGTACGAGACGGTGCTCGCGCTGCGCATCGGCAGCTTCCGGGAGCTGCTGGACCGCTTCGGGCGGCCCGAGGCGCGCGGCGGCGACGGCTGCGAGGTCTGCAAGCCCGCCGTGGCGTCCGTCATCGCCTCGCTGGCGCCGGTGCTGGACGTCAGCGGCTATGTCCTGGACGGCGAGCAGGCCGCGTTGCAGGACACCAACGACCACTTCCTCGCCAACCTCCAGCGCAACGGCTCCTACTCGGTGGTGCCGCGCATCCCGGGCGGCGAGATCACCCCGGAGAAGCTGATCGTGATCGGCGAGGTGGCACGGGACTTCGGCCTCTACACCAAGATCACCGGTGGCCAGCGGATCGACCTGTTCGGGGCGCGCGTCGAGCAGTTGCCGCGGATCTGGGCACGGCTCGTCGAGGCGGGCTTCGAGTCGGGGCACGCGTACGGCAAGGCCCTGCGGACCGTGAAGTCCTGCGTGGGGCAGACCTGGTGCCGCTACGGGGTGCAGGACTCGGTGCGGATGGCGATCGACCTGGAGCTGCGGTACCGGGGCCTGCGCTCCCCGCACAAGCTGAAGTCCGCGGTCTCCGGCTGCCAGCGGGAGTGCGCGGAGGCCCGGTCGAAGGACTTCGGCGTGATCGCCACGGCCGGTGGCTGGAACCTTTACGTGGGCGGCAACGGCGGCGCCACACCCCGGCACGCCGACCTGCTCGCCCAGGACCTCTCCGACGCCGAACTGGTGCGGCTGATCGACCGCTTCCTGATGTTCTACATCCGCACCGCGGAGCCCCTGGAGCGCACCGCGGTCTGGCTGGAGCGGATCGAGGGCGGCCTCGACCACGTCCGCGACGTGGTGGTGCGCGACTCGCTGGGCATCTGCGCGGAGCTGGAGGCGCTGATGGCGGACCACGTCGCCCACTACCGCGACGAGTGGGCCGAGACCCTGGCCGACCCGGAGCGCCTGGGCCGCTTCGTCTCCTTCGTCAACGCGCCCGACGTGCCGGACCCCACGGTCAGGTTCGTCCCCGAACGCGAACAGATCCGGCCGGACCTGCCCCTGCTCACGGTGGGCAGGCGGCCGTCGGACACCGCCCCCGGATCCGCCGGGCGGCCCGTACTCCTGGAAGGGGCTCCCACGCGATGACGACGGCGGCGGCTGCGGCGATGACGGGCACGTCGGGGGGCGGTACGGCGGAAGGCGGTGCGGCCGTCGGGGACGGTACGGCCGTGGGGAACGCCGCGGTCGGCGGTGCGGCCCTCGGCGGGGCGGCGCACGACGCGGCCCCGCGGGTGCAGCTGCTCGTGGACGGCGGCTGGGTCACGGTCTGCGAGGGGGTGCGCCTCACGCCCGGACGCGGCGTGGCGGTGCTGCTGCCGGACGGCCGGCAGGCCGCCCTCTTCCTCGACCGGGCGGGGCGGCTCCACGCCGTCGACAACCGGGACCCCTTCACCGGCGCCTCCGTGCTCTCCCGCGGGCTGCTGGGCTCGGCGGCGGGGATCCCCTTCGTCGCCTCCCCGCTGCTCAAGCAGCGCTTCGCGCTCACCGACGGGCGCTGCCTGGACGACGACGGGGTGTCGGTGACGGCGTATCAGGCGCGGGTGTCGGGTCCGGCCCCGGCGCGCGGGGTGTCGGCCGCGGCGTCGGCTCCGGCCTGACCGGGCGGGGCGGACGCGGTCCCCATGGACGCCGGCCGCACGGATGCGGGCCGCATGGATGCCGGTCGTACGGATGCGGGCCGCTCGGACGCGGGCCTCTCGGACGCGGGCCCCACGACCCCGTTGCGACCGGGCAGGCCGAGATCGGCGTGCCGGGACAGCCAGAGCTGGTTGCGCGCCACCGCCTCCCCGATCCGCGCGACGCCTTCCCCGTGCCGGTCCCCCACCTTCCCGAAGGTCTCGGCGGCGCTCGCGAGGGCCCTGGCCGCCTCCTCGAACCGCCCACGGAACTGGAGGAACATGCCCATCTTGAACATCGACCGTGCCGCCCCCGGGAAGTCTCCGAGCTGGAGGGAGACCTTCGCGGCCCGGACACCGTCGCTGACCCAGTCCCCCGTGGCCGCGGGGTTCCCCTGGTGGGTGAAGGCGGCCCAGTGGTGGACGTGGTGGAGGTCCGTGCGGGTGGCCTCCCGGCGCAGTACGGGATCGTGGAGGGTGGGCGGCGGGGTGCGGTCCGGGTCGAGCATCCAGAGCTGGGTCTCGCGCAGGGCGTCCGGCGGGGACAGGCTCCGCGCGGTGCGGAAGTAGTGGAAGACGGCCATCATCAGGGCCGTAGAGGCGCCGTCGACGCTCCAGCGCGAGCCGACGACGTCGCCGGCGCCGCGCACGACGAGGGCGGCGGCCAGCGTCAGCGCCTCGTCGTGGTCGCGCGTGGTGAGATCCGTCTCGCACGCGCTGAGGACCACCAGCGGAGCATGGTCGTACCGCGGTTCGGTGGTCGAGGCGTCCAGGATGCGGGCCACGGTCAGGCGTCCCGCCTCCCGGTCGCCGCCCGGCGGCGCCGCCAGTTGGAGGGCGGAGCGCGTGGGGCTCGGGCCCGTGAGGGCGTGGCAGGCGATGTGCAGGACGGAGGCCGGCGCGGAGCCTCCGGGCAGGACGGTGAGCAGGTCGTTCGGGGTGCCTGCCGTGCCGTCCGCGGAGGAGTCGCCGTAGCGCAGGGCGTCCGGGTAGCAGGCCGTGTGCAGTTCTTCGGTCTCGATGTCGGTCCAGACCATGTCGGGATCGTTGACCAGGACGGTGCGTCCGCCGACGGGGATGCGCTCCCGGGCCGCGGCCCGCAGGAACTGGCCGCCGGACGGGGCGTAGCTGATCACCGCCTCCTGGCAGGCGTACCGGTGCACGGGACCGCTGCCGCCGTCCGGGCCGCGGGGCGTGCGGGCGGCGTGCCAGGGGATGACGCCCAGCCGGCCGCAGGGCACGAGCACGATCCGCGGGGGCCGGTCCCGGGAGTCGAGGGCCGCGAGCACCGGGCCGACGGCGGCGCCCCAGGCCCAGTCGCACAGCTTGTCCAGCGTCTCCTGCCAGTGCGCGTCGGCGGCGGCCCGCGACGGCTGCTGGACGGCGGGATCGGCGAGGTGCCGGGAGCGCCGGCTCGCCGCGTCCAGGTACGCCGCCAGCATGGGGCTGTCGATGCCCAGCAGCGGCAGGTTGAGGACGGCGGGCTCCGGGGTGCCGGGCCGCAGGAGCAGCGCGAAGCCGGGCATCCCCGGTTCCTGGCCGGGGATGAGGTAGACGAGGGCCTCGCAGCCGGCCGCGGCGAGGCCGGCCGCCAGCTTGGGCACGTCCGGGACTTCCGTCATCCCCCTCGCGCCGTCATTGGCGGAGACGGACAGGGTCCGGAAGACCTCGCGCCGCAGGTTGCCCGGCAGCTGGGGCCCCGCGGAGGTGTTCAGGAGCTCCCCCGGGAAGCCGTCCCGCTGCGGGTCCTGGTCGAGCTCACGCCAGCGTGCCGCTAGGTCGGGGTGGCCTTGGGCCTCCAGGCGCCCGGCGGTGCCGCGGAAGGCCGCGGCGGCCCGTAGCACCAGCGTGCGCCCCGTCTCCAGGGCCTCGACCGCCGGGGCGACTCGGCCGAACACGGCGTTGTAGTAGGCCAGCCACGCCGCGTGGCTCGACCCCGCCTGGGCCACCGACAGGCTGTGCTCCGCCCCGTGCTGGGTGAGCACATGGACGGTGAACATCTTCAGCGCCTGCTGCCGCAATGCCCAGGGCGCCTTCCATGTCCGTGTCCCGGTGGCTGTGGAACCTGCCCCGCGTCCAGAACGCCTCGGAGATGAGCGCCATCACCTCCCCGGCTCTCGGCGGCATCTGCCTCTCCCGGCCGACGACGTCCCGGATGAGAGCGAGGGCCGGGGAGAGCTCCTCGATGCACAGGTCGAGCAGCTCCCGCTCGCCGAGTTGCTGGGCGGTGCGCAGCAGGGCCCGGCCGAGGCCGTGCCGCAGCTCGATCTGCCTGAGGGCGTTGATGCTGCGGCCCTCGATGATCCGGTGGACCTCCGCGACGGCACGGTCGGCGTTCGCGCGGGTGGGCTCGACCAGGACGAGCTGGATCAGCCCGAAGACCCGCGCCTCCGGGTAGGACGAGGCCATGAAGGTGTTCAGCCGGGCGGGGTCGGCGTCCACCACGTCCCGCCAGTACGCGACGGCGGTGCGCAGTGCGGCCGGATCGCCCGTGAGCACGGCGATCTGGTGGTGCGAGTCGGCCAGCGCGGCGGCCACGGGGATGCGGAACTCGTGGCCGTCCGGCAGCGACGCCTGGAAGCGGGTCAGTTCGGCGACCTGCCGCTTGAGGGCGGTGACGTCGCCGCTGCGGTAGGCGAGCATGATCTCCTGGAACGCCGCGGCGACGGTGACGTAGTGCGAGAGCCCGAGGGAGCCCTCGTCCTGGGTGGCGCGCAGCTTCCGGAAGATCGCACGGGCGGCGTCGGCGTCCCGGAGGCTGCCGCCGAGCGTCGCCGCCTGGGCGAGGGCCGTGGCGAGCAGGCCGACCAGGTTCCGCCCGGCGGCCGTGGCCACCGCGTCGGATCCCGGCAGCGCCTCGATCATCTCCCGGAACCGGCCGACGCACCGCTCCAGGTGCCGCAGGTCGCCGGTCTGGACCATCCGCAGGCAGTCGAGCATCCCGAGCAGGTACTGCTCCTGGGTGTTCAGCCCCGTCCATACCGATCGGACCTCGGGGTTGTACTCGGGCTCCCCGACGGCCGCCTCGTCGACGTCGTCGAAGTCCAGCGTCCCGGGCACCAGGAGGTTCGTCTGCAACAGCAGGGCCGCGTGGAACTTGGCGACGCGGGGCCGCTGGTACGCCTGAGGCGGCAGGCCGCTCAACGCCCGCCGTGCCGCGTCCGCACACCGCCGGATGCCGTCGGCGAGCGGGCCGGGGTCGGGCGCGCCCGCCCTGTACCCGGCGAACAGCGCCAGCAGGGGCATGACGTCGGGCTGGTCCAGCCCCAGCGCGGCCAACTCGGCCTCGGCCTCGGCGACGGTGAGGCGGGGGCCGTACACGTCGTTGCAGGCCCACGTCAGCAGGCGCGAGAACCGCTGCGCGTCCTCGCGGGTCCAGGCCTCGGCCCAGCGCAGCACGGCGCCGACGGCGCCGGCCAGCCCGTCACGGGGCCCTCGCCCCGCCGCTCCCCCTGCCTCGGTATCCGTCCGCCGCATGCGCCGCCTCCCCCGGTCCCAGCGTCCGGAAGGGGGGCGCTTCGCGTCAATCCCCCATCGTGCCCCTTGGGGACGGTGACAATCTGGCGGTCTCGTCGTGGCTGGTCGCGCAGTTCCCCGCACCCCTGAAAGGGGCGCTTCGCGCCCCCTCCCTGCGCAACCAGCGACGGCAGGTGGTCCGGACCGGACCGATCTGCCCCTTGAGGCCGGTGACGATCTGACGGTCTCGTCGTGGCTGGTCGCGCAGTTCCCCGCGCCCCTGAAGGGGCGCTTCGCGCCCCCGCAAGGGGCCCGGGCAGACCGCCCACGCCCACCCCGGCAGGGGCGCGGGGCTGTATCGATGTGCGGCTCCGCCGCGTGGGCGCGAACAACCACCCACCAACCGACGATCCGGAACGGACAGCACCACCCCACCCGGACGGTGTGGACCCGACCGTGTCAGGGCTGAGCGCCCAGCTCCCCACGCCCCAGCCGGCGCCAAGGCACAAGAGCACCCCCGTCGTCGGCCAGCCGCCGCGTCAGCGGCTGTCGCTGGAGTGCGGCGCCGCACTCGCCCGAGCCGCCTCCAGACGGGCCACCGGGATGCGGAACGGCGAGCAGGAGACGTAGTCCAGGCCGACCTCGTGGAAGAAGTGCACCGACTCCGGGTCGCCCCCGTGCTCACCGCAGACGCCGAGCTTGAGGTCGGGCCGGGCGGCGCGGCCCGCGCGGACCGCGTTCTCGACGAGCCGTCCGACGCCGTCGCGGTCGATGGTCTCGAACGGCGACACCCCGAAGATGCCCTTCTCCAGGTAGGCGGTGAAGAAGCTGGCCTCGACGTCGTCCCGGCTGAAGCCCCACACGGTCTGGGTGAGGTCGTTGGTGCCGAACGAGAAGAACTCGGCCGCCTCGGCGATCTCCCCGGCGGTGAGCGCGGCGCGCGGCAGCTCGATCATGGTGCCGAGCGACAGGCCCAGCGTGGTGCCGGTGCTCTTCTCCACCTCCGCGATCACCTGGGTCGCCTCGTCGCGGACGAGTTCCAGCTCCTGCACGGTACCGACCAGCGGGATCATGATCTCGGCGCGCGGGTCGCCCTTCGCCGTGAGGCGTTCCGCGGCGGCCTCGGCGATGGCGCGCACCTGCATGGCGAACAGGCCGGGAATGGCGAGGCCGAGGCGGACGCCGCGCAGGCCCAGCATCGGGTTCTGCTCGTGCAGCCGGTGGACGGCCTGGAGCAGCCGCAGGTCGTTCTCGTTGGCGTCCTTGCGGGACTCCGCGAGGGCGACCCGCACCGACAGCTCGGTGATGTCGGGCAGGAACTCGTGCAGTGGCGGGTCGAGCAGCCGTACCGTCACCGGCAGGCCGTCCATCGCCTCCAGGAGCTCCACGAAGTCCTGCTTCTGGAGGGGCAGCAGCGCCTTCAGCGCGTCGTCGCGCTCGCTGTCGGTGTCCGCGAGGATCAGCCGCTCGACGAACTCGCGGCGCTCGCCGAGGAACATGTGCTCGGTACGGCAGAGCCCGATGCCCTGGGCGCCGAACCTGCGGGCGCGCAGCGCGTCCTCGGCGCTGTCGGCGTTGGCCCGCACCCGCAGCCGCCGCACCCGGTCGGCGTAGGCCATCATCCGGTGCACCGCGACGACCAGTTCGTCGGCGTCGTCGGCGCCGGCGTGCATCCGGCCCTCGAAGTACTCGACGACCGGGGACGGCACCACGGGCACCTCGCCGACGTAGACCTTGCCGGTGGAGCCGTCGATGGAGACCGTGTCGCCCTCCTCGACCACGATGCCGTCCCTGCCGGCCGCGCCGTCGGTGGCCCGCACCGTCATGCGCCGCCGCTTGGTGTCGACCTCCAGGTCCTCGGCGCCGCACACGCAGGTCTTGCCCATGCCGCGGGCGACCACGGCGGCGTGGGAGGTCTTGCCGCCGCGCGAGGTCAGGATGCCCCTGGCGGCGATCATGCCGTCCAGGTCGTCCGGGTTGGTCTCCCGGCGGATCAGGATGACCTTCTCACCCGAGCGGGACCACTTGATGGCGGTGTAAGAGTCGAAGACGGCCTTGCCGGAGGCGGCGCCCGGGGAGGCGGCGATGCCGCGGGCGACCAGCCTGACGCCGTGCTCCTCGGCGCCGCCGTCCGCCACCTTCTCGTCGAAGCGCGGGAACATCAGCTGCGCGAGCTGGGCGCCGTTGACCCGCTGGAGCGCCTCGGCCTCGCTGATCAGGCCCTGGTCCACCAGCTGGGTGGCGATGCGGAAGGCGGCGCCGGCGGTGCGCTTGCCGACCCGGGTCTGGAGCATCCACAGCTTGCCGCGCTCGATGGTGAACTCGATGTCGCAGAGGTCCTTGTAGTGGTTCTCCAGCGTCTCCATGATCCGCAGCAGCTCGTTGTACGAGGTCGAGTCGATGCGTTCGAGCTCGGCGAGCGGCACGGTGTTGCGGATGCCGGCGACGACGTCCTCGCCCTGGGCGTTCTGGAGGTAGTCGCCGTAGACGCCCTGCTGCCCGCTGGCCGGGTCGCGGGTGAAGGCGACGCCGGTGCCGGAGTCCTCGCCGCAGTTGCCGAAGACCATCGAGACGACGCTGACGGCGGTGCCGAGGTCGTGCGGGATGCGCTCCTGGCGGCGGTAGAGGCGGGCGCGGTCGCCGTTCCAGGACGCGAAGACGGCCTTCACGGCGAGGTCCATCTGCTCCCGCGGGTCCTGCGGGAACTCCCGGTCCGCCTCGGTCTTGACGATCTTCTTGAACCGCTTGACCAGTTTCCTGAGGTCGGCGGCGGTCAGGTCGGCGTCGGAGGTGGCACTCGGTGACGCCCCGCCGGCGTCGCCCGCGGCGGCCTCGGTGATCTCTTCGAGCGCCTGGTCGAACAGCTCGCCGTCGATGCCGAGCACCGTCTTGCCGAACATCTGGATGAGCCTGCGGTACGAGTCCCAGGCGAACCGCTCGTCACCGGCCTGAGCTGCAAGGCCCTCCACCGAGGTGTCGGTGAGGCCGATGTTCAGGACCGTGTCCATCATGCCCGGCATGGAGAATTTGGCTCCCGAACGCACCGACACCAGCAGCGGGTCGGTGGGCTCGCCGAGCTTCTTGCCCATCTGCTGCTCAAGGGAGCCGAGGTGCGCACTCACCTCGTCGTACAGGGCGTCTGGTACGGCCCCGCTCTCCAGGTAGACGCGGCACGCCTCCGTGGTGATCGTGAAGCCCGGCGGCACGGGGAGGCCCAGGTTGGTCATCTCGGCGAGATTCGCGCCCTTGCCGCCGAGCAGATCCTTGAGGTCCTTGTTGCCCTCCGTGAAGTCGTAAACGTACTTCGTGGCTGGGTTCCCTGCTTTTTCCGACACGGCTCTCGACTCCTCAAGAACGCGGTGGCTGCCCTGACGTCGGGGAACATACCCAGATCGAAGGCGAGTGGGCACGTCCACACGTGTGCCAGGCGGCCGTAACCACCCGTCCGCCAGCAGATCGAAAGTCAGGGCGACGGCCATTCTTCGGCCACCGCCCGTTCATTTCTTGAAGGCGGTGGGGTGCGAACGGGGAGCATTGGCGCTCACATGAGCGACTATAGCCGCATCTGATTTCAGGCGCCGAAGATCGACGGGGTGGCACTGGGTGCCACCCCTTGGAGAGTTGCAGACGTGCGGATGGCCGCTCGTTCGAGCGAGCAGCCTCGGTAAGTGGCGAAAATCACCCGCCGAGGGTGCCTTTCCGGCACCGTCGGCCGCATCCGTGCGCGCCGGTCGCGCCGGGGGTGCGGGGAGGGCGTGCGACCCCACCGCCCCCAACGGGGCCCCTGTCCTATCCGGACCTTCCGCCGTCACTGGTTGCTCGCTCCCCCACTGCCCGAAAGGCGTGGGAGGTACCCCCATCCCCGCGCCCCTTTGGGGCGCGGCCTCACCTCGGGCACGCGCCCCAGCCCGGTCTCGGGTCTCCCCCAGAAGGGGGATCCGTGTCAGAGGCGCGTCAGCCGTATGTCAGGGGGCTTCGCGACCGTTGCCGCACCAACCGCCGTGAAAGGACATCCGATGAGCCAGACCGTTCCCGTCCCGCAGGGCCTGCCCATGGTGCGCGACGCGGGTCCCTTCGACCCGCCCCGGCAGATCTCCCTGCTGCGCGATGCCCGCCCGGTCAGCCCGCTGGTCTTTCCCGACGGTCACGAGGGCTGGCTCGTCACCGGCTACGAGGAGGTCCGCCGGCTCATGGCCGACACGCGGTTCAGCTCCCGCCAGGACATCGGCATCCTCCACGTGCCGTACGAGATGAGCGGGATGCCCGCGCCCACCGAGCCGTCGCCGCAGGTGCCGGGACTGTTCATCAGCATGGACCCGCCGGACCACACCCGGCTGCGGCGCATGCTCACCGGCGCCTTCACCGTCAAGCGCATGAAGATGCTCGAAGAGCAGATCATCGGCATCGCCGAGCGGCAGCTGGACGATCTGGCGCGCCTCACCCCGCCGGTCGACCTCGTCAAGGAGTTCGCGCTGCCGGTGCCCTCGCTGGTGATCTGCGAAATGCTCGGCGTCCCCTACGCGGACCGGGAGAGCTTCCAGGCCAACTCCGCCCAGTTCCTGGTCAAGGACCAGACGCTCGAGGAGAAGATCGGCGCGTACACCGCACTGACCACGTACCTTTCGGAGCTGGTCACGCGCAAGCGCGCCGAGCCCGGCGAGGACATCCTGTCCGACCTGGCCCGCCACGACGACGTCACCATCGACGAACTGACCGGCGTCGCGTTCCTGCTGCTGCTCGCGGGCCACGAGACGACCGCGAACATGCTGTCCCTCGGTACCTTCGCGCTCCTGGAGCACCCCGAGCAGATGGCCGCGCTGCGTGCCGATCCGGACCTGCTGACCGGCGCCGTCGAGGAACTCATGCGCTACCTGTCCGTCGTCGACATCATCTACCGCTACGCCACGGAGGACATCGAACTCGGCGGCGAGACCATCACGGAGGGATCGACCGTCGTCGTCTCGATGCTGGCCGCCAACCACGACCCCCGGCGTTTCGACGACCCCGACGCCCTGGACGTCCGCCGCAACGCCCGCGGCCACCTGACCTTCGGCCACGGCGTCCACCAGTGCCTCGGCCAGCAGCTGGCCCGTATCGAGATGCGGGCCGGATTCGCCGGGCTGCTGCGCCGCTTCCCGAGCCTCCAGCTCGCCGTCCCCGCCGGCGAGGTGAAGCTCAGGACCGACATGAACATCTACGGCGTCCACGCGCTGCCGGTCACCTGGACGGAGACGGCCCGGTAGTCGGGCCGGTCCACCGCCGGTGAGGGGCGGCCTGCCCCATGCGGACCACCGGCTGGTCCTTCATGCGGGGCTGCGCCCCGATCATCCGCCCTGCCACTCACGCCAATCGTGACACCGCGGCTTCGTCGTGGCTGGTCGCTCCCCCACTGCCTTAAGAGCGTGGGAGGTACCCCCATCCCCGCGCCCCTAAGGGGTCCTCGCACTATGCCCGCCCTGACCGCAGGCGCGCCCCGAAAGGGGCGCGGGGAACTGCGCGAGCAACCGAACACGAGGGAGAGCCCGCCACCAACCCAAGGAGGCACCCCCGACCGCCGGGGCCCGGGCGCAGCCCGTGGACGGAGGGGGCACGGCCCCAGAGAACCGGGGCGCAGCCCCGGGGAACCGGGGTGACCCCTGAACACCGGGGCGGAGCCCCGAGGTCAGCCGCCGGAGGTGTCCTGTTCGGCGTCGGCGCCCAGCCCCGCACAGTCGTTGGGGTCGGTGAGCCACCCGTCCGGCAGGACCACCCGGTTCTTGCCGGACGTGCGGCCCCGCGGCCCCTCCGCCCCGGCGGGCCACGCCTGGTCGAGGTCCAGTTCGGCCAGGCCCTCGGCCAGCTCCGCCAGCGACGAGGACACCGCCAGCCTGCCCCGCATCTGGGACCCGACGGAGAACCCCTTCAGGTACCAGGCCACGTGCTTGCGGAAGTCGATCACCCCGCGCGCCTCGTCCCCGAGCCACTCGCCGAGCAGCGTGGCGTGCCGCAGCATCACGTCGGCGACCTGGCGCAACGTCGGCGCGGCCGGCCCCGCGCCGTGGTGCGCTCCCCCGGCGTGCGCCCCGCCCGCGAGCGGGTCCCCCGCGAACGCGTCGCCGCCCTCGAACGCCGCGACCAGGTCGCCGAAGAGCCACGGCCGGCCCAGGCACCCCCGGCCGACCACCACACCGTCGCAGCCGGTGGCGCGCATCATCCGGACGGCGTCGGAGGCGGACCAGATGTCGCCGTTGCCGAGTACGGGGATCTCGGGGACGTGCTCCTTGAGGCGGGCGATGGCGTCCCAGTCCGCGGTGCCGCCGTAGTGCTGCGCGGCGGTGCGCCCGTGCAGGGCGATCGCGGTCACGCCCTCCTCCACGGCGATCCGGCCCGCGTCGAGGTACGTGAGGTGATCGTCGTCGATGCCCTTGCGCATCTTCATCGTGACCGGCAGATCGCCCGCGCCGCGTACCGCCTCGCGCAGGATCGCGCGCAGCAGCGGCCGCTTGAACGGAAGCGCGGAGCCGCCGCCCTTGCGTGTGACCTTCGGCACGGGGCAGCCGAAGTTGAGGTCGATGTGGTCGGCCAGGCCCTCCTCGGCGATCATGCGCACGGCCTTGCCGACGGTCGCCGGGTCCACTCCGTAGAGCTGGATGGAGCGCGGCCGCTCGCCGGCGTCGAAGTGGACGAGCTGCATGGTCTTCTCGTTGCGCTCGACCAGCGCCCGGGTCGTGATCATCTCGCTCACGAAGAGGCCCTTGAAGGAGGACGTCCCCGCACCCTGCGCGTCCCCGGCGGGCCCCGCGCCCCGCTCGCCGCCCGTCCCCCGGGGGGACTCCTGCTCCCCGCTCCCCCAGCCGCTGCCCGCGGCGAAGTCGCGGCACAGCGTGCGGAACGGCGCGTTGGTGATGCCGGCCATGGGCGCGAGCACGACGGGCGGCCAGACGGTGTGCGGGCCGATCGCGAGGGCGCCCGCCGCGGGAGCCCCCGAGGCGGCGCTCCGCGTGGACGCGGGCGCCTGCCCGGGCGTCCCGGGGGCCTGGGTGGGGGCCGCCGGACGGGCCCCGGCGGGCGCTCCCGTGGGAGCCCCGGCGGTTGCTGCGGGCGGCGCGGTCGTCGTCATGGGCGTGAGCATCCCCTCATTGTCACGTACCGGAGACGTGCGCTCAAGGTCGTTAGTTAGGCGTACTATTGAAGTATGCCGGAGCTCAGTCACCGACGGAGAATGCTGGTTCTTGCCATCTGCTGCATGAGCCTGCTGATCGTCAGCCTCGACAACACCGTACTCAACGTCGCCCTGCCCAGCCTGCAACGGGAACTGCACGCCAGCGTCGCCGGACTGCAGTGGACGATTGACGCGTACACGCTGGTCCTCGCATCGCTGCTGATGCTCTCGGGTTCCACCGCCGACCGGATCGGACGGCGGCGGATCTTCAAGGCGGGCCTGATCGTCTTCACCCTCGGCTCGCTGCTGTGCTCGGTGGCGCCCAGCCTTCCGCTGCTGGTGGTCTTCCGGATGGTCCAGGCAATCGGCGGGTCGATGCTGAACCCGGTCGCCATGTCGATCATCACCAACACCTTCACCGACCCGCGCGAGCGGGCCCGGGCCATCGGCGTGTGGGGCGGTGTCGTCGGGATATCCATGGCGGCGGGACCGCTGGTCGGCGGGCTGCTGGTGGACTCGGTCGGCTGGCGCTCCATTTTCTGGGTGAACCTGCCGGTCGGGGTGGCCGCGCTGCTGCTGACGATGAGGTTCGTGCCCGAGTCGCGGGCCCCGGAGCCGCGCCGCCCCGACCCGGTCGGCCAGGCGCTGGTGATCGTCCTGCTGGGCTCGCTGACGTACGCGATCATCGCCGCGCCGGACGCCGGCTGGGCCTCGCCCCGGGTGCTGGGCCTCGCCGTGCTGGCCGCCGCCGCCCTGGCCGCGCTGATCCGGTACGAGCCGCGCCGCCCCGAGCCGCTGATCGACGTGCGGTTCTTCCGGAGCGCGCCGTTCAGCGGGGCGACGGCGATCGCGGTGAGCGCGTTCGTGGCGCTGGGCGGGTTCCTCTTCCTGAGCACGCTCTTCCTCCAGGAGGTGCGGGGGCTCAGCGCGCTGCGGGCCGGGCTGTGGATGCTGCCGATGGCCGCGATGACGCTGGTGTGCGCTCCGGTGTCCGGACGGCTGGTCGCCAGCCGGGGCCCGCGGTTCCCGCTCGTGCTGGCGGGCGTCGCGATGACGGTGAGCGGGGTGCTGTTCGCCGCGCTGCACGCGGAGACGTCCGACCTCACGCTGTTCACCGGCTACGTGCTCTTCGGCCTCGGCTTCGGCTTCGTGAACGCGCCGATCACCAACACGGCGGTGTCGGGCATGCCCCGTGCCCAGGCCGGGGTGGCCGCCGCGGTGGCGTCCACGAGCCGGCAGATCGGCTCCACCCTGGGCGTGGCGGTGATCGGAGCGGTGCTGGCGTCCGGAGTGGGCGCCGCCGGCTACCGGGAGACCTTCTCCGCCGCCAGCCGCCCCGCGTGGTGGATCCTCACCGCCTGCGGGCTGTGCGTGCTGGCCCTCGGGGCGCTGACCAGCGGGCGCTGGGCCCAGGAGACGGCACGGCGCACCGCGGAGCGGCTCTCGGCGCCGGAGGTACTGCAGGAGCGCGCGGAGAGCCGGGTCGGCTAGGTCGTGTCCGGCAGCGCGAACCACCGAGACGCCCAGGTACGGCACGCCCTCACCCAGCTCCTGCATGGGGCCGCACGCCACAACCTGTCCATTGCGGTCGAAGACCTCGACTTCACCACCGAGAAAACCCGCGAGAAGCACGGTCACCGCAAGCGGTTCCGCAACCTCATCTCCGGCATACCCGTCGCCAGGCTGCGCGCCCGGCTCGCCAGTATGGCCGCCGAACTCGGCATCACCATCGTGGCCGTCGATCCGGCATACACCTCCCGCTGGGGCGCCGAGCACTGGCAGAAGTCCCTCACCACGAAGACTCGCAAGGCCACCCGCCACGACAGCGCTGCCGTGGCAATCGGACGACGCGCCCTCGGGCACCGTATCCGGCGACGGACGACACCGCCCCACGACGACCAGAGCGATCGTCGCGGGCATCGGACCGGCCAGGCCGCAAACGGCACCCGGGGACGTGAGGAACCCCGCCCCCGCATTCCCGGACCACGCACAGGATGCGCGCCGCCGGACGCGGAGCGAACGCGGGCGACCAGTGCATCCACAACCGTTCGGGATGCGCCAGATACGCAGGTTCGGGTCCAAGACTCACTCCTGCTCACTGATGAGGAACGGTTCCATCACGCGTGCGTAGGTCAGCTCCGGCGTGATGGTGCGGACGTCCAGGGCCATCAGGTTCGCGTCGCCGAGGATCGTCTCCAGCGCGGGCACCAGGAAGTCCCTGCCGTGCTGGGGCGCGCCGGGACCGTAGCCGCCGCCTCGGGCGGAGACGACGACGGCCGGACGGCCGGCGCTGGGGGCCGGCCCGGCCAGCCCTGTCGTCCTGCCGACGATCATCGTCTGGTCCAGCCACGCCTTGAAGACCGGCGGGATCGAGTAGTTGTAGAGCGGCACGGCGAACAGGTACGCCTCGGCGCCGAGGAACTCCTCCACCAGCTCGTGCTGGAGGAGGAGGAACTCCTCCACCAGCTCGTGCTGGAGGAGGGCGGCGGCCTTCTGCTCGGGCGTGTGCTCGCCGGCGGGGGTGGTGCGGGCCGTGATGCCGGCCGCGTCCAGGTGGCCGACGGGTTCGAGCGCGAGGTCCCGGCGCACGACGTCGCCCTTCCAGGCGGCCGTGAAGGAATCGGCGACCTGGCGGGAGACCGAGGCGTCGCCGGAGGCGGAGGCGTCGATGCGCAGCAGGCAGGACATGGTGGACTCCGTAGGGGAGGCGGGGAAACGGTGATAGCGGGGAAGGGGCGATAGCGGGGAGTCCGTGACTGCGCGGAGACGGGGAGACGCGGAGACTCGGGGGTCGTGCGGGTCGTGCGGGTCGTACAGGTCGCGGAGGTGGCGGGAGGCCGCCGGGGTGCAGGCCGCCCGGCCGCTCGCGCGCGCCGGCGGACGGCGCGGGGCACGCGGGCACGGGAGCACTCGGGCGCGGGCGCGGCGGGCCGAGCCGCCGCATCGCCCCTGGCACCGCCCCAGGCGTGGCCCCTGACGTCAGGGCGCGGGGTGCCGGGGAACCGCGCAGCCGTCGGGACCGCACGCCTCGTGCGCCTCGCCGAGCACCTGGAGCGGCCGCGGCTCGGGGTGGGCGGCCCGCCACGCCCGTTCCATCGCCGCCAGCAGCTCGTCGGTGCCGAGGGCGCCGGGAATGGCGTACGTGCCGTCAAGGGTGATGAAGGGCGTCCCGCCGGCTCCCAGGCGCTCGGCCTCCTGCTGGTCGGCCGCCACCCGGGCCCGGTAGCGCCCCTCGCGCAGCGCCTCGGCTGCCTCCTCGCGGTCGAGGCCGGCGTCGGCGGCGAAGTCGAGGACCTGGTCCTCGGTCCACAGTTCGCGTCGCTGCCCGAAGTGGGCGCGGAACATGGCCGTCCACACCTCGCCGCCCCGCCCCTTGTCGGTGGCGAGGGCGAGCAGCTCGTGCGCGTGGTCGGTCGGGCCCAGCGTCCGTTCCAGCGCGTGATACGGATCGAGCACCTCCGCGCGGGCGGCGTCCTCGATCGGCCCGAGGATCCGCTCCCCGTTCCGCGCGGGGATCCCGTGCATCTCCAGCAGCCGCCGCTGGGTGACGCCCTCGCGCGGCAGGCCCGGGTGGATCTGGAACGAGCGGTGGACGACCCGGACGTCGCCGGCGTGCTCGAAACGCTCCAGAGCCAGCCGCAGCCGGTGGTCCATCAGGCCGCAGTACGGGCAGATGATGTCCGACCAGAACTCGATCTTCACGGCGGTCCTCTCAATACTTACCTTCTGTTCGTAGCCTCACTGTGCATTAGGATGACAAGCGATACAAAAGGCACATCCATGTGCGCGGGTCATGACGGGCAGGTCATGGCGCATAGGCCAAGCGCGCAGGTCGTGAGAGGGAGGCGGTGGGCGTGGGCGCCGGCAGCGAGATGCGGCGGAGTCGCGCGAACGTGAGGTCGAGCGTGCGCCGGGTCCCCAGCCCGTGCGCGCAGTGGGGCGACAAGGACGCCGACTTCATCCGCGAGATCCTCGACCTGGTCGGCGACAAGTGGAGCGTGCTGGTCATCGGCACGCTCTCCGAGGGAGCCGTGCGGTACTCCGAGCTCGCGGAGGCCATCCCCGGGATCTCCCAGCGGATGCTCACCCTCACCCTCAAGCAGCTCCAGCGCAGCGGGCTCGTCGACCGCACCGCGTACGCCGAGGTCCCGCCGCGCGTCGAGTACTCGCTGACCGGGCTCGGCACCTCGCTGCTGTCCACCGTGCTGGAACTGGCGGCCTGGTCCGCCGACCGGCACGCGGAGATCCGCCGCCACCAGCACGCCTACGACTCCAGGACCGCGTAGCCGCCACGCGGGCGAACCAGCCGGAGAACTCGCCGTCGAGCGCGGTCAGTCAGCGGGCGGGAGTCGACGCACGGCCTCGACCACCGCTCGGGCACGGCGCTTCCGTGTGGCCACCCGCCCGCGCCTGGCGCGGAAGAGGCGTCGGGCCGGGCAGGGAGCCGTCGGCGCCAGGCCAGGAGCCGTCCGTGCCGGGCAGGGAGCGGTCAGCGCCAGGCCAGGAACCGTCGGGGCCGGACAGGAAGCCGTCGGCGCCGGGTGGGAAGCCGTCGGTGCCGGCCGGGGGCGAGCGGCGCCCATGGCACCGCGCGACGGCGGAGAGCGGCCTCACTTCTCGGACCGCTCCTGGGCCTCCTCCGACGGGTCCACCGTCGCCTGGTGCGCCTCCGCCAGGTGCTCCTCGGCCTTCAGCCAGGGCAGGAACTGCGCGGGCTTCTTCCAGCCGCACGTGTCGCAGGTTATGACACGGCGTGGGCCCGTGCGCTGGACCCGGACGGTGTGCTCACGACCGTCCTCGTCCTGGCGCATGACTCTGCTCGAATCCATCTCCAGCATGCCTTCTCCTCCTTGCGGCAGAGCGGCCGACGCCCCGTGGGGGCGCGGGGACCGCACGAGCGGCCGCCACCGGCAGGCGGTGTACCGGCGCCCAGGGGGCGCTCGGCCACCGGCCCTCCGCCGGCGCCTCGTCGCTCGCGCGGTTGTCCCGCGCCCCTCGCTGGGCGCACCGCGTGCAGCAAGGAGTGTGCAGCAACCCCAACATCAACGGGGGATTCTCCACCGCGCGTTCACGTGCACGTCCACGTTTCACGTGCAGGTCCACGTGCGCGCGGGGCCCCTCACGCCCCGTCAGCCGATCGCGCGCGGCAGCCGCAGGCTGAGCAGTACCGTCAGGGCCACGGCGGCCAGTTGGGCCAGCAGCGTCACCACCAGGGCGTCCTGCATGCCGAGGCCGGGCACCAGGCCCAGGAAGAGCGAGCCGAGCGTGGCCACGCCGAGGGCCAGCGCCGACTGCTGCGTGGTGATCATCACACCGCTGCCGACGCCGCCGCGGGCCGGCGGCACCTCGGAGAGGATGATCCGGAAGAGCACCGGAAGCTGGAGCGCCTGCCCGGCCCCGGCCAGTGCGGTGCCGGGCAGCATCGCCACCAGGCCCAGGTCCGGCCATTGCCGCCAGGCGGCGAGCGCCAGCAGCGCGACGCCCGCGCCCTGGAGGAGCCCGCCCGCGGTGACCACCCGGCTGCCGTGCCTGGCGACCAGCCGGGGACCCGCCAGCGAGGCGACGAAGAAGACCACCGCCATCGGCGCGAGCGCCAGGCCCGCCGCCACCGGCCCGAGCTTCGCGCCCTGCTGGAGCGCGACCGCGATGACGAACATGAAGCCGGCGAAGCCGAGCGAGAACGGCACGAGCATCACCAGGCCGCGGCGCATCGACGGCACCCGGAAGAGGCTCGGCGGCACCAGCGGGGTGCGGCCGCGCCTGTCGAGGCCCCGCTCCACGCGGTAGAACGCCCAGGCCGCGACCGGGAAGACCGCCAGCGCGAGCCAGGTCCACAGCGGCCAGCCCGCGGCGCGGCCCTCCGTCAGCGGCAGGAGGAGCGTCAGCAGTGCGGTCCCGAGCAGCAGCGTGCCGGGGGTGTCGATGGGCTCGGGGTGCTGGGAGCGGGTCTCCGGCACCGTGCGCAGCCCCAGCACCAGGCCGGCCAGCACCACCGGCACGTTCACCAGGAACACCGCACGCCATCCGGTGCCCGCGATGTCCGCGGCCACGAGGACGCCGCCGAGTATCTGCCCGGCGACCATGGCCAGGCCGGCCGTCGCGCCGTACAGGCCCATGGCCCGTGCGCGGCGCGGCCCCTGCGTGGCGGACTGGATGGTGGCGAGCACCTGGGGCAGCATCAGCGCCGCCGCGGCGCCCTGCGCGACCCGCGCGCCCACCAGCGACCAGGCGTCCGGCGCCAGGCCGCAGGCCAGCGAGGTGATGCCGAAGGCGGCCATGCCGCCGAGGAAGAGCCGGCGGCGGCCGAACATGTCGCCGAGCCGCCCGCCGAGCACCAGCAGGACCGCGTACGCCACCCCGTAGCCGGCCACGACGAGTTCCATGACCGCCTCGCTCGCGGCCAGGTCGCGGTCGATGGTCGGCAGGGCGACGTTGACGATGAAGAAGTCGATGAGAGGGAGTGCCGCGCCCAGCAGCACCGTGAACAGCCCGGGCCCACCGAGCACCGCCGCCGCGCCGGCCCGGTGGCCGGGCGGGAGGCGGGTCCGGCCCCCGTCCGGGGCCGGGGACGTGGTCCCGGGGGCGCCGGCCGGCGGCGTTCCGAAGTCGATTCCTGTGTCACTCACACGACAAGACTCGGCCACGACTCAGGGGGGTACCAGAGTGTCCTTATCCTGGTAGAAGCAGTACCTGGCAACAGTCTCCGCGGTAGGGCACGCTGGTAGGCATGTCCACTATGACCGAGGAGCAGGCGGTTCGCGACGCGCCCGGGGCACCGGCGGACGGCACGGACCGCCACGGCAGAGACCCCGAGGCACCGCGGTCCTCGGAGTCCGAGGTCAGGCGCGCGGAGCTGGCCGCTTTCCTGCGCAGCCGCCGGGAGCGCATCGCGCCCGAGCAGGTGGGCCTGCCGCGGGGCGCGCGCAGGCGCACCCCGGGCCTGCGCCGCGAGGAGGTCGCGCAGCTCGCCGCGGTGGGTGTGACCTGGTACACGTGGCTGGAGCAGGCCCGCGACATCACGGTCTCCGTCCAGGTGCTGGACGCGCTGGCGCGCACCCTGATGCTGGACGTCAGCGAGCGCGCGCACCTGTTCAACCTCGCCGGGGCCGTGGATCCCGCGCCGCACACGCAGTGCACCTCGGTGACCCCGGCCCTGCGGATGGTCCTGGAGCAGATGGAGCCGTTCCCGGCGTCCGTCCAGAACAGCCGCTACGACATCCTCGCGTACAACCGCACGTACAGCCGGCTCTTCTGCGACCTCGACGCGCTGCCTCCCGAGGACCGCAACTGCATGCTGCTCACGTTCACCCACCCCGAGTGGCGGGCCGCGCTCGTGACGCCGGACGAGACGGCGCGCCTGATGGCCGCCAAGTTCCGCGCCTCCATGGCCGACCACCTGGCGGATCCCGCGTGGAAGATGCTGCTCAAGCGGTTGCAGCGGGAGTCCCCGGACTTCCGGCAGGCATGGGAGCGGCACGAGGTGAGGGGCCCGGCGAGCAAGCGCAAGCAGTTCCGCAACGCCGACGTGGGCCTGCTCACGCTCGACCACACGGACCTCTGGCTCGGCCCGGTCAACGGCCCCCGGGTGCTGACGTACGCGCCCGCGAACGACGAGACCAGGGAGCGCCTGGAGAAGCTGCACGCCCTCGCCCTGGCGGCTGCTTGATGAGCGTCCGGCATCGGGACCGGTCCCGCGTCCGGCGCAGGTGCGTCTGACCGCCGTCCGCGCCCGGCCTGGCGGAGGTCCGCCGAGGCCCGGCCCGGAAGAGGTCCGCCGAGGGCGGGGTTCCCGCGGTGGTCAGCGGGCTGCCGCGCCGGGTGCGCCGGCGGCCCGGTGCAGCGCGGACAGGAACGTGTCGACAGGCTGCGCGCCGGAGACGCCGTACGTGCGGTTCAGGACGAAGAACGGCACTCCCGTCGCACCGAGCGCCTGAGCCTCGCGGATGTCTTCCCGGACGTCGTCCGCGTACGCGTCGCCGGCGAGGACCTCGCGCACGTCATCGGCCGGGACCCCGACCTCGCTGCCCAGCCGGACGAGGGTCTCCACGTCGTCGACGACCTCGCCCTCCATCAGGTGGGCCCGCATCAGCCGCTCGTGCATCTGCGTGCCGAGGCCGTGGGCACGGCCGAGCTGGTTCAGGCGGTGGGCGTCGAAGGTGTTGACGGCGACGGCCCGGTCGAAGTCGTAGGCCAGCCCCTCCGCCGCGCCCAGCTCCACGACCTGCCCGGTCATCGCGCGGACCTGCGCCGGCGAACCGCCCGTCTTCCTGGCGAGGGCCTCGTACACGGGCTCCCGGGCACCTGCACGGTGGGCGGGGTCGAGCTGGAAGCTGCGCCACACCACCTCGACGTCGCCGGCGTGCGCGAAACGGTCGAGTGCTCTGTCGAGCCGGCGCTTGCCGATGTAGCACCACGGGCACACGACGTCCGACCACACCTCGATCTGCAACCGACGCCCGCTCACAGCAGGCACGCCCCGTCCGAGCAGGCGGGGGCGTCCTCGGCCCCGAGCACGAGCAGGGCGGGAGCCGGAGCGGCGCCGGTGGCGTCAGCCGGCTCCTCGCCGGAGCGCGCGGGATCCGGCTGCGCGCCGGCTCCGGGGACTTCGTCGAGCAGCGAGGCACTCACGGAGACATCCTTTGGTTACTTTTTGTGCGTTTCCCCAGTCTGCGGCAGCGCCCAGGGAACCGGAAGAAGGCACTTTCATGTAAGTCACGAACACGGATGTACCCAACACCGTCAAGGCCACCAACGCCGTCAAGGTCGCCAAGGCCGCCAAGGCCACGTCGCCACCGATGACCGCGCCGTAGGCATAAGGGACTACTGGAGCACCTGAGGCGCCTGGGGGACTCCCGGCAGGGCGCTAGGTCCAGACCTATTGACGACAGGTCTGGACCACTGCACTGTCATGTCCAAGACATTCCACGCCGGGAGGCCCGTATGACACGCTCGACGCCCTACCCGCACCGCACGTCACCGCCGCTGCTCCGCCGCTCGTCGGAGCTGTTCCGCCGGGCGTCACGCCTGCTGAGGAAGCCGCGCCTGCTGGGGGCCGCGCTCGCCGCGGCCTGTCTCGTCCCGCTGCTGGGCCTGGGCACGTCCACGGCGTCGGCCGCGGACACCTGTGCCGTCAAGTCCAGACCGGCCGGGAAGGTCCTCCAGGGCTACTGGGAGAACTGGGACGGCTCCTCCAACGGCGTCCACCCGCCGTTCGGCTGGACGCCCATCACCGACTCCGCCATCGCCTCGCACGGCTACAACGTCCTGAACGCCGCGTTCCCCGTGATCCGTTCGGACGGCACCGTGCTGTGGGAGGACGGCATGGACGCGGGCGTGAAGGTCGCGACACCGGCCGAGATGTGCCAGGCCAAGGCCGCCGGACAGACGATCCTGATGTCCATCGGCGGCGCGGCGGCCGGAATCGACCTCGGTTCGAGCGCGGTGGCCGACCGGTTCGTCGCCACGATCGTGCCGATCCTGAAGAAGTACAACTTCGACGGGATCGACATCGACATCGAGACCGGCCTCGTCGGCAGCGGCAACATCAACCAGCTGTCGACCTCCCAGGCCAACCTGGTCCGCATCGTCGACGGCGTGCTCGCCCAGATGCCGTCCAACTTCGGCCTGACGATGGCGCCGGAGACGGCGTACGTCACGGGCGGCAGCGTCACCTACGGCTCCATCTGGGGCGCCTACCTGCCCCTCGTCAAGAAGTACGCCGACAACGGCCGCCTGTGGTGGCTGAACATGCAGTACTACAACGGCAGCATGTACGGCTGCTCCGGCGACAGCTACCAGGCGGGCACCGTCCAGGGCTTCACCACCCAGACCGACTGCCTGAACAAGGGCCTGGTCGTGCAGGGCACCACCGTCAGGGTGCCGTTCGACAAGCAGGTCCCCGGCCTGCCCGCCCAGCCCGGCGCGGGCGGCGGCTACATGGCGCCGAACCTGGTCTCCCAGGCCTGGCAGCACTACGGCACGGGCCTCAAGGGCCTGATGACCTGGTCCCTCAACTGGGACGGCTCGAAGAGCTGGACCTTCGGCAACAACGTCAAGTCGCTCCAGGGGCGTTGACGGCTCGTTGACGGCTCCCACCGGTACCGGCGCGCGGCCCCCTCACCGGGGCGCGTTTCCCCCGGTTGCTCGCGCGGTTCCCCGCGCCCCTCAAGGGGCGCGGGGATGGGGGCACCTCCCACGCCCTCAAGGCAGTGGGGGAGCGACCGGCCACAACCAACCCGCAGACCGCGACCGGCCCAAGGGGGCACCCCCTACCGAAGAGCCCACCGCAGGTGAACCCGCCGCCGAAGCGACCGCCCACCGACAGGTGCCCCGCCGGGCATCCGCCCACCGCCAGGCGACCGCCCACCGCCAGGTGGACGCCCACCGTCAAGTGGACGCCCCCCGTCAGCAGCCGATGAGCCGGGCCGCCAGGTACCCCTCGATCTGGTCCAGGGAGACCCGGTCCTGCTTCATGGAGTCCCGCTCACGCACGGTCACCGCGTTGTCGTCGAGCGTGTCGAAGTCCACGGTCACGCAGAACGGCGTACCGATCTCGTCCTGCCGGCGGTACCGGCGCCCGATCGCCCCGGCGTCGTCGAACTCGATGTTCCAGTGCTGCCGCAGCGCCTGCGCGAGCCCTTTCGCCTTCGGTGACAGCTCGGGGTTGCGGGACAGCGGCAGCACGGCGACCTTCACGGGGGCCAGCCGCGGGTCGAGCCGCATGACCACCCGCTTCTCCATCTTGCCCTTGGCGTTCGGCGCCTCGTCCTCCACGTAGGAGTCGAGCAGGAAGGCGAGCATGGTGCGGCCGACACCGGCCGCCGGCTCGATCACGTACGGCGTCCAGCGCTCCCCGGCCTCCTGGTCGAAGTAGGAGAGGTCCTGGCCGGAGGCCTTGGCGTGCGCGGACAGGTCGTAGTCCGTGCGGTTCGCGACGCCCTCCAGCTCGCCCCACTCGTTGCCGCCGAACTGGAAGCGGTACTCGATGTCAGCGGTGCGCTTGGAGTAGTGGGAGAGCTTCTCCTTCGGGTGCTCGTACCACCGCATGTTCCCCTCGCTCAGCCCGAGGCCCGTGTACCAGGCCCAGCGCTGCTCCATCCAGTACTCCTGCCACTTCTCGTCCTCGCCCGGCTTGACGAAGAACTCCATCTCCATCTGCTCGAACTCACGGGTGCGGAAGATGAAGTTCCCCGGCGTGATCTCGTTGCGGAAGGACTTGCCGAGCTGGGCGATGCCGAACGGCGGCTTCTTCCGCGAGGTCTGCTGCACCTGGGCGAAGTTGGTGAAGATGCCCTGCGCCGTCTCCGGGCGCAGGTAGGCGATCGAGCCGCTGTCCTGGGTGGGGCCGAGGTGGGTCGACAGGAGTCCGGAGAACTGCTTGGGCTCGGTGAACTGGCCCTTGTTCCCGCAGTTCGGGCAGTTGACGTCGGCGAGGCCGTGCTCGGGAACCCGGCCGTGCTTCGCCTCGTAGGCCTCCTCCAGGTGGTCCGCGCGGAACCGCTTGTGGCAGGAGGTGCACTCGGTGAGCGGGTCGGTGAAGGTGGCGACGTGACCCGAGGCCTCCCAGACCTCGGTGGCCAGGATCACAGAGGAGTCGATACCGACGACGTCCTCGCGCGAGGTGACCATGTAGCGCCACCACTGCCGCTTGATGTTCTCCTTGAGCTCGGTGCCCAGCGGTCCGTAGTCCCAGGCGGCCCGCTGACCACCGTAGATCTCGCTGCTCGGGTAGACGAAGCCACGGCGCTTGCTCAGGCTGACGATGGTGTCGATCTTGTCGGCGGCCACGGTGCTCTCTTCTAGGACGACTGACGGTGGACTGGCGCTGCGCCATGCGCCTCGCTGGGGGAGGCCACGAGACGGGTGGGCGAATGCTTCAGGTTACCGGCGGGCAGGGTGCCCGGATCAAATCGGTCCCGCCGATCCGCGGGGGGCCGCCCCGAGCAGGTCTGCGTGGCGTGGTGCCCCCGCTCTGAGCAGCAGCGTCAGCACTTTTGACAATCATTTCCATTTTCGAGGACAATAGCCGTGGACGACGGGAGGACCGGCGTGGCGGCGGTGGCCACGGCGGAGGAAGTGACCACGAGCGGCAGCGGGGCGCATGCGGAGCGTGTACGGACGGCGGCGGTGACGCCGGCCGCGAGCGTCCGGTGCGGCCCGGCTCCGCGTCTCACGCCGGGGGGTGTCCGGCTGGCAGAATGGCGGTGAGCAGCTTGGAGGAGGCAACAGTGGCAGCCCCGGTACGAGGCCGTTCCACCCGGCAGCGTGCGGCCGTAGCGGCCGCTCTGGACGACGTCGAGGAGTTCCGCAGCGCCCAGGAGCTCCACGACATGCTCAAGCACAAGGGCGACTCGGTCGGACTGACCACGGTCTACCGCACGCTCCAGTCGCTCGCCGACGCCGGCGAGGTCGACGTGCTGCGCACCTCCGAGGGCGAGGCCGTGTACCGCCGCTGCTCCTCCGGCAGCCACCACCACCACCTGGTCTGCCGGACGTGCGGCAAGGCGGTGGAGATCGAGGGCCCGGCCGTGGAGCGGTGGGCCGAGACGGTCGCGGCGGAGCACGGATACGTGGAGGTGGCCCACACCCTGGAGATCATGGGCACCTGCGGCGACTGCGTCACCGGCGGGACGGTCCACTAGACGTCACCGACGCGGACGGCGAACCAGCCTCGTCCGTCTGCCGTGTGCGGCGCCCCTGAGGTCGGGTACGACACCCCGCGGGCGTGTACCCCGCGTGCCGCCGTTCACACCCACCGTGCACGTGATGGCACGCGAGCGGTGCATCCTACACGTACCGTCCTCACCCTGGTCGGGATTCACACCAAGCCAATCACATTCGGTCGGTAACAACCAGGTCAGGCCGTACCTATACTCCACTGGCGCAACTGACCAGCCCGGTCCGTCAGTTGGACCTGGGCCGCTGCGCATCGACCGAACAGCCCTGTGTGCCCCGCTGTGAGAACGGCTGAGGTGCGCCCCGGCACGTGTACCACGCGGGGCCGTCCGTGAGAGGACAGAACGTGTCCGTATCCGAAACGGCCGCACCCCCCGCCGATCCCCGCACTCCTCCTGCCGGCCCCGGTGTGGCCGATCCAGGCGCACTGGGTCTGGCCGGCTTCGCCATGACCACCTTCGTGCTCAGCGTCTTCAACGCCGGGCTGCTCAACGAGTCGCTGGAGAACGTCGTCCTCCCCCTGGCGCTCTTCTACGGAGGACTGGCCCAGCTCCTCGCCGGGATGTGGGAGTTCCGGCGCAGCAACGCCTTCGCCGCCACCGCGTTCTCGTCCTTCGGCGCCTTCTGGCTGGCCTTCGCCTTCTACATCTCCCAGGTCGCCCCGCACCTCGACCCGGCACACGCCAACCAGGCGACGGGCCTGTTCCTGCTGGCGTGGACGATCTTCACCGCCTACATGATCATAGCCGCGCTGCGCACCACCGGCGCGGTGCTCGCCGTCTTCGTCGCCCTGACCATCACCTTCCTGGTCCTCACCATCGGCGCCTTCGCGGAGTCGACCGGCATGGACAAGCTGGGCGGCTGGCTCGGCCTGGTCACCGCGGTGGTCGCCTGGTACGCCTCGTGCGCCACGGTCACCAACGCCACCTGGAAGCGGGACGTCCTGCCGGTCTGGCCGCTGAGCTGACCGGCCGCTGAACGACGCAGGCGGAGTCCGCGCCACACGGGAGGCACGGGACCGCTGAGCCCGGTGCCCCGCCCTTGGGCGGGGCACCGGGCGTGCGTGCGGGACCGGACCGCGGCTCCCCCGGTCCGCACCCGGCACGCACCCGGAACGCACCAAGGAGATCCGCAGCTCACCTGGGAGTACGCATGAGCGACGAAACCCTCTCCAACCTGCTCAGGGAGAACCGGCGCTTCGAGCCGCCCGCGGAACTCGCCGCCCGGGCCAACGCCGACGCCGAGACGGTCCGGGCGGCCAGAGAAGACCGGCTGGCCTTCTGGGCGGCCCAGGCGAAGCGCCTAGCCTGGGCCGCTCCGTGGACCGAGGTGCTCGACTTCAGCGCCGCCCCGTTCGCCCGCTGGTTCGTCGGCGGGCGGCTCAACGTCGCGTACAACTGCGTGGACCGGCACGTCGCCGCCGGGCACGGGGACCGGACCGCGTTCCACTGGGAGGGCGAGCCGGGCGACCGGCGCACCATCAGCTACGCGGAGCTCAAGGACGAGGTCTGCCGGGCGGCCAACATGCTCGAATCGCTCGGGGTCCACGAGGGCGACCGGGTCGCCATCTACATGCCGATGATCCCCGAGACCGTCGTCGCCATGCTCGCCTGCGCCCGCATCGGCGCCCCGCACACGGTGGTCTTCGGCGGCTTCTCCGCCGACGCGCTGCGCGGCCGGATCCTCGACTGCGACGCGCACGTCGTCATCACCGCGGACGGCGGCTACCGCAAGGGCGCTCCCGCGGCGCTGAAGCCGGCCGTCGACGAGGCCGTCGCCGCCTGCCCCGACGTGCGCAACGTCGTCGTGGTGCGCAGGACCGGACAGGACGTCGCCTTCACCGAGGGCCGCGACCTGTGGTGGCACGACCTCATGGCCACCCGGTCCGACCAGCACGAGCCGCGCGCGTTCGACGCCGAGCACCCGCTGTACATCATGTACACCTCCGGGACGACCGCGAAGCCCAAGGGCATCCTGCACACCAGCGGCGGCTACCTCACCCAGGCGGCCTGGTCGCACTGGGCGGTCTTCGACCTCAAGCCGGAGACCGACGTCTTCTGGACGGCGGCCGACATCGGCTGGGTCACCGGCCACTCGTACATCGTCTACGGGCCACTGGCCAACGGCGCCACGTCCGTGATGTACGAGGGCACCCCCGACACCCCGCACCAGGGACGCTGGTGGGAGATCATCCAGCGGTACGGGGTGACGCTGCTCTACTGCGCCCCGACCGCGATCCGCACGTTCATGAAGTGGGGGGACGAGATCCCCGCCCGGTACGACCTGTCCTCGCTGCGGATCATGGGCTCGGTGGGCGAGCCGATCAACCCCGAGGCGTGGATGTGGTACCGGCGGAACATCGGCGGCGACCGGACACCGGTGGTGGACACCTGGTGGCAGACGGAGACCGGGGCCCACATGCTCAGCCCGCTGCCCGGGGTCAGCTCCTGCAAGCCGGGCTCGGCGCTGGGCCCGCTGCCGGGCATCGGCGCGGAGGTCGTCGACGACCAGGGCAACGCGGTTCCGAACGGCTCCGGCGGCTACCTGGTGCTCACCGAGCCCTGGCCGGCGATGCTGCGCACGATCTGGGGGGACGACGACCGCTACCGCGAGACGTACTGGTCGCGGTTCCCCGGGAAGTACTTCGCCGGGGACGGCGCGAAGAAGGACGAGGACGGCGACATCTGGCTGCTCGGCCGGGTGGACGACGTGATGAACGTCTCGGGGCACCGGATCTCCACCACCGAGGTGGAGTCGGCGCTCGTCTCGCACCCGTCGGTCGCCGAGGCGGCCGTGGTGGGGGCCGCTGACCCGACGACCGGGCAGGGCATCGTCGCCTTCGTGATCCTGCGCGCGGACGGCGCGGACGGCGACGGCGACGACGGGATCGCCACCACGCTGCGGGCGCACGTCGCGCGGGAGATCGGCCCCATCGCGCGGCCCCGGCAGATCATGGTCGTCCCCGAGCTGCCGAAGACCCGTTCCGGGAAGATCATGCGACGGCTGCTGAGGGATGTGGCGGAGAACCGCGAGCTGGGGGATGTGACGACGCTGACGGACAGCTCCGTCATGGACCTCATCCGCACGGGGCTGCCCTCGGCGCCCGAGGAGTAGGTCCGGCATCCCCGGCCCCCGAGGAACGGGTCCGCGTCCAGTCCGGCGTCCTGCCGGCGCCCCTGCGAAAGGGCGCCGGCGGGACGCCGGAGCGCTCAGGTCGTCGAGGCGGCCAGGGGCCCCTCAGGGCGTTGCGCCCCCCGGAGCGATCAGGCCTCTTCCTGCCGGCCCTGCATCGCGAGCAGCTCCTCGTTGGGGATGGCTCCACCGAAGCGGCGGTCGCGGGAGGCGAACTCCAGGCACGCGCGCCACAGGTCGCGCCGGTCGAAGTCCGGCCACAGCACGTCCTGGAAGACCATCTCCGCGTAGCTGCTCTGCCAGATGAGGTAGTTCGACGTGCGCTGCTCGCCGCTGGGGCGCAGGAAGAGGTCGACGTCCGGCATGTCCGGGTAGTAGAGGTACTTCTTCAACGTGCGCTCGCTGACCTTCTCCGGGTCGAGGCGGCCCGCCGCGACGTCCCGGGCGATCGCCTGGGCGGCGTCGGCGATCTCCGCACGGCCGCCGTAGTTGACGCAGAAGTACAGCGTCATGGCGTCGTTGCCCTTGGTCTGCTCCTGGGCGACCTGGAGCTCCTGGACGACCGACTTCCACATCTTGGGCATCCGGCCGACCCAGCGGATCCGGATGCCGAGCTCGTCCATCTCGTCGCGGCGGCGGCGGATCACGTCGCGGTTGAAGTTCATCAGGAAGCGGACCTCCTCGGGGGACCGCTTCCAGTTCTCGGTGGAGAAGGCGTACAGGGAGAGGTTCTTCACGCCCATTTCGAGGCAGCCCTTGAGCACGTCGAGCACGACGCCCTCGCCGACCTTGTGGCCCTCGGTGCGCGGCAGGCCGCGCTCCTTGGCCCAGCGGCCGTTGCCGTCCATCACGACGGCCACGTGCTGGGGCACCAGCTCGCCCGGGATCTTCGGCGGCCGCGCGCCCGAGGGGTGCGGCTCGGGGGTGCGATAGGTGCGGCGGGACCGGCCGAGGATGCCGCGTCGTACTGCCATGGGGCTCTACTCTCCTGTTTCGCTTATCTTGTCCATGCTGATGGCTCCTGGTCCATGCTGATGGCTCCTACGCCTTCTCCACATAGCGTAGTGAGCGCAGGCCGCGTTCCAGATGCCAGTGCAGGTAGGCCGAGACCATCCCGCTGCCCTCCCGGACGTGCCGGGGCTCGGCGGCGTCCGCCGTGGCCCAGTCGCCGGTCAGCAGGGCGCCGAGCAGGGTGAGGGCCTCCGCCGAGGGGACGATGCTGCCGGGCACCCGGCAGTCGACGCAGACGGAGCCGCCGGCGGCGATCGAGAAGAACCGGTTGGGGCCCGCCATGCCGCACTTCGCGCAGTCGCCGAAGCTGGGGGCGTAGCCGTTGACGGCGAGGGAGCGCAGCAGGAAGGCGTCGAGGACGAGGTGGGGGGCGTGCTCGCCGCGGGCGAGGGTGCGCAGGCCGCCGACGAGCAGCAGGTACTGCTGGACCGCGGGCTCGCCCTCGTGGTCGGTGAACCGCTCGGCGGTCTCCAGCATGGCGGTACCCGCCGTGTACCGGGCGTAGTCGGTGACGATGCCGCCGCCGTACGGGGCGATGGTCTCGCTCTGCGTGCACAGCGGCAGGCCGCGGCTCACCAGGTCGCTGCCGCGGGCGAAGAACTGCACGTCGACGTGCGAGAACGGTTCCAGGCGGGCGCCGAACTTCGACTTCGTCCTGCGTACGCCGCGTGCCACGGCGCGTACGCGGCCGTGGTTCCGTGTCAGCAGCGAGATGATCCTGTCGGCCTCGCCGAGCTTCTGCGTCCGCAGCACTACGCCGTCGTCCCGGTAGAGGCTCATACGGCCATTCTCCCGTACGGGAGCCCTTGCCAGGGCCGGGGGCCGGATACGGCAGGACTTGGGGCTGCGCCCCGGTCCAGCTCTCTGCCTTTGTGCCGGCTTCCGGCTGTCTGGCTCGTCGTGGCTTGTTTGCGCAGTTCCCCGCGCCCCTTCGGGGGCGCCCCCCTTTGGGGGGCTTTAACCCCTGAGGGGGGTCGCGAAAGAAACGGCGGCGTTCGAGCGTAGGAAAGCGAAGAACGATTCATGCGACTTATATTCCGGGGCCCCGGCCGGACGGGGGCGTGATCACCAGGTATCCGTTTGCGTTATTCGCGAGCGGGAATCGCTCGCAGATGCTGTTCGTCGAACGGTGTGCCGGCAGTGGTCTCCGGTGGGTTACCGCCCCGGGCGGGGTCGCGGCAGCTCCGGAAGGCGCCCTTGTCACGGATCGGGAGCGGGCCCCGGGCGCTCGCCCCCGAATCCCCCCTCCGCGCGCCGGGGCGGCTTCCCTGCTACCGTCCGCCGTTCCTCTGAACGAAAATCATGTGAGCGTTCAGACGTGCGCAGTGGCGCACACGAGGAGCGGGGGACGATGGTGGCGGTCCGCGCGGTACCCATGCGGGTGGGAGAGACCGAAGTGCTCGTGGAGACGGTCCAGGTGACCGGCACCGAGCAGACATCGCGCGTCGACGAGGCGGTCGACGGCGTGCGGGAGGCCTTCGGCAGGGCCCAGACGGCGATCGTGGAAGTGGCCACGTCCACCGTCCGGATGATCGAGGCGTCCGGCCGGAAGGCGGCGAGGCCGGACGCGGTGGAGGTGGAGTTCGGCCTCAAGTTCTCGGCGCAGGGCAACGTCATCGTGGCCGGCGCGGCAGGCGAGGCGACCCTGCGCGTGAAACTCACCTACAAGGGCCCCGGCTCGGGCCCGCGGGGCGGGCCGGACGGCACGGAGCAGGACTCCGGCACCGGTGCCGACGGCCAGGAGCCCCGCCGGTCGCCGGCGGGACGGTGACGTCGGCCCATGCCGGACGTCCATGACCGGGGCACCCGGGTCCCCGGCTACCTCGGGCGAGTGCTGGCGCCGTCCGGGCCGCCGGCCGGGACCTGCTTCCAGACCGAGCCGGGCGTGCTCGTCACCGCCCACCACGTGCTCTCCGACATCGGAGCCGGGCACGAGGGCGCTCCGGTCCGCGTCGATCCGCTCGCGGGCGGCGAGGCCTTCGAGGGCACGGTGACGGCGGTCGACGCCGTGCACGACCTGGCGGTGATCAGAGCGGAGCGCGGCCTGCCCTCCTCGGTGACCGGCTGGGCGCGCGCGGAGATCCAGGAGCCCGGCACCGAGGTGCTGGTCACCGGCGTCCCCGAGGTCCCCGACGAGCACGACTACCGGCACCTCGACACCCGGGGCACGTACGAGGGCGGCACCCTGCGCGACGACGAGGTGCCGCTGGCCCGGATCAGGGCCGACGCGGTGTTCAGGGGCATGAGCGGGGCACCGGTCCGCCGGATGCGCGACGACCGCGTCGTGGGAGTGCTGATCGCGCGCTACAACAGCGCCGACGACTGGCTCCGGAACAGCACCTGGGCGGCCCGCAGCGAGGATCTCGCCAGGCTGCTGGCGGGGACCGCGCCGATCAGCCTGCTGCCCCCGTCGGTGCGCACGCACGCCCAGGAGCTCGCGCGCCAGGAGGGCATGCGGTACCTCACCGACGACGAGCTGCCGTTCGTGAGTCCCGACGCCGTCCACGACGCGGCGCCGGCGAATGTGCTCGCACGGCTGGAGACGGGCCCGTCACCCGGCCGGCCGGGGCACGAGGACGCCGTGCGCGGTGTCCTCCTCATCGGTGTGGCCGGGGCCGGCAAGACCCGGACCTGCTTCGAGGTGGCGAAGCTCGCCGAGCAGCGGCAGTGGCGGGTCTTCCACGTCGAGGCGGACGCCCGGCTCTCCGCCGAGGAACTCGGCGCCGTGGTCGCCGAGCAGCGGGAGCGCCGAGTCCTGCTCGTCTTCGACTACCTGGACGGCTACACCGCCCTGGACCTGGAGGGGCTCTCGGAGCGGCTGCGTGACACCAGGACCGAGGTGGCCTGCCTGGCATCCACCCGCCCCGGCTCGGTCGACGCCGCCCTCAGGCAGCACCCGGGCATCGAGCTGACGCGCATCGAACTCCAGCAGGACGAGGCGTACCAGGACCGGGTCTGCCAGGCGATCTTCGACCATGTGGCGGGCGAGGACGCGGAACTGCCGGATCGGCCGAGGCTCGCCCAGCTGTGCGGAAACCGCCCGGTGATCGCCCTGCTGATCGCCCGTGAGATCCGGGCGCGGCTCCAGGAGGGCCTGGACGTCTCGGAACTCTCCTCGCTGCGGAACATCGACCTGCTGCGCTGGCTGACCCGCCGCATCCAGGAGGACTTCGGCGGGGAGGTGGACGGGGAGGCGGGTGCGGCCGAGATGGAGACCCTGCTCCTGGCCTCCTCCGTCGCGGCGGCCGCCTGCCCCCAGGACCGGGTCGCGGTCGAGAACGTCGTGGACGCGTACCTCGACGGGCGCGGGGGCGCCACGCGCCGGCGGGACGGCCCCGGCGTGGTCGCCCGCCTGGTCAAGCTCGGCTGGCTGCTCGACTCGCGCGGCCGGCTCGACATCGTCCACGACATCGTCGCCGACCAGCTCCTGCACCGCGCTCTCATGCCCGACGGCTTCGACCTGCTCGGCGGCACGGCCAGGGAACTCCTGACGTCCTTCCTGCACAGCGCACGCACCTTCGACAGGGCCGCCGCGCACCTGCGCCGCTGGAGCGCCGACCTCGGCGACGACCGGGACCAGTTGCGCGAGACCTACCGGCGGTGGCTGAGGGGCAACGCCACCCGGCTCGGCGAACTGCTCGCCGACGACCACGAGGCCGGCCTCCAGACGCTCCTCGGCCTGCTGTCCGCCGAGCCCTGGCGGGACCCCAGCGCCGAGGCCTGGGACGCGCTCGTGGCCCCCTGGCTGCGCGGCGTGGCCGGCGGGCGACCCGAGCTCGTCCGGGTCCTGCTCGCCAGCTCCGTCCGCAACACCGCCCATGCCGTGCCGGCCAGGCTCGCCGCGGAGGCGCTGGCCTGGGCCGAGGGCAACGGCGACTGGGAGGATGCCTCCCCCGTCTTCGAGTCCCTGCTCCGGGCGAGTGGCCTGCCGGCCGAGCAGGCGCCGGCGTGCGTGGCGGCTGCTCTCGGCCGGCTGGCGGACCACGGCACGGCGCCCAGCGCGGCCGGTGTGCTGGCCGCGCTGCTGGCGAGGGACGACCTCGAATCCGGCGCGGCGGCCGAAGCCCTGGTCCAGGCGCTCGCCTGGGTCCTGGCGAACCCGCGGCTGCCGCGCACCTTCCTGGTGCTGAGCGCTCTCCTGCTCAGGGACGATCTGAGCCGCCGCCAGCGGGACCGCGTCGTCGGCGACGCCCTGTCCTGGCTGCGGTCCTTCGGCAGGCTCGCCAACCACTTCCCCGCGCTGATGCTGAGACGGCTGCTCCTCGCGCCCGGACTCACCACCCGGCTGGCCGGGCTGGTCGTGCGGTGCTCCCTCGACTGGTTGGGCCACAGCGGGGACAAGGAGGACGCCTCCCACGTTTTGGAAGCCCTTCTCAAACGCCAGGACCTGGAGCGGGAGCAGGTGGACGCGGTCGCCTCCAAGGCACTGGCCTGGGCCTCGGCCAAGGGAGCCTCCAACAGCGTCTCCTTCGTGCTCCCGCCGCTCCTCGGCCGCCACGACCTGGGAGCGGAGCAGTCCGCCGCGGCCGTCGACGCCGCGCTCGCCTGGCTCCACGGTCCCGCGACGAGGAGCCAGTCCTTCGTCCTCGCGCCCCTGCTGAACCGCACCGATCTCGACGAACGGCAGATCGCCGACGCCCTTGACCGGGCCCTCGCCTGGCTGCACGTCCACCACACCGACGAGTTCGGCCAGTTCGTCCTCACGCCCCTGCTGGACCGGCCGGCCCTCCCCCGCGACGAGCGGCATGCGGCGGTGGACATGGCGGTTGCCTGGCTGGGCCTGTGGGGCGCCGACGAGCGTGCCCGCTTCGTCCTCAAGGCGTTACTCCAGCTGCGGGGATTCCCCGGGCGGGCACACGACAGGATCCTGTATCTCGCCCTCGCCTGGCTCGAACTGCACCAGCCCACACTGCACGCGGCCTTCGTCCTCCAGGCGCTCCTCGACCGGCGCGACATCGACGAGGCGACGCGGGACGCCGCCCTGCACCACGCCATGGCCTGGCTGGAGATACACCTGCCCGCAGAGCAGGGCTCGTTCGTCCTGCAAGCACTCGTCAAACGCCGCGACCTCGATCCCGGCTCGACCCTGGACGTCGTCACCGCCGCCCTGGGCTGGCTGGAGAAGTACCTGTCCACGGAGCACGCCTCGTTCGTCCTCCAGGCGCTCGTCAAACGCCGCGACCTCGACGCCGACCCGGCCCTGCGCGTCGTCACCACCGCCCTGGAATGGCTGTCCACCCATGACACGGATCCGAACGCGCGCTTCGTGCTGGCACCGCTGCTCGCCGGCCTGGCTCCCGGAGCCGACCAGGTGCCCCGCGCCACCGATCTCGCCCATACCTGGCTCACGGCCAACGGCACGGTGATCGAGGCCGGTTTCGTCCTGGACCCGCTGCTGGCACGGCATGACCTGGACAGGGGCGCGCGGGTCCGCGGCGTGGCGCGCGCCCTCGCCTGGCTGGAGACCCACGGCCGTGCCGAGTCCGCCTGGAGGGTCCTCGCGTCCCTGACGGCCTGTTCGGAGTCCGAGGCGGATCCGAAGACGGCCGAGCGCGACCTGATACGGATCCCGGCCGCCCGAGGCCCGGGCCCCGCCCCCTCACAGGGCTCCCGGCCGGCCGTCCCGCGCCCGCCGACGATGGGGGCGGGCATCGTCAGACACGCGTCCGGATGGCTCGACAGGCACGGCGTCGACGAGCACGGCCGTCAGGTGCTGGCCGGCCTGCTCCGGCGCACCGACATCCCCCCGGCGCTGCTGCCCGAGCTCGCCTCCGCCGCGGTGGACCGGCTGGACGCCGTGGAAGGCGCCGACTACGACCTGCTCTGCGCGCTGCTGCTCCGCGACGACCTCGACCCGGAGCACCGGCGCCGCGCCCTCGACCACGCCGTCGCGTGGTCGAGGGACCACCGGACGGGCAAGGGCACCGCGAGGATCACCAGGATCCTGCTGGGGCACCCCGGTCTCGACGCCGACCGCAGGGCCGAGACCGTCGCCGGCGCTCTGGAGTGGCTCGGCGAGCACGGACCGGGCTGGCCCCTGGTGATCCCCCTGCTCGACGTGCCCGATCTCGGTGCCGGGCAGGCGGAGACGGCCGTCGACCACGCCCTGGCCGCTCTGGAGGCCGTCGACGCCCCCAACGAGCCGGCCGACCGGGTCATCCGGCGGCTCCGGACGCGGCCCGGCCTCACCGGCGAGCAGCGGGAGAGGTTCGCCGCGGTGTGCGGGCGCCTGGACGGCGCCCGCGACGCCCGCGGCACGTGAGCACCGTGGCCGGCGGGCCCGCCCGTCAGCCCCGGCGCACCGCCACCTCCCCCGTCGCCTCGGTCAGCAGGACGTGGACCGGGGTGCCGTCCGCGGTGACGCGGGTGCGGGCGTAGGTGCCCTCGGGGAGGTCCGGGAGCACGGGGCCGACGCCCGCCTCCGCGCGCACCCGGTCCATCAGCTCCCGCATCGCCGCCGGGCGCGGGCGGGTGCCCAGGTACCAGGCGGTTCCGGCGCCGTGGGAGTGCCGGGTCACCGACGGGCCGCCGGAGTCGAAGGACTCGACGGCCTCGGCGCCCTCCAGGTGGATCACCTCCGCCCAGGAGCCGTCGGCGCCCGGATCGAACTCCTCGACACGGACGCCCAGCAGCTCGCGGAACGGCGCCGGGTAACCGCCCAGGTGCACCCGGTCGTGCTCGTCGGTGATGCCCGAGAAGAACGACATCACCAGGGTGCCGCCGCCGTGCACGTACGCGGCCAGGCGAGCGGCGGCGGCCGTGCTCACCGAGTACAGGTTCGGCACCACGAGCAGCTTGTACGGGGCGAGGTCGGCGGTCACCGGGACGACGTCCGTGGCCACGGAGGCGTCGTGGAACGGCTTGTGGTGGGCGAGGGCGGTGCCCAGCATGTCGAGGTCGGCGGGGTGGGCGTCGAGTTCCAGCGCCCACCAGTTCGGCCAGTCGAGCAGCAGCGCGACCTCAGCACGGGCCGGGACGGACCCCAGCAGGTCGGCGTGGCCCGCCAGCTCCGCGCCGAGCGCGGCGACCTCCCGGTGGATCCGGGTGTCGGGGCCGCCGTGCGGCACCATCGCCGAGTGGAACTTCTCCGCGCCGCCGCGTGAGGCGCGCCACTGGAAGAACAGCACCGCGTCCGCGCCGTGCGCCACCGCCTGCCAGCTGTCCAGCCGCATCCGCCCGGACGGCTTGCGGCCGTTGCGGCGCCGCCAGTTGACGGCGCTCGGGGCCTGTTCCAGGAGCAGCCAGGGCTGGCCGCCGCGCAGGCCCCGCATCACGTCGTAGCTGAACGCCGTGCGCTGGAAGGCGGACGCATCGTGCGGGTCGGGATACGAGTCGTAGGAGACGACGTCCAGGTGCGGGGCCCAGGAGAACAGGTCCAGGGTCTTCGCGACCGGCACGAAGTTGGTGGTGACCGGCGTCCCCGGGGTGATCCGGTCCAGCACCTCACGCTCGGCGAGGTAGCAGGCCAGCAGCTCGTCCGAGCAGAACCGCTGGTAGTCGAGCTGCTGGATGGGGTTGCGGAAGGAGGGGGCGGTGCGCGGGGTGAGGATCTGCTCGAAGCCGGTGTACCGCTGCGACCAGAAGTCGGTGGACCAGGCATCGTTGAGGGCGTCGACGGTGCCGTACCGCTCGCGCAGCCAGCGGCGGAACGCCTCGGTGGAGACCGGGCAGTGGCAGTGCCGGGAGATGTGGCAGCCGAACTCGTTGCCGATGTGCCACAGGGCGAGCGCGGGATGGTCCGCGTAGTGCCGGGCCAGCTCGGCCACCAGGCGCGTGGCGTGCTCGCGGTAGACGGGGCTGGACGGGCACCAGTGCTGGCGGGATCCCGGGTACAGCGTGGTGCCGTCCTGGAGCACCGGCAGCGTCTCGGGGTGCCGCTCGGGCAGCCACGGCGGCGGCGAGGCGGTCATGGTGGCCAGGCTGACCGCGATCCCGGCGCCGGCGAGCCGGTCCATGTGGCCGTCGAGCCATCCGAAGTCGTACTCCCCCGGTACGGGTTCCGACCGCGCCCAGCCGAAGATGCCCAGGGTGACGAGGCTGACCCCGGCCTCCCGCATCAGCCGGATGTCCTCGTCGTGCACCTGCGGGCCCCACTGCTCGGGGTTGTAGTCGCCGCCGTAGCCGGGCGCACGGAGTTTGTCGTAGAAGCGCGCGAGCCGTGGCGGCACGGCAGGATGCGCGGGGAGGCGTCCGGAGGCTTCGGTCTGCTCTGGGGTGCTCATCGGGCTCCTTGCACTGAGAGCTGTTCCCGCCCCGAGGGGGCGGGGCCGTTGCGTGGTGCGGCCGCGCCGCGTGGGCGCGCCGGGTCACCACGAAACAGCCGGATCCCCACCGCCGGAAAGGGGGCGGCACCCGATCGGCCGCACGGCCCGGCGGCATTCACCCCGCGGTACCGGCCGCTCGCCCCGTCAAGGCACCGGAACCGGCGCCGGTCACTGCACTCCGCGCGTCTCCTGCACCGCACGCGCCTCGATGCCGCGGAAGTGATCGGCCATGGCCCGCTGCGCGCTGGCCACGTCCCGCTCCCGCAGCGCGGTGAGGATGTCCCGGTGCCGCTTCACGGTGACGTCGGGCGCGGGGTCCTCGGTCCACCCCCGGGCTCCGGCGACGCGGTGGAAGACGTTCCAGAACGCCCCGAGGAGCTGGGGGACGAGTTCGTTGCCGAAGGCGCGGTAGAGCAGTTCGTGGAACTCGCGGTCGAGTTCGGGGAAGGGCTGGCTCTCGCGGCTCGACGTCTCCATCCGGAGCACGATGTCCTCGAGCGCGTCCAGGTCCGCGTCGGTGAGGGAGGGGGCGATGCGACGTATCATCCCCTCCTCCAGGACCTCGCGGACCTGGAGGATCTCCACCAGAGCGTGCGCGTCGTCGCCGAGGAGCGAGAGCGTCCGGAACGTGAGCCCGTCCACGAGGGGGGTCAGGGAGGCTTGGCCGACATACGTGCCGTAGCCGTGCCGGATCTCCACTATGTCGAGGGCCTGGAGGGCCTTCAGGGCCTCCCGCACGGAATTGCGGCTGACCCCGAGGTCCTCCATCAGCTCCGCCTCGGTGGGCAGCGGAGCACCGGGCTTCAGCTTCCGGTCCAGGATGAGCTGGGTGACCTCGCGCTGGATCTGGCTGTTCACCCGCCACCTGCGGGCCGACCGCGGGCCGCGGGTCCCCTTGGAGTTCCTGGGCTCCTCAGACATGCGGTCCATCGTACGCCCGTGGGACGTCCCACGTCCCATGTCGTATCCCATCGATAATCGGCCACCGGGGAGGACCCCCGCGACCGCCCGTCACCACGACAGACGCCGAGCGGGACGCGGGTAGATCCGGAGCGTCAACCTCCGTCCCTGCGCGCCCCCTTGACCGTCCACCCGGCCCGATCTATGGTCGCGCGACAGACGTAGGACGTCCTATCTCCAAGGGCCAGTCCGGCGGGACCAGTCCGGCGGGACCTTTCACGCTTGGGGGAAACTTCCCATGGAGGCACTGTGAGCGACGCGACCTCGCAACCGGCGCTGCACCGCCGGTCCTTCCTCAAGTACACCGGTGCGATCGGCGCGGCCACCGCCATCACCACGTCCCTCTCCGCCTGCTCGTCCGGACCCGAGTCCACCAACGACACCGGCGGCGGGGGCGGGGGCGGTTCGGACTCGATCACCGCGGTCATCGGCTACGGCAACGACCAGAGCTGGGACCCGACGAAGACGGCGTCCGCGTTCACGATGGCGGCGAACCACCACATCTACGAGGGCCTGCTGGACACCGACCCGATCACGCGGCAGCCGTACGCCGCGCTCGCGACCGAGCCGCCGGCGGACCTCCAGGCCACCACGTGGCGCTTCACCCTGCGCTCGGGCGCGAAGTGGCACGACGGCCAGCCCGTCACCGCCGACGATGTGCTCTTCACCTTCGACCGGATCCTGCACCCGGGCATCGCCCTGCTGGCCACCGGGTTCATCCAGCCGTGGCTGAAGGAGGTGCGCAAGGTCGACGAGAAGACGGTGGAGCTGATCCTGAAGTTCCCCTTCCCGGAGGGCGCACCCCGGCTCACGCTCGCGAAGATCATGCCGAAGCACGTCTTCGGGAAGCCGGGCGGCTGGGAGAAGGCGGACGCCGGCACGGCCGTGGGCTCGGGCCCCTACAAGCAGACCGCGCACCACCCGAAGTCGAACACCACCTTCGCGGCGTTCGACGGCTACAACGGCCCGCGCAAGGCCAACTTCAAGACGATGAACTGGCTGTCCATCGTGGACGCCGCGCCCCGGGTCGCCAAGATCTCCGGGGCGAGCGCGGGCGCCCAGATCGCGGACAACATCCCGTACGCCAACATCGACCAGCTCAAGAAGGGCGGGCTGACCGTCGAGGGCGGCGCGGGCATGAACCACATGTTCCTGCTCTTCAACACCGCCCACAAACCGTTCGGCGACGTCCGGGTCCGCCAGGCGCTGTTCTACGCGATCGACACGGAGAAGCTGATCCAGGTGGGCCTGCGCGGGCACGGCAAGCCCGCGTCCTCGTTCCTGGACACCGGCAACCCGACGTACCGCAAGGCCAAGACCGTCTACTCGTACGACCCGGACAAGGCACGGCAGCTCCTGAAGGAGGCCGGCGTCTCGAATCTGTCCGTCGAGCTCCAGTCCAGCAACGTCAGCTGGATAGTGGACTGCCTGCCGACCATCAAGGCGTCCTGGGACGCCATCGGCGTCAAGACCACGCTGAACCCGCAGGAGACCTCCGCGGTCTTCGCGAAGCTCGACCAGAAGAAGGACTTCCAGGTCGTGGCGTCGGCGTCGAACCCGAACCAGTTCGGCATCGACGCGGACCTGATCATGCACTACAACTACGGCCCGCAGAACACCTGGATGGGGTACGCCCGCTGGGAGGGCAACTCCACCGCCAAGCATCTGTTCACCCTCATGGACCGGGCCACGCGTGAGCCCGACCCGCAGAAGAAGAAGCAGATGACGCAGGACTACATCGACATCGTCGCCGAGAACGCGGTGATATACCCCGTGGTCCACACCGAGCTGATCACGGCCTGGGACGCGAAGAAGATCACCGGAGTGCGCCCCCAGCCGTACCCCGGCATAAACCTTCTCCAGGCCAAGCCCGTCAAGGGCTGAGCTCCGCGCGGGAGCCCGGGCCGGCCACCGCCGCCCGGGCTCCGAGCTGCCCACCCGCCGCCCACCGCCGGCGTCGCGGGGAAGCGCTCACCTCCGGCGCCACCGAGGAAGGGCTCCGCCCCTTCCTCTTCTCCCGTCTCTAGGAGCCACCGTGCTAGCGATCGCCAGGATCCTGGCCCGCCGCATCGCCCTGCTCGTCCCGTTGCTGCTCGGCATCGTGCTGTTCGTCTTCATCATCATGCGGTTCTCGGACAGCGATCCGGCCTCCGCCTACTTCCAGGGGGCCAACCCGAGCCCGGCGCAACTGCACCAGTTCCGCCTGGAGAACGGCCTGCTCGATCCGTTCCCGGTGCGCTACGTGCACTTCGTGGGTGATCTGCTCCACGGCGACATGGGCATCAGCGTGCTCAACCGCGCCCCGGTCAGCGACCAGATCGCGACCGCCCTGCCGCTGACCATGCAGCTCACCCTGATGGGCCTGGTCATCGCCGTGGTGCTGTCACTCGTGCTGGGCGTCACCGCCGCCATCTACCGGGACCGGATGGCCGACCAGATCATCCGCGTGGTCTCGCTCACCGGAGTGGCCGCACCCGGTTTCTGGCTGGCGCTGCTGATGATCCAGTACCTGGCCGTGACCGCCGGGTGGTTCCCCTCCGGCGGGTACATCAACCCCGCGGACTCGTTCTCGGGCTGGCTGAAGACGATGGCGCTGCCCGCGTTCTCGCTGTCGCTGCCCATCGCCGCCCAGCTCACCCGGATCGTCCGCACGGCCGTCGTCGAGGAGCTGGACAAGGACTACGTGCGCACCGCGATCGGCAGCGGCCTGCCACCGGTCGTGGTGGTCGGCCGCAACGTCCTGCGCAACGCCCTGGTCAACCCGCTGACGGTACTGGGCCTCCAGGTCGGCTACCTGCTGGGCGGCGCCGTGGTCACCGAGACGATCTTCGCCCTGCCGGGCATGGGCAAGCTGATGATCGACGCGGTGAAGAACGGCGACCCGGCCGTGGTGCAGGGCGTGGTGCTCACCACGGCCATCGGATTCGTGGTGATCAACCTCGCCATCGACATCCTCTACCTCCTGGTCAACCCGCGTCTGAGGAGTGCCGCCTGATGACCGAGCAGGTGACTACGGCGGCCTCCCCGCCCCCCTCGCCCCAGGCACCCCGGCAGCCGCAGCTGCGCGGCGCCCTGCGGCGGCTGGCGCTGCGCCGGCTGCCCGTGCCGTCCCGGATCGCCCTCGTGGTGATCGTGCTGGTCGTGCTGATGGCGCTGCTGGCGCCGCTGATCGCCCCGCACGACCCGCTCGACCAGGCGCCCATGGTGGGCGAGGGCGGGCCCTCGGGCGGGCACTGGATGGGCCAGGACAGCCTCGGCCGGGACATCCTCAGCAGGCTGATGTACGGGGCGCGCTGGTCGCTCGCGATCGGCCTGGGCGCCACGCTGCTCGCGCTGGTCGCGGGCGCCGTGCTCGGTGCCCTCGCGGCCACCTCGCGCAAGGCCGTCGACGAGACGGTGATGCGCGTGATGGACGTCATCATGGCGTTCCCCGGCATCGCGCTGGCCGCCGTCCTCATCACCGTCTTCGGCGGCACCATCCCGATCCTGATCGGCGCGATCGGGTTCCTCTTCATGCCGCCGATCGCGCGCGTGATCCGGGCGAACGTGCTCGACCAGTACGGCGAGGACTACGTCGTCGCCGAGCGGCTGATCGGCGCCAGGACCCCGTACATCGTCATCCGGCACGTCGCGATCAACTGCGCCGCACCGATCCTGGTCTACTGCACGGTCAAGGTCGCCGAGGCCATCGTCTTCGAGGCGTCGCTGTCCTTCATCGGCGCCGGCGTCCGCCCGCCCGACCCCTCCTGGGGCAGCGTCATCTCCGACGGCAAGAACATGGTGCTCACCGGCGGCTGGTGGGCGACCGTCTTCCCGGGCCTGCTGATGCTGGTGACGGTGCTGGCGCTGAACGTCCTCTCCGAGGGCGTCTCGGACGCGTGGGCCGCACCCGCCGAGCGCCGCGGCGTCGCGGACGGCGACCTGGCCGCGCGGCCCGGCGAGACGGGGACAGGGGACACCGCGGACGCCGTGGACGCGCTGGAGGCGGCCAGGCCCGGCACGGGCAAGGTCACCGAGCTGCCCTCGCTCGACGAGGCCGCGGCCCGGCTGCGGGAGCGCGCGAGGCCGCTGCCGGGGGGCGAGCCCGTGCTGCGCGTCGAGGGCCTCGCGATCGGCTTCGAGGAGCGGCACCGCGGCGTGGACATCGTCGACGGCATCAGCTTCGAGGTGCGCCCAGGAGAGGTGCTCGGCCTGGTCGGCGAGTCCGGCTGCGGCAAGTCGCTGACCGCTCTGACGGTGATGGGCCTCGCCCCCAAGGGCGCCCGGATCGGCGGCCGGATCGTCTTCGACGGCAAGGAGCTCACCGGGATGCGGATGAGCACCCGGCGCCGGCTCCTCGGCCACGACATGGCGATGATCTACCAGGACGCGCTGTCGTCGCTGAACCCCGCGATGACCGTCCGGGCACAGCTCAAGCAGCTCATCCGCAGGGGCGGCGGGCGCAGCGCCGAGGAGCTGCTGCGGATGGTGGGGCTCGACCCCGAGCGGACGCTGCGCAGCTACCCGCACGAGCTGTCCGGCGGTCAGCGGCAGCGGGTGCTGATCGCGATGGCGCTCTCCCGCAACCCGAAGCTGATCATCGCCGACGAGCCCACCACGGCCCTCGACGTCACGGTCCAGGCGCAGATCGTCGAGCTGCTGCTGCGGCTCCGCGAGGAGCTGGGCTTCGCCCTGGTCCTGGTCTCCCACGACCTCGCGCTGGTCGCGGACGTGACGGACCGGATCGTGGTGATGTACGGCGGGCAGATCGTGGAGACCGCGGCGACCGCCTCCCTGGTGGCCGCCCCCGCCCACCACTACACGCGGGGCCTGCTGGGCTCCGTGCTGTCGCTGGAGTCGGCCGCCGAGCGGATGACGCAGATCCGCGGAGTGGTGCCGTCCCCGGCGGACTTCCCCGCGGGATGCCGGTTCGCCGACCGGTGCCCGATGGCGAGCGAGGTCTGCCGCACCACGACGCCCGCGCTGGCCGGCGGCGAGGCCGCCACGCACGCCGTGGCCTGTCACCATCCGGCGGTGCAGCTGCCGGTGTCCGTACCGCCCGCGGGCGAGGCAGCCCGCACGGCCGGGGAAGCGAGGCCCTGAAGTGACCCGGGAGAGCGAAGGCGCGGCAGCGCGCGAGGACAGCGGCACGGCTGCCGAGACGGCGTCCGGCGGTGCGGCGCGGGAGGAACCGGCGGCACCGGACGGCGGCGCGGAGAACGGAACGGAGAGCGGCGCGGAGAACGGCACGGCGGCCGACGGCGCGGGCGCGGCGGCGGACGGACGGGGCACGGAGGCCGGTGGAGGCGGCGGCGCGGAGCCGCGGCCGGACGCCGCCGGCGGACGGAGCGTCCCGAAGTCCGCGGCGAACGGGGCCGGCACCGCGCTGGTCTCCCTCGGCGACGCGAGCGTGGTGTACCGGGCGCGCACCGGCGGGCTCTTCAGGCGCGACCGCGTGTACGCGCTCACCGAGGCGGACTTCAGCGTCGCGCCGGGCGAGACCGTGGGCGTGGTGGGCGAGTCGGGCTGCGGCAAGTCGACCCTGGCGAAGGTGCTGGTGGGCGTGGAGCGCCCGACGTCGGGCACCGTCTCCCTCGGCGGCCGGGACCTGTGGACGCTGGCGGCCGGCGAGCGCCGGCGGCTGGTCGGCAGCACCATCGGCATGGTCTTCCAGGACCCGTCCACGGCGCTCAACCGCCGGCTGACGATCCGCCAGATCCTGCGCGACCCGCTGGACGTGCACCACGTGGGAACGCCCGAGCAGCGCGAGGGGCGGGTGCGGGAGCTGATGGGCCTGGTCGGGCTGCCGAAGGTGCTGGCCGAGTCGCTGCCGGGGCAGCTCTCGGGCGGGCAGCGGCAGCGGGTCGCGATCGCCCGCGCGCTCGCGCTCGAACCCGCGCTCGTCGTCGCGGACGAGCCGACCAGCGCGCTGGACGTCTCCGTGCGCGCCCAGATCCTCAACCTCCTGCTCGACCTGAAGGAGCGCCTCGGCCTCGCCCTGGTGTTCGTCTCGCACGACATCCAGACGGTACGCCGGATGAGTGACCGCGTGATCACCATGTACCTCGGACGGATCGTCGAGGAGTCGCCCGCCGGTGAGGTCACCGGGCACGCCCGGCACCCCTACACCCGGGCGCTGTTCTCGGCCACGCCCGGGCTGCTGGACCCGATCGACCCGATCCCGCTGGTCGGTCCGGTGCCCTCGGCGACACGCCCGCCGAGCGGCTGCCCGTTCCGCACCCGCTGCTGGCGGGCAGATCACTCGTGCGCGCAGGCCATGCCGGCCGCCGAGGAGGCGGGGCACGGCCACCGCTTCCGCTGCTTCCACCCCGTGGGCGCGGACGAGTCGATCCATGACCTGGTCCTCCAGGCCACAGCACCAAAGGAGTACCCATGACCCTCCCCACCCCGATGACCGGTGTCGTCCCGCCCGTATGCACTCCCCTGACGCCGGACAACGAGGTGGACACCGCCTCCCTCACCAGGCTCGTCGATCACCTGGTGGGGGCGGGCGTGGACGGACTCTTCGTCCTCGGCTCCTCGTCCGAGGCGGCCTATCTGCCCGACCGGTTCCGAAGAACGGTCGTGGAGACCGTCGTCGGACACGTGGCCGGGCAGCTCCCGGTGCTCGCCGGGGCGATCGACATGGCCACCTGGCGGGTCCTCGACCACGCCTGCGCCGCCGTCGACGCGGGTGCCGACGGCATCGTCGCGACGGCCCCCTTCTACACCCGCACCCACCCCGTCGAGATCGCCGCGCACTTCCGGGCGCTCGCCGAGCGGACCGGCGTACCGGTCTTCGCCTACGACCTGCCGGTGTCCGTGCACACCAAGCTGGCCCCGGAACTGGTGCTGGAGCTGGCCGCCGAGGGCGTCCTGGCCGGCCTCAAGGACTCCAGCGGGGACGAGGGGGCCATGCGCCGCGTCGTCGTGGGGGCCAGGAAGCGCGCCGACATCACCGGATTCAGCGTCCTGACCGGCTCCGAGGTGACGGTCGACTCGGCGCTCGCGATGGGCGCGGACGGCGTGGTGCCGGGCCTCGGCAACGTCGACCCGGAGGGGTACGTACGGCTGTACCGGTACTGCCGGGAGGGCGACTGGCAGCGGGCGCGCGCCGAGCAGGAACGGCTCTGCGCGCTCTTCGGGATGGTCCGTGTGGGCGACCCGGCCCGGATGGGCGGCAGCTCGTCCGGACTCGGCGCGTTCAAGGCGGCGCTGCATCTGCGCGGCATCATCGCCTGTCCCGCCACGGCGCAGCCGCAGGTGCCGCTGAGCGCGGACGAGGTGGAACAGGTCGGCAAGCGGCTGGCGGCGGCGGGGCTGTTGTAGGGCCCTGCCCTGTGCTTGTTGCGGGGCAGGGCCCTACCCCGCGCCCCTGAAGAACGGCGCTGCGCCCCTACAGGCCGCGCAGGCGCCGGAACTCGATCCGCTCGTACGTCCCCTGCGCCCCGGTCTCGTAGAGCAGCCCCACCGTCGCGGGATCGACCTGCACCAGGTCGGAGTACGCGGCCGGCAGCTCGGAGATCGTCACCGCGCGGGTGAACGTGGCGCCGCCGTCCGCGCTGCTGAACACGGCCATCGCGGCCCGCGAGGTGGGCACGGAGGGGCCGGAGAACAGCAGCGGCCCCTTCTTCCCCTGGGCCTGGAGCACGCTGCCCTGGACGACGGGCACGTCGTCCAGGCCGTGCTGGACGGCGTACGGCTTCACCAGGCTCCGGCCGCCGTCGGCGGAGTACGCGTCCACGCGGTTGCCGGCGGCCGTGCCGTTCTGGTCGCGGGCGTTGAAGTAGAGGCGGCCGTCCGGGAGTTCCGCGGCGCTGGACTCGTTCGCGTTGACCACGCCGTCGTAGGTGCCGTCGACGAAGCCGATCCGCCAGTGCCGGCCGCCGTCGTCGCTGTAGAGCGCGTGCGCGCCGTAGTACTTGGCCTCCTGGCCGGTGTCCGCGGAGCCGTCGGGCGGTGCGGCCGAGTAGTTGGCGGGGACCACGAGGCGGCCCTTGTGCGGGCCGTGCGCGAGCGCGATGGCGTGGCCGGGCCCGGTGGCGTACCAGCGCCAGTCGGAGTGCTTCACGTCGGCGGTGATCTCGTGCGGCGCGGAGAAGGTGCGGCCGTCGTCCGTGGACGTCTGCACGAAGACCCGGCGGCTCTGCTCGGGGGTGACCTCGCCGCGCATGATCTGCGCCTCGGTGACGGCACCGCTGTTGAAGCAGGTGAGCAGGACGACATGGCCGGTGCGCGGGTCGACGACGGGGGCGGGGTTGCCGCGGGTGTCGCCGTCGCCGGCGGCGACCACGTCGAGCGGGCCCCAGGTGCAGCCGCCGTCGAGGGAGCGCTTGCTGACCACGTCGATGTTGCCGGAGTCCCCGGCCCCGCCGACCCGTCCCTCGGCGAAGGCCAGCAGGGCGCCGTCGCGGGTGCGCACGGCGGCCGGGATGCGGAAGGTGTCGTAGCCGTCCTGTCCCGCGGAGAACGGCACCGACGAGGTGCACGGGGCGCGGCCCGCCTCACCGGCCGGAGCGGCCCGTTCGGCGGCGGAGGCTGCGGGGGTGAGGGAGGTGGCGGCGAACAAAGCGGCTCCGGCGACGGCAAGGCTGAGGGTCAGGCGGCTCTGGGCAGTCATCGCTCCCCTTGGGAAGAGTGCGGGTGGTGCCGGCCAGGACGGGGGACGTCGGACTGAACACGGGATGTCGGGCTGGACACGGATGTCGGGCTGGACATGGGACGTCGGACGTCCTTCGACGCAACCTAATGCGGTGGGAGTGGCTGGGCAATACCCGGGTGACGGGGAGTGCGGAAGCGAATACGGCGCGGGCTTGCGCGGGTTCACACCCCTGGTGGTTCACACCCCTGGGATCGGGCGGCACGGGCCCCAGGTCTCCGTCCAGGAGCCCGGAGGACACGCCCCTCCCGGACCATGCCTACGGGGGCCTCGGCCCGGGGAACGGCGGCCCAGGGGCCGGGGCGACGCCCTAGGAGCGGGCGGCCCGGGCGGCCGCCAGGAGCCGGGTCACCTCGTCCGCGCCCATCGTGAGCGCGCTGCCGACGGTCCCGAGGACCTTGCGCTCGGCCGGCGAGTAGGGCCCGTCGGCCAGCGCGATGCGCGCGCCCTGCACGAGGACGGACTCCCGGCCCGCGGGGGCGAGGTGCGGCGTCAGCGGGTCGAGCGCCTCGTGCAGCTCTATGGCGAGCCCGGTCAGCCCGCTGTCGCACTGCTCGGGCAGCCGTCCGGCGTCCGCGGCGAGCGCCTCGATGAGCGAGGTGAGCTGTTCCTCGGTGCACTGCTCGAAGCCGGCGCCGCGCACCACGCCCACCGCGGCCTCCAGCGCCGGGCGCTCGCAGGTGCCGTCGGCGGCGAGCACGGCGAGCGCGACGGTGTGCACGGCGTCCCTGAGCATCGCGGAGAAGCGGTGCGTGGTGGGGTGGTCGAGGACGTCCATGCCGAACCGGTCGTGGCAGGCGGCGCACTCGACGACGGGGCCCGTGGTGCCGCGCGGCACCAGCGGCACGCCCAGCACGGTGAACCTGCGGCGGCCGGTGCGGCGCTGGTAGTTGCGGTCACCGCCGCAGCCGGGGCAGAAGAACTCGCCGTCGGCCACGGTCGTCCACGTGGTGCGGGTTCCCAGGAGGCCCGACATTCGGGAGGTATCCGTACGGGAAGTACCTCGTCCGTTACGTCCCCATCCTGGCAGCACGTGGCACCCCTCCATAACGCCGCGGCAACAGCATCGTTGCGCCCGGTGTCGCCGCCGCCCCCGAAGAGCGGCGTACGGAAACCGAGCGGTCGCGTTGGCGTGATGTTAGCCACATTGCCGATGCGGCGTCAGTACCCCGTACATGACCTTGGCCGGGAGACGATGCGGCCCCGTGCGCTCCAAGAGCTCACGGGGCCGCGAAACGCGCCGGTCACATCCCCTATCGGGCCGCCCGGTTGACCGCGGAGACGACTGCCTTCAGCGAGGCACGTGTCGTATTCGCGTCGATCCCGATGCCCCACAGGACGGAGTCGCCGATGGCACATTCGATGTACGAGGCGGCCTGCGCGGAGGCGCCCTCGCTCATCGTGTGCTCCTGGTAGTCCAGGAGGCGTACGTCCAGGCCGATGGAGCCCAGGGCGTCGAAGAAGGCGGAGATCGGGCCGTTGCCCGAGCCGGTCAGCACGGTGTCGACGCCGTCCACCTCGGCCTCCACCGTGAGGGTGTCCACGCCGTCCTTGGTGTCGGTGGTGGTCTGCCCGGTCCTGACCTGGATGCGGCCCCAGGGGTTCTCGGGGTTGGGCAGGTACTCGTCGCGGAAGGTCGACCAGATGTCCGCCGGCGTGACCTCGCCGCCCTCGGCGTCGGTCTTGGCCTGGATGATCTTCGAGAACTCGATCTGCATCCGGCGCGGCAGGTCGAGCTTGTGCTCGTTCTTCAGCACGTAGGCGATGCCGCCCTTGCCGGACTGCGAGTTGACGCGGATCACGGCCTCGTAGGAGCGGCCCACGTCCTTGGGGTCGATCGGCAGGTACGGCACGGCCCAGGTGATGTCGTCCACGGTCCCGCCCGCGGCCTGCGCGCGCGCGTCCATCGACTCGAAGCCCTTCTTGATGGCGTCCTGGTGGGAGCCGGAGAAGGCGGTGTAGACGAGGTCGCCGGCGTACGGGTGGCGCGGGTGGACCTCCATCTGGTTGCAGTACTGCGCGGTGCGGCGGATCTCGTCTATGTCCGAGAAGTCGATCTGCGGGTCGACGCCCTGGCTGAACAGGTTCATGCCCAGGGTGACCAGGTCGACGTTGCCGGTCCGCTCGCCCTGGCCGAACAGGCAGCCCTCGATCCGGTCCGCGCCGGCCATCAGCGCCAGCTCGGCGGCCGCCACGGCGGTGCCGCGGTCGTTGTGCGGGTGGACCGACAGGCAGACGTACTCGCGGCGGGAGAGGTTGCGGGACATCCACTCGAAGCGGTCGGCGTGCGTGGAGGGCGTGGAGCGCTCGACGGTCGCGGGCAGGTTCAGGATGATCTCGCGGCCCTCACCGGGCTGCCAGACGTCCATCACGCCCTCGCAGACCTCCAGCGCGAAGTCCAGCTCGGTGTCCGTGAAGATCTCCGGCGAGTACTGGTACCCGAAGGTCGTCCGGTCGTCGAGCAGCTTGTCCGCGTACTCCATGACCAGCCGGGTGCCGTCCACCGCGATCTGCTTGACCTGGTCCTTCGAGCCGCGGAAGACCACGTCGCGCCAGACGGGCGCGGTGGCGTTGTACAGGTGCACGGTGGCGCGGCGCGCGCCCTTCAGGGACTCGACGGTCCGCTCGATCAGCTCGTCGCGCGCCTGCGTCAGCACCGAGATGGTGACGTCCTCGGGGATGGCGTCGGACTCGATGACGGAGCGCACGAAGTCGAAGTCGGTCTGGCCGGAGGACGGGAAGCCGACCTCGATCTCCTTGTAGCCCATGCGCACCAGCAGGTCGAACATCTCGCGCTTGCGGGCCGGGGACATGGGGTCGATCAGGGCCTGGTTGCCGTCGCGCAGGTCCGTGGAGAGCCAGCGGGGGGCCCTGGTGATGCGCTGGTCCGGCCAGGTCCGGTCGGGGATGTCCACCTGGTCGTACGGCTCGTACTTGTGGACCGGCATGGCGGTCGGACGCTGGAAGTGCGTCGCGCTGGTGATCGGTGTGGGCTGCGTCATGATGCGGGCTCTCCTGGATCCGCGGAAGGCGGCCGACAGTGCGCATCACCGAACTCCGCGGGGAGGGGGTCGGCCTCGACTACAGGCCCTCGCCGCGGCAGCTAAGGAGAAGCAGCCCGAAACGCATGATGCACCGCACTCTAACCGAGAGGTGCGGGATACGCGGCGGCGTATCACTATGCGGGATCGCGATGCGGGATGCGGGATCTCCAAGCGGGATCCCGCTGGATCGTTGTGGATCGCCGCGGATCGCTGTGGATCACAACGAGGGGGTCGCTGTCACGGGCTGGTGTCAATTTTCACTCCATTTCACCAATCGGGACGCCCAGTAGTGACATCACGGTCACGCAGTGCCACCGTCGTGTGTATGACCGCCACCGAGCACGCGAGCCACCAGGCCGGCCTCTCCTCCTCGGGCCCGTCCGCACCTCCCGCTCCTCTCACCACGTGCTGCACGATCGTCCCGCCGCACGTCCTCGACGCGCTGGCCCAGCACGACGACGAGGCGCTCGCCGGACCCGCCCGCCGCACGCTGGAGCGGGACGCCCAGCTGCGGACGAGCAGGCGTACCGCCACCCTGACGGCAGCCGCAGCCCCGGCGGGGGAGCCTCCGGCCGGCGCCGCCGCCAAGGTGAACCGCGCCATCCACGACGCCCGGCACGGCACCGACCTGCCAGGACCCGAGGTGCGCGGCGAGGGCGACCGCGCCTCGGACGACGCCTCGGTCAACCGCGCCTACTCCGGTCTCGGCGCCACCTTCGAGCTGTACCAGAAGGCCTACGGGCGCAACTCCATCGACGGCAGGGGCCTGGCCCTGGTCGCGAGCGTGCACTACGACCGGGAGTACAACAACGCCTTCTGGAACGGCGAGCAGATGGTGTTCGGCGACGGCGACGGCGAGGTCTTCGTGGACTTCACGCTCCCCGTGGACGTCATCGGCCACGAGCTGACGCACGGCGTGACCCAGCACACCGCGAACCTCGCCTACTCCGGCCAGTCCGGCGCGCTCAACGAGTCCGTGTCGGACGTCTTCGGCTCACTGATCAAGCAGTACAGCCTCGGCCAGAGCGCGGACGAGGCCGACTGGCTGATCGGCGAGGGCCTGCTGGCGCCCCGCGTGAGCGGCAAGGCGCTGCGCTCCATGAAGGCCCCCGGCACGGCCTACGACGACGACGTGCTCGGCAAGGACCCCCAGCCCGCCACGATGGACGGCTACGTCGACACCACCGACGACAACGGCGGCGTGCACATCAACTCCGGCATCCCGAACCACGCCTTCTACCTGCTCGCCACGGAGCTCGGCGGGAACGCCTGGGAGAAGGCGGGCCAGATCTGGTACGACGTCCTGACCGGCGGCGACCTCGCGGAGAACGCCGGCTTCGCCGCCTTCGCCCGGCTCACCGTCACGGCTGCCGCCGGCCGGTTCGGCGGAACGGGCTCCGCGGAGGCGCGTGCGGTGGTGAAGGCGTGGAACGAAGTGGGCGTCTCGTCCTCGTAGCGGCGGCGCGCCGGGAGCCGGGCTCGTCTGAGTGGTCCGTTACGCACGGGAGCGGCGGTGTCGCTTCCCGTTTGCGTACCCCACCCGCTAGACAGGACACATGCGTATCCAGGTGAAGCGGACCGGAGGGTTCGCGGGCGTCGAGCGGCACGCGGCGGTGGACGTGTCGGCTCGGGACGACGCGGAGGAGTGGCAGGCCCTGGCGGACCAGGTGCTGTCCGAGGGGCGCGGCACCCCGCCGCTCGGGGTGCCGGACGGCTTCCAGTACCAGATCACGGTCGGTCAGAAGACGGTGTACTGCGCGGATCCGCGGCTTACCGAGGCGCAGCGCAAGCTGATCACTCGGGTTTTGAAGGAGGGCGCGTAGCGCCTCCCTTCAGGACCCACCGGTACGGGTGGGCGGGGCGTCGGGGGTCTCCCCGGCCGGGGCTGCCCCTTGCGCAGTTCCCCGCGCCCCTTTCGTGCGGGGCTGCGCCCCGATCCAGCCGCCCCCTCACGCCGGCAGTCGACAGTCCGCCTCGTCGTGGCTGGTCGCTCCCCCACTGCCTTGAGGGCGTGGGAGGTGCCCCCACCCGCGCCCCTTGTCGGCTGGGGTTGTCCGTTCGGGCGACCACACAGGGGCGCGGGGAACTGCGCGAGCAACCCGCATCGACCGGTGGTCCGGAGACGACCGAGACCCACCCCTCGGAGCGGTGACAGGCTGCCCGAAGGGCCAGCCACACAGGGGCGCGGGGAACTGCGCGAGCAACCCGCATCGACCGGTGGTCCGGAGACGACCGAGACCCACCCCCTGAGGCGGTGGCGACCCGCAGGGTCGCGTCACGGTGATGGGGCGCCGAAGATCGACGGGCGGCCGTCCGGCTCCTGTGTGCACGGTGGAAGCAGCGGTGGGGGCTGACCACGCACGTGGGGAGAGCATCATGGCCAAGCGCAGCGCCCGGACCCCGGCCACCCCGGACGTGCTGGAGAACCCCCTCCGCAACCACGGCGTGGCCTTCACGCAGGCCGAGCGGGACGAGCTGGGGCTCACCGGACGCCTGCCGTCCGCCGTGCTGACGCTGGAGAAGCAGGCCGAGCGCGCGTACATGCAGATGCAGGCGCAGGGCGGCGACCTGGCGAAGAACGTGTACATGGAACAGCTCCACGACCGCGACGAGACCCTGTACTACAAGGTGCTCACCGATCACCTCGTGGAGATGTTGCCGATCGTGTACGACCCCACGGTGGGCACGGCGATCGAGAAGTTCTCCCACGAGTACCGCCGCCCGCGGGGCGTCTTCCTGTCCATCGACCACCCGGACGACATGGAGAAGGCGTTCGCCACGCTCCAGCTCGGGCCCGACGACGTCGACCTGATCGTGTGCACCGACGCCGAGGAGATCCTGGGCATCGGCGACTGGGGCGTGGGCGGCATCGAGATCTCCGTGGGCAAGCTGGCCATCTACACCGCGGCGGCCGGCATCGCACCACAGCGCGTCATCCCCGTGTCACTGGACGTGGGCACGGACCGCGAGTCGCTGCTGAGGGACCCCTTCTACCTCGGCAACCGGCACCCCCGGGTCCGCGGCGCCGACTACGACGCGTTCATCGAGAAGTACCTGCGGACGGCTTCCTCGATGTTCCCCCGCGCGCTCCTGCACTTCGAGGACTTCGGTCCCAGCAACGCCCGCCGGATCCTGGAGACCTACGGCGACTCCTACCGGATCTTCAACGACGACATGCAGGGCACCGGCGCGATCACCCTGGCCGCGGCACTGTCGGCGGTCAAGGTGAGCGGAGTGCCGATGCGGGACCAGCGGCTCGTGGTCTTCGGCGCCGGAACCGCCGGGGTGGGCATCGCCGACCAGCTCCGTGACGCCATGATCCGCGACGGCGCGCACCGCCAGGAGGCCACCGGGCAGGTCTGGCTGATCGACAAGCAGGGCCTGCTCACCAGCGACATGACCGATCTCCGTGACTTCCAGCAGCCCTACGCGCGCGACCCGGCGGAGGTCGCAGCATGGGCGGCCGACGGCGGCGCGATCTCCCTGCTGGAGACCGTGCGCCGGGTCAGGCCGACGATCCTGCTGGGCACCTCCACCCTGCCCGGGGCGTTCACCCGCGAGGTCGTCGAGGCCATGGCCGCCGGCACGGAGCGCCCGATCATCTTCCCGCTCTCCAACCCGACCTCGCGCATCGAGGCCATGCCCGCCGACATCGTCGCCTGGTCGAAGGGCAAGGCCCTGGTGACCGTCGGCATCCCGGTCCCGCCGGTGGACTTCGGCGGGACCACGTACCGGATCGGTCAGGCCAACAACGCGCTGCTGTACCCCGGCATCGGCCTGGGCACGATCGTCTCCGGAGCGTCGAAGGTGACCCCCGGCATGCTGATCGCGGCGGCCCACGCGGTGGCGGACCAGGTCGACGCCGGGCAGCCGGGCGCCTCGCTGCTCCCGCCGGTGGAGAACCTCAGGGAGTCCTCCGTGCGCACCGCGACGGCCGTGGTCGAGGCGGCCGCGAAGGACGACGTCGCCACCACCGCCCCCGCCGACCCGATCCAGGCCGTCCGGGAGGCCATGTGGCAGCCCGTGTACACCGGCGGAGCGGCGGCATGAGCGCGCGGCGAAGGGGCGAGGGCGGGGGTGACCGCGCGCCGCGGATACGCGACGTGCCCGTCGGCCTGGACGCGACCGGCACCCGGCGCGAGACGGACTCGATGGGCGCCGTCGACGTCCCGGCGGACCGGTACTGGGGCGCGCAGACCCAGCGGTCCCTGATCCACTTCTCCATCGGGGACGACCGGATGCCCAAGGCCGTCTACCACGCCTACGGCCACGTCAAGAAGGCCGCCGCGATCGTCAACGGCCGCGCCGGCCGGCTGCCGGGCTGGCAGGCCGGCCTGATCGGGAAGGTGGCGGACGAGGTCATCGCGGGGAAGCTCGACGACCACTTCCCGCTGTACGTGTGGCAGACCGGCTCCGGGACGCAGTCCAACATGAACACCAACGAGGTGATCAGCAACCGCGCGATCCAGCTGGTCGGCGGCGAGCTGGGCAGCAAGTCGCCCATCCACCCCAACGACCACGTCAACATGGGGCAGTCCTCCAACGACACCTTCCCCACCGCCATGCACATCGCCGCGCTCAAGGTGGTCAACGAACGACTGCTGCCCAGCGTCCGGGCGCTGCAGAAGGCGATCGAGGCCAAGGCGGGCCGGTGGAGCGACGTGGTGAAGATCGGCCGCACCCACCTGGAGGACGCCGTCCCGCTGACCATCGGGCAGGAGTGGACCGGCTACGCCCACCAGCTCTCCCAGTCCGTCGAGCGGGTCGGCCGGTCGGCTGAGGGGCTGCACGAACTGGCCGCGGGCGGCACGGCGGTCGGCACGGGCCTGAACGCGCCACGGGGGTTCGGTGAGGACGTGGCCGCGGAGATCGCCGCGGCGACCGGCTACCCGTTCACCACGGCCGCCGACAAGTTCGCCGCCCAAGGGGGCCTCGATGCCATGGTCGGCGCCTCGGCCGGGTTGCGCGCCCTTGCCGTACCGCTGATGAAGATCGCCAACGACATCCGGTGGCTCGCCTCGGGACCGCGCTGCGGCCTGGGCGAGCTGCACCTCCCGGCGAACGAGCCCGGATCCTCGATCATGCCCGGCAAGGTCAATCCGACCCAGTGCGAGGCGATGGTCATGGTCTGCATCCAGGTGCTGTCCGAGGACTCGGCCATCGCCTTCGCCGGCTCGCAGGGCAACTTCGAACTCAACGCCATGCGCCCGGTCATCATCGACAACTTCCTGCACGCGGCCACCATCCTCGCCGACGCCTGCGCGAAGCTGCGCGAGTACTGCATCGAGGGCACCGAGCTCAACCGCGACCGGCTCGACGCCTATGTCGACCGCTCCCTCATGCTCGTCACCGCCCTCTCGCCCGCCATCGGCTACGACAGGGCCTCGGCCATCGCGCACAAGGCCGACGACGAGGGCACGACGCTGCGCCAGGCGGCGCTGGCCTCCGGCTGCGTCTCCGCCGAGGAGTTCGACCGCGTCGTCGACCCGGCGGCGATGGCGGGGCGGGGGGACGGGGACCGGGACGGCGGGCGGAAACGGCACGGCTGAACGGCCCCCTGGCGCCGTGCACTCGCCGGAACCCACCACCGGAACCGACCAAACGAAGCCCGTCTGGGGGTACCTCCCAGGCTCTTTGGCACTGGGGGAGATTGAGGACGAGCCCGAAGGGCGACGGGGGGTCCGGGGCGGAGCCCCGCGTCGGTCACCGCGGGCCGGTGTCCCAGTCCGCGTCGGTCACCGCGGAACACGGCTCACAGAGCCACCGCACCGCACAGGTGAACCCTGACCCCCAGCTCGGCGAAGAGCACCGCTTTCACGGCCAACGCCGCGTCAGCGGCCCCCGCATCGGGCGCGTACGCCACGTTGAGGTGGTTGGCCCGGTGCCGGGCCATGAACTGGTCGCGGCTGACCCCGTGCAGCTCGGCGTGCATGATCGGCCACTGCGGGGTGGTGGCGTCGAGCCTGCGCCGGGTCTCCTCCTCGGGCAGCTCCAGCGCGGTCGCCCGGCCGAGGTCGGCGTGCAGGACTCCGTCCATCAGGAACACCCGCGACCACACCAGTTCGCCCGGCTTGGAGACCCCGCTGAGGGTGCCGCCGCCCAGCGGGAAGTACATCGGCGGCTGACGCATGCTCCACGACTTGTGGTAGCCGCCGTGGTGGGAGGCGGGCACGGCGCCGGAGATCTCCATGACCCAGACGAACCTGCCGTCGTACTCGTCGCCCCAGCGGATGTCGTGCAGGGTGGTGGCCGGGTCGAGGCCCATCGCCGTCCAGATGCGGTTGGTGACGAGCGAGTCGACGGCGACGCCCTCGTCCACCTCGTTGAAGTGGGGCAGCGGGGCGCCGGGGTACAGCTCGCGGGAGCCGTCGCGGCTCAGTACCGGCGGTCGTTGGACGTTGTTGAGCAGGCCCTCGGCGAGGTCGCTGGCCGGCACGGTGTCCTTCAGGCCCTGCTGGTACTGGATCCGGCGCCCGCTCATCGGCTCTGCAGCCCGGCAAGCGCGTGGACGGTCGCCGACGTGTCGACGTACAGGCCCCGGTAGAGCCGGTACAGCTCGTCGTAGCGGCGGGTGTGCTCGGGCCGCGGCGAGACGACCTCCCGGACGGGGTTCCAGGCGTCCACCGAGACCTCGCCGAGGAGCCCGGCCGCGAGCAGCGCGCCCCCGTAACTGGCACCGATGGAGGTGGTGCGGACCTCCTGCGCCAGGCCCGTGACGTCCGAGACGATCTGCGTCCACAGCGCGCCCTGCGTGCCGCCGCCGACCGCGACCACCCGGCGGATGTCGCCGCCGGCGGCGGCGAGCACCTCCAGGTTGTGCCGGACGCCGAAGGCGGTGGCCTCCAGCGCGGCCCGGTAGAGGTCGCCCCGGGTGTGCGAGAGGGTGAGCCCGGCGATCACGCCCCGGGCGTCCGGGTCCATCAGCGGGGTCCGCTCGCCGGCGAAGTACGGCAGCATCAGCAGGCCGTTCGCGCCTATGCCGGACTCCGCGGCGAGCCGGACGAGTTCGGCGTGGTCGCCGGCCGCGAAGAGGTCCCGGAGCCAGTTGGTCACGGCGCCCGAGGTGGCCATGCCGCCCGCCAGGTTGCGGGTGCCCGGCAGCGCCCCGACGGTCCCCCACAGCGAGGGGCTGGTCAGCGGCTCCGGCACGGTGTGGATCAGGAACATCGTCGTGCCGTACATCAGCATCAGGTCGCCGGTGCCCTGGGCGCCGACGCTCAGGGCCTCCGCCCAGGCGTCGACGGTTCCGGTGATCACGGGGATCCCCGCGGGCAGGCCGGTGGCGCGGGCGCCCTCGGGGGTGACCTCGCCCGCGGGCTCACCCGACCAGGCGAGCGGCGGCAGTTCGATGCCGGGCGCCACCTCGGCGGCCCAGGGCGCGTACCAGTCGAGGGCCGTGGTGTCGTACAGCGGTGTGCACTGGCTGGCCGAGTGGTGGTCGAGCAGGTAGTTGCCGGTGAGCCGGCGGACCAGCCAGGAGCTGGGCATGTAGAGGCGCCGGGCGCGCCGGTAGACGTCCGGTTCCCGCTCGGCGATCCAGGCGATCTTCGGGCCGGCCGCCTGGGTGCTGAGCGCGGAGCCGCAGCGCGCGATGATCCGCGCGGGGCCGAGGTGCCGTTCGATCCGCTCGATCTGGTCGACCGAGCGGGTGTCGACGCCGTAGAGGATCGCGGGGCGGAGCGGGGTGTCGTGCTCGTCGGTGAGCAGTACGCAGGGGCCCATGCCGCTGACGCCGACCGCCGCGACCTTCAGCCCCAGCGCGCCGGCCTCGGCGGTCAGCTCCCGCGCGAGTTCGGTGAACTCCCGCCACCAGACGTCCGCGTCCATCTCGAACATGCCGGGCCCCGGCCGGTCCGGCGCGTGCTCGCGGACGGCCGTGCGGAGCAGGGCCCCGTCCGGGCCGACGAGGACGCCCTTGCTGCTGGAGGTGCCGATGTCCACGCCGATGACCGCACCGGCGACCTGGCCGGTCCCGGGAAGGGCCGCCGAACCGGTTCCCGGGCCGGGTGTTGCGTTGGGAGGCATGACCGCACGCTGACAGAAATCGATTTCACGGTCAAGAGGGCGAGCCCGACAGTGCCTTGGCTCCACCGGAGACTGCGAGGCAACGGTTTTCAGCCGTCCTCGACCCTTGACACCCCTCGGGCCCAACCCTACGTTTCGGTGAAATGGATTTCATGGGTGTCGCACCGTCCGTTCCTCGCCGGTGACCGGCGCACCCGTGGCCCGCAGGGCGCTCACTCACCCGTAACTTCCCCGTGAGGGCACACACGATGACGACCTTTGGACTCGACGGAATCGCGCGCTCCTCGCGTGCGGTCAGCCGTTCCATCAGCGCCGAGAACCCGACCGGCGGCAAGTCCGCGGGTGGCATGGCCACCGAGGGCACGGGAGCCGTCGCGGCCGGCAGGCTGGGGCGCGGCTGGAAGATATCCCCGAGCATGGACATCGCCCCCGGCGAGACGGCGGAGCTGGCCTCGATCGAGGGGCCGGGCACCATCCGCCACCTGTGGTGTACCACCGCGCCCCACCAGGCGTGGCGCGCGAGCCTGCTGCGCCTGTACTGGGAGGGCGAGGACAAGCCCGCGGTGGAGGTGCCGCTGGGCGACTTCTTCTGCAACGGCTGGAACGTCTTCAGCCAGGTGTCCTCGGTGCCCGTCGCGGTCAATCCGAACGGCGGCTTCAACGCGTACTGGCCGATGCCGTTCCGCAGGGCCGCGCGGATCACGCTGGAGAACCTGGCCGCGGAGCAGATGACGCTCTACTACCAGGTGGACTACGAGCTGGACGGCGTGCCCGACGACGCCGCGTACTTCCACGCCCAGTGGCGGCGCAGCCATCCGGTTCCGTCCGGCGAGGTGCACACCCTGCTGGACGGCGTCACGGGCGCCGGCAGCTACGTGGGCACCTACCTGGCCTGGGGCGTGAACAGTCCCGGCTGGTGGGGTGAGGGCGAGGTCAAGTTCTACCTGGACGGCGACGAGGAGTTCCCCACCATCTGCGGCACCGGTACCGAGGACTACTTCGGCGGCGCCTGGAACTTCGACGTGCCCGAGCAGGGCTACACCGCGTACACCACCCCGTACCTGGGGCTGAACCAGATCCTGCGGCCCGACGGGCTCTACCGCAGCCAGCAGCGGTTCGGGATGTACCGCTGGCACATCCCGGACCCGGTGCGGTTCGCCGAGGACCTGCGGGTGACGGTGCAGAGCCTGGGCATCGGCCCCGGCCAGGGCAACGGCCTGCCGCACCGCTACCGGCACACCAGCGACGACATCGCGAGCACGGCGTTCTTCTACCTGGACGCCCCCAGCTCCGCGTCCCGCCCGGCCGCGCCGGACCTGCTGACGCTTGAGGTCGACTGAGGTGCCGCGGCGCCGCTGAGGCACGCGGCGCCGGTGGACCGCCGGGAGCGTCCGGCGGGCCGTCGTCATCCGCGTCACCCCTCGCCCTCCCTCGCCATCACCCCACTTCACGTACGTCCCTCTCCGTACGTCCCTCTCCGTACGTCCCTCTCCGTACGTCCCTCTCCGTACGTCCCTCTCCGTACGTCCGTCTCCGTACGTCCCCTCCCGACAGGAGCGCACGCATGCTCCACCACGGCAACGACGCCGGGCGTCCTCCGGGCGCGGCGGCCACGCGGGCGGCCGGTCCCTCGCGCCGCCGGTTCCTCACCACGATGACCGCCGCCGGGGCCGCGGCCGCCTCCCCGGCGCTGCTCACCGGGTGCGGCACGGCCCAGGCCAAGGGCGGCGCCCTGAAGTTCTGGAACTTCTACGGGCCGCAGCGCTCGCCCGACCCGGCGATCGAAGCGCAGTCCAAGTGGTTCACCGACATGGTCGCGCGGTGGAACGCCACCCACCGGGCCCGGATCGAGCTGGTCTACCTGCCGCCGGTCACCTACCGCAACGGCTTCAAGCTGCCCTCCGCCTTCGCCACCGGGGACGGCCCCGACATCTTCCTGCTGAGCCCCGGCGACTTCCTGCGCTACTACAACGGCGGGGTGCTCGCCGACCTCACCCCGCATCTCGACAAGGGCGTCGTGGAGGACTACGGCAGCACGCTCGCGAGCCGCACGGTGGGCGGCCGGGTGTACGCGCTGCCGATGGAGGTCGAGCCGCTGGCGATGTTCTACTCCGTGGACGTCTTCGAGAAGGCGGGCCTGTCCGAGGGCGACATCCCCACCACCTGGGACCGGATGCTCGACATCGGCGACAAGCTGCGCACGACGACCCGCGCGGGCGTGGTCTTCGAGACCATTCCGGGCTACTACCAGAACTTCACCTGGTACCCGTGGATGTGGCAGGGCAGCGGCGACGTCCTGGACGGACAGGGCCGGGTCGCGTTCGACTCCAAGGCCACGCGCGATGCGCTGCGGCTGTGGCAGGACGCGGTCCAGCACGGTATCGCGCCCCGCACCCAGCCTGATGCGGAGGACGTGATCGGTGCCTTCAAGGCCGGCCACGTCGCGATGTGGCAGAACGGCATCTGGAACGTCTCCAGCTTCAAGGCCGCCGCCCCCGCCTACCGCTACGGCGTCTTCAAGCTGCCGGCGCCGCCCGGCGGCACGTACGTGACGGCGGTGGGCGGCTGGTCGTTCTGCGCCAACGCGCAGGGCCGGGACCCCGAGGCCGCCGCCGAGTTCTGCGCCTGGGCGCTCGGCTCGATGAAGGACGAGTCGATCAACCGGATGGTGGACTGGTGCATCCGCGCCAAGTCGGATGTGGCGCCGCGCACCAGCGCGCTGGAGCGCGGGGCGGCGCGCGGCGGTTACGACTCCGCGACCATGAAGAAGTTCAAGGACGAGATCTTCCCCGGGGCCCGTGCCGAGCCGCGCTATCCCCCGGTCGTCTACAAGGCGATCTCCGACGCCATCCAGGGCACGATGCTCGCCGGCCACGACGTCGACGAGGAGGCCGCGCGCGCCGCAGCCTCCATCGAGGCCTATACCAAGAGCTACGAGGGGGCGAGCCTGATATGAGCAGCGTCGCCGCACGGGGCCGCACCACGGCCGCGCCTGGCGTGGCCGCCCCGGCGCCACCCCGGCGCCGGATGAGCCGCAAGCACCGCGAGTGGCTGGCCGCCGGCCTCTTCCTCGCGCCCGACGCGCTGGGCCTGCTGCTGTTCGTGGGGATCCCGATGGTGCTCTCCATCGTGCTGAGCTTCTTCCAGGTCAGCGGCTTCGGCAGCTACCAGTGGATCGGACTCGGCAACTACGACCGGATGTTCCACGACCCGCTGTTCTGGCAGTCGATGAAGATCACGGGGATCTACGTGGTGGTCCTCGTGCCGGTGCTCTTCTGCGTGAGCCTCGGCCTCGGGCTGCTGGTCAAGCAGCGGCTGCCCGGCATCGGCGTCTACCGGACCGCGCTCTTCCTGCCGTATGTGATCAGCCTCGTCGTGGTGGGCGTGCTCTGGAAGTTCATGCTCGACGACCAGGTGGGCGTGGTGAACCGCGCCATGCGGGCGGCCGGTTTCGACGGCGCCTCCTGGCTGGGCTCGCCTGGCCTCGCGCTCGGCTGCGTCATCGCCGTGATGGTGTGGGTGATGATGGGCTACTACATGATCATCTTTCTCGCGGGCCTCCAGGAGATCCCCAGGGAGTACTACGAGGCCGCCAGGATCGACGGTGCGGGACCGTGGACGGCGTTCCGCACCATCACCTGGCCGCTGCTCCGGCCCACCAGCTTCTTCGTGCTGCTGATGTCGACGGTCGCCGCCATCACCGGCGGACTCGACCTGATCTTCGTGCTCACCAACGGCGGCCCGGCCAACGGCACCTCGCTGGCGATCTTCTACATCTACCAGCAGGCCTTCGGCTTCGGGGAGTTCGGCTACGCGTCGGCCATGGGCTCGTTCCTGGTGCTGATCATGCTCGTCTGCACGGGAGTGATCTTCAAGCTGACGCGGGGCGGGAGGTTCGATGATGGCAAGTGAGACGAGGACGAGCGGCCCGGCGCGCACGGCGCGCACGAGGGGCGTCCCGCCGGCCGGACGGGGTGAGCCGGGCGCCGGGGCCGGCGCGGTGGGCGGTGCGGTGGGCGGCGGACGGACCGGGGCCGCCGGGCGCTCGGGGCTCTCGGGGCGGGCCGGGCTGACCGTGCTGGCCATCGTGCTGTCGCTGGTCAGCATCTTCCCGGTGCTGTGGATGATGACGTCCGCCTTCAAGACCCGGTCGACGGTGACCGACGGGCGGCTGATCCCCCGCGAGTTCACCGTCGACAACTTCGTCTACGTCTTCACCGAGGTCCCGTTCGCGCGCTACCTGTGGAACAGCTTCCTCATCTCCGCCGTGATCACGATCGCGGCGCTGTTCTTCCACTCGATGGCCGCCTACGCGCTCGCCCGGCTGCGCTTCCCCGGCCGCGAGACGATATTTTTGGCGATCTTCTCGACGCTGCTGGTGACCATCCCGGTCGTGCTGATCCCGCTGTTCCTGGTCGCCCGCGAACTGCACCTGCTCAACAGCTACGCGGGCCTGATCATCCCGGCGATCTTCAACGCCTTCGGCATCTTCCTGCTGCGGCAGTTCTACCTGGGGCTGCCCAAGGAACTGGAGGAGGCCGCGATCGTGGACGGCTGCGGGCACTGGCGGGTCTACTGGAACATCGTGCTGCCGATGTCGCGCCCGGTGCTCTCCGCTCTGGCGGTGTTCTTCTTCCTCGCCAACTGGAACGCGTTCGTGTGGCCGCTGGTCTCCACGAACGACGAGAGCCTCACGGTCGTCCAGCTCGGCATCGCCTCGTTCCAGACGCAGTACAGCTCGAACTGGAACTACATCCTGGCGGCGGCCACGATCGCGGCCCTGCCGATGCTGGCGCTGTTCTTCGCCTTCCAGCGGCAGATCGTGGAGTCGATCAAGACGTCCGGGATGAAGTGAGGGGACGCCGACGCGCGCCGGCGGTTGGGGGTTTCGGTGGGGGCCGCCGTGGCGGGCGGTCCCCCGGCGTGAGGCCGGCAGGCTAGCGGCGGGGCCCCGCCGTGCTCTCCCGGGCGTGCAGCGTGGTGCGCAGGACGACGGTCTGGAGGGCGGCCGTGCCGCCCGACATCCGTTGCAGCAGCAGGTCCGCGGCCGTGCGGCCCAGTTCGTACGACGGCAGCTCGACCGTCGTCAGCGAGGGCCGCACCAGCGACGCCCAGGGAATGTCGCCGAACGACAGCACGCCCAGGTCCGGCGGCTCCTGCCCGGCCTCGCGCAGCGCCTCCAGGACGCCGATGGCCATCAGGTTGTTCGCGACGAACACGGCGTCGGGCGGCTCGGGCATGGCCAGCAGCTCGCGCATCGCGAGCCGGCCGCCCTCGACGCGGAAGTCGGCGTGCCGCACGTAGCCGCCGGTTCCGGCGTCCGCCGGCCGGGGTGCCGCGGAGGCCAGCGCGGCGCGGTAGCCGGCGAGCCGCTCCTCCGAGGTGGAGGCGCCCTGGGGGCCGGTGATGCAGGCGATCCTGCGGTAGCCGGACTTGAGGAGGTGGCGGGTGGCGACCTCGCCGCCGTGGTGGTTGTCCACCATCACCGCGTCCACATCGGCCTCGTGGGGCCTGCGGTCGACGGCCACGACCGGGATGCCGCGCTCGATCAGCGGCCCCAGATCCGTACTGTCCCGGGAGGCCGCCGCGACGATCACCCCGGCCATCTGCTCGCCGAGCGCCACCTGAAGGTAGCGGCGCTCCTTCTCGGTGTCCTCGTCGGAGTTGCAGAGCACCACCGAGAGGCTGGTGCGCTGCGCCGCGTCCTCGACGCCGCGTGCCAGGGACGTGAAGAACGGATTGCCGATGTCCGGTATGACCAGGCCGATCACGCTGGACTGCTGCTTGCGCAGCGAGCGGGCCACGCGGTTGGGCGCGAACCCCAGCGCGGCCGCCGCCTGCTGGACGGAGAGGGCCCGTGCGGGCGTGACCTTGCCGCCGTTGAAGACGCGGGACACGGTCGCCGGTGAGACACCGGCGGCACGCGCCACGTCATGGATCGTCACCACCTGTGTCCATGTCCTTTCCGCGCCCTCTCCCTACTAGGGTACCTGGGCGTGAAAAGGATTTCATCCCGGTGTTCCCGGCGTCCGGCGCGGGGGGCCGGCGCATCCGCGCTCCGGCTCCGGCTCCGGCCACAGCGCTCCGGTGGCCTGGGCCGGTCCCCCGACGCCGGTCCGTCATCGCCGTCACTGTCGAGCGTGCCAGGACGGACGTCGGAATCGAGCGTGCCGGAAACGTCAGAAGCCGAGCTTGCGCAGCTGCCTCGGGTCCCGCTGCCAGTCCTTGGCGACCTTGACGTGCAGGTCGAGGAAGACGGGGGTGCCGAGCAGGGCCTCGATCTGCTGGCGGGACTTGATGCCGACGTCCTTCAGGCGCTTTCCCTTGGGGCCGATGACGATGCCCTTCTGGCTGGGGCGCTCGATGTAGACGTTGGCGTGGATGTCCAGCAGCGGCCGGTCCGCGGGGCGGTCGGGGCGCGGCAGCATCTCCTCCACGACGACCGCGATGGAGTGCGGCAGTTCGTCGCGGACGCCCTCAAGGGCGGCCTCGCGGATCAGTTCGGCGACCATCACCTGCTCCGGCTCGTCCGTGAGGTCGCCCTCCGGGTAGAGGGCGGGGCCCTCGGGGAGCAGCGGGATCAGGAGGTCGGCGAGGAGGCCGACCTGGCCGTCGGCGGGGCGGCCCCGGCGCGGGGCGGGGGTCCCGGGGGGCGCATCCTGCGGCGCGCCGGCACGCGCGGCTTCCGCGGGCGCGGTCCCGTCGGCCTCCCCGGTTCCCGTCCCTGCGGGGGCGCCGGCCTCTCCCACCGCCGTCCCCGCGGCGGCGCCGGCCTTCCCGGTCGCGGCGGCTCCGGTGCCGGCGGCGACGGGGCTCTGCCCGGCTGCGGGGCCCGGGATGGCCTCCACCGCGGAGACCGGGATGATCTCCGCCCACTCGATGCCGAGGTCCTTGCCGAGCTGGTCGACGGCCATGAGCTGTTCGGCGAGCGTCTGGTGGTCGACGAGGTCGGCCTTGGTGACGATGGCGACCTTGGGGGTCTTCCTGATGCCCGCGAGCTCCTTGGCGATGAAGCGGTCGCCGGGGCCGATGCGCTGGTCGGCGGGGAGGCAGAAGCCGATGACGTCGACCTCGGCCCAGGTGGTGCGCACGACGTCGTTCAGCCGCTCGCCGAGCAGGGTCCTGGGCTTGTGCAGCCCAGGCGTGTCGACGAGGACGAGCTGCGCCTCGGGCCGGTGCACGATGCCGCGGACCGTGTGGCGGGTGGTCTGAGGGCGGGTGGAGGTGATGGCCACCTTCTGTCCGACCAGGGCGTTCGTCAGGGTGGACTTGCCCGCGTTGGGGCGGCCCACGAAGCAGGCGAAGCCTGCCCGGTGGGGCTGCTGGGCCGACTCTGACGGCTGGGTGCGGCTGGTCATGCTGCCTATTGTCGCCGATGGCGGGGGGCGCTGTGCACGCAGTCGGGTACGGTGCGGAGCGCGCCGGGCGATCAGAGCCGTGGGAGCCGGCTCGCGCGCCCGCAGGACCCGCACGCACGCGGTGACGCGGGATGCGGACTCGTCCGGCCTGCCCGGCGCCGCTCTCCGCCGGCGGGACGCCGGACAGCCGGCCGGGGCCGGGGCCGCTCACCATGAGCCGAGGCCGAGGACCCGCCGGGCACACGCCGCTGCCGGGGCAGCGCCCTGCATCGGTCCATCACGTTCGGGAGCAGATGAATCCCCTGGTCACGTGATTCACTCCACCTGACCCCGTGCCCCTTCCGCCGCCCCATGAAAATGGGGTTTCAAGCTGGAGCCCGCGGGAAGGAGACGCCCTTCCCGCCCGAGAGATGTGGACGTTCGCCATGCCCGCCACGAAGAAGGCCGCTGCACGGCTGTCTCCACCCGGCCGGCCACCGCAGGGCGCGCCGGCCGCCGGGACGCCGGAGGACGACTTCGGAGTCGGTTACTACAACAGGTTGTTCACGTCCCTGAGCATCGACGCGGAGGGCAGGATCCCAGCGTCCGCGCTGGTCAGCCGTCTTCGGGAGTCCGGTATCTCGGAGACCGATCCGCGCATGGCGGAGGTGTGGTCGGCGCTGCGAGGCGATGCGGACACCGAAGGGCGGTCGGGGATCGATCTCGACCGGTTCATCGGTCTCTGCAAGGTGGGCGGGAACGTCCTCACGAAGGCGGTCAGGGGCGATTTCGTCATACCGGACTTCGGCCCGTTCCAGAAGGAGATCTCCCGTATCTACGAGGATCTCAAGCAGGTCGAGGAAGGGCATGTCGCCGACTACATCCCCCAGCTGAGCCGCGTCTCCCCGGAGAAGTTCGGGGTCGCGTTGTGCACGGTGGACGGGCAGCGTTTCGCCGCGGGAGACGCCGACACCGCCTTCTGCATCCAGTCCATAAGCAAAACGATCAACTACTGCCTGGCGTTGGAGGAGCACGGCACCGAACTCGTTCACCGCCACGTCGGCCGGGAGCCCAGCGGCCGCGGGTTCAACGAACTGACCCTCAACGGTGAGGGTCTCCCCCACAACCCGATGATCAACTCCGGGGCCATCATGTGCTGCTCCCTGCTGCACAGCGACTGGGACCTGGCGGACCGCTTCGACCACGTGGCGGGAACCTGGCACAGGCTTTCCGGGGGTGGGACCGTGGGATTCAACAACGCCGTCTACCTCTCGGAACGGCGCACGGCCGACCGCAATTTCGCCCTCGGCTACTTCATGCGCGAGAAGCGCTCCTTCCCCCTCGGCACCGACCTCATGGAGACGTTGGACTTCTACTTCCAGTGCTGCTCCATCGAACTCGACACGCGGTCCCTGTCGGTCGTCGCGGCGACCCTGGCCCACTACGGCGTGAACCCTCTAACCGGCGAGCGGATCCTCTCCGCCGACACCGTGCGCAAGTGCCTCTCGCTCATGTCCTCGTGCGGAATGTACGACTACTCCGGCGAGTTCGCCTTCACCATCGGCCTGCCTGCCAAGAGCGGCGTCTCCGGTGGACTGATGATCGTGGTCCCCGGTGTCATGGGGGTGTGTGTCTGGTCCCCGCGACTGGACGCGCTGGGCAATCCGGTACGCGGGGTCGGCTTCTGCAAGGAACTCGTGACGCGTTACAACTTCCACGTCTACGACACCTTCACTCCCGGCGAGGGGTCCGGCAAGCGCGATCCTCGGCGAGGCAGGAACGAGGAGCGGATCGCGTCGACGACGCGGCTGCTGTGGGCGGCGAGCCAGGGTGACCTGGACGAGGTCCGGGCGGTGCTCGCCACCGGGAAGGACCCGGGTTCCGTCGACTACGACAAGAGGACCGCCCTGCACCTCGCCGCCTCGGAGGGGCACGCCGACACCGTCCGGTTCCTGCTCGACCACGGCGCCGACCCCGAGGCCAGGGACCGCTGGGGCGGCACGCCGCTGTCCGACGCCGAGCGCGGAGGGCACGACAGCGTGGTCGCGCTCCTGACTCCGTCGCCGGCCGCGGTGCGCTGAGCGCGCACGGCGGCCACCGGGTTACGGGGGGTCAGGCTCACGGGGCGGCATGCAGGGCGCAGATGAGGCCCCGGTAACACCCGGGTTACGCGAAACACCCCGGAAACGCCCATGTCGCGGGAGCGAAACGGGCGGACGCGACCCTCGATCGGAGCCGCCCGTGCTGCCCTCCCCCCGTGGGAGGCGCCGCACCAGCGGCCCCCGAAGGGCCACCGGAGGAGCGATCCCGTGCAGACCGTGCAGACCCTGGCGCCGCAGGCCGCCGCGCAGACCGCCGGACTCGACAGCGGCGACACCGCCTGGCTGCTCGCCGCCACCGCACTCGTCCTGCTGATGACACCGGGACTCGCGCTCTTCTACGGCGGCATGGTGCGCACGAAGAGCGTGCTCAACATGCTTCTGATGAGCTTCGTCTCCATCGCCCTGGTCACGGTCGTGTGGCTGGTCGCCGGCTACTCGCTCGCGTTCGGCGACGACGCCTTCGCCGGGCTCATCGGAGACGCCGGCCACCTCGGCATGGCGGGGATCGGCCCGGACACCCTCACCGGTACCGTCCCCACGCTCCTCTTCAGCACCTTCCAGCTCACCTTCGCCATGATCACGGCGGCCCTGATCAGCGGGGCCATCGCGGACCGCACCAGGTTCACGGCGTGGCTGGTCTTCGTGCCGGTGTGGACGCTGCTGGTATACGTCCCGGTGGCGCACTGGGTGTGGGGGCCGGACGGCTGGATCGCCCACTCGCTGGGTGCCCTGGACTTCGCGGGCGGGCTGGTGGTGGAGATCGCGTCCGGCGCGTCGGGGCTCGCCGTCGCGCTGGTGCTCGGGCCGCGCATCGGGTTCAAGAAGGACGCGATGCGCCCCCACAGCCTTCCGCTGGTGATGCTCGGCGCGGGCCTGCTCTGGTTCGGCTGGCTCGGCTTCAACGGCGGCTCCGCCCTCGCCGCCGACGGCCTCGCGGCGGCCTCGATGCTCAACACCGTCGTGGCCGGCTGCACGGGCCTGCTCGGCTGGCTCTTCGTGGAGCAGCGCCGCGACGGCCACCCCACCACGTTCGGCGCCGCGTCGGGCGCGGTCGCGGGGCTGGTGGCGATCACGCCGTCGTGCGGGACGGTAGCGATGCCGGGCGCGGCGGTGATCGGCCTGGCCGCGGGCGTGGTCTGCTCCTACGCGGTGGCGTGGAAGTTCCGCCTGAACTACGACGACTCGCTCGACGTCGTCGGCGTGCACTTCGTCGGCGGCGTCATCGGCACGCTCCTCATCGGCCTCTTCGCGACGGCCTCGATGACGGGCGGCGCCAAGGGCCTGTTCTACAGCGGCGGAGCCGCCCAACTCGGCAAGCAGGCCGTGGCGGTGGTGTGCGTGGCGGCGTACACGTTCGCGGTGACGTACGCCATCGGCAAGGCCATCCAGGCTCTGATGGGCTTCAGGGCCTCCGGCGACGAGGAGATGACGGGCCTTGACCAGACACTGCACGCGGAGACGGCCTACGATCACGGGGTGCTCGGCCACGGCGCCCCGCAGACACCGTCTCTCACGCCTGGCCTGACGAAGGACAGGAGCCCCGCCGAATGAAGCTGATCACCGCGGTCGTCAAGCCGCACCGCCTGGACGAGGTGAAGACCGCGCTCCAGGAACTCGGCGTGAACGGCCTGACGGTCACGGAGGCCAGCGGCTACGGCAGGCAGCGCGGCCACACCGAGGTCTACCGGGGCGCCGAGTACCGCGTGGACCTGGTGCCGAAGGTCCGCATCGAGGTCGTCGTCGAGGACGCCCAGGCGGACGCCGTCGTCGACACGGTGGTGCGCGCGGCGCGTACCGGAAAGATCGGGGACGGCAAGGTGTGGGCGGTGCCGGTGGACTCGGTGGTGCGGGTGCGGACGGGTGAGCGGGGGCCGGACGCTCTCTAGCCGGCCACCCGGGCCCCCCGAAGGGGGTTGTTCCGGTCACTCCGGGACCTCCGCCCGGTGGCGGGTTGCTCGCGCAGTTCCCCGCGCCCTCGGGGCGCTGATCGGCCTTGAAGGCGCGCCCCGAAAGGGGCGCGGGGTGGGGGTACCTCCCACGCCCTCAAGGCAGTGGGGGAGCGGCCAGCCACGACGAGGCCGCAGCGAGACCACGCTCCCGAGGGGGCAGACGCCGGGGCGCAGCCCCGAAAAAGCCCCGCCGGCAGGCCAGGAGGCGGGCGACCGCGCCCGGGGACCCGCTCAGCCCGCCGGAGTCGTGGACCTGACGCTGCCGTCGGGCCCGGCAAGCAGGATGGGGGTCGCAGGACCACCAAGATCCGCCACCGCCGCACGATCGGCGCCGGACGGCGCCCCCGCCTCGGTCACCACCGCCGCCGCCTCCAACGACCGCGCCCCGGACGCCACCGCCATGGCCACCGCCGTCTGCAACGCGCTCAGCTTCAGCGAGTCCAGCGCCACCGTCCCGGCGACGTAGGTGCGACCGGTCTCGTCCCGTACGGCCGCGCCCTCCGGCACGGAGTTGCGGGCCCGGGCCGAGCGGGCCAGGGTGACGATCTTGCGGTCCTCGGGGTCGAGGGCACTGCTGTCGATCATGCCCCGAGGATACTTGACGTGTTCCCTGGCCTGAAGTCCAGGGATTCCGGCCTGGGTCGTCTGACCCTTCCGGGGGCTTCCTGCTTCACCGCGCTGTGCGGGCACGTGTGCCCGTCTTACCGGCACTCCACAGGCGTTTAGCGTCTCCGCCCGTCCGGCGGCGACGATACGGCGTCCTTCGAACAGGACGTTACGGGCTGCGTTGTGGTCGCGGTCGTGAACGGTTATCTCTAGCGCATTCGCTCTTGTCGCAGGTAGTAGCCGTGCCAATGCCGTTAGGGACGTTGGTCACGCGGAGTTGGTGCGCATCATCTTCCGCAAGCTCTGGCGGGAAGCTGTCAGGTCGTCCTCCAACTCGGTGACGCGCTCACGTAGCACCTGGTTGTCCGCCTTGGCCTGGGAGAGCTGATGGGAGAGGTCATCCCGTTCACGGGACAACTCGTCGGTGACCGCGACCAGGTTGGAGCTGTCTTGCTGGTCCAGCTCTGCTCCGAGCTGAAGCCGGAGCCGTTCCCGCAGCTTGTCCCGCTCCGCCCTCAGCTCCTTGATCTGCTGCCTGGCCAGGGCGAGGTCGGTCTTCAGGCTGTCAAGGCTGACCTGTGACTGCGGTGGGACAGCGGCCGGAGGCGTCTCGATTCCGTGCTCCAGCTGGTCCTGCCGCGCTGCCTCGATGTACTCGCGGACGCCCACGGCGTAGACGAGCCAGGTGGAGACGCCCGCGGCCTTCGCGACGCTTGCGAACGTGATCTTCACCCCGTCGCGCTGCATCCTCGCCAACACATCCAGGACGCGCGCTCGCTTTGCTTCGCTGTCCTTTTGCCGCGCGGCCTTCAAAGCAGTTGCGCGGGGATCTCCGGGGACGTTCACGGCTTCTCCTCGCGCTGGTTGACCACGGTCAGCGGAAGCAGCTTGTGCACGGAGGTCGCCCGCGCCTTCCGCAGCGTCTTGCTGGCCTCTTCGATCTCCTGCCGCTCTTCCTCGCTCAGCCCGGCGAGTGAGGTTTTCTCAACGAAGATCATTTCGCGATTCCGTTGAGGACGAGTGCGGCACGGGCGATGTCGCCGATCCGGCTGGGACTGAGCGAGACCTTCTTGAGCGCGCGCCAGCGTTCCTTGAGTTCGGCGGCTGCGCGTTCGCCGAGGGCGCGCAGATCTCTGATCAGGGTGTTCGTGGTTCGGGTATCGGTGTGGAGGGCTTGCTCAGATCTACCCTGGGGGCGGCGCACCGGGATGTGGATGCCGATTCCGGCGCCGATGTAACCCTTGTCGGCAAGAGTCGGCAAACCGTCGGCGGCGGCCTTGTACAGAACGGGCAGGACGTGGATACGGGCCGCTGTGATGTCGGGGGTGGAGCCGGGCTCGACATCGGAGACCCACAGCGGGGTGCCGTTCGGGGAGGACAGGAACTGCACGTTGCCGCCGAACGCCTTGTGCTTCTGGCTGAACCACAGGTCGTTGCCGTTGTCGCGGACGCCGGCGAGACGGTCGGACTCGATGAGTGTGCCGTCCAAAATCACGTGCGTCATTCCTTCCCGCCGGCAGCGGTTCAGGACGTCGTGCAAGTCGGGGGCTTGGGCGGCCAGCGCGTCGATGCCTTCGTGGAGGTAGCGGTAGCCGGTGGCCTGGGAGACCCCGGCGTCGCGGGCCAGACAGTGCACGCACGCCTGCTCGCGGAACCAGCGCAGCACCAGCACGGCCTGACGGAACGGACCCAGCGCCCGCGACCCCCGCGGAGTGCCCAACCGTCGCCGGTGGGCGGCCAGCAGTCGTGAAAGGTGATCCACGACATGGCGCGGAACATCGAGCGTGGCAACATAGGTGACCAACGTGAAGCCTCTGGTGGGTCGGACGAGTTCTTGTGGTGAGACCTGTCCTACCAGGGGCTTTACGTCTGCTCACGACCAGGATGAGTTCGTCCGATCCACCCCGAGGCGAGCGGTTCACAACGCTTCGCGAAGATCATTTCTCTGAGAAAACCTCAGTTGGCCACGCATCGTGGAAACGACCTCCCGGAAGCTGTCGATCTGCGCGGTGAGGTTGTCGAGCACAAACGGGGCCGCTCCGATGGCGTCCGCCATCTCCTTGTCGGCCTTGAGGCTGCGGACGTGGTCTTCGATCGCAGGCAGGTAGGACGGGTCGGGGCGGTAGAAGCTGCACCCCGCGCACTGGAAGCGGATGGGGCAGGAGCCGCCGCCTGCCTTGACGTTGCTGGGCTCGGTGCAGTTGCCAAACGGCACCGCGACGGACCCGATCTCATAACGCTGAGCGGGAATCGGGGACGAGTTTCCGAACCGGTCAACCGCCAACGGCGCCATGGCTTTGACCGCCTCGCGCTTCCGCTTCAGCGTGACCTGGTAATAGCCCATGGTGGTGTCCATCGACTTGTGGTCCATCAGGTCGCGGAGTACATCCACCGGCACCCCTGCATCCGCGTGCCTTTGGGCATAGGTGTGCCGGAAGGCGTGCGCGGTGATCTTCGACCGGTCGAACGGCAGCGGCTCCCCATCGGGGTCGATGATGTCGCTGTCGATCTGCGGGATGGAGCGAACCCAATCGCGGAGGGTGTGAGCCAAGCTGTCGACGTGGAGGCGTCCTTTCCCGCGTGCCTTGTGCATAGGGCTCGGGAACAGCCAAGGCAAAGCCGATTCCGCCAGCGAAAGCTCAGCCCGGTGCTTTTCCCACGTCAGGATGGTGTCGGCAAGCTCTTGGGTGACGGGGAGGCGGCGACCGTGGCGACGGGCCTTGTGGTTGTCGTAGATGAGCTGCGGATGCCCGTCGACGACCTCGATGCACCCTGTCTTCAAGGTCACCACTTCGCCGATTCGCCGCCCGGTGTCGCGCAGGATCGTGTAGGCGGTTCGATAGAACAGCCGGAAGGTCTCTTCGCTCCATCCGTGATGGCTTCTGGTAAGGAAGTGGAGGTTTGCGTCGAGCTGCTGGATGACAACGTCTGGCAGGGCTCGCCCGGCCTGCTCTTCGTTAGCCTCTGTGAGCTTGATGCGGTGGTGTCGGGCACGGCTGAACGAGCCCTGCACGTCTTCCATGAGACAGCTGGAGCGAGCGAAGTCCAGGACGTTGAACCACCCTCCGAGAAAGGCGACGAGGCTGCTGGCTGCATAGGGAAAGTCATCGTCTTTGCGGGCGTCCTTGATGGCCTGAACAACGGCTGTCATGTCGGCGCCGTTGAGGCGAGAAGACACTTCTCCACCGCCAGGGCGCCGTGCGAGCGCGTCTGAGGCGATGCTGAATGCTTTGAGACTGACGCGAAGCGTCTGCATATCAGGGCGAACCGAGCGGCCCCACTCCTTGATGATCTCCCTGAGCCACCTTTGTCGGACGGTGGTGAAGTCGATGGTGCCGCTGTGTGTGCCGTAGCGCCGATGCGAAGCAGCCCACAGGCCCATCGCGGCACCATCCCATACGTCTTCTAGGCTCGGGTCATCGCCGGAGAACTGCCGGAATTCGTATTCAACGGTGTATTGCATCGCCCCCAGCAGTGATCGTCCAGCTGTACTGTTCCGCATCCCACCAAAGTCAAGCGACGCGATGTCGAGGCCGCGGAGCGTGTCCACGTCCGACAGATGCTGAACCACCAGCCGTACCATTGTGGGATCGAGGCGACGTCCGGCCCTTTCGCGGGCCTGGAGAGCGAACAAGACCTCGATCCTGACCACAGGATTCAGGCCTCCAAGCCAGAATTGGTGACTGCGTAGGACCGGGAGAACGGCAGACCGGGAACAGGCCTCCCAATCTTTCCGGGACTGGTGTGACCGGCAGAGCTGGTATGTGATCTGCTCGCGGTTGCAGCCAATGAGGTTTTCTCAACGAAGATCATTTCAAGATTCCGTTGAGGACGAGTGCGGCACGGGCGATGTCGCCGATCCGGCTGGGACTGAGCGAGACCTTCTTGAGCGCGCGCCAGCGTTCCTTGAGTTCGGCGGCTGCGCGTTCGCCGAGGGCGCGCAGATCTCTGATCAGGGTGTTCGTGGTTCGGGTATCGGTGTGGAGGGCTTGCTCAGATCTACCCTGGGGGCGGCGCACCGGGATGTGGATGCCGATTCCGGCGCCGATGTAACCCTTGTCGGCAAGAGTCGGCAAACCGTCGGCGGCGGCCTTGTACAGAACGGGCAGGACGTGGATACGGGCCGCTGTGATGTCGGGGGTGGAGCCGGGCTCGACATCGGAGACCCACAGCGGGGTGCCGTTCGGGGAGGACAGGAACTGCACGTTGCCGCCGAACGCCTTGTGCTTCTGGCTGAACCACAGGTCGTTGCCGTTGTCGCGGACGCCGGCGAGACGGTCGGACTCGATGAGTGTGCCGTCCAAAATCACGTGCGTCATTCCTTCCCGCCGGCAGCGGTTCAGGACGTCGTGCAAGTCGGGGGCTTGGGCGGCCAGCGCGTCGATGCCTTCGTGGAGGTAGCGGTAGCCGGTGGCCTGGGAGACCCCGGCGTCGCGGGCCAGACAGTGCACGCACGCCTGCTCGCGGAACCAGCGCAGCACCAGCACGGCCTGACGGAACGGACCCAGCGCCCGCGACCCCCGCGGAGTGCCCAACCGTCGCCGGTGGGCGGCCAGCAGTCGTGAAAGGTGATCCACGACATGGCGCGGAACATCGAGCGTGGCAACATAGGTGACCAACGTGAAGCCTCTGGTGGGTCGGACGAGTTCTTGTGGTGAGACCTGTCCTACCAGGGGCTTTACGTCTGCTCACGACCAGGATGAGTTCGTCCGATCCACCCCGAGGCGAGCGGTTCACAACGCTTCGCGAAGATCATTTCTCTGAGAAAACCTCACTGGCGCACTTCCCGAGAGTCCTTGCTGATCGCGCTGCCCGAGAAACGGCCGGCCGAGAAGTGCCCCTCACGGAGCAGGCGCCACCGCTTGGTGGCCACCGCGCGGGGCGCCCCTGCCAGGGGACCGGAACCGTTACACCCCCGCCGCGCCCGCGCCAGCGCCCCGCTCCACCGGAGCAACCGGTTCCACAAGAACGGTGACGATCTTGTTCCGCCGCCCCGCCGCCGACTCGGCGGTCAACTTGAGCCCCCGCCCGTCCGGCAGCGCCACCTCCGCCGACGCCCCGGCGATCGGCACCCGCCCGAGCGCCTTGGCGAGCAACCCGCCGACGGTCTCCACGTCCTCGTCGTCGAAGGCCTCCAGGCCGTACAGCTCGCCGAGGTCGCCGATGTCGAGCCGGGCGGTGACCCGGTACCGGTCGTCGTCGAGCTTCTCCACGGACGGCTGTTCGCGGTCGTACTCGTCGGTGATCTCGCCGACGATCTCCTCCAGGATGTCCTCGATGGTGATGATGCCGGCGGTCCCGCCGTACTCGTCGATGACGACGGCGACGTGGGTGCGCTCCTGCTGCATCTCGCGGAGCAGGTCGCCGGCGTTCTTGGTGTCGGGGACGAAGGTGGCGGGCCGCATCGCGGTGGAGACCAGCTCGGACTCGGCCTCGCGGCTGATGTGCGTGCGGCGGGCCAGATCCTTGAGGTAGACGATGCCGACGATGTCGTCCTCGCTCTCGCCGGTCACCGGGATCCGGGAGAAGCCGGAGCGCAGCGCGAGTGTGAGGGCCTGGCGGATGGTCTTGTACCGCTCGATCACGACGAGGTCGGTGCGGGGCACCATGACCTCCCGGACGAGCGTGTCGCCCAGCTCGAAGACGGAGTGCACCATGCGGCGCTCCTCGTCCTCGATCAGGGACTCCTGCTCGGCGAGGTCGACCAGCGCGCGCAGCTCGGCCTCGGACGCGAACGGGCCCCTGCGGAAGCCCTTGCCGGGGGTGACGGCGTTGCCGAGGAGGATCAGCAGGGAGGGGATCGGGCCCATGATCCTGGCCAGCGGCAGCAGGACGTACGCGGCGACCGTGGCCGTGTTCAGCGGGTGCTGGCGGCCGATGGTGCGCGGCGAGACGCCCACGGCGACATAGCTGACCAGCACCATCACGCCGATCGCGACGAGCAGCGCCTCCCAGGTGCTGTCGAACCCCCGCAGGGACACGTAGGTCACCATGGCCGCCGCCGCCATCTCGCACGCCACCCGGACGAGCAGCGCCACGTTGAGGTAGCGGGTGGGGTCCGCGGCGATCTGGGCCAGCTTGGCGCTGCCGCGGCGGCCGGAGCGCACGGCCTCCTCCGCGCGGAAGCTGGAGGTGCGCGCGAGACCGGCCTCGGCACACGCGGCCAGCCACGCGATCAGGACGAGCAGGACCGCGCCGATGATCAACTGGACGGTCACGGCGCTACGAGACCGTGGGGGCCGGGGACGGTCCCGGCACGCCCTGCTCGGCGCGCCAGCCGTCCACGATGGCCGACTGGAGGCGGAACATCTCGGCCTTCTCGTCGGGCTCCTCGTGGTCGTAGCCCAGCAGGTGGAGCACGCCATGCACGGTGAGGAGCTGGAGCTCCTCGTCCATGCTGTGCCGGGTGGGGGCCTCCTCGGCCTGCCGGGCGGCGACCTCGGGGCAGAGCACGACGTCGCCGAGCAGGCCCTGCGGGGGCTCGTCGTCGTCCTTGGACGGCGGGCGGAGCTCGTCCATGGGGAAGGACATGACGTCCGTCGGCCCCGGCAGGTCCATCCACTGCATGTGGAGCTGCTCCATGGCGCCCTCGTCCACGACGATCACCGAGAGCTCGCTGAGCGGGTGGATGCGCATCCGGGTGAGGGTGTAGCGGGCGATGTCGAGGATCGCCCGCTCGTCCACCTCGCTACCGGATTCGTTGTTGACGTCGATCGACATGACTGCTGCTCGGTCCACTTTCCGTTACTGGGCCAGCGGGGTACGGCACCCTCGGCGGCGGTTCAGCGGCCGCCCCGGTGGGACTGGCCGCCGTTGACCGTGCCGTTGCGGCTGTCGAACTCCTCGTACGCGTCGACAATACGGCCGACCAGCTTGTGGCGGACGACGTCACCCGACGTGAGCCGGGAGAAGTGGACGTCGTCCACGCCCTCCAGGATCTCCTGGACCTGGCGCAGGCCGCTCTTGGTGCCGCTGGGCAGGTCGATCTGGGTCACGTCACCGGTGATCACGATCTTCGAGTCGAAGCCCAGGCGGGTGAGGAACATCTTCATCTGCTCGGGGTTCGTGTTCTGCGCCTCGTCCAGAATGATGAACGCGTCGTTCAGCGTGCGGCCGCGCATGTAGGCCAGCGGGGCGACCTCGATCGTCCCGGCCGCCATCAGGCGGGGGATGGAATCGGGGTCGAGCATGTCGTGCAGCGCGTCGTACAGCGGGCGCAGGTAGGGGTCGATCTTCTCGTAGAGCGTGCCCGGCAGGAAGCCGAGGCGCTCGCCGGCCTCCACCGCGGGGCGGGTCAGGATGATGCGGTTGACCTGCTTGGACTGCAGGGCCTGCACGGCCTTGGCCATCGCCAGGTAGGTCTTGCCGGTGCCGGCGGGGCCGATGCCGAAGACGACCGTGTGCTTGTCGATGGCGTCGACGTAGCGCTTCTGGTTCAGGGTCTTGGGGCGGATGGTGCGGCCGCGGGAGGAGAGGATGTTCTGCGTGAGGACCTCCGCGGGGGTCTCCTCGACGTCGCTCTCGCCGTTCTCACTCGCCCTGAGCATGGCGATCGAGCGTTCCACCGCGTCCTCCGTCATCGGCTGCCCCGTGCGGAGCACCAGCATCATCTCGTCGAACAGGCGCTGCACGAGGGCGACTTCCGCCGGATCGCCCACGGCGCTGATCTCGTTGCCCCGGACGTGGATGTCGGCCGCCGGGAAGGCCTTCTCGATCACACGCAGCAGGGCGTCTCCCGAGCCCAGGACCGTGACCATGGGGTGCTGTGCGGGGACGGTGAAGTGCGCTCGTGCCTGCCGCTGCCGCTGCGCTGGGTCGTGTGCTGTGGGTGTGTGAGTCATGGGCCGGCTCTTGAGGCCTGCAGTTCCTCCTGTGTGCGGCATCCTGCCATGCCGCCGGGGCGCTCCCGGCAGGTTCCAGGGTACGTCGGGGCACCGACAACCAAGACCCCCTTTTCCTGGAGTATCGGGGCCGGGACCGCGGCGCGGGAGCGGGCCGGGCGGGGTCGGCGGGGTGCGGCCGGGGCCCGTCCTCGGTCCGCCCGGCTCCCCCGCCGGCGCCCGGTCACGCTCCGTGGGCGCGTGTGACGGGGCGGATGCGCAAGTGGACGTTCACACGCGGCGGAAGCCGATCGTGGGCACCGCTCGGCGCAGCGGCCAGGTGCGGGCCGTGGTGGGCAGGAGCGTGTCCAGGAAGGCGTACCGCCGCAGCGCGGACGGGTTCTGGTCGTCGTACTGCTGCACGTGCCGCCACCAGGCGGCGATCTCGGACCAGCCGGGCGCCGAGAGCGACCCGCCGAACTCCTGAACGGACAGCGCCGCCGTGAGCCCCGCGAACGCCAGCCGGTCGGCCAGCGGCCAGCCCGCGAGCGTCCCGGTCACGAAGCCGGCGACGAAGACGTCCCCTGCGCCGGTCGTGTCCAGCGCCTCCACGTCGATGGCCGGCACCTCGGCCTCCTCGCCGGACGCGCCGTCCACGGCGTACGCCCCCTCGGAACCGAGCGTCACCACCGCGAGCGGCACCTGCTCGGCCAGCAGGCGTGCGGCGCGCCGCGGGCAGCTGGTGCGGGTGTACCGCATGGCCTCCTCGGCGTTCGGCAGGAACGCCTCGCAGTGCCGGAGGTCGGAGAGCTCGGCGAGGTCCCAGTGCCCGGTGTCGTCCCAGCCGACGTCCGCGAAGATGCGGGTGCCGCGCCGGCCCGCCTCCGCGATCCACGGTGCCGAGCGGCCGGGCGTGAGTGCGGCGACGGCGGCACGCGCGCGTGGCGGGCAGCGGGGCGCGGGCTCCTCCGGCGGGGGCTCGTGGCCGTGCGAGACCATCGTCCGCTCGCCCTCGTAGGCCATCGACACGGTCACCGGGGAGTGCCAGCCGGGTACCGTGCGCGACGAGGCCAGGTCGATTCCCTCGCCCTGCTCCAGCGCGTCCCAGCAGTACTCGCCGTAGTGGTCGTCCCCGAACGCCGCGGCGAGCGACGTGCGCAGGCCGAGCCTGGCCAGGGCGGTCGCCATGTTGGCGATGCCGCCCGGGCTGGAGCCCATGCCGCGGGCCCAGGACTCGGTGCCGCGCACCGGGGCGCTGTCGAGTCCGGTGAAGATGATGTCGAGGAAGACCGTCCCGGTGAGGTAGACGTCGATGGCGGGGTCCTGGGCGGCCCGCACTGCCGTGAGCGGGTCGAGGGGGACCGGACGCATCGGCTCTGCGTCGTCTTCCGTCACGGTGCACCTCCCCTGCGTGATGCTGACCAGGCCAGTGTGCCCGATGGGGGTGACAGGGGGTGGGGCCGCGCCCCGTTGCGGCGGGTTCTCTGGTACCGGCGGGGCTGCCGCCCCGGTCACCACGCCTGCCTCCTCACGGCGGGCGTGACGTGCGGGCTCGCCGTGACTTTTGCGCAGTTCCCCGCGCCCCTTTTATGCGGGGCTGCGCCCCGATCGCCCGCCCTGCCCCTTCACGCCCATTCCGGCGTGCGGCCTCGCCGTGGCTTGTCGCGCAGTTCCCCGCGCCCCTTTCGTGCGGGGCTGCGCCCCGATCAGTCGCCCTGCCCCCTCACGCCCGTTCCCACGTGCCGCGCCGTCGTGGCTTGTCGCGCAGTTCCCCGCGCCCCCTCCATGCGGGGCTGCGCCCCGATCAGTCGCCCTGCCCCCTTGCTGTCGTCGTGGCGTCTCTCGCGCGGTCCCCGCGTCCCTGCTTGGGGCGGCGGGTGCGTGCTCGTGGGGGTGTCCGTGGGATGGGGTACGTTCCGGGCCATGAGGCTGACGATTCTCGGTGGTGGCGGTTTTCGGGTTCCGCTCGTGTACCGGGCCCTCGGTGGGGGCGAGGTCTCCGAGTTGGTGTTGTACGACCCGGATCCGGCGCGGGTCGGGGTGGTGCAATCCGTGCTGGAGCAGGTGCGGGATGCGGATGCCGCGGGCGGGGGTGGGGCCTCTTTTCCCGTCGTGCGCGTCGCTGAGGGGCTCGACGACGCCCTGCGCGGGGCGGACTTCGTCTTCTCCGCGATCCGGGTGGGGGGTACGGCGGGCCGGGTGCGGGACGAGCGGGTGCCGCTCGGTGAGGGTGTGCTCGGGCAGGAGACCGTGGGGGCGGGCGGCGTGCTGTACGGGCTGCGTACGGTTCCCGTGGCCCTGCATATCGCGGAGCGGGCCGCGGCCGTGGCCCCGCGCGCGTGGGTCATCAACTTCACCAATCCCGCCGGCATGGTGACCGAGGCCATGTCAGCGGTGCTCGGCGAGCGGGTCATCGGCATCTGCGACTCCCCGGTGGGCCTCGTGCGGCGCGCGGCGCGGGCGGCGGGCAGCGATCCCGACCTGTTCCTCGGTGCGCCCCCGGCCGGTGCCGACGGTGCCGGCTCCCCCGCCCCGTCCTACGACTACGTGGGCCTCAACCACCTCGGCTGGCTGCGGACCCTGCACGACGGCACCCGCGACCTGCTCCCCGGCCTGCTCGCGGACGCCGACGCGCTCGGGGGCTTCGAGGAGGGCAAGCTGTTCGGCGCCGGCTGGCTCCAGGCGCTGGGCGCCCTGCCGAACGAGTACCTGCACTACTACTACTTCCGCCGGGAGACCCTCGCCGCGGTGCTCGGCGCCGAGGAGACCCGGGGCGCGTTCCTCGACCACCAGCAGCGCGACTTCTTCGCACGGGCCGCACGTGAGCCCGAGCGGGCGTACGAGCTGTGGGAGGACACCCGGCTACAGCGGGAGGAGACCTACGGGGCGGACAGCCGCGCGGCCAGCGGCGGCGGGCAGCGCGACACCTGCGATCTGGACGGCGGCGGCTACGACCGGGTGGCTCTCGCCCTGATGCGGGCCATCGCCGCCGACCGCCGCACCCGCCTGATCCTCAACGTGCCCAACGGCACCACCGTCCCCGAACTACCCCCGGACGCCATCATCGAGACCGTCTGCGAGGTCGGCGCGGAGGGCGCCAGGCCGCTGCCGGCCGCCCCGCTGGGACCGGCCGAGCTGGGCCTGATGCTCCAGCTCAAGGCGGTGGAGCGCGCGACGATCGACGCCGCCCTCTTCAAGGACCGCACCGCCGCCCTGCGCGCCCTCGCGCTCCACCCCCTCGTCGACTCCCCCGCCGTCGCCGCCCGCATCCTGGAACGGGCCGCCGAGGCGTGAACCGGCCCGGGGCAACCGGCCCCGCCCCTGGCCCGGAAGGGCGGACGCCCGAGGGCCTGGCGGTACCCGGGCCCCGGAGAGCCCGCCAGTGTCCCCGTCGGCCCGCATACCGCCGTCATCGGCTGTCGAGGCGGATCCGGGCCCAGGAGTTGTTGACGTATCCCTTCGGGTTCCACAGGTGGGCCGGGGACTCGGGCATGGCCGAGCCGCTGGAGTCCCACGCCCGCGCCGTGATCTCGGCCGCCCCCGCGGGCAGGTCCACCACGATGCGCCAGCGCCGCCACACCCACGGGTCCGCGTCCGCCTCCAGCTCGGCCTGGGCCCAGGAGTGCCCGCCGTCCACGGACACGTCCACGCGCGCGACGCTGCGGCCGTCGCCCGCCAGTGCGTAGCCGACGACCTCGGTCGGCCCGGGCGGCACCCGGGCGCCGTCGTCGGGGCTGAGGATGTCGCAGTTCAACGCGAGCGGCCCGAGCGAGATGCCGTCGCCGGGGCCGGCCTGGACGGGGTCGGCGCCGGGAGGCAGCAGGCGGTAGGCGGTGGCCTGGAAGTAGTTGACCGACGGCTCGGCCTGAACGGTGACGCGGGTGAGCCACTTGACGCTGCGGGCGCCGATCCAGCCGGGCACCACCACCCGCAGCAGCGCCCCGTGCACCCGTGGCAGCGGCCGGCCGTCCATCGCCCAGGCCAGCAGCACCTCCGGCCCCAGGGCCTTGGCCACGGGGATGGACGCCCCGAAGGACTGGGGCGGGTCGGCCACCGGGGAGACGTCCGGGGCGGCGAACGCGACGTGGGCCGCCTCCGGACGGGGTCCAGCCGCGGCCAGCACGTCGCCGAGCCGGGCACCGCTCCAGCGGGCGGTGGAGACGGCGCCGGATCGCCACGGGTCCTCGCCGGGGATGTCGCGCACCTCGGCGAGCCCGGCGCGCCGGTTGCCGGCGCACTGGAGCGTCGCGTCCAGCTCGGCCTCGTCGAAGCGGGACCGCAGCTCTTGCAGGGACAGTTCCATCGGCCGCTCCACGAGGCCGTCCACACGCAGCCGCCACGCCACCGGGTCGGTCTCGGGGATCGGACCGTGGTTTCGGCTGTAGAAGGACTCGACCGGCGTCAACGGCATCTCGGCCAGCGCGGTGCGGGGTGGCTCCGCGTTGAACGGTTCCCGCTCGTGCACCACCATGTCGTCCCTCTTGCCCCACAGGTCCATGCCGGCAGGTGTACCCGCCGCCGCATGGCGGGGCCGCGCCGCGAGGCCCACCGTCCCCCGTACGGCGCCCTGAGCGGCACCTTTCCGCTCGCCCGGGGCGCCGCGTCCTCCCGGGGCGGACGGGCAGGGCGGACGGAGAAGGCGGGCGGGGAAGGGGCACGCGCAGGCATCCTCCCCGCCGGGACACGGCGCGCCCGCGGGTGGTCGGGCCGGCCGCTGTGGTGCGGCCGGCCCGGACGCGGGCGGGAGCCCGGCCAGGCAGGTCCGGCCCCGTCTTCGTCAGGCGCCCTGCGCCGCCGTTCCACGGCCGTGGCGACCCGGCAGGGCCCGTCCGGTGCGGGCCGCGCCCGGCGACGACGGCCGCTCTCGCCTGACCGCCGGTGCCGCGGCCGGTGGCGGTGTGGCCCGCACCCGGTCGTTGCGGCCGCCCCCGCGGATCAGCAGCACGCTCAGCGCCGCGAGGAAACCGATCACCGTCAGGCCCACGAGCCCCGCCTTGGTGGAGCCCGTGGCGTCCTCGATGATCCCGAACGCCGTCGGGGCCACGAAGCCGCCGAGGTTGCCCAGCGAGTTGATCAGGGCGATGCCGGGAGCCGCGGCCCGCGCGTCGAGGTAGCTCTGCGGGATCGTCCAGAAGATCGGCGAGGCCGGCTTGAACCCCATCGCCGCCAGGCAGAGCGCGCCCAGGCCCACCCACGGCGAGACGAACACCGCGAGCAGCGTGCCGACACCGCCCAGTACCAGCAGCACCATCAGCACCGGACGCCGCTTGCCGATCCGGTCGGAGAGCCGCCCGGCCACCCACACCGCGAGGATCGCGAACAGCCAGGGCACCGCGGTGAGCAGCCCCACCTGGAAGTCGCTGAGCCCGCCGATGTCGTCCACGATCGACGGCAGCCAGAACGTGACCGCGTACAGCGCGACGTTGATCGCGAAGTAGATCCACAGGAAGAGCAGCATCTGCGGGTCGGCCAGCAGCCGCCAGCGGGAGACCTGCTCGGTGCGGCGCTGCTCAGCGCGGACCTGCTGCTCCGCGTCGATGACGGCGACGAGGCCGGTCTTCTCCTCGTCGGTGAGCCAGCGGGCGCCCTCGATGCCCGAGTCCAGGAACCGGTACACGACGAAGCCGAGCACGATCGAGAAGACGCCCTCGATGAAGAACATCCACTGCCAGCCCGCGTGCCCCCACACCCCGTGCATCTCCAGCAGGGCGCCGGAGATCGGCCCCACCACGACGGTGGCCGTGCCGGAGCCCATGAGGAAGATGGAGGTCGCCCGGCCGCGGTGCGAGTCGGGCAGCCAGCGGCTGAAGTAGTAGATGACCGCGGGGAAGAAGCCCGCCTCGGCGACGCCCAGCAGGAACCGCAGGGCGTAGAACGTCTCCGCGTTCGTCACGAACGCCATGGCGCCCGCCACGACACCCCAGGAGATCATGATCCGGGTGAGCCAGACCTTGGCCCCGAAGCGCTCCATCAGCATGTTGCTGGGCACTTCGAAGATGGCGTAGGCGATGAAGAAGATGCCCGCCCCGAGCCCGAAGGCGCCGGCGGACAGCCCCACGTCGGCGCGCAACTGGTCCTGCGCGAAGCCGAGGTTGACCCGGTCCATGTAGTTCGCCACGAACATGATGAAGAAGAGCGGCACGACCCGCCGGAAGATCTTGTGCACCGCGGAGCGCACGGCCGGCGGCAGCTCCGGAGCGGCGCCCGGCGAGCCGGACGCGGGGGGCGCGGGGGACGCTCCGGGCGTGGACGCGGGGGACGTTCCTGGCGCGGACGCGGGGGTGGAGTCGGACGCGGGGGTGGGGTCGGGGTCGGGACCGGGGAGTTCGGGGGAGGTGCCGGACACGAGCGGCTCGCTTCCTTGCGGCCGGCCGGCCCGCACCGCGCGACACGGCGCGGCGCGGGTCCGGTGATCGGCGATATGTCGACTTGTCGTTGGGGGGCGCGGCACCCGGGCGGCCCGGGACGGCCGCGTTCGACGCGACTACCAGCGCGGCACGGCCGGAGTGGTCCACCCCGGCTGGGTGACGCGCATGGCGGCCGCGTCGTCGCGGTCGCGCATCGATCCGTCGTCGTCGAGCCAGCGCCGGTGCAGGAACGCCAGCCGGTCGCGGTCGACCTCGACGCCCAGGCCGGGCGCGTCGGAGACGGTGACGCCGCCGCCGTCGAAGGTGAGGCGTTCGGTGAGCACGTCCTCGGACTGCCAGGGGTAGTGGGAGTCGCAGGCGTGGTGCAGGCCCGGCACGGTGGCCGCGACATGGGTCATGGCGGCCAGGCTGATGCCGAGGTGGGTGTTGGAGTGCATGGATATGCCGACGCCGAAGGTGCGGCAGATGGCGGCGAGCTGCTGGGTGTTGCGCAGCCCGCCCCAGTAGTGGTGGTCGGAGAGCACGACCTGGACGGCGTCCTTGGTGAAGGCCTCCGGGATCTCCGCGAAGGTCGTCACGCACATGTTGGTGGCCAGCGGTACGTCCGTCCGTGCCGCCACCTCGGCCATGTTCGACGTGCCGAGGGTGGGGTCCTCCAGGTACTCCAGGACACCGGCCAGCTCCTCGGCGACCTTCAGCGAGGTGGGCACGGACCAGGCGCCGTTGGGGTCGAGCCGCAGCGGGCGGCCCGGGAACGCCTCGGCGAGCGCCTGGACGGCGGCCACCTCCTCGTCCGGCGGGAACACCCCGCCCTTCAGCTTGAACGAGCCGAAGCCGTACCGCTCCGTGAACCTGCGGGCCTGCTCGACGACCCCGGCCGGGTCCAGCGCCTCGCCCCAGTCGTCGGGCTCGCTCGCGACGCCCTCGGGGTGGGCGCCGTACTTGTAGAAGAGGTAGGCGCTGTACTCGACGGTGTCGCGGACCTTGCCGCCGAGCAGGGCGTGCACGGGCACCCCGAGCGCCTTGCCGAGCGCGTCCAGGCAGGCCACCTCGAAACCGGAGGCGACGGACAGCCGCAGCTTGTCGGCCGTCTGCACCCCGCGCAGCCCGCCCACGTCCACCGCCTCGCTCACGCGCGCCTGGTCGACCGCGACCTCGTCGACGGCGCCGAGGAGCCCATTCAGACCGCTCACCTGCCGCCCGGTGAGCCGCTCGGCGAACGGCCTGGCCAGCTCCAGGTACTTGGCGTCGCCGTACGTCTCGCCGAAGCCGGATACGCCCTCGGCGGTGACCACCTCGATGATCAGCCGGGGGGTGTACGGCTGGTGCACGCCCTGCGTGTTCAGCAGCGGCGGGTCGGCGACGAGGATCGGCGTCAGACGCACCTCGGCGATGGTCAGGTCACGGCTCACGGGGCGGCTCCCAGGAGATCGCGTCCGGCCCCGTTCCGCGGGGGCGTGTCCGGTCGTGATCTCTCTATATAGATGTCGTCTACGTATGAAGACGTAGATTAGGTACGCGAACGTGATGGCGTCAACGGTCGTGCAGCCCCCCGTACGATCAGCGCATGCGGGAGAGAGACGACGCGAGGCGCGGCGACCGGGCGGGGGGCGGCGCGGCGGGCTCCGCGGGCGGGCCGGCCGAGGGCGCGGCCGCACAGGGCGGCGGCGGGGTGCGCGAGGTGAAGTCCGCCGCGCGCACCGTCGAGTTGCTGGAGGTGCTCGCGGCCCGCGCCGACCGGCCGGCGCGGCTCCAGGAACTGGCCGAGGGGCTCGGGGTGCCGCGCAGCTCCATGTACGCGCTGCTGCAGACGCTGATCCAACGGGGCTGGGTGCGCACCGACGTGACCGGGTCGCTGTACGGCATCGGCATCCACGCGCTCCTCACCGGCACCGGCTACCTGGACTCCGACCCCCGGGTGCGGGCGGTGCGGCCGTTCCTCGACGAGGCGTCGGACGCGGTCGGCGAGACCATCCACCTCGGGCGTCTCGACGGCATGGACGTGGCGTACCTCGCGACCCGGGAGTCGCACGAATACCTGCGGACGATCAGCCGGGTGGGGCGGCGGCTGCCCGCGCACGTGGGCGCGCTGGGCAAGGCGCTGCTGGCCCAGCGGCCGGACGAGGAGCTGCCGCCCGGGCCGTACGAGCGGTTCACCCCCAACACGCTCACCGACCGGGTCGCGCTGGCGGCCGACCTCGCGGAGGTCCGGCGGCGGGGGTACGCGGTGGACCGGGAGGAGGGGGTGGCCGGGATCGTGGGGTACGGGTTCGCGCTGCGGTACGAGCGGCCGGCGGTGGACGCGATCAGTTGCTCCGTGCCGGTTGCGCGGGTCACGGCCTCGCATGAGGGGCGGATCGTGTCCGTGATGCGGGGGATCCGCGAGCGGATCGAATCTGCGGTGCCGGATGGGGGGAGCCGGGTTCAGTGGCGGTGAGGGGTTTTTCGGCGCCGAGGTTTTCGCCCTTCGGGCTCGTCCTCAAGCGCCGGACGGGCTTTCTCTTCGCCCTCCGGTCTCGTCTTCAAGCGCCAGACAGGCTGTTCATCGCGCTGCGCGCTCGTCCTCAAGCGCCGGACCGGCTTCTTCGTCGTCCTCCGGGCTCGTCCTCAAACGCCGGACGGGCTATTCATCGCGCTGCGCGCTTCCTCAAGCGCCGGACCGGCTTGATCGGTCCTCACTGCCGCCGTTTCGGCAGGGTGACCCTCACCAGGTCCGAGGCCACCGTCAGTTCGCCCTCGAAGCCCGCCTCCCTCGCCTCGGTGGCGAAGGCCGTGGGGTCCGTGTAGCGCTGGCTGAAGTGGGTGAGGACCAGGTGGTGGACGCCCGCGTCGCGGGCCGTGCGGGCCGCCTGGGCCGCGGTGAGGTGGCCGTACTCCTCGGCGAGCGAGCTGTCCTCGTCGAGGAAGGTGGACTCGATGACGAGCAGGTCGCAGCCGTCGGCCAGGGCGGGCACCGCGTCGCAGAGGCGGGTGTCCATGACGAACGCGAAGCGCTGGCCGCGGCGGACCTCGCTGACCTGGTCCAGCGTGACGCCGCGCAGTTCGCCGGTGCGCTGGAGGAGGCCGATGTCGGGGCCCGCGATGCCGTGGGCGGCCAGCCGGTCGGGCAGCATGCGGTGGCCGTCGGGCTCCACCAGGCGGTAGCCGAAGGACTCCACCGGGTGGGCCAGGCGGCGTGCCTCCAGGCGGTAGGCGGGCGTGTCCGCGAGGACGGCGCCGCCGCCGGACACCGGGACCTCGGTGAGCGGGACCGTCTCGCGGTAGGCCGTCGCGTACCGCAGCCGGTCGAAGAACCGCTTGCCGCTGCCCGGATAGTGGGCGGTGATCTCGTGCGGCACCCGGTCCAGGTTGATGCGCTGGATGACCCCGGCGAGGCCCAGCGAGTGGTCGCCGTGGAAGTGGGTGACGCAGATCCGGTTCAGGTCGTGCGCGGCGACCCCGGCGCGCAGCATCTGCCGCTGGGTGCCCTCGCCGGGGTCGAACAGGATGCCCTCGCCGTCCCAGAGCAGCACGTAACCGTTGTGGTTGCGCGCCCGGGTGGGCACCTGGCTCGCGGTGCCGAGCACCACCAGTTCACGTACGGACACGTTCGGCCGTTCGAGGTGTGCGGGCGGCCCGGGCTAGCCGGGCGGCCACTGGAGGCCGCGGCCGCCCAGCACGTGCGCGTGGGCGTGGAAGACGGTCTGGCCGGCGCCGGCACCGGTGTTGAACACCACGCGGTACCCGGTGGCGTCCACCTTCTCCCCCGCGGCGATCTCGGCGGTCTCCCGCATCATGTCGGCGGCGATGGCGGGCTCCGCCGCGGCGAGTGAGGCCGCGTCGGGGTAGTGCACCCGGGGGATGACCAGGACATGGGTGGGAGCCTGGGGGTTGATGTCCCGGAACGCGACGGTCGTCTCGGTCTCGCGGACCACCGTCGCCGGCACCTCCCCCGCGACGATCTTGCAGAACAGGCAGTCGGCCTGCGGCTCTCCGGCCACGTCATGCCTCCTCGACGTCGTTCGGTTCGGCCGACGGCGGCGGCCGGCGGCCCGGCCGCGGTCCGCCCGGCGCTCCGGTGGCGTCGCCCCGGCCCTGCGGCCCTGGTGCTCCCGGCGCTCCGGCCGCGGTCCGCCGCGACAGGTACCGTGGCATGCTATCCGGCCGCCGGCTTCCTCCTGCGAAGAGCCCGGTGGCTGAGCCAGCGGGTGATCAGCAGGGTCCACAGCGCCACGTCGCCGGCCGCCCCCATGAGCAGCGCGTCCGCGCGGGGCAGCGCGACCGCCGCGACGTCGTAGCAGGCCACCAGGACCGCGGCGTACGCCATCGTCCGGACGGGGCCCGAGGCCCGCGCCAGCGTCAGCAGCAGGCGGCGCAGCCGGGGCGGGGTCCGGCTGCGGTTCCACAGCGCCCAGCCGGTGCCCAGGGCGGCCAGCGCGGCCGCGGTCACCGGCACGGCGGGCAGCAGCGGGCCGCCGTCCCTGGCGCCGGCGGTGCCCACGACGGCGACGACCAGGCCGGCCAGCGCGGCCCAGCCGGCGCCCGAGGCCACCGACCAGGCCATCACCTGGAGGTTGTACGGGGCGGACCGGTCGGTGGCGTCAAGCGCCGCGGCGTCGGCGAAGCCCTCCACGGCGCGGGCCCAGCGTCGGGGGCGCAGCCGGCTGCCCCGCATGTGCAGCAGGGAGAGGTTGTACCGGGTGGCGGCGTCCTCCGGATCGAGCCGCAGGGCCCGCTCGTAGGCCCGCTGGGCGGTGGGGGTGTCGCCGAGGCGGTGCGCGGCGAGTCCGACGAGGAAGTGGTTGCCGGCCTCCTCCGGCCCCAGTTCGACGGCCCGCAGCGCGACCCGGTACGTCTCCTGCCGGCGCCCCCGGTCGTCGGCCTTGAGGAGGACGTAGCCCAGGGTGCGGTAGCCGGCCCAGTTGTCCGGGAGCAGCCGGATCACCTCGCGGGCGGCGTGCTCCGCTTCGGCCGCGCGGGACAGCCGGGCGAGCAGCCCGGCCCGCACCACCCACGCCTGCGCGTACCGGGGATCGGCGCCGAGCGCGGCGTCGGCGGCCTCCAGCGCGCCGGTGAGGTCGCCGCCGTCCCTGTGGCAGTAGGCCAGCACCGTGAGGGCCGCGGCGTCGTCGGGCCGCTCGGCCAGGTGCGGGGCGAGCACCGCGGCGGCCTGCTGCGGGCGGCCAGCGGCGAGCAGTGCGTGGGCCCGTTCGACGGCGTGCCCGGCCGCGTGTCCGGTCACAGCTTGCGGTGCCGCCTCAGATAGGCGAGCAGGTCGTCGTAGGTGCCGCCGTCGTTGGCGAAGAGGGCGACGTTGCGGGCGGCGGCGAACCACGGCTCGGTGGAGGGCCGCACCGCGCGGGCCGCGTCCAGCAGGTCCCGGGTGCCGATCATGCGGATCCGGCCGCTGCGGGCCGAGTCGAGCAGGGCGGCCTCGGCGGCGCTCTCGCAGACGTGCGCGAGGTCGGCCCCGGAGAACCCGTCGGTGGCCTTGACCAGCTTGCCCAGGTCGACGGAGGCGATGGGCCGCTCCCGCAGGTGGTACTGGAGGATCGCCTCGCGTGCCGCGGCGTCGGGCGGCAGCACCAGCAGGGTGCGGTCGAGCCGGCCGGGGCGGCGCAGGGCGATGTCGACGTCCCAGGGGACGTTGGTGGCGGCGAGGACGAAGACGCCCTCGTTGCCGCCGTCGACGCCGTCGAGCTCGGCGAGGAGCTGGTTGACGACGTTGCGCAGCCCGCTGTGGTGCATCCGGCTGCGCTTGGCGCCCAGCGCGTCCAGCTCGTCGAGGAAGACGACACAGGGGGCCTGGCCGCGGGCGGTGCGGAAGATGTCGTGGACGTTCCGCTCGGACCTGCCGATCCACATGTCGAGCACGTCGCTGACCGCCACCGGCAGGAACGCGGCGCCCAGCTCGCCCGCGACGGCCCGCGCGATGAAGGTCTTACCGCAGCCCGGCGGCCCGTACAGCAGGAGGCCGCCGCGCAGGCTCTTGCCGTACAGCCTGCGCAGCTCGGGGTTGCGCAGGGGCGCGAGGAAGGCGGCTTCGAGGCGGTCCTTGACCTCCTGCATGCCGCCGACGTCGGCGAGCCGCACCGAGTGGACGGCCTCCACCTCCCAGGCGGGGGCGTCGCCCGGGTCGCCGCCTCCATCGGCGGCCAGCGGGGGCTCGGGGCGGCGCGGCACACCGGTGCCGCCGGCGCCGCTGACGTCTCCGGGCGATCCTGTGCCGTGGGGACCGCCGAGCCCGCCATCCGGGCCTGCGGCGCCGCGCCCGTCGTCCGAGCCGGGGCCGCCGTCGGAGCCGGATGCGAAACGCGGCGGCACCATGCCCCGGACCTCCTGCTCCGCGGCGTTCCAGTCGAACTCCTCGCCGGCGGCCGGGCGTCGTTCCGCGGGAGGCCCTTCCGCGGCGGGAGGTTCGGAGGCGGGAGCGGTGCCTGTGGCGCCCGGGTCCGCTGGGGACGAGGTGCCGGCTCCCTCGGCGCCCGGGTCCTCCCACGACCGGCTGCCGGCTCCCCCGGCACCCGGCCCGGGAACGCCACCGGGCGCACCGCCGGTTGGACGACCCGCACCCGCGCCGTCCGGGCCGTCCGGGCCGTTCCCCGTAGTGGCCGCCGGACCGGGAACGGGGCCCGGCGCGGTGGCCGGGCCCATCGCCCGCAGCATCAGTTCCCGGGCCGCCGTGTCGCCGGGCGCCCGCTGGAGCGCCACCGCCGCCTCGGAGACCGCCGCGTCCCGCTGCCCCGCGTCGAGGAGCAACTCGGCGAGGTGCAGGCGGAGCGGGATGTCGTCCGGGGCGGCGGCGACGGCCGAGCGGAGGCTGCGTATGAGGGGCGACTCGTCGGACATGCCGTCACCCTACGACCCGGCGTTCACGCCCCCGCACCTGCGCCCGGCGCTCCCCACCGGGGCGCCGGCAGCGGCGGCGGGGTCTTCGCGGGGCGCTCCTCCAGCGCGGCGAGCGCCAGCCTGATCGCCTCGTCGAGCTGCGGGTCGCGGCCCGCCGCGTGGTCCTGGGGCGTGGTGACCACCTCGACGTCCGGGTCGACGCCGTGGTTCTCCACGTCCCAGCCGTAACCCTCCACCCAGAAGGCGTACTTGGGCTGGGTGACGAGGGTGCCGTCCACGAGGGGGTAGCGGCTGTCGATGCCGATCACCCCGCCCCAGGTGCGGGTGCCGACGACGGGGCCGATGCCGAGGGCCTTGATCGCGGCGTTGACGATGTCGCCGTCCGAACCGGAGTACTCGTTGGCGACGGCGACGACCGGGCCGCGCGGCGCGTCCTCGGGATAGCTGTAGGGCCGCAGGCCCCGCGGCGCGTCCCAGCCGATGATCCGGCGGGCCAGCTTCTCGATCACGAGTTGCGAGGTGTGCCCGCCGCGGTTCTCCCGCACGTCCACCACGAGGCCGTCGTGGGCCACCTCGACCCGCAGGTCCCGGTGGATCTGCGCCCAGCCGGGGGCCTGCATGTCCGGTACGTGGAGGTAGCCGAGCCGGCCGCCCGACTGCTCGTGGACGTAGGCGCGGCGCTCGGCGACCCAGGCGTGGTAGCGCAGCGGCTCCTCGTCGTCGAGCGGTACGACCACCGCGTACCGCGGCTCGCCGCCGCCCGCGGGCGAGATGGTCAGCTCCACGGGCTTGCCCGCCGTGCCGACGAGCAGCGGCCCGGGTCCGGTGACCGGGTCGACGGGCTGGCCGGCGATCGCGATCACCGCGTCACCCGTGCGGACCGCCGCGCCCGGTGCGGCGAGCGGGGAGCGCGCGCCCGGGTCGGAGGTCTCGGAGGGGAGGATGCGGTCGATCCGCCACAGCCCGTCCTCGTGCCGCGACAGGTCGGCGCCCAGCAGGCCCTGCCGGGTCGAGGAGGTGCCGTAGCCGCCGGAGGGCGACACATAGGCGTGCGAGGTGCCCAGCTCCCCCTGCACCTCCCAGAGGAGGTCGACGAGGTCGTCGTGGGTGGCGACGCGCCCCAGCAGCGGGCGGTAGCGGTCCAGCACGCCGTCCCAGTCGACGCCGCCCAGGTCGGGGCGCCAGAAGTGGTCCCGCATCAGGCGGCCCGCCTCGGCGTACATCTGGCGCCACTCGGCGACCGGGTCGATGTTCTGCCGCACCCGGGAGAGGTCGACGGTGATGTTGGTGTCGCTGTCGTCGTCGTGCGAGGCGCGCCGGTCGCTCGGCACCACCTTCAGCTTGCTGTCGGTCCACAGCAGCACCCGCTTGCCGTCGCCGCTGACGGAGAAGTGGTCGGCGCCCGACGCCAGGTGCTCCGTGCTCTGCTGGACGAGGTCGTAGCGCTCCAGGTCGGACTTGGGGTCCTGGTCCTCGGGCCTGGCGCGGGAGGAGCCGAGCACGCCGAGCACGGGGTGCCGCAGCCACAGCAGCCCGTCCTTGGCGGCCCGCAGGGTCGAGTAGCGGCCGGCCTCCACGGGGAACGGCACGATGCGGTCGGCGAGGCCGTCCAGGTCGATCCGGGTGGCCGGGGCGCCCTCGCTGTCGGGCGTCTCGTCCTTGTCGGGCGCCTCGAAGGGGCGGCCGTGCCGCTGCGGCCCGAAGGGCGCGGGCGTGGTGGCCGAGAGGGTGATCAGGTGCGGCCGGGAGCCGTCCACGAACGCCAGGTCGAAGACGTGCTCGTCGTAGATCGGGTCGAACGACCGCTCCGAGAGGAACGCGAGGTGCTTGCCGTCCAGCGTGAACGCGGGCGCGTAGTCGCGGAACCTGAGCGGGGTGGCCTCGCTGACCGTGAGGTCGGCGGTGCCGGCGAGCTTCAGGTGCCGCAGCGGGCGGGGGCCGGGGTGCGACCATGCCAGCCAGGCCGAGTCCGGCGAGAAGACCAGTCCCGAGGCCTCGCCGTGCTCGCTCCTGTCCACCTCGCGCACCTCACCGGACTCCCGCTCCACGAGCAGCACGCGGCCGTCGTGGGAGGCGACGGCGGCGCGGCTGCCGTCCGGGGCCATGGCGAGGCCCAGCACCCGGCCGAGCTGCCCGGCGGCGATCCTGCGGGGCGTGGCGCCGGGCGCGAGGCCGGTGGCGGGCGCGAACTCCAGCGCGTCGTCGCCCTCCGCGTCGGTCACCCAGACCACCTGCTCCTCGCCGTCGGCGCGGAAGGTGCGCGGCAGCCGGGCCCGCACGCCCGCCGTGGCGGCCAGCACGCGGCTGGGGCCCTCGCGGTGGGTGACCCAGTGGATGGCGCCGCGGACCGACACGGCGCTGCCCCGGCCGGTGTGGTCGGGCGCGGCGGAGCCGAACCAGCGGGAGGCGTTCAGCGGCCGGGGCTGGAGGTCGGTGCGCTGGCCGCCGAGGCGGATGTCGAGCCGCCGGGGCTCGGCGCCGTCCAGGTCGTCCAGGATCCACAGCTCGCCCGCGCGCGCGTAGACGACGCGGCGGCCGTCGGTGGCGGCGTGCCGGGCGTAGTAGCCGTACAGGGGGGCCTTGGACGCCTCGGGGGCCTCGGGGGCCTCGGGGGTGGACTCCTCGGCCCGTGCCGTCTCGTCCGTGGGGCCGGCGGGTGGCTCGGAGGTCGCCCCGGCGCCGTCCCCGGTGCCGTCCGCGGCGGGGGCCGCGCCTTCGGCGGCGGGCGCGGGGGCGTCCGCGGGCCCTTCCGCGCCGGCGCCGTCCGCGGCCGGTGCCGAAGGGGCCGCGGGCGGTGTCCCGGGGCCGCCGCCGAGGTCCGTGTGCCGGCGCAGGTCGGAGCCGTCCGGCAGGGAGGAGTAGACGGCGCCGACGCCCTCGTGGTCGCAGAGGAAGGCGATCCGGTCGCCGACCCACATGGGCCACTCGATGTTGCCGTCGATCTGCTCGTGGACGCGGACGAACTCGCCGTTGCCCTCGCGGTCGATCCAGAGCTTGCCCATGCTGCCGCCGCGGTACCGCTTCCACCAGGCGGCCTCGCGGCTCATCGGCACGGACACCAGCAGGACCTGGCCCGCGGGCCCGTGCGCGACCGAGCCGGCCGGCCCGTAGGGCAGCGTCTCGGCGGGGCCGCCGTCCAGCGGGACCGCGCGGGCCCAGGTGCGGCGCAGCGACGCCTGGCCGTACGCGGTGACGGCGAGCACCCGGCCGTCGGGCGTCCAGCCGCGCACGGCGGTCTGGTTGCTGCCCCAGTGCGTCAGCCGCCGGGACGGCCCGCCGTCGAGGGGCGCGACGTGGACCTCGGGCGCTCCGTCGCGGCGGGAGGTCCAGGCCACGGTCGTGCCGTCCGGGGAGATCCGGGGGTGGCCGACCGGCATGTTGTCCGCGCTGACCCGCCAGGCGCGACCGCCGTCGAGAGGCGCGACCCAGACGTCGTCCTCTGCCGTGAAAGCGATGAACTCACCGTGAAGATGAGGAAACCGTAGGTACCCAGACTGTGTCACACGATCAGCCTAGGCAGGGCGGACCGTACCGGTCAGCGGTTTGGATCACTCCAGGCCGTGGGAAAAGCCTCAGTTCCGCATCCACGGGGCCGCCGCCGCGGGCGCCGCGCGGGTACCCGGCGGCGCCCTGAGCACCGCTTCCACCGGAGCGGCCACGCGCGCGTGGGCTCCGGTCAGCCCTCGGTCAGCCCTGCATCAGCAACCATTCCTGGAGTTCCACCAGGTTCCCCTCGGGGTCCTTCAGGTGCGCGACGCGCATCCGCTCGGTCATCGGCCCCGGGCCCTGTACCAGTTGGCCGCCGCGCCCGGCGATCTCGGCACAGTATGCGTCGAGGTCGTCGACCCGGAGCACCACGAGGGAACGGTGCCCGCTCGCGGCTTCCGCGAGCTCCCCCAGCACCTCGGACATCGCCACCCGGTCCTGCAGCGCCACACCGGCGGAGCCGACGGCCGGGCTGAACTTCTCGTAGGGCCCGTCCACCGCGCCCGACTGGGGTTTCAGCCCGAGGACGTCCGCGTAGAACCGGTAACAGGCGGGGAAGTCGGAGACCAGCAGCCTGACCTGGGCGAGTTCCAACGTGTCTCCTCGGTGTAGGTGACCACTCGGGTGTGGATACCGATGACCACTGATGACCACTAGGGGATGGCGACCATACTGGGTCGTGACCACCGGGGTGTGTGGACGGTCGGCCGTTAATCGAAACCATCGGGCGTCGGGACCATCAAGGGTCGGTGACCATGGGGCGGCGCTGACCACCAGGCGTTCGGCGGCCACCGGGGGGCGACCATCGGATGTCGGTGACCAGGTGACCAATGGCGGGGGCTGTCTGATCGTACGGGCCGCCCCGGAAAGGGGCGCGGGGAACTGCTGGGGGTACCTCCCACGCCCTACAGGCAGTGGAGGACAGCCACGACGCACCGGCAGACCGCGCTCCCCAGAAGAGGCACCCCCTACCGCCAAGGCCGAAGGCCAAAAAAGGGGCGCGGGGAACTGCGCAAACACCCACGACAACCCGTACACGCCACCCCCGAAAGACACCCCCCACCGCCAAGGCCGAAGGCCAAAAGCCGGACCGCGGGCCCAGGAAGCCGGCACCGCAGCCGAAGCCGGAACCGCGGGCAGCCCGAGCCGGAACCGGGGCTAGCCCCACCGCCCGCTGCGCCCGAGCAGCACCGCAGCCGCCACGGTCCCCGCGGTGGACGTCCGCAGCACGCTGCGCCCGAGCCGGCACACCCTGGCCCCCGCCTCGGCGAAGAGCGCGAGCTCCGCAGGGGACACCCCACCCTCGGGCCCGACGACGAGCACGATCTCGCCACGCACGGGCAACACAGTCGTCGCCAGCGGCTCCGCCGGGTGAGCGGGATCCTCGTGCAGCACGACGGCCAGTTCGGCACGCGCCAGAACCGCGGCCACCTGCTTGCCCGACATCGCATCGGCCACGTCGGGAAAGCGCACCCGGCGCGACTGCTTGCCCGACTCGCGTGCGGTCGCCCGCCACTTGCCGAGCGCCTTGAGGCCCCGCTCGCCCTTCCACTGCGTGACGCAGCGCTCCGCCGCCCACGGCACGATCGTGTCGACCCCGGTCTCCGTCATGGTCTCCACGGCACGCTCGCCGCGGTCGCCCTTCGGGAGGGCCTGGACGACGGTGATACGGGGCTCGGGGGCGGGTTCCTCGCGGACCGGCCCCCTGCTGAGCACCAGCCGGTCCTTGCCCTCGGCATCCAGCACCACGCAGGCGGCCCAGCGGCCCGCGCCGTCGGTGAGCACCGCCTCCTCGCCGGGCCGCAGCCGCTTCACCGCGACGGCGTGCCGTCCCTCGGGCCCGTCGAGCACGTACCGGGGCCCGTCGGCCCGGGGAGGTTCCGCGGGGCCGGGGTCGCCGGGCGATCCGGTGCCCTCGGGCGCGCCCAGGTCGTCGACGACGAAGACGGGTGCCGTCACACCGCACCGCCGTCCCCCGCCGGGGCTCCGGCGGGTCCCACGGGGTCCGCGGGGGTCGCGGACGCCTCGGCCGGGGCGAGGTGCCCGGGTCTGCGGGGCGGCGCCCAGGCGGCCGTCCTGGCGTCGTCGAGTTCGGTGGCCAGCTGCTCGACGAGCCGTGCGGCGGGCAGCTCCCGGGTCATCCGGTAGCCCTGGCCCGCCCACAGCGCCATGCCCTGCTGGTCGCCGGCCGCGGTGGCGGCCGCGCGCAGGGGTGAGGTCAGGTGGTGTATCTGGGGGTAGGCGGAGGGGGCGTAGGGGCCGTGCTCGCGCATGAAGCGGTTGACGAGGCCGCGGGCGGGCCTGCCGGTGAACGCGCGGGTGATCTCCGTACGGGCGAACAGCGAGCCGCTGACGGCCTCCTTGTGCAGCGGATGGGCGCCCGACTCGGGGGTGACGAGGAAGGCGGTACCGAGCTGCCCGGCGACCGCTCCGGCGGCGAGCACCGCGGCGATCTGGGTGCCGCGCATCAGGCCGCCGCTGGCGATCAGCGGGAGCTCCACGGCCTCGCGGGCCTCGGCGACCAGGCTGAGCAGCCCGTATCCGGCGCCGTCACGCTCCGGCTGGTCGCGGTGGGTGCCCTGGTGGCCGCCCGCCTCGATGCCCTGGAGGCAGATCGCGTCGGCGCCGGCCTGCTCGGCGTCCCGCGCCTCCTGAGGGGTGGTGGCGGTCACCACGGTGAGGGTGCCGGCCCGGGAGAGGGCGGTGAGCACCTCGCCCGCGGGACAGCCGAAGGTGAACGACACCACGGCCACCGGGTCGTCGAGCAGTACGGCGAGTTTGGCGTCGAAGCCGTCGTCGCCACCGCAGTCGGAGTCGCCCAGCTCCGTCTCGTACCAGGCGGCCTCGCCGGCGAGTTGCTCCCGGTAGACGGTGACGGCGCCCGGGTCCGCGTAGTCGGGCCCCGCCAGGAAGAGATTGACGCCGAACGGCCGGTCCGTGAGTCCGCGCAACTGCTTGATCTCGTGGTACATCCCGTCGGCCGTCTTGTAGCCGGCGGCGAGGAAGCCGAGTCCTCCGGCCTCGCTGACGGCGGCGGCGAGCCGCGGGCACGAAGCACCGCCTGCCATGGGGGCCTGCACGATCGGAAGAGGGAGGAGATCGGTCAGTGCGGAGGACATGACCGCATGGTGTCACGTCCCCCACACAAGTCCGAAACCAGCCTTACGCAAGGCATATGCCTCGGTCACCGACCGACGTCATCGCCCGTTGAAGGCATCTTTCAGCCGGGAGAACAGGCCCTGCTGGCCTGGCTGGAACTGTCCCGTCGGACGCTCCTCGCCACGCAGCTTGGCCAGCTCCCTGAGCAGCCGTTCCTGCTCGGGGTCGAGCTTGCCGGGGGTCTGGACCTCGACATGCACGATCAGGTCACCGCGGCCGCCACCACGCAGGTGGGTGATGCCGCGGCCGTGCAGCGGGACCGACTGGCCGGACTGGGTGCCTGGCCGGATATCGATCTCCTCCATGCCGTCCAGGGTCTCCAGCGGCACCTTGGTGCCGAGCGCGCCGGCGGTCATCGGGATGGTGACCGTGCAGTGCAGGTCGTCGCCGCGGCGCTGGAAGACCTGGTGGGGCAGTTCGTGGATCTCCACGTAGAGGTCGCCGGCCGGGCCGCCGCCCGGGCCGACCTCGCCCTCGCCGGCGAGTTGGATCCGGGTGCCGTTGTCGACGCCTGCCGGGATCTTGACGGTGAGGGTGCGGCGGGAGCGGATGCGGCCGTCGCCGGCGCACTCCGGGCAGGGGGTGGGCACGACCGTGCCGAAGCCCTGGCACTGCGGGCAGGGCCTGGACGTCATGACCTGGCCCAGGAACGACCGGGTGACCTGCGAGACCTCGCCGCGGCCGCGGCACATGTCGCAGGTCTGCGCGGTGGTGCCCGGTGCGGCGCCCTCGCCGTTGCAGGTGGAGCAGACGACGGCCGTGTCGACCTGGATGTCCTTCGTGGTGCCGAAGGCCGCCTCGTTGAGCTCGATCTCCAGCCTTATCATCGCGTCCTGGCCGCGCCGGGTGCGCGACCTGGGCCCACGCTGGGACGCCGTGCCGAAGAAGGCGTCCATGATGTCGGAGAAGTTGCCGAAGCCGCCCGCGCCGAAGCCTCCGGGGCCGCCCGCGCCGCCCGTCTGGGACAGCGGGTCCCCGCCGAGGTCGTAGACCTGCTTCTTCTGCGGGTCCGACAAGACCTCGTAAGCGGCGTTGATCTCCTTGAACCGCTCCTGCGTCTTCGGATCGGGATTGACGTCCGGGTGCAGCTCGCGGGCGAGCCTGCGGAACGCTTTCTTGATCTCGTCCTGGGACGCGTCGCGGCGGACGCCCAGGACCGCGTAGTAATCCGTGGCCACTTACGACTCCGCCAGGATCTGTCCGACGTAACGTGCCACTGCGCGTACTGCTCCCATCGTTCCCGGATAGTCCATGCGGGTCGGTCCGACCACGCCGAGCTTGGCGAGTGCCTCCCCGCCCGAACCGTAGCCGACGGAGACCACGGACGTGGAGTTGAGTCCCTCGTGCGCGTTCTCATGACCGATCCGTACCGTCATGCCGGAGTCCGTCGACTCCCCGAGGAGCTTGAGGAGCACCACTTGCTCCTCAAGGGCTTCGAGCACCGGCCGGATGGTGAGGGGGAAGTCGTGTCCGAAGCGGGTGAGATTGGCGGTGCCGCCGATCATCAAGCGCTCCTCGGTCTCCTCCACCAGTGTCTCCAGCAGGGTGGAGAGCACGGTCTGGACGGTGCCGCGGTCCTCGGCCTCGAAGGCCTCCGGCAGATCCTGCACGAGTTGCGGCACGTCCGCGAAGCGGCGGCCGCCGATCCTGCTGTTCAGCCTGGCGCGCAGATCGGCGAGCGAGGTCTCGCCGAACGGGGCGGGACAGTCCACCATGCGCTGCTCCACCCGGCCGGTGTCCGTGATCAGCACCAGCATCAACCGTGCCGGCGCCATCGACAGCAGTTCCACGTGCCGAACCGTGGAACGGGTCAGCGAAGGGTACTGCACGACGGCCACCTGGCGGGTCAGCTGGGCGAGCAGACGGACCGTGCGGGCCACGACGTCGTCGAGGTCCACGGCGCCGTCCAGGAAGTTCTGGATGGCGCGGCGCTCGGGTGCGCTCATCGGCTTGACGCCGGCGAGCCTGTCGACGAAGAGGCGGTAGCCCTTGTCCGTGGGGATCCGGCCGGCGCTGGTGTGCGGCTGGGCGATGAAGCCCTCGTCCTCCAGGACGGCCATGTCGTTGCGCACGGTGGCGGGCGAGACGCCGAGGTTGTGACGCTCGGTGAGCGCCTTCGACCCGACCGGCTCCTCGGTACCGACGTAGTCCTGGACGATGGCGCGCAGCACTTCCAGCCTGCGTTCACTGAGCATCGCGCACCTCCAGTTCCGTCCACCCGGACAGGTCGTCCGGCCTCGTACCCCCGGCCCCTACGTCCGGTCTCCCCACCCTGGACCCAAGCCATCCCCGATTCGCCAGGACCGGCCCCCCTTGGCACTCACCACACACGAGTGCCAATTTTCCCCGCCCAGTGTACGGCGCGGGGGTGCCGCGCGGGCAAGAGCACGGGGGCGCCGGCACGGCCCCCTTCCGACGCCGGACCACCACCGCGGCCACCGGAGAGCTGGTCGCTCCCCTAGTGCCTTGAGGGCGTGAGAGGCACCCCCATCCCGCGCCCCTTCCAAGCGGGGCTGCGCCCCGATCACCCGCCCGCCACCTCACGCCCGTCGAGACACTGCCGCCACCTCGTGGCTGTCCCCCGCTGCCTGAAGGGCGTGGGAGGTGCCCCCAGCAGTTCCCCGCGCTCCCTGTGGGCGCAGCCCCACATTGACGGGGCGTAACCCCGTTTTCAGGGGCGCGGGGAACCGCGCGACCAGCCACGACGAACCCGCCACACTCTCACGAACGCGAGAGGGCCGCGACATGACCGGGGCGAAGCCCCCGACCAGAAGGGGCGCGGGGAACCGCGCAGCAAGCGACGACGAACCCGCCACACCGTCACCGGCCCCCACATACTCGGCCACCCGGGGGCGCCAGCCCCCTACGCCGTGACGAAGTCGATCAACTCCTCGACACGCCCCAGAAGCGCCGGTTCCAGATCCTTGTAGCTGTGCACGCACGAAAGGATCCGCGCCCACGCCGCGCCCGTGTTCTCCGGCCACCCCAGCCCCCGGCACACCCCCGTCTTCCAGTCCTGCCCGCGCGGCACGCGCGGCCACGCCGCGATCCCCACGGAGGACGGTTTCACGGCCTCCCAGACGTCGATGTACGGGTGGCCGACGACCAGGGTGTCCGGCCCGGTCACGGAGGCCGCGATCCGGGACTCCTTGGTGCCGGGCAGCAGGTGGTCGACGAGCACGCCGAGGCGCGCGCCGGGCGCGGGTCCGAAGGCGTCGACGATCGCCGGGAGGTCGTCCACGCCCTCCAGGTACTCGACCACCACGCCCTCGATGCGCAGGTCGTCGCCCCACACCTTCTCGACGAGTTCGGCGTCGTGGCGCCCCTCGACATAGATGCGCCCCGCCCGCGCGACCCGGGCCCGCGCACCCGGCACGGCGACGGACCCGGAGACCGTGCGTGCCGGCACCGCGGGGGCGCCGGCGGAGGGCGGCCTGACCAGGGTCACGGGTCTGCCCTCCAGCAGGAAGCCACGGGGCTGGAGCGGGAACGCGCGGTGCTTGCCGAAGCGGTCCTCCAGCGTGACCGTACCCGCCTCGCAGCGGATCACCGCCCCGCAGAACCCGGTCCCGGCCTCCTCCACCACGAGCCCCGGCTCCGCCGGCACCTCGGGCGCCGGCTGCTGTCTCTTCCAGGGCGGGGTGAAGTCGGGTGAGTACTGGCGCATTCGGCCGACGATAGAAGAGCCGGCGCCCCGGCGGTCACGACACGCCGTAACGCAGGGCGAGTTGATCGCGCTGCTTCCGGACGAACCCGGCATTCACCGCGGCACCGTGCCCGGGCACGTAGACGGCGCCGGGGCCGCCGAGGGCCAGCAGCCGGTCCAGTGCCGCGGGCCACCGCTCCGGGACGGCGTCCGGGCCGGCCTGCGGCTCTCCGGACTCCTCCACGAGGTCCCCGCAGAACACCACGTCCCGCTCCCCCGCCCCGCCGGGCACCAGCACCGCCAGGTCGTGCGCGGTGTGCCCGGGTCCCGCGTTCACCAGCAGCACCTGGAGTCCCCCGCCGAGATCGAGCGTGCGCTCTGCTGGGACGGCGTGCCAGGCGGGGGCGCCGTCGCGGCGGGCGGCGTCGGTGCCGGTGCCTGCCACACCTCTGTCGGCCGTTTCCCGAACGAGGCGCGTCAGGGCGGCGGCTTCGGCGGCCTCCCCCGGGGCGACACCGTGGTGCACCGCGTCCGCGCGCAGGTCGTCGGCGCCGGAAGCGATCAGTGTCCCGGTGCCGGGCGCGGCGTGGATCTGCGCATCCGCGAACGCCGGGGCGCCCAGCACATGGTCGAAGTGCGGATGGGTGAGCGCGAGGTGGGTCACCCGACTTCCGGGGCCGAGCAGCCCTTCGGCCGCGGCCCGCAGGCGCGCCCCCTCGGCCAGGGTCGAGCCCGCGTCGACCAGCAGGGCCGCGCCGCGCCCCGCGACCAGCCCGCTGGTGCAGTCCCACCCCGGCAGCCTGCACCGCCCGGCCCGTGCGGACAGTTCCTCCCAGCCGGCGCCGTGCCACGCGACCCGCATCCGCTCCCGCCTCTCAGCTCAGCCCCTGCCACGCGCGCCCGTGCGTCTGCGCGGCGCCTGTCCCGTTCCGCCGTGTCGCGCCGAGACAGGCGCTCAGTCCGGGCGCCCCAGTCCAGGCGCCCCGGTCCGGGCGTGTCAGTCCACCAGGTCCCGGACGACGGCGTCGGCGAGGAGCCGGCCGCGCAGCGTGAGGACCGCCCGCCCGGCCTCGTAAGGAGCCGCTTCGAGGAAGCCCTCGGCGACCGCCCGCCGGGCCGCCGCGGCTCCGTCCCCGTGCAGCAGGGACAGCGGGCAGCCGTCCCGGAGCCGCAGTTCCAGGAGGATCCGCTCGACCCGCCGGTCCTCCGCGGTGAGCACCTCGCGCCCGGCGCCGGGCGAGCGTCCGGTGGCCAGCCGCGCCGCGTACGCGCCGGGGTGCTTGACGTTCCACCACCGCACCCCGCCGACGTGGCTGTGCGCACCGGGTCCGGCGCCCCACCAGTCGGCTCCGCGCCAGTACAGCTCGTTGTGCAGGCAGCGGCCCGCGGGGGACGCGGCCCAGTTCGACACCTCGTACCACGCGTAGCCGGCCGCGGAGAGCACGTCATCGGCGATCAGGTAGCGGTCCGCGTGCTCGTCGTCGTCCGTCATCGGTATCTCGCCGCGGCGGATCCGGCGCGCCAGTCCCGTGCCCTCCTCCACGATCAGCGCGTACGCCGACACGTGGTCCGGTCCGGCGCCGATCGCCGCGTCCAGGGAGGCCCGCCAGTCGTCGTCCGACTCGCCCGGGGTGCCGTAGATCAGGTCGAGATTCACATGCGCGAACCCCGCGGCACGGGCCTCTGCCACGCACGCCTCGGGGCGGCCGGGGGTGTGCCGGCGGTCCAGGACGTCGAGGACGTGCTGGCGCGCGCTCTGCATGCCGAAGGAGATCCGGTTGAAGCCGCCGGCCCGCAGGCGGGCCAGATAGGCGGGGTCGACGGACTCCGGGTTGGCCTCGGTGGTGATCTCCGCGTCGTCCGCGAGCCCGAACTCGGACCGGATCGCGTCCAGCATCCGCACGAGGTCGTCGGCGGCTAGCAGCGTGGGCGTGCCGCCGCCGACGAACACGGTGCGCACCGGGCGCGGGTCGTCGCCGAGCACCTTGCGGGCCAGGCGGACCTCGTCGATCAGGGTGCCCGCGTAGTTGTCCCGCGAGGCGAGCACGCCGCCGGTGCCGCGCAGCTCCGTGGCGGTGTAGGTGTTGAAGTCGCAGTAGCCGCAGCGGGTGGCGCAGTACGGGACGTGCAGGTAGAACCCGAGGGGGCGGTCGGCGCCGCCGTCGAGGGCGTGCGCCGGCAAGGTTCCGTCCTCGGGGACGGGCTCGCCGTCGGGCAACACGGAAGGCATACGTGCCATTGTCTCGTATACCGGCAGAACCCCGGGCCTCCCCGCACAGGGGGTGCCTACGGCACCGCGGTGCCGGTCCTGCGCGGTGGCGGTCTCGGTGCGGGTCGTGCCGGGTTCGTCGCGCGGTTCCCCGCGCCCCATTCTTGCGGCACCATGCGGCGCCAGTCCCGCCCCTCCAGGCACGTGACCAGCTGCCACGCCATCGCGGCTGTCCCCCACTGCCTGAAGGGCGTGGGAGGTACCCCCAGCAGTTCCCCGCGCCCCTTATCGCGGCGCCTGCGGCGCCAGTCCCGCCCCTCCAGGAGCGTGCCCATCTGCCACGCCATCGTGACTAGTCGCGCCGTTCCCCGCGCCCCTTTCAGGCGCGCCTACGGCGCCCATCCCGCCCCACCAGGCACGTGACCATCTACCACGCCATCGTGACTAGTCGCGCCGTTCCCCGCGCCCCTTTCAGGCGCGCCTACGGCGCCCATCCCGCCCCACCAGGCACGTGACCATCTACCACGCCATCATGGCTGATCGCGCCGTTCCCCGCGCCCCTTTCAGGCGCGCCTACGGCGCCCATCCCGCCCCACCAAGCGCGTAACCACCCACCACGCCATCGTGGCTGATCGCGCACAGAAGACAGGGCTGCGCCCCGATAGGGGCGCGGGGAACTGCGCGAGCAACCGAGTCGCACGCCGCGGCCTTCAGACCGCCCCAGGCACCGCTTACGGCGCCGAAGGCGCCCTCCAAGGGGCGCGGGGAACTGCGCGAGCGACCCGGTACGGCCCGCAGAGCACACCATCACCCCAGCGGGCGTGATGGCGCCGCAGGCGCCGCGATAAGGGGCGCGGGGAACTGCGCAACCGGCCACGGCGCACCGGACCCGCCCCATCGCCGCCACCCCACCCGTGGCGCCGGGGCGCGCGCAGGGAGCGAGCGGGCCCGGCGCCCGAGCCGGAAGGAGGAGGACGGAACCGGGGCGCGGGATCAGGCCTCGCGCGCCCCCGCGTACATCTCATCGATCAGATGCCGGTACTCCCGCTCCACCACAGGCCGCTTCAACTTGAGGCTCGGCGTCAGCTCCCCGTGCTCGATGTCGAGGTCCCGCGGCAGCAGCCGGAACTTCCTGATGGTCTGCCACCGCTGCAACCCCTCGTTGAGCCGCTGCACGTACCCGTCGATGAGCGCGACCGTCGCCGGCGCGGCGACGACCTCCGCGTACGACTTGCCGGCGAGCCCGTGCTCGTTGGCCCAGTCCATGATCGAGGGCTCGTCGAGCGCGATCAGCGCGGAGCAGAAGTTCCGGTCGGCGCCGTGCACCAGGATGTTGGAGACGAACGGGCAGACCGCCTTGAAGTTCCCCTCGACCTCGGCCGGCGCTATGTACTTGCCGCCGGAGGTTTTGATCAGGTCCTTCTTGCGGTCCGTGATGGTGAGGTAGCCGTCCGCCGAGAGCTCGCCGATGTCCCCGGTGTGGAACCACCCGTCGCTCTCCAGCACCTCCGCGGTCTTCTCCGGAAGCCCGTGGTAGCCCTGCATGATGCCGGGGCCGCGGAGCAGGATCTCGCCGTCGTCGGCGATCCGCACCTCCGTGCCGGGCACGGGCTTGCCGACCGTGCCGGTGCGGTAGGCCTCGCCCGGGTTGACGAAGGACGCCGCGGACGACTCCGTGAGGCCGTAGCCCTCCAGGATGTGCACTCCCGCACCGGCGAAGAAGTAGCCGATCTCGGGGGCGAGCGCGGCGGAGCCGGAGACGCAGGCCCGCATCCGGCCGCCGAAGGCCTCGCGCAGCTTGGCGTAGACGAGCGCGTCGGCGATCTTGTGCTTGACGCTCAGGCCGAAGGGCGCGGAGGCGTTGCCGGTGCGCCGGTAGGTGTCCTGGGTGGCCTTCGCGTAGTCGCGGGCCACCTCCGCGGCCCACTGGAAGATCTTGTACTTGGCGGCCCCGCCGGCCCTGGCCTTGGCCGCCACGCCGTTGTAGACCTTCTCGAAGATGCGCGGCACCGCGGCCATGTAGGTGGGCTGCACCACCGGCAGGTTCTCGATGATCTTGTCGACCCGGCCGTCGACGGCGGTGACGTGCCCGAGCTCGACCTGGCCGCTGGTGAGGACCTTCCCGAAGACGTGCGCGAGCGGGAGCCACAGGTACTGCACGTCGTCCGGGTAGATGAGCCCGGTGGAGGCGATGGCCTTGGCCATGTACGACCAGCTGTCGTGCGGCAGCCGCACGCCCTTGGGGCGGCCGGTGGTGCCCGAGGTGTAGATGAGGGTGGCCAGCTGGTCGGCCCTGATGGCCGAGACCCGCTTGCCGATGAGGTCGGGCTCCTTCTCCAGGCGGGCCGCGCCGCGCGCCTCCAGCTCGTCGAGGCTGATCACCCAGCCCTCGGGCTCGTCGGCCGGGGCCCCGTCCCGGATGCCGCGCGGGTCGATCACGACCACGTGGGCAAGACCGGGCAGGTCGGCACGCTGCGCGCGGGCCTTGGCGAGCTGCTCGGCGTCCTCGGCCACCAGCACCTTGCTGCCGGAGTCGGCGAGGATGAACGCGGACTCGTCGGCGTTCGTCTGCGGGTAGATGGTGGTGGTGGCCGCGCCCGCGCACAGGATGCCGAGGTCGGTGAGGACCCACTCGATCCGGGTGGCCGAGGCGAGCGCGACGCGCTCCTCCGGCTCTATGCCGAGCTCTATCAGGCCCGCGGCGATGGCACTCACCCGCTCGGCCGTCTGCCCCCAACTCAGCGACTTCCAGTCGTCCGGGCCCGTACCGGAGGCGGGCGGGACCGGATACCGGAAGGCCTCCTTCTCGGGCGTGGCCGCCACGCGCTCCAAGAAGACGTTCGCCACCGACGGCGGACGGTTCTCGATCAGGGTTTGTGTGTCGCTCACGACTTCCTCCGGGCCCGCGACAGTGTGCGTCTCGGCTGGGCGGCTGACTGCCCGCGGCTTGGCTGCTGTTTAACTCACGAGTAACTACCGAGTGGTGATCAGGGTAGAGGGCAGCCGCGCCGCGCGTAAGAGGCCTTGACGCGTCTCTTTACACGACACCCGGTCTCTTTGCAGAGGGTCCCGCTTTTGTGCACACCTGGACCGGCGCTCGTGTGCTAGAGACCGGTCAATTCATAGCCCGAGCCCCCGGCAACGCGGGCGAACCCACCCCCGGGACGCACCCCAAGAGCACCCGAAGGGGTGCGGCTCCGCCCCGAAAGGAGCGGGGTGAGCCGCCCGATCCGCCCCGGCGAACCCACCGGGCCGCGTCCGTCCGCTACGCCGGAGAGGGAGGCCGTGCGGGGCGGACCTCCACCGCACCGGTCCGCTCCGCACGGAGCGGACCGGCACGCCCGGCCCCGCCCCGAGGCCACCGCCTACTTCTTCTTGCCGCCGTCATCGCTCGACAACACCGCGATAAACGCCTCCTGCGGAACCTCCACAGAACCCACCATCTTCATCCGCTTCTTGCCCTCCTTCTGCTTCTCCAGCAGCTTCCGCTTACGCGAGATGTCGCCGCCGTAGCACTTGGCGAGGACGTCCTTGCGGATGGCGCGGATGGTCTCCCTGGCGATGACCCGGGAGCCGATCGCGGCCTGGACGGGCACTTCGAAGTTCTGCCGCGGGATGAGCTCCTTGAGCTTGGCGACCAGCCGCACGCCGTACGAGTACGCCTGGTCCCTGTGGGTGATAGCGGAGAACGCGTCGACCTTGTCGCCGTGCAGCAGGATGTCGACCTTGACGAGGTGCGCGCTCTGCTCTCCCGTGGGCTCGTAGTCCAGTGACGCGTAGCCGCGGGTCTTGGACTTGAGCTGGTCGAAGAAGTCGAAGACGATCTCGGCGAGCGGCAGCGTGTAGCGGATCTCGACGCGGTCCTCGGAGAGGTAGTCCATGCCCAGCATCACGCCGCGCCGGGTCTGGCAGAGCTCCATGATCGCGCCGATGAACTCGCTCGGGGCGAGGATCGTGGCCCGCACGACCGGCTCGTAGACCTCTGCGATCTTCCCCTCGGGAAACTCGCTCGGATTGGTGACGGTGTGCTCGACCGCGTCCTCCATGATCACGCGGTAGACCACGTTCGGAGCGGTGGCGATGAGGTCCAGGCCGAACTCGCGCTCCAGCCGCTCCCGCACCACGTCGAGGTGGAGCAGCCCGAGGAAGCCGACGCGGAATCCGAAGCCGAGGGCCGCGGAGGTCTCCGGCTCGTAGACCAGCGCGGCGTCGTTGAGCTGGAGCTTGTCGAGGGCCTCGCGCAGCTCGGGGTAGTCCGAGCCGTCCAGCGGATACAGGCCGGAGAAGACCATCGGCTTGGGGTCCTTGTAGCCGCCGAGCGGCTTGTCGGCGCCCTTGGACTGCTCGGTGATGGTGTCGCCGACCTTCGACTGCCGGACGTCCTTCACTCCGGTGATCAGATAGCCCACCTCGCCGACGCCGAGGCCGTCGGCGGGCAGCATCTCCGGGGAGTTCGTGCCGATCTCCAGCAGCTCGTGGGTGGCGCCGGTGGACATCATCCGGATCCGCTCGCGCTTGCCCAGCTGCCCGTCGACGACACGCACGTACGTCACCACGCCGCGGTACGAGTCGTAGACCGAGTCGAAGATCATGGCGCGGGCGGGCGCGTCGCGGACGCCGACCGGCGGCGGGATCTCGGCGACCACCTTGTCGAGCAGCGCCTCCACCCCGAGGCCGGTCTTCGCGGAGACCCGCAGGACGTCGTCGGGCTCGCACCCGACGAGGTTCGCGAGCTCCTCGGAGAACTTCTCCGGCTGCGCGGCCGGGAGATCGATCTTGTTGAGGACGGGGATGATGGTGAGGTCGTTCTCCATCGCCAGGTAGAGGTTGGCGAGAGTCTGGGCCTCGATGCCCTGGGCGGCGTCGACGAGCAGGATGGTGCCCTCGCAGGCCGCCAGGGAGCGTGACACCTCGTAGGTGAAGTCCACGTGGCCAGGGGTGTCGATCATGTTCAGGATGTGGGTCCTGCCGTGCTCGGGGCCCTCGGTGGGGGCCCAGGGCAGCCGGACGGCCTGGGACTTGATCGTGATGCCGCGCTCGCGCTCGATGTCCATCCGGTCGAGATACTGAGCGCGCATCTGCCGCTGCTCGACCACGCCGGTGAGCTGGAGCATCCGGTCGGCGAGGGTGGACTTGCCGTGGTCGATGTGCGCGATGATGCAGAAATTGCGGATCCGAGCCGGGTCGGTACGGCTCGGCTCAGGCACATGGTCAGTGGTCGCGGGCACGCAGGGTCCTGTCTCTTGAGGCGTCCATGCCTCTGCTGACTTCGAGGGCAGATCGATACGTAGCTCCCATCGTCCCATGAGCCGGGCTCTGCGACCGGTTTGGGCTGCTTGGACACTGGCTGCTAGCCTGGACCGCTGTGTCTTCGGACGCTTCCCGACCGTGTCGGACCAGCCGCTGAAAGCGGCGCGGTGCACGCGGCACGGCGGGCGCCCGGCCGAGACACGTGTGAAAGACCATCCTTCTGTAGCTGAACCTGTACCTGAAAAGGCTCTTTCGTGGCGAACATCAAGTCCCAGATCAAGCGGATCAAGACCAATGAGAAGGCCCGGCAGCGCAACAAGGCCGTGAAGTCCTCTCTCAAGACCGCGATCCGCCGCACCCGTGAGGCGATTGCCGAGGGTGACTTCGAGAAGGCCACGGCCGCCTCGCGCGAGGCCTCGCGCAAGCTGGACAAGGCCGTCTCGAAGGGCGTGATCCACAAGAACCAGGCCGCCAACAAGAAGTCGGCCATGGCGTCGAAGGTCGCGTCCCTCAAGGGCTGAGCCGCCCTGCCCCAGCCGGGCGGTCCGGGGTAACCAGTCCCCGACCGCACGATCGCCCAGGCGATCACCCGGCCAGCAGGGCCCCCGATGGCCGACATGATCATACGAACGGCCATCTGAACGCTTGACCGCCGGCGGGACCCCGAGCGGGCCCTCTCTCATCCGCTGCCCACCGGCACCCCGGCTCCGTACCAGTCCGCGTTCGCCACGACGCTGCGGCGGAGCCCGTTCCAGCAGTTCCGGAACCCCCCTTTCCGGCCCTTTCCCCAGGGCCGGGGAGGGGGTTCTCGGCTTTTCCGGGGTTTTCTGCGGTTTTCTGGGGCTTCGGGGGTTCGGGGGTTCTAACGCCGGGAGCGGGCCGCGCGGGCGATGGTGACGACCGCCTTCTCCAAGGCGTACTCCGGGTCGTCTCCGCCGCCCTTGACGCCCGCGTCCGCCTCGGCGACCGCCCGGAGCGCCACGGCGATCCCGTCAGGCGTCCACCCCCGCATCTGCTGGCGGACGCGGTCGATCTTCCAGGGCGGCATGCCCAGCTCCCTGGCGAGGTCCGCCGGGCGGCCGCCTCGCGCGGCGGACAGTTTGCCGATCGCCCGCACGCCCTGCGCCAGCGCACTGGTGATCAGTACCGGCGCGACCCCGGTCGACAGCGACCAGCGCAGCGCCTCCAGGGCCTCCGCCGCCCGGCCCTCCACCGCGCGATCGGCGACGGTGAAGCTGGAGGCCTCGGCACGGCCCGTGTAGTAGCGCCCGACGACGGCCTCGTCGATGGTGCCGTCCACGTCCGCGACCAGCTGGGCCGTGGCCGAGGCCAGCTCCCGCAGGTCGCTGCCGAGCGCGTCGACCAGGGCCTGGCACGCCTCGGGGGTCGCGGACCGGCCCAGCGCCCGGAACTCCGCCCGCACGAACGACAGCCGGTCGGCCGGCTTGGTCACCTTGGGGCAGGCGACCTCACGCGCGCCCGCCTTGCGCGCCGCGTCGAGCAGGCCCTTGCCCTTGGCTCCCCCCGCGTGCATGAGCACCAGGGTGATCTCCGGCGCGGGCGCCGTCAGATAGGCCCTGACATCCTTGATCGTGTCCGCGGAGAGGTCCTGCGCCTGGCGGACGACCACGACCTTGCGCTCGGCGAACAGCGAGGGACTCGTCAGCTCGGCCAGCGTGCCCGGCGCCAGCTGGTCCGGGGTGAGGTCCCTGACGTCCGTGTCCGGGTCGGCTGCCCGTGCCGCCGCCACCACCTGCTGCATGGCCCGCTCCAGCAGCAGCTCCTCCTGCCCCACGGCAACGGTGACGGGAGCCAACGGGTCGGACGTGTCGGCCCTGCGCGGGCTCGCGGTGCGTTCGCTGTTCCTGGCCATCGCGCCAAGCATCCCACGCACCACTGACAGCCCGGCTCGGCCAGGTCCGGCCCCGGGGCGTCTGCGGTCACCGGGTCACCGGGTCACCGGGTCACCGGGTCACCGGGTCACCGGGTCACCGGGTCACCGGCAGATGAGAGTCAGAGGCCACCGTCGGGGCGCCGGCCCGTGGGGGCGGACTCGGGTCGCCGCGGCTCAGGGGTCCTCGCGCCAGCCGTCCCACTCCTCGACGAACTCGTCCAGTTCCCGGGCATCGAGCCGGCCCCCGGCGTCCTCGACGAGCAGCAGCCACTGGGCGTCCTCGGCGTCGTCCTCCCCGGCGAGGGAGTCCCGCACCATCTGGGGCTCCTCCGCGAGGCCGAAACGCTCGCCCAGCGCCTCGGCCGCCTCCTCCGCGGCATCGCGGTCGGGCAGCACCAGAACGTGCCTGACATCGACCACGCCGTCACTCAGCTCGTCCACCGGCCCCGCACCACTCGCATCGCTCCCACGCCCCTTCTCACCTCCGCATTCTCCGGCATCCCGCCTGAGGCGACGACCGGGGCCCGGTCCGGCGGACCGCCGCCGACGCGCGGATGCGGTGGGGGTTCACATCGTGTATCCCGGCGGCGGGGGCGCTCCTCGCACGCCGGGCCCTGCGGCTCCGCGCCACCACGCCTCCCCGAGCCGGCTCACCGCCTGGGGACGAACTGCACGTCGAGGTCCACCGTGACGCTCGGCCCGACGACCGCGATGCCCTGGGCCAGCCTCGCCTGCCAGCTGACCGTGAAGTCGTCCCGGTGGAGCTCGGCCGTGGCATGGCAGGCCGCCCTGGTCTCGCCCTCCATGCCGTTGCCCAGGCCCTGGTAGTCGGCTTCGAGCGTGACCGTCCGCGTGACGCCGTGCAGGGTCAGCGCCCCGGGTATCGCCCAGCGGCTGCCGCCCTTGTACACGAGGCGCTCGCTGTAGAACTCCAGCGTCGGGAACCGCGCCACATCGAGGAAATCCGCGGACCGCAGGTGGTTGTCGCGCACCACCAGGTTGGTGTCGATCGAGGCCGCGTCGATGACCACGTGCATCGCGGACTGTTCGACCGGATCCGCGATCCGTATCGCACCTGCAAACGTGTTGAACCGGCCGTCAATGCGCGCGAGGCCGATATGCCGGGCGGTGAAACCGATCGAGGTGTGCATCGGCTCGATCTCCCACTTCCCCGGCGCGGGCAGCGGTGGCGGCTGCGAGATCCGGAGAGTGAGGTCGCCGAGCGAGGCGAGGGAGTTCTCCATGACCGTCGCGGTGGCCCGGTAGGGCGCATAGCCCTCCGCCGAGACGGCCAGGCTGTACTCCCCGGCGGGCACGGTCGCCATGAAGCTGCCGTACGGGTCCACGCTTCCTGCGACGACCGTGCGTCCGAGGGCGTCGCTGACCGCCAACTCGGCGTGCCGCACCGGCTCGTTGACGGGATCGAACACCCGGCAGCTCAGTGCCCCCGCGTCCGGTGGTACCGGCATGGCCGAGAGGAGCCCCTCCCCCAGCCCTCGTGCGGCTTGGTCGCCCCTCCTGTGGCCGAACATGGCGAACACCCCAGTGCGATGTGAGAACTTGCCAGGACGTGTGAACGTAAAGCCCTGAACGCCTGCGGAGGCGATCAACTTTGCGAAGATACCTTCACCTATCGTCGCAGCGTTCGACACAAAGGGAACCGGCCTCGCGAGAATCCGGCACTTGCGCTGGTTACTTTCCCGTTTGGGCGAAATCGTTCACACGCTTTGTCGCGGAGATCCCTGTACCGCCTTCCCCTACTCCTCTCCGACGGCCCGTCATGTGGCCATTGTCACCATGGCGATTCGGGCGATTCGGCTACCTTCAACCCGCTCCCGGCAGTGCCGACGACCGCCAGCGACCCGTCCCGATCCGTTCGCAACACTTTCGCCCCGCCCGCCTGGAGAGCCGCGACCGTACGAGGGGATGGGTGCCCGTACGGGTTGTTCGTCCCGCAAGAAATCAGTGCGAGCCTGGGCGACACCGTCCGTATGAGCAGCGGGTCCTGGTAGGCCGAGCCATGGTGGGCGACCTTCAGGACGTCCACGTGCCCGAGGCCCGCTCCTGAGGGACTGGCCAACAGTGCTTGCTGTGCCAGCGGTTCAAGGTCGCCCAACAGCAGGAGCCGTAGGCCGCCGGTGCGGACCATCAGTGCCACACTCGCGTCATTGGGGCTGTCGGGGCCAGGTGCCGGCCGCGGAGGAGGCCAGAGCACCTGCCATTCCAGCGACCCCGTCCTCCGCCGCTCCCCCGCCACCGCCTGCGTGACGGGGATGTGCCGGGCCTCCGCCGCCCTGCGCACGGACTCCGCCTCGCCCAGCGGCTCCCGGAACCCCGTGGTCTCGATCGCCCCGACGTCCCTGCCGTGCAGCACACCGGGGAGGCCGGCAACGTGGTCGGCGTGGAAGTGGGTGAGCAGCACCATCCGGACGCGGGTCACCCCGAGCCTGCGCAGGCAGTGGTCGACGAGCACCGGGTCGGGCCCCGCGTCGACCACCACGGCCGTGCCATCGCCCGCCGCGAGCACCGTGGCATCCCCCTGGCCCACGTCGCACATCACGAACCGCCAGCCGGGCGGCGGCCAACCCGACAGCACCCGCGGCAACGGCCTCGGCTGGAGAACGAAGAGGAGCAGCGCGCAGAGGCAGATCAGACTCACCCATGGGTGTCTGATCAGCTTCCGTCCCGCCGCGACCACCGCCACACCCACGGCGAGGAGCAGCAGGGCGCCCAGCCAGCCGCCCGGCCAGTCGACGCCGGCCCCCGGCAGATCGGCGCCGGTGCGGGCGACGTCCGCCAGCCACCCTGCCGGCCACCCCGCGCACCAGGCGAACACCCTGGCCACCGGCATGGCCACCGGCGCCGCCACCAGCGCACCGAACCCCAGCACCGTGGCGGGAGCCACCGCGAACTCGGCCAGCAGATTGCAGGGCACCGCGACCAGGCTCACCCGCGACGCCAGCACCACCAGCACGGGGGCGCACACCACCTGAGCGGCAGCAGCTGCCGCCAGCGCCTCAGCGACCCGCGGCGGAACGCCCCGGCCCCGCAGCGCCTCCGCCCACCCGGGCGCCAGCGTGAGCAAGGCCCCGGTCGCCAGCACGGAGAGCAGGAAGCCGTAGCTGCGCGCCAGCCACGGGTCGTACAGGACCAGCATCAGCACCACCGCCGCCAACGCGGGGACCAGTGATCTACGCCGGCCCGTCGCGATGGCGAGCAGCGCGATCCCGCCGCAGGCCGCCGCGCGCAGCACGCTGGGTTCCGGCCGGCACACCACCACGAACCCGATCGCCAGTACCCCGCCGAGCAGCGCCGTGGCGCGCAGGCCGATGCCCAGGCGCGGTGCCAGCCCGCGCCGCTCCGCCCGTTGCGCCAGGCCCGGCGGCCCGATCAGCAGGGCCAGCAGGATGGTGAAGTTGGCCCCGCTCACCGCCAGGACGTGCGTGAGGTCGGTGGCGTCGAACGCCTCATGGAGCTCGGGCGGCACCCGTGAGGTGTCCCCGACCACCAGCCCCGGCAGCAGCGCCCGCGCATCCGGTGCGAGGTCCTGCGTCGCCGTACGCAGCCCGGCACGGAGCCTGCCGGCGAGCCGCTGCGGAGCCGACGGCTTCCGGACCACCTCCGGCGGCCCGCCACCGCCGACCCTGACCACGGCGGCGATCCGGTCGTCCCCGGAGAGCGGCGGGGCAAGCCGTGCCCGCACGCGCACCCGGGTGGTGGGGAGCAGCCGCTCCCACGGTGAGGCTCGGGCCGTGACGGCCTGGGGGGCCGTGTCGTCGGATGGGGCGGTGCCGTCCAGTGGGGCCGCCTCGGCTGGTGAGGTCTCGACCGGTGGCACTGTGCCGTCCGATGGGGCCGCCTCGGCTGGTGAGACCGTCTCCCCCGTGCCCGGCGGACCCGCTCCGGCCGGCTGATGGGCGACTGCGCCACGGGCCCCGGATGGGGACGGGGGCGAGGGCTGGGACGGGGACTGTGGCGGTGCATGGGGGTCTCCGGCGGCCCGCTCACCCGCCGTCCTCGGGGCCGGCGCGTCGGCGATCACCAGGACCGGGGTCCTGGTGGCGCGGGCCGTGCCGTCGGCCGTGGTGACGCGTACGGCCCGAGCGTCGAAGACGATCACCGTCCGTGCCATGTGGTCGCCGGTGACCCGGGGCCGTGTCCGGTGCGGATCCGAGGTGACCTCCACGTCGACGGTGACACGGGCGTACCCGCGGGCCAGCGCCGGGATGGGGCCGCGTCTCAGGTCGGCACCGTGCAGGGCCGCGGAGGACGCGGAGGCGGCGACGCAGAGCAGGGTCGCCGTCGCGGACACGCGAAGCCACGTCCGACGCCGCTCCCTGCTCTGCCGGGCGCCGCGTTCGGCTCTCCTCGCCAGCAGGGCGAGGGCGGCGGCGAGCAGCAGGGACACCACCACGAGCGGGACGGTCCAGCGCGGCCCTGCGTGCAGCGCCACGGCTGCCGTGCCCCAGGTCGCGAGGGCCGGCGGAACCAGGCGCAGGTCCGGCGGGCCCTCCTGACGGGGGTGGGAGGCCCCGAGCCGGCCCGGGGCGTTCCGGTGGACCGCCGGGCGATCCTCCGGGGGCGGGCCCGTGGACCGAGCCGTGGAGGCACCCGGGGCCGGATACGGCTCCCGACCGGGCCGGGCTGCCACCGGAGCGCGGGCTGCCTGCGGGACGACGGCACGCGGGGGCTCCCCAGCGGCACGCGGCGGCTCCCTGCCAGCACGCGGCAGCTCCCCGGTTCGCGCGTCGGTCGCCACGCGGGGGCGAGGGCCGAGGGCTCGTTCGGCCAGCTGTCGCACCGTCCTGCTGCGAGGGCCACCAACTCGTCCGGCTGTTTGTCGCACCGCCCCACTGCGAGGGCCGGTGGCTCGTCGTGCCCCAGCAGATCCGATATCGGGGCCGGGACGGCCCTTGCCGACCGCGCCGGAATCGGTGTCGCCGTTCGTCCTCCGGGCGCTCATAGCCGTACGAGTTTCTGGAGGTCGGCGAAGCGGCGGTCGCCGATGCCGTTGACTTCGCGGAGTTCGTCCACCGAGTGGAAGGAGCCGTGCTGCGTCCGGTAGTCGATGATGTGCTGGGCGAGGACGGGGCCGACGCCCGGGAGCGTGTCGAGCTGGTCCACGGTGGCGGAGTTCAGGCTGACCGGGGCCACGGGCACCGCCGCGCCTCCCGCGCCGCCGCCGGACGCCTGAGCGCCCGTCGCGCCAGCTCCCACGACCGCCCCCGCCGGCGCGCCGGCCGCCTCCGGCTGCTTGCCGACGAGCACCTGTTCGCCGTCGACCAGGAGCCGGGCGCGGTTGAGGCCGTCGGTGGAGACGCCCGGGCGGACTCCGCCCGCTGCCTCCAGCGCATCGGCGACCCGGGAGCCCACGGGCAGCCGCTGCAAGCCCGGGTGCAGCACCTTGCCGCCGACATCGACGACGATCACGGTCCCGCCGGTGCCGGCCGGGTTTGCCGTGCTGTGCGCGGCAGGTGCTTCCTCGGCGGTTTCCCGGGGGACGCCCTCGGGAGCGGCGCGCACCACGTCCGGAGCCTTGACCGGCTGGCTGCGGCCGACCCAGAAGTGCTGCGCGGCGAAGGCCGCCGCGGCGACCAGCACCACCGCAAGGGCGATGACGCTGCGGCTCTCCAGGCCGCAGCGGGCCTGCAACGACTGCATCCACAGGGGCAGGCGGTCGCGTACGGCGGCGGATGCCCGCGTCCTCCAGGAACCCGCCTTGTCGAGCCCGACCTTGTCGAGCCCGCCGGGCTCGACGTGCGCGGGGTGTGCGGCACGGCCGCCGTCCGCCGGAGGGCCCACCACCGGCCAGGGCCCTTCCTGTTCGCCCAGACGCCCCGGCTGCCGCATGGGATCCCCACGACGCGCCTCCCGCCCCGCCTGCCACCCGTGGTCGCCATGTGGCGCCTCCCGCCCCGACTCGCCCCCGCGCACCGCCTGCACCGGATCGACGGCATCTCCCCATCCGGCGTCTTCAGTGCCATGCGATACCGACCCGGAAACCCCTCCCTCCGGATGCGCGAAAGATGTCGCCTCACCGGGAGCTTCCTCCTCATGGGGAGCTGCCTCCGGATCGGGAGGCGGCCCCTCACCGGGAAGTCCCCCTGCATCGGGCGTCTCCTCACCAGGAAGCGCCCCCGCACCCGGAGCAAACCCCTCGTCGAGACGCACCCCCTCCCGACCCGGCGGAGTGGCCACGCCCCCGTCCTCGACCACCGCCCCGTCCCGATAGGTGCGCACCGCCGGTCCGCGGGCCCTCGGTGGGTCGCCGAACAGCGCCGTCGTGCGTAACCGCATGGCCTCCCGCACGGCCTGGTGCCTGCGTGCACGGGCGCTGCGCATGCGGAGCCGGGACGGGCGGATGCGGCCGTCGGAGCCGGGGCCGCGGCCGGGCCCACTGCTCGCTGCGGATGTACTGCGTACGGAGAGTGATCGAGGTGCCATGCCCGTGACGCTAAAGGAACCCGCGGAACACAGTGGATCTTGGTCAATTCCCGTGGATTACTGAACAGTTGTGGAAAACTCCCTCACCCGAACGCAGGAATGACCACGACTCCACGACTCCACGACGACCACGGAGACCACGGATATAAGGGATATAAGGGAGATCAGGGAGACCGCGAAGATCACCGAGATCACGGGGAGAACACTGGGAGCACGCGAACCCCACGAACCTTCCGGCACCGCACCCCGCTCAGCGCGGTGACACCACGGCCCCGAGCAGTCCCGGCCCCGTGTGCGCCCCGATGACCGCGCCGACCTCGCTGACGTGCAGGTCGACGAGGCCGGGCACCCGGTCCCGCAGCCGGTCGGCGAGGAGTGCCGCACGCTCGGGTGCGGCGAGGTGGTGCACGGCGATGTCGACCTCGGCGGCGCCTGCCCGCTCGGCGACGACCTCCTCCAGGCGGGCGACGGCCCGGGAAGCCGTCCGTACCTTCTCCAGCAGCTCGATGCGGCCCGCGTCGAGCTGGAGCAGCGGTTTCACGGCGAGTGCGGAGCCCAGCAGCGCCTGTGCGGCGCCGATCCGGCCGCCCCGGCGGAGGTAGTCGAGCGTGTCGACATAGAAGTACGTGGCCGTTCCCGCGGCTCGTTTCTCCGCGGCGTTGACGGCCTCGTCGATGGTGCCGTCGGCCTCCGCCGTCTCGGCGGCGGCCAGGGCGCAGAAGCCGAGGGCCATGGCGACCAGGCCGGTGTCCACGACCCGTACCGGGACGGGCGCCTCGCGGGCCGCGAGGACCGCGGCGTCGTAGGTCCCGGAGATCTCGGCGGAGAGGTGGAGGGAGACGATGCCGTGCGCACCCGCTTCCGCCACGTTGCGGTAGGTCTCGGCGAAGACGGCCGGGCTCGGCCTTGACGTGGTCACCGGCCGACGCTTCTGGAGGGCCTGGGCGAGGGAGCGGGCCGAGATCTCGGTGCCCTCGTCCAGCGCCTGGTCACCGAGGACGACGGTCAGCGGGACGGAGGTGATGCCGTGCCGCTCCGCCATCCGTTGCGGCAGGTAGGCCGTGGAATCGGTGACGATGGCGACATGGCGGGACATGAGCTGGAGATTACCCGCAGCGGGTGTCGGTCGGCAGCCCCGTCCCGTCCGGCCGTGTGCAGGTCATGTGGTGTTCTCGGGACGGTGATTCTTCTGCCACGGATAGGCGGGCCGCCGAACCGGAGGGGTGATCTCCGGGCGGGTGGCCCGCTGCGTGCCGGCCTCCCGGGTCGGGCCCGAGGGATCGGGCCAGGTCTGGTCGGCTCCCGGGGTGTCCGGAGCCGGGGGCTCCGGCCAGGCGGACGCGGGCCGGTCGGTTCGAGGCTGGTGCGTCGCGGGACCCGGATCGGGGCGGGTGTGCCCGCTCGGGTGCGGGGAGTCGCTGTCGTGCGCCCAGTGTCGCAGCGCCCCCGCCTCCACGTCGATCTGCGCGCTCAGGGTGTCCAGGTCGTCGTCCGCGAAGCGGTGGGCGCGGTCGCGGGCGGCCCAGCGCAGGGCGTCCGCGGATTCCGTGATCCGCTCGGTGCGTTGGCGCAGTTCGGGGAGGCGGGCGGCCATGGTGGCGCGGTCGGGTTCGCGTTCGAGGCGCTTCAGCTCGTCGTCCAGCTCGTGCCCGTGGGCGCTGAGGCGGCTGAAGAGGCTCAGGGACTCCTTCAGCGACTCGTCGTCCGCCATCTTGGCTTCCAGGGCGTCCTGGGTCGCGCGCATCGTGGTGCGCAGGTGGAGCCGGAGCTGGGCCAGCTCGCCGGCCGGGCCGGGCTGCGCGTACGACTTGGCGCGCAGGGCGGAGTCCTCGACGGTGCGCCGGGCCTGGCTGACGTGCCGGTCGACGGTGCGCTTGGCGGCGCCCACCACCCTGACGGTGGCGTACGTGCCGAGCGCCACGAACAGCAGGAACAGCACCGCCACGACGGCGATCACGGTCTCCATGACCCCTCCTTACGGTGCTGTCGGCCCGAGGGCGGGCCCCTCGGGGCAACCGTCCGGGCGCTCGCGCGGCTTCCGCTCCTCCACCGTAAACGCAAAACACCCACCGGAGGTTCCGCCGGAACCGGCGAGCTGCCCGGGACCCGCACCCGTACCGACGGCCAACCGGACCATCGACACCATCGACACCATGGGCACCATGGGCACCATGGGCACCGTCGGCCCCAATGACGTCACCACCTGCACCACGAGCAGCAGCACCACATGCACCACCCGCCCCACAGGCAGCAACAGCACCCGCTCCCGCACCCCGGTGCCGCGAACGGAACAGGTACCCCGGAAGGGGGAACGGAGGTGCGGGTGGCGAAGCCCCCGCCAGGCGAGGCGAAGCCGAGCAAAAAAAGACGAGGGCGACATGGTCCGCGCTTTCCGCGGACACACCTCACCCTCGCACGAGTGGAGCTAAGGAGAATTGAACTCCTGACCTCCTGCATGCCATGCAGGCGCTCTACCAACTGAGCTATAGCCCCGAGTGGCCTCTCCGGTTGCCCGGCGGCTGCGCCAACATTACACGGTCCTCCCGGTGGATCACCAAATCGTTTCGGGCCCCCAGGGCCGCGGCAGCCGCTCCCGTACGTCACCCGACGGCCGCGTTGGGTCACCACCGCGCCTGCCGTACGCCGCGGTGAACCGCCGCCCCTCAGCGCACCGTCACGCCGTGGCGAACGAGTAGAAGCGCTTGAGCGTGCAGTGCTCGTCCAGCAGCCGGCCGTAGATCGGCTCGCCCTCGAGTTCCCGGTAGGTCTCGATGGGGTCGCCTTTTATGATCAGCGCCCGCGCGCATTCCTCGCACCAGTACTGGTAGTCCGGGTTGACGGGCTCCATGTCCCGGACGATCGGCGTGCCGCTGCCGCACCAATCGCACTTGCGCCTGTGTGCACCCATCGATCAGCTCCAGCTATGGCCGCAGGCCGTGCACACGTAGGAGATTCCACCGTTGTCGCCGAGCATCTGGGCGACGTGGGAGGACCCGCAGGACGGACAGAGGAGGCGGGTCTCGAGTAGAGGGTCGACGGGTGGCGCACCGGGCGGGACGTTGCGGGGGGAGCGGGCGGGGAACTGCGTTGAGGGAGTGGTCCGATCCGGGTTCATCACCGCTTCGGGGAGGCGGTCGGCCTCCCCGAGGATGCTCGCTGGCATCGCTTCTCCCTCCCGTCGGGCATCCCCTTCCGGCGGGTTTGATTCTGCCACGGGGGATGCGGGACGGTCATCGACGCAGGCGTACCAGTCCGGACACGTTACCGAGGTCGTGGCCGCCCCGGCCAGGGCATGCGCGCTGTTCGAGAAGGTTTCGCCGGCGGGTCGACCGCGCGGAAATCTCGCCCTCGACCGGGTGGCCGTCCGCGGCAACCAGGGACGCGTCCAAGCCGACGGGGAGCGTTCGTGCCCGAACTTCCCTCAGCCAGCAGGGAGTTGGCACGCCCGCGGAACACCGGATGCGCGAGCCGCCGGCAACGGCCCCCGGCCCAGGCCGCCCACGATGCCACGGGCATCACGCGCGACACCAGCAGCCACCGACGAAAACGGTGCCCCAGAAAGGGTGACCCGCAAAGGCTGCCCCGCAAATGAACCCCGGGAAGGGCGCCCCGCGAAGCCCGGGAACGGCGCCCCGCGAAGAACCCCGGGAACGGCGCCGCGGCAAGGGGGGTGCGGGTGGCGAAGCCCCCGCCAGGCGAGGCGAAGCCGAGCAAAAAAAGACGAGGGCGACATGGTCCGCGCTTTCCGCGGACACACCTCACCCTCGCACGAGTGGAGCTAAGGAGAATTGAACTCCTGACCTCCTGCATGCCATGCAGGCGCTCTACCAACTGAGCTATAGCCCCTCGTGTTCGTCCCGCTCCGTGCGGCGAACAAGCAGAACTTTAGCCTGCGAGCTGCCGGAATGTGAAATCCGGGCTGTCGCCGGGCGCCGGCGGGTCAGTCGTCGTCGCCGAGCACCGGCTCGGGCAGGGTGCCGGCGTTGTGCTCCAGCAGCCGCCAGCCGCGCAGGCCCTCGCCGACGACGGACCAGCAGCAGTTGGAGAGCCCGCCGAGGCTCTCCCAGTGCCGTGGTTCGAGGCCGAGGAGGCGGCCGATGGTGGTGCGGATGGTGCCGCCGTGGCTGACCACCACCAGGGTGCCGTCCGCGGGCAGTTTCTCCGCGTGGCGCAGCACGACGGGCGCGGCGCGGTCGGCGACCTCGGTCTCCAGCTCGCCGCCGCCCCTGCGCACCGGCTCGCCGCGCTTCCACGCCGCGTACTGGTCGCCGTACGAGGCGATGATCTCCTCGTGCGTGAGGCCCTGCCAGACGCCCGCGTACGTCTCCCGAAGGGCGTCGTCGTAGGTGACGTCGAGGCCGGTCACCCGGACCAGCTCGGCGGCCGTGTCGACGGCCCTGCTGAGGTCGGAGGAGAGGATCGCGTGCGGGCGCAGCGAGGCGAGCAGCCGGGCGGCCCGCCGGGCCTGGCCGCGTCCCGCCTCGGTGAGCTCGATGTCGGTGGTGCCCTGGAAGCGGCGCTCCAGGTTCCAGGCCGTCTGTCCGTGCCGCCACAGGATGATGCGGCGGCCGCGAGGGGTGCTCATCGCACTTCCCCGCCCAGCTCGCGGAGCTCCTTGGCCTCCTCCGCCGCCCGCTCGCGCTGTGCGTACTCCTCGGTCTTGCCCCGGGTGGCCTTGGCGTCGGCGGGCAGCTCGATCTCCGGGCAGTCCTTCCAGAGCCGCTCCAGGGCGTAGAAGACGCGCTCCTCGTTGTGCTGGACGTGCACGACGATGTCGACGTAGTCGAGCAGCACCCAGCGGGCCTCGCGGTCCCCCTCACGGCGTACCGGCTTCGCGCCCAGTTCCTTGTTCAGCCGCTCCTCGACCTCGTCGACGATCGACTTGACCTGGCGGTCGTTGGGCGCGGAGGCCAGCAGGAAGGCGTCGGTGATCGCCAGCACGTCGCTGACGTCGTACGCGATGATGTCGTGCGCGAGCTTGTCGGCTGCGGCCTGGGCGGCCGCGTTGATGAGCTCGAAGGAACGGTCAGTGGCTGTCACACTTCAGCTTTCGGTCGGGACATGGCGGCACACGGGCGCGTGGAAACGGGCCCTGTGGCCGACGGTCAGTACCCCAAGGGTCTCACGGACGTCCGACAGCGCCTCAAACGATTACCGGCGGCTGTCATGGCGTCACCCCCGAGCGGCGGGGGTGACGCCCGGCGCGCGCCCTAGGGCGACGTGCTCCCCTGCTCGGAGTGGTAGTCCTCGCCGAGGGTCACGGAGACGTCGGCGTTGGCGGCGACGTCGCCCTTCCTGACCGCGCTCGCGGGCAGGCCGAGAGTCTTGGCGACCTCGGACGCGTCCTGCTTCTTCGCCGCGTCCGCGTAGGTGACCTGCGACGACGTCTGCACGGGGGCGTTCGCCCCGGCGTCGATGAAGGTGTAGCCGCCGTTGACGAGGGCGACGCGCGAGGACTCGGTGGCCGCCTTGGCGCCGGACGCGTTCTTGACGCCCACCCGGACCGCGGCGTCCTTGGCGGGGGCCTTGACGGTGCCGCCCAGGACGTCCTTGACGACGCTGTCGGTGGCCTGCTCGCTGACCGTGCCGTCCTGCTGGACCGGGAGCACCATGGTCTTGTAGTCGCCGCCCTTGGCGTGGTCGGCGAGCTTGGCGAGGAACGCGCCGAGGTCCTTGTCGGTGAGCGAGGGGTCCATGATCTGGGCGAGGGTCTGCACGGTGACCGTGGAGGACTGCGGGTCGGACGACATCTTGCGCAGCACCCCCTGCATGACCTGACCGAAGCGGTCGAGCTGTGCGGTCTCCGGCTCGCCCGGCGCGCGGTAGGTGGCGTAGGCCACGGCCATGGGGCCGCTGAGGGTCTGGTCCTCGCCCTTCTTCACCAGTGGTGCGGTTGTCCCCTTCTGCCCCTTCTTGGGGTTGGGGTCGGGCACGTTGGCGTCGGTGGTGATGTCGATGTTGCCGACGAGTTCGACGAGGTTGTTGAGGTAGGGGGTGTCGAGCCGCCAGGTGCCCTCGATCCGGGTGCCCAGGAGGGTGTCGATCGAGTCGCGGGTGCCGCTCGAACCGTCGTCGTCGACGGACTTGGCGAGAGTGGTCGAGGTGCCGTCGTCGTCGGTCAGGCCCAGCGAGTTGGGCAGCAGGATGGTGGTGCCGTGCTGGGTGGTGGTGTTGTTGACGAGCAGCGCCGTGGAGGTGCCGCCGCCCTTGGTGTTGTGCAGGTGGACGACGATGACGTCGCGGTTCTGCGGCCCTGCCTCCTGCGCGGCGCCCTTGGCGTCGCTGCCCGAGAGGCTGGGCAGCTTGCCCGCGTACCAGAGGTAGCCGACGCCGCCGGCGAGGACCAGCGCCAGGACGACCACCAGGGCGATGACGCGGCTGCGCGCCCGCCGCCTGGCCTCCTCGCGCCGTTCGGTGCGGCTCTCGGTGAACTTGAGCCAGTCGATGACGTCCTCGGAGTCCTCGGTGGGCTCCTCGACGAACGAGAACTGCTCGGTGCGGTACTCGCCGTCGGGCCCCGGGCCGCCGTGTCCCCCGGCATCGGGGCCGCGCTCCCGCGGCGGCTGCACGGGCGGCTGCTGCGATCCGGTGTCCGTGGCGGGCCCGTAGGGGTCGTAGGAGTCCCTGTCGTGGGGCTGCCCGCCGTAGGGGGCTCTTGCGGGGTGTACGCCGGTTCCGTACGGGTCCTGCGACCTCGGCGGAGCCGGCGGGACTATCGGCTGCCGGCCGGTGGCCCCCGGGTCGTAGGGCGCGACGGGGGGCTGCCGGCCGGTCCCGTACGGGTCATGCGGGGAGACGGTCGGCCGGCGGCCCGTGCCGTACGCGTCCTGAGGCGGCACGACGGGCTGCTGCGCGGTCCCGTACGCGTCGTGCGGGGGAACGGGGGGCTGCTGGCCCGTGCCGTACGGGTCCTGCGGCGCGGCGCCGGGCTGCCGGCCGGTGCCGTACGGATCGTGCGGGGGAACGGGGCGCTGGTGACCGGTGCCATAGGGGTCATGCGGCACGCGGGGCTGCTGGCCGGTCCCCTGCGGGTCGTAGGGCGGCACGGGCGGCTGCTGGCCGGTCCCGTAGGGGTCGTCGTACCCGTACGGCCGGCCGTAGGGCTGCCGGCCGTCCTGGGTGGCGCGCTCGGGCGGCACCTCCCGGTACACGGGTTGACCGTAGGCGTCGTAGCCGACGAGCTCGTACTGGTCCCCCGGGTATCCGTCGTGTCGCTCGTTCACAGGTGGCCCTCCCGGCTCAGGTGCCGCGGTACAGGTTGCGCTTGGCGATGTAACGCACCACGCCGTCCGGCACGAGGTACCAGACGGGTTCGCCTGCCGCGACCCTCGCACGGCAGTCTGTGGAGGAGATCGCCAGCGCGGGGACCTCCACGAGCGTGACACCGCCTTCGGGCAGGCCCGGGTCGGCGAGCGGGTGCCCGGGGCGCGTGACGCCGATGAAGTGCGCGAGGGAGAACAGTTCGTCGGTGTCGCGCCAGGTGAGGATCTGGTTCAGGGCGTCGGCGCCGGTGATGAAGAAGAGATCCGTGTCGGGGTTGAGGTCGCGCAGCTCGCGCAGGGTGTCGGTGGTGTAGGTGCGGCCGGCGCGGTCGACGTCGATCCGGCTGACCGAGAACTGCGGGTTCTCCACGGTGGCGATGACCGTCATCAGGTACCGGTCCTCGGCCGCGGAGACCTCCTTCGCGTCCTTCTGCCAGGGCTGGCCCGTCGGGACGAACACGACCTCGTCGAGCTGGAACTGCGAGGCGACCTCACTCGCTGCGACCAGGTGGCCGTGGTGGATCGGGTCGAACGTTCCGCCCATCACACCCAGGCGGCGCTTGCCCGTGCTCACCGGGCCCGCCGGCACGTCCCGGCGGGCGGCCGGCCTGTGCTGACCGGTAGGCATGTCCTGCTCTCCCATGCGTGCTGACCCTACCTGCCCGGCACGGGGCCCGGGTGGGCCCCACCGGCGGCGGGAAGGGAACCGCTCGGGGTCAGCGGTCCCGGTTGAAGCGGGTGGTGATCCACAGCAGCAGAAGCAGCACGAAGAGTGCGCCGCCTCCGGTGAGGTACGGGCTGAGGCTCGGGTGGTTGCCGCCGCCCTCGCCCTCGGCGGCGAGCGTGATCATCTGGGTGGCGGTGCTGTGGAGGCTCATCGTCGGCAGGACCTATCCGGAAGGTGGGTTCGGGCTGAGGACTGAAGACTTCCGGGCCATCGTATGCGGGCGGCCCGGCGGAGCTCACGCCGACTCGGGTCTACGGCTTCCGGCCGACGTCCCCGTTCTCCCCCCGAGCACGGCCAGCGGCCGCCGAGGCCCCGGCGTCCTGCTGTGCGCTCCGGGCCCCGGAGACGTCCTCGCCCCCGGTTCCGGAGGCGTCCCCGCCGCCGGCCTTCGGGGTCTGCCGCACGGCGCCGTTCTCGGGCGAGCGGTCGCTGCGGTAGCCGCGGAGCAGGAACCACGCCATCAGCACGGCGCCGACCAGCAGCACCGCCAGAACCGTACGCAGAAGGGCGCCCGGTCCCTGCTTGTCCGCCGCGCTCGCGGCACCTGCGAACCAGACGGTGTGAGCGATGTACTGCATGGGGGGCGACTCCTGGGTAGCTGTCGCGGCTCGCACAAATGTCATGGAATGTGCACAGCCACACTCGTGCGCTGCCCTGTCACGGTATCTCCGCTTAGGCTGGTGCCCGCCTCGGGGGCACCGACACCGCATGGGGGATGGCATGACCGACGCCGACTACGAGCCGCACGACCGGGTACCCGGCAGGTCCCGCTCGCGGTTCCCCGGGATCTCCTCCCGGGCGTACGAACATCCCGCGGACCGCTCCGCCCTGGTGGCACTGCGCAGGCTCAGCGGGTTCGACACCGTGTTCAAGGCGCTCAGCAGCCTGCTGCCGGAGCGCAGCCTGCGGCTGCTGTTCCTGTCCGACTCGGTGCGGGTCTCCGACGCCCAGTTCGTGCACCTCAACGACATGCTGCGGGACGCCTGCTACATCCTGGACCTGAAGAAGATCCCGCCGATGTACGTCAACCAGGACCCCCAGCCGAACGCGATGTGCATCGGCCTGGACGAGCCGATCATCGTGGTCACCACGGGGCTCGTGGAGTTGCTCGACGAGGAGGAGATGCGGGCGGCCATCGGCCACGAGGTGGGCCACGCGCTGTCCGGGCACTCGGTGTACCGCACCGTCCTGCTCTTCCTCACCAACCTCGCGATGCGCGTCGCGTGGATCCCCCTCGGCAACGTCGCCGTGATGGCGATCGTGACGGGGCTGCGCGAGTGGTTCCGCAAGTCCGAGCTGTCCGCGGACCGCGCGGGCCTGCTGGTCGGCCAGGACCTGCGGGCCTCGATGCGCGGCCTGATGAAGATGGCGGGCGGCAACCACCTGCACGAGATGAACGTCGACGCGTTCCTGGAGCAGGCGGAGGAGTACGAGGCCGGGGGCGACCTGCGGGACTCCGTGCTGAAGATCCTCAACATCCTCCCGCGCACGCACCCGTTCGCGACGGTGCGCGCCGCGGAGCTGAAGGCATGGGGCGAGTCCCGTGACTACCAGCGGATCCTCGACGGCCACTACCCGCAGCGCGACGACGACGGGAACACCTCCGTCTCCGACTCGTTCCGGCAGTCGGCGGCCTCGTACGCGAGCGACGTGCGCAACTCGAAGGACCCGCTGATGAAGCTCGTCTCCGACCTCGCGGGCGGTGCGGGCGACCTGGGCGGCAAGATGCGCAGCGCGTTCGGCTCCTTCGGCGGCGGCACGGCTCCCCGCGACCGCGCCTCCGATCGCGACCCCTCCCAGGACGACGAGCCGGGCCCGTGGGACAAGCCCCGGCCCGAGACGGACTGACGGGCGGCAGGGGGCGGGGGCGTCGCACACGCGGGAGCGACGCGCACGGGGGCCGCTCACGCGGAGGCTACGCGCGCGGGGGCCACGTGTGCGTAGTGCCACTTACACGGAGGCACGCGCGCGTGGGCCGCGTTTTCCGCTCGGGAGCCCGAGGCCCGGCACCGCGCTCAGCCGGCGCTTGCCGTGCCGCCCTGCCCGCTCGTGCCCCGGCCCACCGCGGTGCCCGCCGTTCCGGTGGAGGCGGCCGGGCTGGGCTCGGCGGTCGGGGACAGCGTCCCGCAGAGCTCCGCGGCCCGGCCGGTCGCATACGGGTCGGTGCCGGCGTGCGGGCCGCCCGGCTGCGCCTTCTGCCCGGCGAGCAGCGGCCGCAGGCGGTCCGCGGAACCGGCCGAGCAGGACAGCGGCCCCGCCTGCACGGAGGAACCGGACACGGCCGCCTGATGCAGCCTGAGGTCGTCGCGGTCGAAGCGGAACACCATCTGGCGGCGGATCGTGAACAGCGAGACCTGGCCGGGTCCGCCCCTGCCGTGCGCGGCGGGACGCAGGGCGTAGACGAACGTGTGGTCGGAGGTGACCTCCAGGGTCTCCGGGCTGGTCTCGGTGACGTACAGGGTGCCCTGGACGCGGATCTCGGGGTCGGCCAACCGGGTGGTGGCGGGGTCGAAGCGGACCAGCCAGCCCGTGGGTGCGTGCCGCCCGTCCGCGGCGGGGTGGGCGAAGCTCCGGTCGAACTGGTCGATCTGCTGCGCGTCCACCAGCAGACGCACCTGGCGCACCGTGCGGCCCGCGAGGACCTCCGGGTCGAGCGAGGACTCGACGAGGTAGTCCTTGGCGGTGGACAGCGCGGTCACCACCTGGCTGTCGGAGAAGTGCGCGGTGCTCCGCGAGACGGGGAGGTTGATGCCCTGCGCACCGACCCTGAACTGCGCGGCGGGGCTGTGCGCGAAGAGGTACGTCGCGTTGTCGGCGCCCGGCACCGGCTTGGGTGGGGCGAGCGGGACGACGGTCATCTGGAGGGGCTCGGCGCGCGGCACGGGCGGGGGCTGGTTCGGCCGGCGCACTCCCAGGTAGACGGCGGTGCCGAAGGCGACGGCGATCAGCAGGACGAGGGCCAGGGCCTGCCGGGGCAGCCCGCGCTTCACGGAGGGGAGGCGGCGCACCGCCGGGGCGTGGTCGGCCATCCGCTCCTGGGCGGAGAACTCCTGGAGCCGGGCAGCCGCCACGAACGATTCGTCGAAGACGACGGATCGGTACTCGTCCTCACCGCCACCCGGCACTCCTTCGGGTGCGCCGTCCGGTGGGTGTCCTCCAGGCCCGCCCATACTCTCAGGGTAGGTCGCGGGGCTCTCAGGTAAACGCACTGCTGCACGACAACTTCGAACAGCTTCCACCCCCGCCCGGCGGCCGACTGCGCGCGCCGCGGCGCCGCCTGACGGCCTGTACTGCGGCTCGGGCGCCGGCAGCGGCGTGCGGGGCTCCGGCGGGCGTGCGCGCCCTGCGTGCGCCAGACGGGAGTTTGACGACAGGCCCTGGGCCGTGTCCGGCGGATCTTCGTGGGCCCGCGACTCCCCCACAGCCTGAAAGGCGCGGGTGGGGGTACCTCCCACGCCCGTTCAGGGCAGTGGGGGAGTGCCCCCAGCACCAGACGCCGCAGGCTGATCCACGAAGATCCGCCGGACACGGCCTAGGGGCCGTGGGACGCGGCGGAGGCAGCGGGCCGGCTGTGCTCGGGCGCGCTCTGGCCGTGCTCCGCGGATGCGCGGGTACGGCCACTCGGGCTGCCGCCGGAGGAGTGATCCGGGTCGTCGTCCTCGGAGGTGCCCTGGGTACCGCTCTGGCCGCCGCCCGGCGTCTTCCCGATCTCCGTCGAGGTGGGCGGCGGCACCCGGTCCTGGCGGCCGGAGGACGCACCGCGGTAGACGGCCGTGAAGGCCAGGGCGACCATGCCGACCCCCATCACCACGGCGAGTACCCAGGCCACCGGGCGGTACCAGCGGGCGGAGGAGCCGTAGCGCAGGCGGCGGCCGTAGCCGTCCTCCAGGAGGTCGGGGTCGTAGAGGTCGTCGTCCAGCTCGCGGCCGTACCGGCCGCCGCCGTCCGGGTGGAAGCCGTCCCCGTAGAGGTCGTCCTCGGAGCGCGAGCGGCGGGTGCGGGCGCGGCGGGCCTCCGCCTCGGCCGCCTCCGCGCGTGCCTCGGCGGCCTCCAGCAGGCGCTCCACGGCCGTGGCCTCGTGGACGGGCGCCGACCTCACGAACTCCTCGTCGAAGACCACGGAGGCGAACTCGTCGTCCGCGCCTCCGTGGTTGTGGTTCTCGTCGGGCTCCTTGCCGTCCGAGAACGGCGCGCCCCCCACATCCTCCGGCACATGACCAGCCTAGACCTGGGGGTTCAATTTGGGCAGACGGTAAGGAAATTCTCCCGGCTCGTGAGACGGCGCGAGACGGCGCGCCGCAGCCCCGGAGCCGCCCCCGGTCTCCGGGCCCGGATCCGGGGGCAGCCGTGTCAGCCGAGGTCAGGGGCGTGTGTGGCCGTCGCCGGTGACGATGTACTTGGTGCTGGTGAGCTCGGGGAGGCCCATGGGACCGCGGGCGTGCAGCTTCTGGGTGGAGATGCCGATCTCGGCGCCGAAGCCGAACTGGCCGCCGTCCGTGAACCGCGTCGAGGCGTTCACGGCGACGGTGGTGGCGTCGACGAGCTGTGTGAAGCGGCGGGCGGCCTGCTGTGAGGTGGTGACGATGGCCTCCGTGTGCCCGGACGACCACAGCCTGATGTGCTCCACGGCCCGGTCCAGGGAGTCGACGACGCCGGCCGCGATGTCGTAGGAGAGGTACTCGGTCTCCCAGTCGTCCGTGGTGGCCGGCACGACCGTGGCCTTGGAGCCCTCGGCATAGGCGAGCACGCGCGCGTCCGCGTGCACCGTCACGCCTGCCTCGGCGAGGGCGTCCAGGGCGCGCGGCAGGAAGGCGGCCGCGATGTCCTGGTGCACGAGGAGGGTCTCCGCGGCGTTGCAGACGCTGGGGCGCTGGGCCTTGGAGTTGATCAGGATGTCGACCGCCATGTCCAGGTCCGCCTGGGCGTCGACGTAGACGTGGCAGTTGCCCGTGCCGGTCTCGATGACGGGGACGCTGGACTCCTCGACGACCGCCCGGATCAGGGAGGCGCCGCCGCGGGGGATGAGGACGTCGACGAGGCCCCGGGCGCGCATCAGCTCCCGTACGGACTCGCGGCTCTCCCCGGGCACGAGCTGGACGGCGTCGGCGGGCAGCCCGGCGCCGCCGACCGCGTCGCGCAGCACCCGCACCAGGGCGGTGTTCGACTGGTAGGCGGAGGAGGAGCCGCGCAGCAGGACGGCGTTTCCGGACTTGAGGCAGAGGGCCGCGGCGTCGACCGTGACGTTGGGCCGGGCCTCGTAGATGATGCCGACCACGCCGAGCGGGACGCGGACCTGGCGGAGGTCGATGCCGTTCGGCAGGGTGGAGCCGCGGACCACCTCGCCGACCGGGTCGGGCAGGGCCGCGACGTCGCGCACGTCCGAGGCCATGGCGCGGACCCGCTTCGGGGTCAGCGTGAGGCGGTCCACGAGCGCGTCACCGGTGCCGGCCTTGCGGGCGGCGGCCACGTCGAGCTGGTTGGCCTCGACGATCTCGCTGGTACGGACCTCCAGGGCGTCCGCGATGGCCAGCAGTACGTCGTCCTTGGTGGCCCGCGGCAGCGGCGCGAGGTCGGCCGCGGCGGCGCGTGACCGGTAGGCGGCCTGCGCGACCGGGGACATCGAGTCGTACGGCGAGCCCGTGAAGTTCTCGGAGAGCGACGTCATGCTGGCAGCGTAATGCGACCCGGGTGGCGTTCCACGCGGTGTTCCACACCCCGAGACGGCCGGCCGGGGCACGGCGGCAGACGGGGGCGCACGGGCGCGTGGCGCCGGAGCGGGCGCGCACGGGCATCGGAGGTCGCGGGAGCGGCGGTCAGGGCGTGCACGGGAACGGGCGGCGCCCACGGCCGGGCCTGCGCCCGGGGCGGGGTGGGCGGCCTGAAGGGCGCGGGCGAAGCCACCGGGACGCACAGGTTCAGGACCGCCGGAAGGCACGGGCTCAGAAAGGGTGCACGCCGACCGGTGTAGCGGGCAGGGGGCCGTGGCCGGCGGCCAGGCGCTGGTGGTAGGTCTCCCGGTCGATGACCTCCAGGCCGACGATCTCCCAGGGCGGAAGCTTCGCGGTCTGCCGGTGCTCGCCCCACAGCCGCAGCGCCACCGCCGCGGCGTCGTGCAGGTCGCGGGCCTCTTCCCAGTAGCGGATCTCCGCGTGATCGTTGGCATACCGGCTGGTCAGCAGGAAGGGGTGGTCCTGGGCGAGCTGCTCAAGGCCCTGCCTGACGTCCTTGAGAGGGGCCTCCGAGCCGGAGACACTGAGGGTGATGTGCCACAAGCGGGGCGCCTGATCGGTGGCGTCGTGCAGCGGCTCCTCGGCCGCGACGCTCACCAGGGGCCGCCCATGGCCCACCGCGGTCAAGGCGCGGGGGGCACCGCCGCCGCGGGACGCCGCCTCTGCGGGTGCTCGTCTCACGGGGTCTCCTTTGCTGGGGGTACCTCCCGGGCCGCCGAGGGCGTTCGGGGAGGTCGAGCGGAATTCACTGCTCAAAGTTGAGCAGGCCGAGCGGTGCCGCGGGGCGCTTTTGCGGAACGTACACACCGGCAGGGTGGCCCGTCCGTCCTGGCCGGCGGGACGCGGCGGACCTCCGGATTCCGCGCCGCGGGCGGCCGGGACTCCCGCGCTCCTCGGACGACGGCTCGGGGGCCGTGCGGGGAGAGCCTTGCGCCGCGGCGCGGGCCGCGCGCCCGTGCACGCACGCGCTACCGCTACGGAGCCGGCCTCGCCGCTACCACGGCACGGTCCGTTGCGCGCCCGCGCACGCGGGGCAGCGCTTACGAGCCGCCGGCCAGGGGCTACGCGCTGCCGGCCGGGGCTACGGCCCCGGGCCCCGGGCTACCGCCCACCGCCCACCGCCCACCACTCACCGCTCACCGGCCGCCGGCTACGGGTGCAGCAGGACCAGGTCGTCCCTGTGTACGACCTCGCGCTCGTAGGCGGGCCCGAGCTCCTGGGCCAGGTCGCGGGTGGAGCGGCCGATGAGCCGGGGGATCTCCTTGGCGTCGAAGCTGACGAGTCCCCGAGCGACGGCGCGTCCCGAGCTGTCGCACAGCTCGACGGGGTCGCCCGCGGTGAAGTCGCCCTCGACGCCCTTGATGCCGGCGGGCAGCAGCGATTTGCGGCCCTCCACGACCGCCCGGACCGCCCCGTCGTCGAGGATCAGGGCGCCCTGCGGGGTGGAGGCGTGCTGGAGCCAGAGCAGCCGGTCGGCGGAGCGCCGCTCGGCGGGCCGGAAGTAGGTGCCGGTGTCCCGGCCCGCGAGGGCGTCGGCGGCCCGGCTCGCGGAGGTGAGGACGACGGGGATGCCGGCCGCGGCCGCGATCCGGGCTGCCTCGACCTTGGTGACCATGCCGCCGGTGCCGACGCCCGCCCGGCCGCTGCCGGCGATCGGCACGCCGTCCAGGTCGGCGGGGTCGCGCACCTCGGCGATCCGGGTGCTGCCCGGCAGGCCCGGGTCGCCGTCGTAGACGCCGTCGACGTCCGAGAGCAGCACCAGGAGGTCGGCGTGCACGAGATGGGCGACGAGGGCGGCGAGGCGGTCGTTGTCGCCGAAGCGGATCTCGTCGGTGGCGACGGTGTCGTTCTCGTTGACGACCGGCAGCGCGCCCATGGCGAGCAGTTTGTCGAGGGTGCGGGCGGCGTTGCGGTGGTGGGCGCGGCGGCTGGTGTCGTCGCTGGTGAGCAGGATCTGGCCGACGCGGACGCCGTACCGGGCGAAGGAGGCCGTGTAGCGGGCCACCAGCAGTCCCTGGCCGACGCTGGCGGCGGCCTGCTGGCGGGCCAGGTCGGTGGGCCGGCGGCGCAGCCCCAAGGGGGCGAGTCCCGCGGCGATCGCGCCGGACGACACGAGCACGATCTCCCGCTCGCCCGGGCCCCGGCGTGCCCGGCCCTCGGCGGCGCCCGCGCGGGCCGGCCCGCCTGCCGGCAGGCACGCGGCGAGCACGTCCACGAGTGCGTCCACGCGGTCGGCGTCCAGGCCGCCCGCGGCGGTGGTCAGCGAGGAGGAGCCGACCTTGACCACGACCCGGCGGGCGTCGACCACCGAGGCCCTGCGGATGCCATCGCCCTCGTTCACCCCTGAACCGCGCTCCCCATGGTCGTGCCTGATCGTGGTGCCCGCCTGCCGGTCCGTGCAGACGTCAGCAATCTACGTGAGGCGGGGTGCGGGGCGCGGGCGGCGTCCAGTCGGTGGACTGCCACAACCCCTGGTCACCACGCGGGTCCATCACTGCGGTCCATCAGCGCGGTCCATCACTGCGGCCCACCACGCCGGTCCATCAGCGCGGTGGCCATCATCCCGTGGCCATTACCAAGCCGCCGTCCGGTGCGTTGAGCGTGGAGCACGACCACGTACCGCAGACAGCGCGGCCGGCCCCGCCCGGGGCGGCACCCTCCGTACCACCGGAGGGCGGCACGCGCGCGTACCGCTTGGAGCAGGAGCACCCCCGATGCCTCCCACCGGCCGCCTCCGCCGCCTCGCCCGGCTCGCCGCCCTCCTGCTGCCGGCGGCGTCCTTCGCCGGGCTGGCGGCCGGTGCGGTGCTCCCCCGTGTGCCGCTGCTGATCTCCTCGGCGGTGGTGGGTCTCGCGATGGAGGCCGTACTGTACCGCTGGCAGCGCGGCGTGAGGACAGCACTCGCCCGGGTCCGCGCGGACACCGCGCTCCGGGCGGCGCTGCGCGACCTGTTCCTGGTCACGGGCCTACTGCGACTGGACGGCGCGGAGCCGGGTGCCCGTCACCTGCCGATCGTCTACGGTCTGCTGTCCTTCTACGCGCTGCACTTCGCGACCCACGCCGTGGCCCTGCTGGTCCGCCGGAGCCGGACGCTGCCCGTCGTCACCCGCAACGTGGACGCCTCGGCGCTGGGGCTGAGACCGGCTCCCCCGGCACTGCTGCTGCGCCGCCCGGGGCACCGGGTACTGCTGTTCGGGCTGCCCTCGACGGCAGGACTGCTGGTCGCCGTGGCCGCGAGCCTGCCGGTGGCGGCCGCGGCCGGGGTCGCGGTGTCCGTCGGGTGTGCGGCGGCGGGCCTCGGCGAGCTGCTGCTGCACCTGCTGCCGGGCCGCAGGGCGCCGGGCGAGGCGGAGGTGCTGGCATGGTTCGACGCCTGGCTCGCCCGGTACCGGCCCACGGTCGGCATGTACTTCTCCGGCGGCGCCTCCTCCGCCTACCAGGCGAACATGTGGCTGGAGCCGCTGGCCCGGCTCGACGGCCGCCCCCTGATCGTCCTGCGGGAACGCCCCATGGTGCAGAGGATCGCCGCCACGGACATCCCTGTCGTGTGCGTCCCCAAGGTGGCCCACCTGATGCGCCTGGAGCGCTCCACCCTCCAGATGCTGATCCATCCGGCCAACTCCGGGAAGACGTCGCAGATCCTGCGGGTCCCCACGCTGAAGCACGCCTTCGTCAACCACGGCGAGAGCGACAAGCTGTCGTCCTGCAACCCGTACGCGAAGGCGTACGACCAGGTGTGGGTGGCGGGCCCGGCGGCACGCGCGCGTTATGCGCTCGCCGACGTCGGCGTCGACGACGCGGACGTGGTCGAGATCGGACGGCCCCAGCTGGACGCCGTCCGGCCCGCGGACGGCACGGACGCGCGCGGCGCGGCAGTCGAGAACGGCGCCGGGAGGGGCGCCGGGAGGGGCGCCGACCGCTGCCTCACCGTGCTGTACGCGCCCACCTGGGAGGGCTGGGACGGCGACCCGGGCAACACGTCGGTGGTCCAGGCCGGGGAGAACGTCGTACGGGCACTGCTCGCCGACGTGCGCGTGCGACTGCTGTACCGGCCGCACCCCCTGACCGGCTCGGTGGATCCGAGGGCGCGCGAGGCGAACGAGCGCATCCAGGCGATGATCCGCGCGGCGAACGCCGAGCCGGCGGCGGATGGAGCGGGTGGCGGGGAGCGGTGGGCGGACGGCGCCGGAGAGCGGCGGCCCGGCCGGGACCGGCAGCCGGACCCTGGCGGCGACCGGCGGCGCGGCCCCACGGGTGACCCGCGGCACGACGGCAGGCGTGCCGCGGCGGAGCTGGCCCTGCGCACCGCGGAGCTCGACCGGCTGACCACCGCGGTCTTCCGGCGCGCGGCGGACGACGTGGAGCGGATGCTGCTCCAGGGCGCCCCGGAGCCCGGCCGCGCGGCAACGGTCGCGAGGGCCGCCGAGGCGTGGGAGGACGCCTACTGGGCCGCACCGCCCGCCGGACGGCACCAGGTCCTCACGGGCGCCCGCCCCGGGCTGTACTCCTGCTTCAACCACGCGGACCTGCTCATCGGCGACGTGTCCTCGGTGATCTCCGACTTCCTGGCGAGCGGGAAGCCGTACGCGGTGGCGAACACCAGCGGGCTGGCGGAAGAGGAGTTCCGGGAGGCGTTCCCGACGGTGCGGGCGGCCACGGTGCTCGGCCCGGACGCCGGCCAGGTGCCCGCCCTACTGCGGAGCGCCCGGAACCCGGCGGAGGACGAGCTGGCCCGCGCGCGTGCCGAGCTGAAGCTGCGGCTGCTCGGCCCGTCGGAGCCGCCGTCCGCGGTCCGGTTCGCCGCGGCGGCGCGGGCCCTGTGCGAGGAAGCGGCCGGGCGCCGCTCGCGCATGACCCGCCGCTCGGCGTCCACGGTGCCGGGCCAGGCGGGCGCGGCGGCACGCGGGCATGCCCCCGCGCGGGGGCGGATGGCCGCTCAGGAGCCCGCGGAGATCCCGGGGCAGCAGGTGTCCGGGTCCGGCACGAAAGAGCCTCAGACGGGCGTACAGGACATCCGCCCGGCCCGGCACCGCCCCTGAGCCGCGGACCCGGCCGACACGCCGGTCGCCCCGCCCCACCCGCGCGCCCCGCGCCGCGCCGACCCACGCACTGGCGACGGACGCCCAGGACCGTCGTCCCCGCACCCAGCCCCACCCAGCCCCACACCCGGGACCGGCCCCTGGCGCCCGCGCCCTCAGGACGCCCTCAGGACGCCGTCAGGTCCCTCCTCCGCCCCCGCCACACCCGCAGGGCCACCCGGCGGGCCGTGCGCAGGCCGGGCCTTCGCCGTCTGCGCCTCAGGCCGGGGATGGCGGCGGTCTCCCCCGCGGACGGCGTGTAGACGGAGTCCGGGATGCCCGCGGCCGCGTCGCGGAAGTGCGGGTAGGCCAGGTAGGCGCGGCGGCCGCGGCGTTCGAGGACCGCCGCCGGGGACTTCTTGCCCTTGAGGAAGGTGAGGACGTCCGCGAGCAGATCGGCGCGGCCCTTCGCCACCAGGTGCAGCCTGAGCCGCTGGTCGACCTTGAGCAGGGCGGCGACGCCCTCCGTCCAGTAGGCGTCCATCAGGGGCCTGGCCAGCTCCATCTTCTCCCGCCGCGTCTCCTCGTCGAGCTTCAGGAAGGAGGGGCCGAACTGCGGCAGGAGCGTGATGACCAGCGGCCGCATCATGAGCGTGTCGCGGCGGGGCCCGGCGGGCACCCGCTCCGCGATCAGGCGCATCAGGGCGCGCGCCGAGTCGAAGCGGGGGACGTGGCTGCCGCGCTTCGTCGCGTGGTTGCCGTCCTCGCGGCCCACCAGGTGGTAGCAGGCGTGGTCCGCCACGATGGAGACGCCGTCGGCGCGCAGGTAGGCGTCCATGGTGAACAGCGCGTCCTCGCCGGTCGTCAGCGACTCGTCGAACCGCAGGCCGTGCCGCTCGATCAGCGCGCGCCGGAAGAGCTTCTGGGCGCTGAGGGTGTACTTGATGTTCGACGAGAAGACGTCGGTGCGGGGAACGTCGCCGTTCCTGAACATGGACTTCGGGGCCCCGCGGTTGACCCCCTCGATCCTGCCGAGCACCACGTCGGTGCCGTTCCGGTCGGCGATCGCGACCATCCGCTCCAGCGCCTCGTCGCCGAGATAGTCGTCCGCGTCGAGGAGGAAGACGTAGCGGCCGCGGGCCAGGCCCAGGCCGACGTTGCGGGGGCCGCTGGGGCCGCCCGAGTTCTCCTGCCTGACCACCCGGACCGAGAGGTCCGTGCGCTCCGCGAACTTCTCCAGGTACTCGCCCGTCCCGTCCGTGGAACCGTCGTCGACGGCGATGACCTCGACGCGGTCGGCGGGCAGCGTCTGCGCCTCGACCGACTCCAGACAGCGGATCAGGTACGGCATCGCCTCGTATGCCCCGACAATGACGCTCACGTCAGGAACGTTCATCCGGCCCCCCAGATTTTCTGCTTTCCTCCAACGGTCACCAGGAAGACAGGCCACCGGGCGTTCACGTTGTATGCATGATCCGTTTCCCTCACGTGAGGTACGTCACGCGCACGTGCATACGAAGACCCGGCCCCGGGGCATGGCCCCGGAACCGGGTCTGCGGTTCCGCCTGTGACCGGACGGAGGACCGGCCGGTGCCGGCCCGTGACCGGGCCGAGGATCAGGCGATCGGCGCCTCGCTCTCGGCGGACGCCGCGTCCGGCTCGGCGTCGGACTCCGCGTCCGGCCCCTCGCCGGGCACCTCCTCGGGCACGCCGTCCTGCTCGACGCGCGGCGCGGGGATGCTGGCGAGCTCGGTGACGGCGCCCAGGCGCTCGTTGCGCACCTCCGCACGGCCCTTGAGGGCGCGCACCGCGGCGTTGAAGCGCTCCATGGACGTCGGCTCGTCCGGGCCGAGCAGGTACTCCTTGAGTTCGGCCCGGGCCGCGGCGAGCGGGTCCGCGCCGGTGTCCCGGACCGCGGCGAGCAGCTCGGGCAGCTCGTTCGCGCTGTTGGAGAGGATCACGGCGGCGCGCACGGCGGTGTTCTGCCGCTTGAACTCCTCGGCGCCGAGCTCGGCGGAGTCGGTGACGGCGTACGGCTTGCCGCTGGCGATGAAGTCCGAGACGACGCTGGAGATGTCGGAGACCATGGCGTCGCTGACGTTGAAGCAGTCGTAGAGGCGGGGCTCCGCGCCGGAGATCACCATGTGCTGCCAGGTCGGGAAGGAGCGCCAGTACGCGGCGTTCCACTCGTCCCTGAGCTGCTTGGCGCGGGCCTCGCGCGCGGGGTCCGCGATGCCGTCGCGGGAGGCCTCCGCCTCGTCGCGCTCGTCGTTGCCGCCGGCGAGGCCGGCGAGCTCCGTCTCGATCCTGGCCAGCTCGGCGCGGGCGGCGGTCCTGGCCTCCTCGTCGACGGTCCAGGCGGGGTCGGCGTCGCGCTGTGCGGCGGCCTTCTCCACCAGGGCGACGATGCGCTCGTGGGCGGCCTTGGCGGCCTTGCTGCGGGTGCCGGTGAACGGGTGCGGCTTGTAGAGGACGCGCACCGCGGGGTCGGCCGCGAGCAGCCCCCGGACGATGTTCTCGCCGGCGAGCAGCAGCGAGGTGTTGCCCGGGTCGTCGTCCCAGCCCTCCCAGGTGGGCGCGTACAGGACGGTGGCGACACGGCCCTGAGGGGTGCTCCTCCCCGGCTCGGCACCGGCCTCGGCCTCGGCGGCTGCGCCCGGCGTGCCGCTCCCGGCGGGCTGAATGGGCGCGAGCTGGGGCCGGCCCACCTCCACGATGTCATCGTCCCGCACGCCGACGTCGGCGAGGGCGTACCGGTCGCGCCCGGCGCGGCCCGCGGTCCACACCTCGTCGTAGACCTTGCTGAACGGGTTGACGCTGGCGATCTTGTCGCTGTCGCCGTGGCCGATGAAGACGTGCTTCATGGTGGGCACGCGCAGCATGTGGATGTTCTTGCCGACGTTCGCGGCGTAGAGCGCGACGCGGACGGACGAGAGGTCCATGTTCATCAGGTGCACGCCGCCGGGCACGCAGATGACGGGCACGCTGGTGCGGGCGAGCTTCTTCAGGATGACGCGCTCGCGCAGGATCACCAGGGGGCGGGTGTCGAGCTGCTCCAGGCTGTCCAGCCACATGTTGACCTGGTAGGCGGAGTCCTTGGAGCCGGAGAAGTAGAGCACCGTCTCGGGCCGGTACTCGCGCAGCCACTCGTCCACCTTGCCGAGGACGCCCTCCGCGCTGGACGGGATCCGCTTGCCGCGCACGTAGGGCAGCAGGGCGAGCAGGTAGCACAGCCCCAGCAGCAGGGTGACGCCGATGCCGGCGAAGCCGACCGCGGACATGTCGGCGACCGCCGCGACGAGCAGGCCCACGACGGCGGCGATGTCCAGGTGCAGCATCTTCTCCGCGGCCCGGTGGGTGAGCAGCCGCGGCGGCGCGTCCGGGATGTGGACCTTGGACAGGTCGACGTTGCGGGTGGCCACCGGCAGCCTGCGGCGCAGCTTGATCAGCGTGGTCAGCGCGCTGTGCGGGGCCTGGAAGCCGAAGAAGACCAGGAAGCAGGCGATGGCCCCGTAGAAGATCGGGTGGGTGGAGAGGTCCATCCGCGCCAGCAGCAGGATGAGCAGCAGCTCGCGCACCAGGAACCGGATCGACAGGCCCGCGCGGATCTTGGCGAGCCGGTTGACCAGGTAGCTCCCGCGCTGGTGGAGGAATCTGTCCGCCAGATACGTCACGGCACCCGCTGCCGCGAAGCCCCCCACGCTCGGTACCAGCGCGGCCACGGTGAGGCCGGCGTACCCCAGCAACAGGAGGACGGCTGCGGTGAGCTCGGCGGCGCTGCCCACACGGGCGACGCGGATGGCGGTGGATATCACTGAAGGACCTACTTCTCGGGGGGCATACCGGCTTTTCAGATGTACGGGCCGGGCGGCCGGACCCGTCTCGTGGTGCGTGGTCTGGTACGTGGGCGGGGTGGCCCCGCGCTGTGCGCGGAGTGTGGCCGGGCGCCGGGCGCGGGTGGCCGAAGGTGCACGGATCGTGCGTGCCGTGCAGGCCGTGTGGAGTCCGGCCCCGACGGGCGCGGGCCCTCAAGATCGCCGTATGGCGCCCCCGAAGGCCCTCGTCCAGGATTGTCGCGGAACGCTACATGCTCGCCTGCCTGTCCAGGCCGGCGGCCAGGGCCTGCTCGAATCCGGACGCCTGGTGCGCCGGCCTGGTGGGGTCCTGCTGGCGCACGTCGATGACGTGGCCGGTGAGCTCGGAGACCAGCACGTCCAGGGAGGCACGGGCCACGGCCTCGGAGGACAGCAGGCTGCCGGCCGGCTCCTGGCCGAAGGCCTTGGTGCGCATCGGGGTCGCCGTGCGCTCCGGGTTGATGCAGTTGACCCGGATGCCGTCGCCCGCCCACTCGTCGGAGAGCGCCTGGGTGAGGTTCACCATGGCGGCCTTGGTGGAGGAGTACAGGCTGTACTCGGCGCGGCCGCGGGTGTAGCTGCTGGAGGTGTAGAGCAGGAGCTGGCCCTGGGTCTCCGCGAGGTACTTGTACGAGGCGCGGGCGATCTGCACCGGTGCCAGGTAGTTGACCTTGAGGGCTTCCTCGATGGTGGCGTTGCCGGTCTCGGCGAGCTTGCCGATGCGCAGGACGCCGGCGGTGTTGATGACGTAGTCGATGCGGCCGGTCTCCGCGTACGCCTGCGAGAGGGCGTCGTCGACGTGCTCCGGGTTCTCGACGTGCGTGCCGGTGGTGGAGCGGCCCAGCGCGAAGGTCCTGGCGCCGTAGCTCTCGGCGAGGTCGGCGATGTCCTTGCCGATGCCGTAGGAGCCGCCGAAGACCACCATCGTCTTGCCGGTCAGCAGCTTGCGGTAGGCGTCCTCGTCGGCCTGCTCGGGGGCGGCGCCGGAGGCCAGCTGGAAGAGCTTGTCGGCGATGAAGACGTCGACGGGCTGGGTGACCTTCATGTTGAACTCGTCGCCCGCGACCACGTGGATCGGCACGTCCGGCAGGTACTTCAGCACCACGGAGCAGTCGTCGGTGGCCTGGAAGTGCGGGTCGTCGGCCGCGATCTCGTACGCCCTGCGGATGGTGGAGAGTTTGAAGGCCTGCGGGGTCTGGCCGCGGCGCAGCCGGGACCGGTCGGGGATCTCGGTGATGAACTCGCCGTCCTCGCCGTGCGTGCGGGTGACGATGATCGTGTCCGCGGACGGGATGGCGACGTCGACGGCCTGGTAGCGCTCCAGGGCGGCCACGCAGTCGTCGATCACGCGCTGCGAGATCAGCGGGCGCACCGCGTCGTGGAAGAGGAGGTTGCGGTCCTCACCCTCGGCCAGACCTTCGCTCAGCGCCTCGATGGCGCGCTCGGTGGTCTCGCTCCTGGTCGAGCCGCCCTCGATGATGGTGGTGACCTTGCTCAGCCCCGCCTTGGCGACGATCTTCTCCACGTCCGGCACGTAGCCCGGAGCCATCAGCACCAGCACGTCGTCGATGGAGTCCGCGCGCTCGAAGGTGCTGAGCGTGTGCTCGATGACCGCCTTGCCGGCGATCTTCAGCAGCTGCTTCGGAATCGACAGACCCACCCTTTGGCCGGTACCACCGGCCAGGATCACTGCTGTGGTGCGGGGCTTGGCTATGACCTGGGACACGGGCTACCTACCTCGGAGCTACTGGGAACTTTGCGATGGTCCCACTCGCGGTTACCGCCATGCAAGGTGACCGATGTGTACCGCACATGTGCCGTCAATCGCTGGTTCACCTTGATGCGCCAGCCAGAGGCCACCAGATCTCCCCCGTGCCGCTGTGATCGATTGCACATGGGAATCCGGCACCGCCGAACCGGATCCCAGCCGGGATCATTCCGCGGAGCCGTATGCGTTCACGCCCGGCCCTGAAGCACCCACCAGCAGACTCTTCGCCGGAAACCGATGGCAGAGCCGAACCTTTGCATATGCAGTTACGGCTCCCAGTGTGCCCGCTCCCGGGGTGAAACTCTCCGCGCGTCACTCCGGAGCCGTTCGGGCCGCGATCCCCGAGCTGAACGGTGTCCGCGCCCTCGCCGTCACGCCGGCGACGGGTGTGACCAGGCCCATTTCGTCACCTGAACGTAACCTTCAGGCTGAGAGAGGTAACTCACAGAGCGGCCGGGCTTCCGGGGGCGGCCGAGCAGGGTCGCTGGCGCCCTGGCTTCGCAGCACAGGCCGCGCGCTCCGGGCGGGGCCGCACCGGGTAGGGCGGGCTCGCTCCGGGGCGAGCGGGCTCGGGCCGGCTCCCGCGCCGGATGGGCTCCGACGCCGGGCCGGCTTCCGCGCCGTCCCGGCCCCGCGCCGTCCCGGCCCCGCGCCGGGACGGCTCCGGCGCCGGATGGGCGGGGCGGGCGGGTCAGAACGGCCCGAACTCGTCGTACTCCCGCTCGGACTCGTCCCGTTCGGCCTGGCGGTCCTTGCGGCGCTGGGCGGCGGGGCGTGGGGCGTCGAGGCGGTGGTCCTCGCCGCGGCGGCCGAGCATCTCGGCGCCGGCGAGCATGGTGGGCTCCCAGTCGAAGACGACGGCGTTCTCCTCGGGGCCGATGGCCACGCCGTCACCGGGGCGGGCGCCGGCCTTCAGGAGTTCGTCCTCGACGCCGAGGCGGTTGAGGCGGTCGGCGAGGTAGCCGACGGCCTCGTCGTTGTTGAAGTCGGTCTGGCGCACCCAGCGTTCGGGCTTGTCGCCGCGGACCCGGAAGAGCCCGTCGGCTTCCAGGGTGACGCTGAAGCCCGCGTCGTCGACGGCCTTGGGGCGGATGACGACCCGGGTGCTCTCCTCCCGGGGCCGCGCGGCGCGCGCCTGCGCGACGAAGTCGGCGAGCGCGAACGACAGCTCCCTGAGCCCGCTGTGGCTGACGGCGGACACCTCGAGGACCCGGTGGCCGCGTGCCTCCAGTTCGGGCCGGACCATCTCGGCGAGGTCCTTGCCGTCCGGCACGTCGGTCTTGTTGAGGACGACGACGCGGGGGCGGCCGTCCAGGCCGCCGTACTGCCTCAGCTCCTCCTCGATGACGTCGAGGTCGGAGACCGGGTCGCGGTCGGACTCCAGGGCGGCCGTGTCGAGGACGTGCACCAGGACGCTGCACCGCTCGACGTGCCGCAGGAACTCCAGGCCGAGGCCCTTGCCCTGGCTGGCGCCGGGGATCAGCCCCGGCACGTCGGCGATGGTGTAGACGGTGGCGCCGGCGGTCACCACGCCCAGGTTGGGCACGAGGGTGGTGAACGGGTAGTCCGCGATCTTCGGCTTGGCGGCGGAGAGCACCGAGATCAGCGACGACTTGCCCGCGCTCGGGTAGCCGACGAGCGCGACGTCGGCGACGGTCTTCAGCTCCAGCACCACGTCGCCGGAGTGGCCGGGCTCGCCCAGCAGCGCGAAGCCGGGCGCCTTGCGGCGCGCCGAGGCGAGGGCGGCGTTGCCGAGGCCGCCGCGGCCGCCCTGTGCGGCGATGCACGAGGTGCCGTGGCCCACCAGGTCGGCGAGGACGGTGCCGTCCCCGCCGAGCACGACGGTGCCGTCCGGCACGGGCAGCACGAGGTCCTGCCCGTCCTTGCCGGCGCGGTGGCCGCCCTCGCCGGGGCGGCCGTTGGTGGCCTTGCGGTGCGGGCTGTGGTGGTAGTCGAGCAGCGTGGTCACGGACTGGTCGACGACGAGGATCACGTCGCCGCCGCGCCCGCCGTTGCCGCCGTCGGGCCCGCCGAGGGGCTTGAACTTCTCCCGGTGCACGGAGGCGCAGCCGTGGCCTCCGTTACCCGCGGCGACATGCAGTTCGACGCGGTCCACGAAGGTGGTCATGGTCAGTGCCTCCAGAACGTCAGGGTTCGCCGGGCTGTCCTGCGCCGCGGCGGTGTGCGCCGGGGCCTTGTCCCCCGGGGCTTTCATACGCAGAAGGCGGACCCGCTTCCCCGCACCGGGAGAAGGGAGGTCCGCCTTCGGCAGTGGCTGTGGCGATCGGTGCCGTACCGATCAGCTCTGATCCGGCAGGGTGCCGGTCAGGGGACGGGAACGATGTTCACGACCCGGCGGCCGCGGCTGGTGCCGAACTGCACCGAACCGGCCTCCAGGGCGAACAGCGTGTCGTCCCCGCCGCGGCCCACGCCCGAACCGGGGTGGAAGTGCGTGCCGCGCTGGCGGAGGATGATCTCACCGGCGTTGACGACCTGGCCGCCGAAGCGCTTGACGCCGAGCCGCTGAGCGTTGGAGTCGCGACCGTTCCGGGTGGACGATGCGCCCTTCTTGTGTGCCATGTGTTCTCAGTCCCTTACTTCGCAGCCGTGGGGATCTCGGTGACCTTGATCGCCGTGTACTGCTGGCGGTGGCCCTGCCGGCGGCGGTAGCCGGTCTTGTTCTTGTAGCGCAGGATGTCGATCTTCCTGCCCTTGTGGTGGTCCACGACCTCGGCCTGGACCTTGACGCCGGCCAGCGCCAGCGGGTCGCTGGTGACGGTCTCGCCGTCGACGAGCAGCAGCGCGGAGAGCTCCACCGCGTCACCGACCTGGGCCGTGGAAATCTTGTCTACCTCAACGATGTCACCGACCGACACTTTGTGCTGGCGGCCACCACTGCGCACGATGGCGTACACGCGGATCTCACTCTCTGTGCTCGAAGCGGGACCTCTGACGCCAGCCGCTCACACGGGCAGAACCCGGCAACCTACGGGAACGACCCCGGCGGAAGGAACGGCCTCTTCGGACGGGCTCCTTGGGGAACCATCCGGAGGAAGGTGCTCAGAGGCGCGGCGTACAAACGCCGACGGCCAAGATTACACGGGCCACGTTCCCCCGACCAAACCGACCACCGCACCCGGAGGGGGCGCGGGGAACTGCGCGATCAACCCCCACCCGCCCGCGGCCGGCAGACAACCGCAAGGGGCACGACCGCACCCGAAGGGGCGCGGGGATGGGGGTACCTCCCACGCCCTCAAGGCAGTGGGGGAGCAACCAACCCCGTCGTGGCGAACGAGACGGCCCCCCGCACCCCGACCGGGGCACGAGGGACCGCAGGTCAACGCACCGTCACTCGTCCGCAGAAGCCGTAACGGAAGCCGGAGACTGCTGCTCGGCCGCCGTCGTCGTCTTCGACGACTTCTTGGCGGACGCCTTCTTCGCGGACGCCGCCTTCTTGGTGGCGGCCTTGGCCGCCGTCTTCCCGGCGGGCGCCTTCTTGGCGGCACTCTTGGCGGCCGTGGCCTTCTTGGCGGCCGTCTTCTTGGCGGACGCCGTCTTCTTCGCCGCGGTCGTCGTCTTGGCGGCGGCCTTCTTCGCCGTCGCCCGCTTCGCCGTCTTGCGCGCCGCCCGCTTGGCCGCGGCGGCGCTCTCGGCGTCCTCCGCCTCCTCGCCGGGCTCCTCCGCCTCAAGTGCCTCGGGAGCCTCGGCGCCTTCCGCGGTCTCCTCCGCCTCGGCTGCCGCGGCCTCCTCGGCCGCCTCCTCGTCGCGGCCCGCGGCCTCGTTGGCCTCCGAGACCTCGGCCTCCGCTGCCGCGCCCGGGGAGACGACCACGACGGCGGTCTCCTCGGAAGCGGTCGGCGCGGTGGCCTTGCGCACGGCACGGCGCCGCGGGCGGGCCGGAGCCGCGCCCTCCGCGCCCTCGGGCTCCACGGCGGCCGGCTCGGCCGCGGGCAGGGCCTCGGGCTCCGGCGCCGCGCTCTCCGGCACCGTCACCTCCGCCTCCTGCGGCGCCCCCGCCGGGGCCGCCGACTCGCGGGTCACCCTGCGGCGGCCGCGGCCCCTGGGGGCCGGCGCGGACGCGGCGGGCGCGAGCGCGGACTCGGCCAGCGGCTGGCCGGGCTCGCTCGCGGTCTCCTCGGGCTCGGCGAGCGCCTGCGGCTCGGCCGCGGCCTGCTCGGACCTGGCCGTGGCCTCGGCGCGCCCCTGCGCCTCCGCGGTGACCCTGGGCGCGCCCGCGGGGGCGGACACGCGGCGGGTGGCACGGCGGCGGCTGCGGCGCCCGACCCGTCCGGCGGCGGCCTCCGCCTCGGCGACGCTGCTGTAGAGCTCCTCGTCCGGCTCGAACTCGGGGCTGGGCAGCGCCACCGGCTCGGCGACCTCCGCGGCCACCTCGGCGGCCGTCTCGGCCGGCAGGTCCCGGTCGGCGGGCTGCGGCTCGGGACCGGCCTGCTCCGGCACGGTCTCGGCGGCGCGGCCGCGCTTCTTGCGCTTGCCTCCGCCGCCCACCGCGGACGGCTGCTCCATGTGCACGATCAGGCCGCGGCCGTTGCAGTGCACGCAGGTCTCGGAGAACGACTCCAGGAGGCCCTGCCCGACCCGCTTGCGGGTCATCTGGACCAGGCCGAGCGAGGTGACCTCGGCGACCTGGTGCTTGGTGCGGTCCCGGCCCAGGCACTCGAGCAGGCGCCGCAGCACCAGGTCGCGGTTGGACTCCAGCACCATGTCGATGAAGTCGATGACGACGATGCCGCCCAGGTCGCGCAGCCGGAGCTGGCGGACGATCTCCTCGGCCGCCTCCAGGTTGTTCCTGGTGACGGTCTCCTCGAGGTTGCCGCCCTGGCCGGTGAACTTGCCCGTGTTGACGTCGACGACGACCATCGCCTCGGTCTTGTCGATCACCAGCGAGCCGCCACTCGGCAGCCAGACCTTGCGGTCCAGCGCCTTCAGGAGCTGCTCGTCGATCCGGTAGGTGGCGAACACGTCCGTCTCGGAGGTCCAGCGCGTCAGCCGTCCGGCGAGGTCCGGGGCGACGTGCGAGACGTAGCCGTGGATGGTCCCCCAGGCCTCGTCACCGCTGACGATCACCTTGGAGAAGTCCTCGTTGAAGATGTCGCGCACGACGCGGACGGTGAGGTCCGGCTCGCCGTACAGCAGCGTCGGGGCGTTGCCGGTCTTGGCCTTCTTGCGGATCTCGTCCCACTGCGACTGGAGGCGCTCCACGTCCCTGCGGAGCTCGTCCTCGCTCGCGCCCTCCGCGGCGGTGCGCACGATCACGCCCGCGTTCTCGGGGACGATCTTCTTGAGGATCGTCTTCAGGCGGGCACGCTCGGTGTCGGGCAGCTTGCGGCTGATCCCGGTCATGGAGCCCTCGGGCACGTACACCAGGTAGCGGCCCGGCAGGGAGACCTGGCTGGTGAGGCGGGCTCCCTTGTGGCCGATGGGGTCCTTGGTGACCTGGACGAGCACCGACTGGCCGGACTTCAGCGCGCTCTCGATGCGCCGGGGGCCGCCGGAGAGGCCGAGGGCCTCGAAGTTGACCTCGCCGGCGTACAGGACGGCGTTGCGGCCCTTGCCGATGTCGATGAAGGCGGCCTCCATGGAGGGCAGCACGTTCTGGACCTTGCCCAGGTAGACGTTGCCCACGTAGGAGGTCGACTGCTCCTTGTTGACGTAGTGCTCGACGAGGACGTTGTCCTCAAGGACGCCGATCTGCGTGCGGTCGCCGTGCTGGCGCACCACCATGACGCGCTCGACGGCCTCACGGCGCGCCAGGAACTCCGCCTCGGTGATGATCGGCACCCTGCGGCGGCCCTGCTCGCGGCCCTCGCGGCGGCGCTGCTTCTTCGCCTCCAGGCGCGTCGAGCCCTTGATGGACTGCACCTCGTCGGAGCTGGTCGGCCGCTCGTCCTTCTTGCGGGGCTCGCGGACCTTGACGACGGTGCGCTCCGGGTCGTCCGAGGAGTCTCCTCCCTCGGACCCCGAGTCGCCCGCGCGGCGGCGCCTGCGGCGGCGGCGCCGGCTGCTGCTGGAACCCGAGTCGTCGGAGTCGTCACGCCGCTCGGCGCCCTCGGCCTCTTCCTCGTCGTCGCCGTGCTCGGCGTCCCCGCGGTCGCCGTCGTCGTGGTCGTCGTGCTCGCCGGAGTCGCCGCCGTCCGCGGACTCGCCGCGGCGGCGCCTGCGGCCGCCCCGGCGGCGCCTGCGGCGCGAACCGGTCTCCTCGCCGTCGTCGCCGTCGGCCGCGTCATCGGCTTCGTCGGAGTCCTGCCCGGACGCGTCGGAGTCCGGCTCGTCCGCGGGCCGCTCGGCGGGGGTTTCGGCGGCGGCACGGCGGCGCCTGCGGCGGCGCGAACGGCTCTCCGTCTCCTCCGTCTCGTCGAAGTCCTCGGAGGCATCGGCAGCCGGGCCCTCGTCGGCAGCCTCCGCGGCGGCCTCGGCGGCGGCACGCTCGGGCGTCTGGAACCTGGGCTCGGCGAACACCGGCGCCTGGAAGACGGCGACGGCGGGGCGTGCCGGCCGCTTCTCGGGCTCGTCCTGCGCGTGTGCCGACACGACCGGCCGGTCCGGATCCGCGGCGGAAAGCTGCGACGGCACGGAGGGCCCCGGCTGGGACGTCTCGGACTGCTGCGGCACGGACGGCGCCGTCATGGCCGCGGACTGCGCGGACGCAGCCGCGGTCTGCTGCCCCGGCTCCGCGAAGCCGCCGGCCGCCTTCCGCGTCGCCCGGCGCCGCGCGCGGCGCGGCTCGGCGGGCTCGTCGGTGCCGTCGTCGGAGGGGGTCGTGCCGGGTCCGGCGAGGGGTTCGGTGCCGGTCTCCGCGGCGGGCTCGGTGCCCGGTCCGGCGGAGGACTCGGTGGAGGTCTCGGGGGCGGAGGCGGCGCGCTCGGCCCGCTTCCTCCTGCGCCTGGTCGCGGGGCCGCCGGCCGCCTCTTCGGCGTCGGCCGGGGCACGGCTGGCGGGTACGGAGGCGGTCTCGGCGGTGGTCTCGGAGGCGTCGGTGGTGCCGGCCTGCGGGGTCTTCGTGCCGGTCGCGGTAGAGGCGGCGGTCCCGGCGGAGGCTTCGGTGTCCTCAGCGGTGGCCGACTCCTCCGTGTCGTCGGTGGCCTGGGTGGCCTGGGCGTCCTCGGTGTCGTCGGCGCTCTGCTCGGCGCTCGGGGACTGCGCCACGTCCTGCGCGGCGTCCTCGGCCTGCTCTGCGTTGTCCGCGGTGGCCTCGGCGGCCTGTGCGGTCTCCGCCCCGGCGGACGCGGCGGCTTCGCCGGTCCCGGCGGCGGGCGTTTCGGCCGCGACAGCGGCCTTCGGTGCGCCCGCGGGCGCCGACGCACGGCGACGCGTGCGGCGGAAGGGTGCGGCGGAGGTCTCCGTACCGGTGGCGCCGGTCTCGTGAGCGTCCTGCGCGTCGGGTGCGGAACCGTTGGCGGGAGCGGTGGGCTCCGCCGCGGCGGATACGGATGCGGTCGTCTCGGCGACGGCCGGGGTGGGTGCCGTGAAGGAGGCGGCGTCGGCCGACTCCGCACCCTTGGGCGGCGTGCCGGCGGGTGCGACGGCACGGCGGCGCCGCCGCGGGGGTGCCGCGGACTCGGCCGGCTGCTCGGTGGCGGGCTCCGGGGCGACGGCCTCGGTGCCGGCCTGCGCGTCGGCGGCCTGCGTGCTGGCGTACGCGGTGGTGTCACCGGCCGGCGGATCGGTGGGTTCCCCGACGGCCGGCTCGGACGCCGGGCCCGTGCCGCCGGTCGCGGCGGTGGGGAGGGTCATGGAAGCGGCCTCCGGCTCGGCACCGTTCTGAGACGCGCTGGTCTCGGGCGGGCCCGCCGGTCGGGACGCTGCTCGGCGACGACGCGGTGGGAGCGTGTCGCTGGGGGTCGTCATGAAGTTTTCCGAGCCCTCATTGGGTTCGTTCGGCTCAAGCATGCGGGCGGTTCTCCCGTCAGGCTCCCGGGCGCCGCGCTGTACCGGTGACGTCCGCGGTCCGCGTGTTGTACGCGGGACCGCCTTCCGGGGCGCGGGCGCCGCACGGGAGCTCTCTGTGTCCTGTCTCGCCGGTTCCGTAAGCCGGTGCGAACGGCCTGGCGAAAGTCTTCTGGTCGGTGCGCTGCCCGACCCAGGTGGCTCCCGAGTACGAGGGCGGCGCTACGACGACCGTCCTACGCGGGACCTTCCGGCGCCGCTGCCTGCGCGGCGGCGAGTGCGGCGGCCCCTGGCCCCTCGGCCGGGGCGGCCGTGCCTGCCTCGCGGTCGGGCGCGAGCGGGTCGGTCACCGTGCCGCTCTCCTCATCGAATGGCCCCTGCGCCAGCCTGGTCACCTCTACGGGGACCGGCGGCGCCAGGTCGGCCACAGCTCGGAGACCGGACAGAACGTCGTCGGGTCGCACGGCAGGCGTCACGTGCCGAACAACCAGGCGCAGTATCGCACAGGGCTGGGCCTCCGGCCTATCAGGCACGGTGTCCAAGCTGCCGGGACCCGTCGTCCCCGTACCGGGAACCGCGATGTCCACGACGGCCGCGCGGGCGTCGAAGGTCCGCATGCCGCTCTTGGTCCTGCGCTGAACCTCCACCGTGTCCGCGGCCTTGAAGGCGGCCACGGCACGCTCGGCGTCGGCCGGCGTGACACCCGCCATGCGCAGCTCCCACACGGATGCGGTGAGCCGCTCGGCGAGGTGTGGAGTGCGGGCCTCCACGGACTCGATGACGTCGAGCCCGGTCGGCAGCGACTCGTCGAGGAGCTCGCGCACCTTGTCCGGGTCACGCTGCTCCGCGAGTGCGATCTCCAGATACTCGGCCTCACTGCCCGTACCCGTGGGGGCGGCGTTGGCGTACGACACCTTGGGGTGGGGCGTGAAGCCCGCCGAGTAGGCCATGGGGACCTCGGCCCGGCGCAGTGCGCGCTCGAAGGCGCGCTGGAAGTCTCGGTGGCTGGTGAACCGGAGGCGGCCGCGCTTGGTGTAGCGCAGTCGGATGCGCTGCACCGCGGGTGCGGGCGGCGGGCCTTCGGGCTGTCGCTTGCCCAGTGGTACGTCTCCTTGCCTGCTGCGGTCCGCGGCGCCTTACCCCTGCGTGGCCGGCGGCGCTCGTCCGTCGCCGTCCGGCCGGGTGCGGCTCCGCACCGGCGGAACTCAGACGCGCCCGAACCTTCCCTCAAGAGTACGCGCCAGGTGGCCGTGGAGTTCCCCACACGGGGCCGGAGAGGCCCCGGAGAGGGCCCCACGGGATCCCGTGACGCCTTGAGCGGCCCCTGCGACCGTGCGTGACAGGGCTTGCGGGCGGGTCTCCGCACGCCGCGTCGGCCCCACCGGCAAGGCGTACGGGCTCGGCATGACCGACGAGATGCTGGCCCTCGCCCTGCGCAACGCGGAGAAGGCCGGCGCGACGAACGTCGAGTTCCTCAAGGGGACCATCGAGGCGATCCCGCTGCCCGGCGGCACCATCGACGTCGTGATCTCCAACTGCGTGATCAACCTGTCCACGGACAAGCCGGCCGTGTTCGCGGAGGCGTTCGGCGTCCTGCGGCCGGGCGGCCGGATCGGCGTGTCCGACGTCGTCGCCGACGACGCACTGACGCCCGAGCAGCGCGCGGAGCGCGGCGACCGCGTCGGCTGCATCGCGGGCGCCCTCTCCTTCACGGAGTACCGCGACGGCCTGGAGGCGGCCGGTTTCACCGAGGTCACCATCGATCCGACCCTGCCGTCGCCGACGGCATGCACTCGGCCATCGTCCGGGCCGGCAAGCCGGCGACCGCCACCGTCGGGGCCGCGGCCCACGAGTCCGAGCCCGCAGGGAGCCGTTGCGGCGTGGACGCCTGCCGCACCCCGGCCGAGACCTCCGCGGACCCCGCCCTCACCGTCGCGGACGCCGAGGCCGCCTCAGGCTGCGGTCGCCAGGGCTGAGGCCCGCACGGCACGACGCCGAGGCGGCCCTCCCCGCCGTTACGTCTCCCGGCCGGTACGACAAAGCGGCCTCGGGGCGGCCGGGTCACCGCTCCGGCCGCGCCACCCGGATGAGGGTCTGCTGCCCGTTCGCGACGAGCTTCCGCTCCTCGCCCCGGACGCCGAACACCTCCAACTGGCAGACCGTGAGGGTGCGTCCGGACTTCAGGACGGTTCCGACGGCCTCGATGTGGTCGCCGACGGCGGGCGAGAGAAGGTTGATCTTGTACTCGACGGTGAGGACCTCGGTGTCGTCGGGGAACAGCGTGTAGGCCGCGTAGCCACCCGCGCTGTCCGCGATGGCGCTGGTGGCGCCCGCGTGGAAGTAGCCGTGCTGCTGGGTGACCTCGGGACGGCTCGGGAGCACGATGTGCACGCGCCCCGGCGCGATGTGCGCTATCCGCGCCCCGAGGTGGGCCATCAGCCCCTGGCGCCCGAAGCTGGACCGTATCCGCTCCTGCACCTCGGGGCCGGCCTCGTCCTGCTGCGTCCGCTCTTCCACGTGTTCCCTTTCGCGGATTCCACGAGATTTCACCGTGTACGTATGGGTGGGCAGGAAACATCAGCCGACGAGGCGTTCCACCAGCAGGAACACCCCGACAGCGATCATCATGGCACCGGAGGAACGGGTGACCGCCCGGGCGGCCGACGGCCGGGACTTCAGGATGGTGCGGGCCAGCAGGCCGACGGAGAGGTAGACGACGGCGCAGGCGGTCATGTGGAGCATCCCGAGCAGTGCGGTCTGTGCGGCGACCGGCCAGCCACCGGAGAGGTGGATGAACTGCGGGAACAGCGAGAAGTACAGCAGCAGCGCCTTCGGGTTCAGCCCGCTGATCCCGGCCCCCTTGAGCATCGTCTGCCACCGGGAGGAACTCATGGCCACCCCCGAGGCCGCGAGCGCCGCCGGCCGCCTCAGCACACCCCACCCGAGCCACACGAGGTAGCCGGCACCGGCGACGGTCAGCGCGGTGAGCAGGGTCGCCGCGCTCGCCACGATCACGACCAGGCCCGCGACGGCGAGGAGCGTGTAACCCGCGTACCCGGCCACCAACCCGGCGACCGCCGGGACGACCGACCGGTCCCGCAGGCCCGCGGATATCGCATAGGCCCAGTCGGCGCCCGGGGTCATCACCAGCAACAGGTCCACGGCCAGGAATGCCGTCAACGTGGTCGTCTCCACGGCTCACCCCTCTCACGCGCTTCGTTACGTGAGGAAGGTTAGGTTCGATCGTCCGGAATGTGCTCCCGCATTTACCCCGAGAACGGCTCCATTGAGGGAGAATCTTCCCCATGGATGCGTTGGATCGGAAGATTCTTACCGAGCTACAGCTGGATGGCCGCCTGACGATCACCGAGCTCGCCGCCCGCGTGAAGCTGAGCGTCTCGCCCTGCCACCGCCGTCTCCGCGACCTCGAAAGAGAGGGTGCGATCCGCGGCTACCGCGCGGTCGTGGACCCCTCGGCCGTCGGTCTGGACTTCGAAGCCGTGGTCTTCGCCACCCTGCGCTGGGAGGCCCCCGACACCGTCAGCGCGTTCGAGGAGGCCGTGGCCGCCGTCCCGCATGTGACGCAGGCCCAGCGCCTGTTCGGCGAGCCCGACTACCTCCTGCGGGTCGCCACGACGGACCTGGCAGCCTTCCAGCAGCTCTACGACCAGCAGTTGGCGAGGTTGCCCGGAGTTGAGCGCCTGACGTCCACGCTCGTCATGAAGCACGTGGTCGCCGACCGCCCCCTGCCCACCTAGCAGTAGCCCGGGGGGCGCCGGGACACGTGCGGTGCCGTGAGATCGCCCCTGTGAAGCAGGCATGACGGCGACAACCGGCCTACGGAAACCACGACACGAGCCTCCGCCCCCTGGTGCTCGGCCCCGATCTCACTGATGTGGGATTCGAATCGCCCATACAGCCCCAGACACGCGATATAGACCCCTTTCAGGGCATACCGACCCATAGCGGCCGCAGCCATCGCCGGTTGGGCATCGAGTGCACTCCAGGAGGTCTTCGTGTCAGTTATCGCGGTACAGGGAACGCCGGAACCGAGAATCACAGGGCGACACCACAGGGACGAGCGCACCTGGGGGAGGGTCGCGCGGGCCTGGGTGGGATGGGCGGTGCTCGCGGGCCTGGCGGTCCCGCTCGCCGCGGCATCGCCCGCCGCCGCACAGGAGGCGCCCGCGCACGACGACCCCGTCCGCGCCTACGTCACCAACCTCGACAGCGACACGGTGTCGGTGATCGACACCAGGACCAACACCGTCACCCACACCATCCCCGTCGGCGACCGCCCCGACGGCGTGGCCATCACTCCGAAAGGCGACCGCGTCTACGTCGCCAACCAGCTGGGCGACTCGGTGTCGGTGATCAGCACCAGGACCAACACGGTCACCCACACCATCCCCGTTGGCGACGCGCCCAACGGCGTGGCCATCACCCCGAAGGGCGACCGCGTCTACGTCGTCAACTTCAACAGCGACAGCGTGTCGGTGATCGACACGAAGACCAACACCGTCAAGACCACCGTCCCCGTGGGCAACGGGCCCGAAGACGTGGCCATCACCCCGAACGGCGAGCGCGCCTACGTGGCCAACGACCTCGACGACAGCGTGTCCGTGATCGACACCAGGACCAACACCGTCACCCACACCATCGCCGCCCCCGACGGGCCCGTCGCCCTGGCCATCACCCCGAACGGCCAGCATGTCTACGTCGCCAACGCCGCCAGCGACAACGTGTCGGTGATCAGCACCAGGACCAACACCGTCGTCACCACCATCCCCACCGGCGGTGACCTCCCCAACGGCGTGGGCATCACCCCGAACGGCCGGCTCGCCTACGTCACCAACCTCAACAGCGGCACCGTGTCGGTGATCGACACCAGGACCAACACCGTCACCCACACCATCCCCGTCGGCACCTGGCCGCGGAACGTCGCCTTCACCCCGGACGGCGAGCGCGCCTATGTCGCTAACGAGCTGAGCGACAACGTGTCGGTGATCGACACCGAAACCAACACCGTCGCGACCACCGTCCCCGTCGGCAACGGACCTTTCGGCGTGGCCATCACCCCGAAAGCCGCCGCACCGAAAAAGCCTCACAGCGCGACTTCATCCTGAATGAGCGCAGGAGGGACTTCACATCCACTCCACCTCCGAGTGGATGACCGAGGAGCCCTCGCTGCGTGGCAGGGGCGTCCGGGGCAACCGCCGCGCGGGCGATCTCGGCCGCCTGCCCGGCAAACCCGCCGGCTCCCATGCGGCGGACACCTCGCCCTCGGCCACGCCCTCGGCCGCCCCTGCCGGCGCACCCACGATGCGTCCCAGCGCCCCGCTCAGGGGCTGCGGTCAGTGCGCGTGCCCGCTGGTGGACGACGTCTTGACCGTCAAGGGCAGCAGCTCCCTGCCGGTCAGCTCCTTGCCGGTCGGGCCGACCTGTATGGGCTGTGTCCATCCGCGGGCAGATGGACACAGCCCCACATGCGCTACTTGTTGACGACCGTCAGCGGCAGAAGCTTCTTCCCCGTCGGGCCGACCTGAATGTCCAGGTCGAGCTGCGGACACACCCCGCAGTCGAAGCACGGCGTCCAGCGGCAGTCCTCGACCTCCGTCTCGTCGAGCGCGTCCTGCCAGTCCTCCCAGAGCCAGTCCTTGTCCAGGCCGGAGTCCAGGTGGTCCCAGGGCAGGACCTCCTCGTAGCCGCGTTCCCTGGTGGTGTACCAGTCGACGTCGACGCCGAAGGCGGGGAGGGTGGCGGCGGCGCAGGACATCCAGCGGTCGTAGCTGAAGTGCTCGCGCCAGCCGTCGAAGCGGCCGCCGTCCTCGTAGACCGCGCGGATGACGGCGCCGATGCGCCGGTCGCCGCGGGAGAGCAGGCCCTCGACGATGCCGGGCTTGCCGTCGTGGTAGCGGAAGCCGATGGAGCGGCCGTACTTCTTGTCGCCGCGGATCCTGTCGCGCAGCTTCTCCAGGCGGGCGTCGGTCTCCTCGGCGCTCAGCTGCGGCGACCACTGGAACGGGGTGTGCGGCTTGGGTACGAAGCCGCCGATCGAGACGGTGCAGCGGATGTCGTTGGAGCCGGAGACCTCCCGGCCCTTCTGGATGACCTTGGTGGCCATGTCCGCGATCTGCAGGACGTCGTCGTCGGTCTCCGTCGGCAGGCCGCACATGAAGTACAGCTTCACCTGGCGCCAGCCGTTGCCGTACGCGGTGGCGACGGTGCGGATCAGGTCGTCCTCGGAGACCATCTTGTTGATGACCTTGCGGATGCGCTCGCTGCCGCCCTCGGGTGCGAAGGTGAGGCCGGAGCGGCGGCCGTTGCGGGTGAGCTCGTTCGCCAGGTCGATGTTGAAGGCGTCGACCCGGGTGGACGGCAGGGACAGGCCGATCTTGTCGTCCGTGTAGCGGTCCGCCAGGCCCTTCGCGATGTCGCCGATCTCCGAGTGGTCCGCGGAGGACAGCGACAGCAGCCCGACCTCCTCGAAACCGGTCGCCTCCAGGCCCTTGTGCACCATCTCGCCGATGCCCGTGATGGAGCGCTCGCGCACCGGGCGGGTGATCATGCCCGCCTGGCAGAACCGGCACCCGCGGGTGCAGCCGCGGAAGATCTCCACGGACATCCGCTCGTGCACCGTCTCCGCGAGCGGCACCAGGGGCTGCTTCGGGTACGGCCACTCGTCGAGGTCCATGACGGTGTGCTTGCTCACCCGCCACGGCACGCCCGAGCGGTTGGGGACGACCCGGGCGATCCGGCCGTCGGGCAGGTACTCGACGTCGTAGAACGCGGGCACGTACACGCCGCCGGTCCTCGCGAGCCGCAGCAGCAGTTCCTCACGGCCGCCCGGCCTGCCCTCGGCCTTCCAGGCGCGGATGGTGTCGGTGATGGTGAGGACGGCCTGCTCGCCGTCGCCGACGACCGCGGCGTCGATGAAGTCCGCGACGGGCTCGGGGTTGAACGCGGCGTGGCCGCCGGCCAGCACGATCGGGTCGTCGTCGCCGCGGTCCCGGGCCTGGAGCGGGATGCCCGCGAGGTCGAGCGCGGCGAGCATGTTGGTGTAGCCGAGCTCGGTGGAGAAGCTCATGCCGAGCACGTCGAAGGCCCGCACCGGGCGGTGGCTGTCGACCGTGAACTGCGGCACGCCGTGCTCACGCATCAGCGCCTCAAGGTCCGGCCAGACGCTGTAGGTGCGCTCCGCGAGGACGCCCTCGCGCTCGTTCAGCACCTCGTAGAGGATCATGACGCCCTGGTTGGGCAGGCCGACCTCGTAGGCGTCGGGGTACATGAGCGCCCAGCGCACGTCACAGGAGTCCCAGGGCTTGACCGTGGAGTTGAGCTCCCCACCGACGTACTGGATCGGTTTCTGCACATGCGGGAGCAGGGCTTCGAGCTGTGGGAAGACCGACTCGACAGACATCTCGGGACTTTCGTGAGCGGACACAGATGACCCTCAACCCTAACGCGGCTCGGGTACCGCTCCGTACGCCCGCTCGCGGCCCAGGCGCCGGCCGCGGGGCGGGCAAGCCCCCGCCCGGCTCACGTCTCCCGCTCGGCTACGTCACCTCTCCCGCTCGGCGATGTCACTTCTCCCGCTCGGCGGCGTTCCTCTCGTCCTGTGCCGCCTGCCGTTCCTCGCGCCCGTACATCAGCCCGTAGGCGAACGCGTTCTCGCCCGCCCCGTGCGCCTCTTCGGACAGCTCGCGGAGGGTGGCGCGGGCCATCACGCTGTCCTGGTGGTCGCCGAGCAGGGACTGCAGGCGCCTGGCCGCGGTGACCGTCTTGTCGGCCTTGGAGCCGAGCACCGGACGTGCCGCCTCGGCGGTGTACCGCAGCCGCTTGGCGGCCTTGCGGGCGCTGTGCAGTCCCGCGTCGCGGTCGGAGCCCGGGGGCTGGTTCAGTGCCTGGGTGAGGCGGCCGGTGAGCCGTCCGCGGTCGCGCCGCATCGCCTTGGAGAGCACCTTTTCGGGCTTGCGGGTGGCCGCGGGGAGCAGTGGCGGGTCGGCGAGGAGGCGGTCCAGCGTGTCGAGCAGCCGGAGGTAGCGCTCGCCGTCCAGGACCTCGGCGAGCCTGCCGCGCGTGTCGCCGCGCCGCTCGTCCGACCAGGTCTCCATGCGGCCGCGGACGGGCCCGGGGGCCAGTTCGGGCGGCAGGCCGTCGAGCGCGGTGGAGAGCCGTTCGGCGAGCACCTCGCGGTCGCGGTCGATGCCCAGCTCGCCGGCGAGCCACTTGAGCTCGTCGCCGACGGGGGCGGTCACCGTGCGGTCCAGGACCTTGCGGTACGACCGCAGGACGCTGCGCATCCGGCGGGTGGCGACGCGCATGCGGTGCACGGAGTCCGGCAGGTCGCGGCGGACGGCGGGGTCGAGGTCGACCAGGGTGTCGCGCTGCCTGTGGAGGTAGTCGAGGACGGGTGCCGCCGCGGGCATCGGGGTGTCGCCGGGCTCCGCTGCGGGGCGGCGTTCCGCGGCGGCCGCGGCGGGCTGCCCGGCGCCGGTCTCCTCCAGGGCCCTGGCCAGCTTCGACGCCGAGCGGGACGGTCGCCAGCCCGCCTTGCGCAGTTCCTCCTCGACCGCGTCCAGGAACTCGTACGGGGCGCCGTCGGCCAGTTCGACCTCGGTCTCGGTCCACTCGGCCGTACCGGCACGGGCCGCGTCGGACGGGGCCGCCAGCCGCTCGGCGCGCACCCGGTCGAGGGCCGCCTCGGCGAGGAGGGTGCCGGTGTCGTCGAGGAGGTGGATCAGCCGGCGGGCCGAGCGGAGCCGTACGACGGGCTCCAGGGGCTCGTCGCGGACCCTGGAGCGCACCAGCGAGGCGATCTCCTCGGGGGGTGCGGCCGGTGCCTCGCACTCGGCGTCCGGGCCCCGCGGGGACCGGGCGGCACCGGCGCCTCGTGCGGCCTTCGCGCCCCGCCCGGCCTGGGCGCCGGCCTTGGCGCGCCCCCCGGCGCCCTCGGCCCGGGAGGCCGTCGCTTCCGGGCCGGCCGCTTCCCGGCCGGCCGACAGCGGTACGCGGATCTCCTCCCGGATGCCCTCGGCCAGGGAGACCGGGAACTTGATGTGCCACCCCGCGTCGGTGCCGCCGGTGCGGCGGCGCAGGATGATGCGGTCGGCGGCGAGCCGCTGGTCGGACGTGTCGTAGTAGATCGCGTCCAGCTCCAGCAGGCCCTTGTCCTCCACCGAGGCGACGCCCGCGACCGGGCTCAGGTCCGGAAGGTCCGCGGCTCCGCGGGGGCCTTCGTACTTCCGTTCGATCTCGCGCTGTGTCTTCGCCGTCATGCGATACCACACACCGTGCGACGTCGTGTCGTCCTACTGTCCGGGACAGTCACCGGTCCCGCGCGGAGTCGGCCGCCCGGGTCCGCCCGGTCCGCCGCCCCGTCCCGCCCGGAGCGGGTGCGCGGACCGGCCCGGCGCCGGCTCCGCCGCCACCGATGACTTCTTCCCTTCCGGTGCCCCCACCGGACGGCGGGAAACCACGCCCCTGCGCGGTGGGGGCCGGCCGCCGGCCTACCCCAGCCCCAACGGCCTCTGCACCCGGATCGACTGGAGCAGCCCCACCGCCATCCACACGGCGAACATCGACGATCCTCCGTACGACACGAACGGCAGCGGAAGGCCGGCCACCGGCATGATGCCCAGCGTCATGCCGACGTTCTCGAACGACTGGAAGGCGAACCAGGCGATGATGCCCGCGGCCACCACGGTGCCGTACAGCTCGGTCGTCTCACGGGCGATGCGGCACGCGCGCCAGAGCACCACCCCGAGCAGCACGAGGATCAGCGCCGCTCCGACGAAGCCCAGCTCCTCCCCCGCCACCGTGAAGACGAAGTCGGTCTGCTGCTCGGGCACGAACTGCCCGGTGGTCTGGGAGCCGTGGAAGAGCCCGGTGCCCGTGAGCCCGCCGGAGCCGATGGCGATCCGGGCCTGGTTGGTGTTGTAGCCGACGCCGGCCGGGTCCAGGTCCGGGTTGGCGAAGGCGGCGAAGCGGTTGATCTGGTACTGGTCGAGGATGTGGAGCTGCCAGATCGCGCCCGCGCCGGCCCCGCCGGCGGCGATCAGGCCGAAGACCCAGCGGTTGGAGGCGCCGGAGGCGAGCAGCACGCCGAGGATGATGAAGACCATCACCATCACCGAGCCGAGGTCCGGCATCAGCAGCACGATCACGATCGGCACCACGGCGAGGCCGAGGGACTGCAGGACGGTGCGGTGGTCGGGGTGCTCGCGGTCGCCCGCGTCGACCCGCGCGGCCAGCAGCATCGCCATGCCCAGGATGATGGTGATCTTGACGAACTCGCCCGGCTGGAGCGAGAACCCGGCGGGGAACACGATCCAGGCGTGCGCGCCGTTGACGGTCGCCCCGAGCGGGGTGAGCACCAGCAGGACCAGCAGCACCGAGATGCCGTAGAGGATGGGCACGGCGGTGCGCAGGGTGCGGTGGCCCACCCAGATGACGCCGATCATCAGCGCGATGCCGATGCCGGTGTTCAGCAGGTGCCGCAGCAGGAAGTAGTACGGGTCGCCCTGGTTGATCGCGGTGCGGTTGCGCGTGGCGGAGTAGACGAGGACCGCGCCGACCATGGACAGCAGGATCGACGAGAGCATCAGCGGCCAGTCCAGCTTGCGCAGCACCGAGTCGCGTGCGAGCAGCCTGGTCCAGGAGGAGCGCTGGGGTCCGTATCCGGAGACGGAGAAGCCGTGCGGGGCGACCATCGTCAGCTACGCCTCCAGACCACGGGCTCGCCGGGCGGCGCCGCGTACGGGCTCGTACTGCCCTGCTGTCCACCGGCGGGGCCCACGACGGCGGGCGTCGCCTCCTCGCCGCCCGCGGGCGCGGCCAGGACGACCGGCTGTGCGGCCGGCTGGAGGCCCGGGGCGGCCAGCGCGGCCGGCTGCTGGTAGGCCACCGGTTGCAGGGCGCCGCCCGGTGGCTGCCCGGCCCCCAGGGCGGCCTGCTGCCCCTGGCCGCCGGGATCCTGGACGCCGGGCTGCTGGCCGCCCTGCTGGTCGCCTGGGGGCTGGGCCCCCGGCTCCTGGCCCGGGATCAGCTCACCGGTCTGCTGGTTGGTGCCCTGCCCGGCGCCCGCCTTGCCCCCGGTCTCGTCGCCGTGCGGGTTGTACGGCTTGACCTGCGGGGCGTCGATGGAGCCGTCCGACTGGATCTTGGGCAGGCTCCCCTGCGGCGCGGACAGCAGCGCCTTCTTCTTGTCGATCTTGCCGGACTGGTCGACGCCGTAGAGCGCGTCGTAGATCTTGCGGACCGCGGGACCCGAGGCCCCGGAACCCGTACCACCCTGGGAGATCGTCATGACGACGGCGTAGTCCTTGGTGAACGTCGAGAACCAGGACGTGGTCTGCTTGCCGTAGACCTCCGCCGTACCGGTCTTGGCGTGCATCGGGATCTGCTTCTGCGGCCAGCCCTGGAAACGCCAGGCGGCCGTACCGCGGGTCGCCACTCCCGCCAGTGCTTGCTGTATCTCGCCGTTCAGCTTCTTGTTCATCGGCAGCTTGAACTGCACCTGGGGCTTGATCTCGTTCACGTGCTTGCCGTCGGCGCTGACGATCGCCTTGCCGATGCTGGGCTTGTACACCGTGCCGCCGTTGGAGATGGCCGAGTAGATCGAGGCCTCCTGGATGGGCGTGACGAGCGTGTCGCCCTGGCCGATGGCGTAGTTGACGGAGTCACCGGCGCGCAGCCTGTTGCCGTCGAGGCAGTTCTCGTAGGCGATCTTCTGGACGTAGCTGCCGTTCTTCTTTCCGGACTTGCACCAGGCGTCCTTGTTGGCCTCCCAGTAGTCCTGCTTCCACTGGCGGTCGGGGACCCGGCCGGTGACCTCGTTCGGAAGGTCGATGCCGGTCTCCTTGCCGAGGCCGAACTGGTGGGCGGTCTTGAAGAACCAGTCGTTGGGCTTCTTCTTGGGGTGGCTGCCGCCGTCCCTCTTCCACTCGTCGTACCCGACGCGGTAGAAGACGGTGTCGCAGGAGACCTCCAGGGCCCGGCCGAGGCTGATGTCGCCGTAGTTCTCCGACTCGTAGTTCATGAAGGTCTGGCTGCCGATGTTGAACGAGCTGGTGCAGGCGTAGTTCCCGTTGAAGGGGTGCCCGCCGTTCACGGCGGCCGTGGTGGAGACCACCTTGAAGGTGGAGCCGGGTGCCGACTGGCCCTGGATGGCGCGGTTCAGCAGCGGGTAGTTCGAGTCCTTGCCGGTGAGCCTGGCGTAGTCCTTGCCGGAGATGCCGCCCACCCAGGCGTTCGGGTCGTACGAGGGGTTGGAGGCCATGGCGACCACCCGGCCGGTCTTGGCCTCCATCACGACGACGGCGCCGGAGTCGGCCTTGTACTTCTCGTGGGTGACCGGGTCGATCTGGGTGCGGGCCACCTTCATCGCGTCGTTCAGCTCGTACTCGGCGACCCGCTGCACCCGGGCGTCGATGCTGGTGATGACGTTGTCCCCCGGCTGGCCCTTGTCGCTGTCGGCCTGGCCGATGACCCGGCCGAGGTTGTCCACCTCGTAGCGGGTGACGCCCGACTTGCCGCGCAGCTGCTTGTCGTACTCCTGCTCCAGGCCGTTGCGGCCGACCTCGTCGGAGCGCATGTACGGCGAGTCGGTGTGCTCGGCCTTCTTGATCTCCTCGTCCGTGACGGGCGAGAGGTAGCCGAGGACCTGGGCGGTGTTGGCGTCGCCCGGGGACGGGTAGCGGCGCACGGCGGTGGGCTCGGCGGTGATGCCGGGGAAGTCCTCGGAGCGCTCGCGGATCTGGAGGGCCTGCTTGGGGGTGGCCTCGTCGGTGATCGGGATCGGCTGGTACGGGGAGCCGTTCCAGCAGGGCTGCTTGGTCTGGGCGTCGCAGAGCCGGACGCGGTCCATCACGTCCTTGGGCTTCATGCCCAGCACCGCCGCGAGCTTGGTGAGCACCGCGCTGCCGCCGTCGTCCATCTTCATCAGCTTGGTGCGCGAGGCGGACACGACGAGGCGAGTCTCGTTGTCGGCGAGCGGCACGCCACGGGCGTCCAGGATCGAGCCCCGGACGGCCGGCGCGACGACCTGCTGGACGTGGTTGCCCGAGGCCTTCCTGGCGTACGCATCCCCCTCGCGGATCTGCAGGAACCACAGGCGCCCGCCGAGCGTGAGGAAGAGGGAGACGACAAGGATCTGGATGACCACCAGCCTGATCTGGACGCGCGGCGTGCGACCGGTCGCCGGGATGTTCGTCACGGGTTCCTCCCCTCAGTCGGTGCGGTGCAGGTGCGCGGGTGCGGCGGCGGGCGGTGTGGTCACAGCCGCTTGACCCCCTTGATGCGGCCGGCCCTGGCCATCCGCGCCTTCGCCGCTCTTATCCGCAGTCCGTTACGGCGCTGGTCGCCGATGTTCAGGCCCGTGCCGGAGGAGAGCCAGCCGGAGGCGACGTCGGCGGACGTGCCGCTCTTGGAGGCCTCCGCGAGCGGGTCGTTCTCGGCGCGCCTGGCGAGGGCGATGAGGAACGGCACGGTGAACGGCGCCAGCATCAGGTCGTAGATGACGGCCGTGATCAGCAGGCTGAGCAGTCCGACGTGCCGGGCGGCGGTGTCGCCGACCAGGGCGCCCACGCCGGCGTAGAGCAGCGTGGAGGCGATGGCGGCGCCGGCGACCACCAGCATCGGGCGCAGCACGGAGTTGAGCCGGCCGAGTTCGGGCTTGGCGAGGCCCGCGGCGTAGCCGACGACGCAGAGCACGAGCGCGTAGCGGCCCGCGGCGTGGTCGGCGGGCGGTGCGAGGTCGGCCAGCAGGCCCGCGCCGAACCCGATCAGGGCGCCGCCCACGTGGCCGTAGACCAGGGCGAGGGCGAGCACGGTGAGCAGCAGCAGGTCGGGGACGGCGCCCGGCAGGTGGAGCCGGGCCAGGATGCACACCTGGAGGACCAGGGCGACGATCACGAGTGCCGTGGAGAGCAGGATCCGGTTGAAGCGCATCGTTTCCAGCTCTCCTACTGCTCCGGCTGCGGGTCGTCGTCACCCTGTGGTTGTTGGGCGTTGCCTTGTTGTTGTTGGGCGTTGTCCTGCGGCTGCCCGCCGCCGTCCTGGGGCTGCTGCGCGCCGCCCTGCTGGTCGCCGCCGCCGGGGTTCTGGTCGCCCTGGCCCTGGTTCTGCGGGGCGCCGGGGGTGACCGTCACCGTGACGGTGGGGGCGGGCGTCGGCTTGGCGGCGGGCGGCAGGACGGCGTCGCGCGGGTCCGTGCGCGGCGGCTGGACGACCACGCCGACGATGTCGAGCTTCGTGAACGACACGAACGGCTGCACGTAGACCGTGCGGGTGAGGCCGCCGCCCGACGCCTCGACACGGCTGACCGTGCCGACCGGGACGCCGGGCACGAACGGCTTGTCCGCCTCCGAGCCGAAGGTGACCATGCGGTCGCCCTTCTTCACCCGTGCCTTGCCGTTGAGGAGCTGCACGCGCATGGGGCGGTCGCCGCTGCCCGAGGCGAAGCCGAGCTCGTCGGTCTTCTCCATCCGGGTGCCGACGCTGAAGTCGGGGTCGTTGGCGAGCAGGACGGTGGCGCTGTCGGGCCCCACCGTGGTGACGCGGCCGACCAGGCCGTCGCCGTTGAGGACGGTCATGTCACGCCTTATGCCGTCGCTCGCGCCCGCGTCGATGGTGACGGTCCAGGAGAAGCCCTGGGCGGCCCCGATCGCGATGACCTGGGCGCCCTTGATGCTGTAGCGGCCGGTTCCGGCGGTCTTCAGCATCTTGTCGAACTGGTGGAGCTGGCTGCGGGTGCGGTCGTCGCTGCCCAGCTTGGCCTTCAGGGCGGCGTTCTGCCGCTCCAGTTCGGAGATCCGGTCGTGGCGGTGGCCGGAGTCGCGGACCGCCGAGATGGCGTTGCCGACCGGGTCGACGGCGCCCGCGAGGCCGTTCTCGACCGGGCCGAAGGCGGTGGCGGCGGCCTGCCGGGCACCGTCGACCGGGGAGCCCTCGCCGCCGCGGATGTCCACCGTGATCAGTGCGAACGCGATGGCGACCAGCAGCACCAGGAGCAGCCGGCTCTCTCGTGTGTCCCTCACGTGCGGCGGCCGTGCCTTCCTCTTCGGAATTCTCGGTGTGATCGTTTGTCGAAGGGTGGGGGGTGGGGATGCTGTTACGTGTGTGGCCGGCGGTGCCGGCGTCGGTCAGACGTCCCGAAGAGCCCGGGGACGGGTACTTCGAGGCACTGCGGGCCCGGAGGAGCGAGGAACCGCCGCACGGGACGGTGGGTCCGTACGGCGGGTTCCGGGCCGGTCGTTCATCGGCGCGGCTGGGCGTCCAGGACCTGCTGGAGTGCCTCGAACTCCTCGACGCACTTGCCCGACCCCAGCGCCACGCTGTCCAGGGGGTTCTCGGCGATGTGGATGGGCATCCCGGTCTCGCGGCGCAGCCGCTCGTCCAGACCGCGCAACATGGCGCCGCCGCCGGTGAGCACGATGCCGCGGTCCATGACGTCGCCGGAGAGCTCCGGCGGGCACTTGTCCAGCGTCGTCTTGACGGCGTCCACGATGGCGTTGACCGGCTCCTCCATGGCTCTGCGCACCTCGGCCGCGGAGATGACCACGGTCTTCGGCAGGCCGGAGACCAGGTCGCGGCCGCGGATCTCGGTGTGCTCGTCGGCGTCGATCTCGTAGGCGGAACCGATGGTGATCTTGATCTGCTCCGCGGTGCGCTCGCCCAGCAGGAGGGAGTACTCCTTCTTGATGTGCTGGATGATCGCGTTGTCCAGCTCGTCGCCCGCGACGCGGATCGACTGGGCGGTGACGATGCCGCCGAGCGAGATGACGGCGACCTCCGTGGTGCCACCGCCGATGTCCACGACCATGTTGCCGGTGGCCTCGTGGACGGGCAGGCCGGAGCCGATGGCGGCGGCCATGGGTTCCTCGATGATGTGCACCTGGCGCGCGCCGGCCTGCGTGGAGGCCTCGATGACGGCCCTGCGCTCGACACCGGTGATGCCCGAGGGAACGCAGACGACGACCCGCGGACGGGCCAGGTAGCGGCGCTTGTGGATCTTCAGGATGAAATACCGGAGCATCCGCTCGGTGATCTCGAAGTCGGCGATCACACCGTCCTTCAGCGGCCGCACGGCCACGATGTTCCCCGGTGTGCGGCCGATCATCCGCTTGGCCTCGGTTCCCACGGCGAGGATGCCACCGGTGTTGGTGTTGATCGCGACCACCGAGGGTTCGTTGAGAACGATGCCCCGGCCCCTGACGTACACCAGCGTGTTGGCGGTCCCGAGGTCGACAGCCATGTCACGGCCGATGAACGACATAGTGCTCCCCATGAGGATGCGTCTGGCCTTCCCAAGTGCGTGTGATGGCTTTTCAGGTCGGCAAAGGTGGGTGCGGCGGGTGCTGCTGTGGCGTGAAGGCTTCTATCGTAGTCCGGCCTGCACAGACCCTGCGCGAGGGTCTTCGCCATTGTCAGCAGATGATCCGCCGCCTCGCTAATGCAGACGTGCCGATGGTGGCATGCGTTCCCCCGATCGGCGCGCATATGCCCACCGGCCCCGGTTTCTTCGCCGCACCTGGCCGGATGCGAGGGTAGCTGACTTGCCGTCAGCCGTGGTCATGGCCCTTCGGGCATACCCGTAAGGGCGGTCGCAGGTCCGGTCGGGGTGGCGTGAACGGCACGTTCGCGGGCGGTGGGCCTGCTCGGACGGCGGCGTGCGTATGAATCGCGTACGGCATCCGTATGAACTACGTGGCCCACGCGGAGTACGCACGTAGTCCGGGGCTGGCCGGGGTGGGTGCGTCCGGCCCCCGTACCCGCGGCGGTGGGTGCGCGGGGCCGGGTGCGCGGGGTGGGGCGCCCGAGGAGGGACCCTCGGGTCAGGCGAGGCCCTCGGGTCAGGCGAGGCCGGGGAAGAAGATCTTCAGCTCGCGCTGGGCGGACTCCTCCGAGTCCGAGGCGTGGATGAGGTTCTCCCGCGTGATGGTGCCGTAGTCGCCGCGGATGGTACCGGGCTCCGCGGCGATCGGGTCGGTCGGACCGGCGAGCCTCCGCACCCCCTCGATCACCCGCTCGCCCTCGGCGACGAGCGCCACCACGGGACCGGATCCCATGAACTCCACCAGCGGCTCGTAGAACGGCTTGCCCACGTGCTCGGCGTAGTGCTGCTCCAGGGTGGCCCGGTCGAGCGTACGCAGCTCCAGTGCGGTGATCCGCCAGTCCGCCTTCTGCTCTATACGGCGGATGATCTCGCCGACCAGCGAGCGGCGGACGGCGTCCGGCTTGAGGAGGACGAGAGTGCGCTGGGTCACGGCGGTGGCTCCTTCGATGGGCACGAGTGCGGGCACTGAGATTACCGGGCGCACCCCGGTGCCCCTTCACGTGCGGCCGTGCTCGGTGGCTCTCCTCGGCCCACGCGGCCGGCGACGAGGCGGAGGGCCTCTCCGGGCGGAGCACGGTCTTGCGGCTGCGGGCGCGGTGGCCTTGAGGCGGTCGCGTCTGCACCTTCTCGCCGGTGGCGACCTACACGTTCGTTGTGGTCGCTCGCGCAGTTCCCCGCGCCCCTTTCGGGGCGCATGCCCCGATGTAAGGCGAAGCCCTGACCAGGGGCACGTGAGCTGATGTGAGGCTCAGCCCCGAAAGGGGCGCGGGGAACTGCGCGCTCAGCCGGGACGAGACCCGCAGACCGCCAGACGCAGAAGGGGCAGACGCGACCGCCTCAAGGCCACCTTCCGCAACTGTGGCGCAGCCGCACCCCCGCGCACCGCAACGGGGAACCGCACCCCCACCGCGGAGCGGACGCCACGCCGGGCCGGCGGCCGGACGGGGACCGGGGCCACCCCTCACATCGGCTCACCGGCGGCCTCTCGGGCCGCCCTCGCCGCCTTCGCCACGTCGACCTTGCGCCCGAAGTGCACCGAGCACCACCACAGCCCCGCGAAGGCCGCGCCCAGGATGAACATCGCGGGCACCGCGAAGCCGGCGGCGACCAGCGCCACCTGGAGGGCCCAGCCGAGCTGCACCCCGCCGGGCCGGGTGACCATGCCGCAGAGCAGCAGGCTGAGCAGCATCACGGCACCGCAGACCGTCCAGACCGTGGTGACGGACAGGGCGGGGTCCTTCATGGCGACGAGGCCGGCGAAGCCGACGACGAAGAACTCCCCGATCAGGGTCGACGCGCAGAGCGTACGCACAGGTCAGCCCCTTCCCAGGAGCAGTCGGGCCTCGCCGACGGTGAAGACGGAGCCGGTGATGAGGACACCCGCGCTCGCGTACTCACCCTCTTCCTCGGCGAGGGTGATCGCGGCCTCCAGGGCGTCGTCGAGGCGGGGCTCGACCTGGACGCGGTCCTCGCCGAAGACCTCCACGGCGACGCCGGCCAGCTCGTCCGCGCTCAGGGCGCGTGCCTGGGAGTACTGGGTGGCGACGATCTCGGTGAAGACCGGTTCGAAGGCCTCCAGCAGGCCCCGGACGTCCTTGCCGTCGCTGGCACCGACCACCCCGATGAGCCGGCTGAAGCCGAAGACCTCGCTGACCGCGTCGGCCGTGGCACGGGCGCCGGCCGGGTTGTGCGCGGCGTCCAGGACGACGGTGGGCGAGCGGCGCACCACCTCCATGCGGCCCGGGGAGGCCACGGTGGCGAAGGCCTTGCGGACGGTGTCGATGTCGAGGGGGCGGCCGTGCTCGGCGCCGACGCCGAAGAACGCCTCCACGGCGGCGAGGGCCACCGCGGCGTTGCGTGCCTGGTGGGCGCCGTGCAGCGGGAGGAAGACCTCCTCGTACTCGCCGCCGAGGCCCCGCAGGGTCAGCAGCTGCCCGCCGACCGCGACCTGACGGGCGACCACGCCGAACTCCAGGCCCTCCCTGGCGACGGTCGCATCGGCCTCGGCCGCACGCTTGAGCAGCACCTGCGCGGCGTCCACGGGCTGCTGGGCGAGGATGACGGTGGCGCCCTGCTTGATGATCCCGGCCTTCTCCACGGCGATCTCGCCGGGGGTGTTGCCGAGGCGGTCGGTGTGGTCGAGGTCGATGGGGGTGACCACGGCCACGGAGCCGTCGATCACGTTGGTGGCGTCCCAGGAGCCGCCCATCCCGACCTCGACGACGGCGACGTCCACGGGCGCGTCGGCGAACGCGGCGTACGCCATGCCGGTCAGCACCTCGAAGAAGGAGAGCCGGTACTCCTGCCGCTCGTCCACCATCTCGACGTACGGCTTGATGTCGCGGTAGGTCTCGACGAACCGCTCGGGCGACATCGGGGCGCCGTCGAGGCTGATGCGCTCCGTGATCGACTGCACGTGCGGCGAGGTGTACCGGCCGGTGCGCAGCTCGAAGGCGGTGAACAGTGCCTCGACGATCCGGGCGGTGGACGTCTTGCCGTTGGTGCCCGTGATGTGGATCGACGGGTACGTGTGCTGGGGCTCTCCCAGGATGTCCATCAGGGCGGTGATCCGGGTGACCGAGGGCTCCAGCTTGGTCTCGCCCCAGCGGGTCGCCAGCTCCGTCTCGACCTCGCGCAGGGCCGCGTCGACCTCCGGGTCCGCGGGGCGGGCCGGCACGTCCGCGTCGGGCGGCCCTGACTGGGCGCGCAGGGTGCGGCTGCCGGCCTCGATCACCGCGAGGTCGGGATCGCGGTCGGTCTCGGCGGACACGATGTCGTCGAACCGCTCCAGAGGATCCGGCTCGCCCTCACCCTCGCCACCGGGCGCGCTGTCGTTCGGGGGGTTCTCACTCACACCCCCAGTCTACGGAGCCCCCGGCGCCCTCCGGCCGCGCCCCGGCCCACCCATGGACACACCCCCCACGCGGTGCTCCGCCCGGCCCACCCAGAGGCGCACCCCCATGCCGGGCTCCGCCCCGCCCCACGCAAGGGACGCACCCCTCCGCTGGGCTCCACCCCGGCCCACGCAAGGGACGCACCCCTCCGCTGGGCTCCACCCCGGCCCACCCAAGGGGCGCGGGGAACTGCGCGAGCAACCACCCACCCACCGATGGTCCGGACACAACCGAAACCGCCCCACCGGGAGGGCTCCAGGCCGCAAGGCCACCGGGCCCCGGGCCTCGGCCCGGGTCAGGCCGAAGGCAACCGTCCGAGCTGCCCCTCGATCCGGCTGATGTCCTCCTCGGCCTTGGCCAGCCGCAGGCGAATCTTCTCGACCACAGGCTCCGGCGCCTTCGCCAGGAACGACTCGTTCCCGAGCTTCCCCTCGGCCTGGGCCCGCTCCTTCCGAGCAGCGGCGAGATCCTTTTCGAGCCGCTTCCGCTCGGCCGTGACGTCGATCGCCCCCGACAGGTCGAGCGCCACCTCCGCGCCGGCCACGGGCAGTGTCGCCGTGGCCGTGAAGGACTCGCCCTCCGGCTGCAGCCGCAGCAGCTGGCGGATGGCGGCCTCGTGCGCCGCGAGCGGCGTGCCGGACAGCCGGAGCCGGGCGGGGACCCGCTGGCCCGGCTGGAGCCCCTGGTCCGCGCGGAACCGCCGGACCTCGGTGATCACCTGCTGGAGAACGGCAATCTCGCGGCCCGCGGCGGCGTCCCGGAAGCCGCTGTCCGCGGGCCAGTCCGCGATCACCACGGACTCGCCGCCGGTGAGGGTGGTCCACAGGACCTCGGTGACGAACGGCACGATGGGGTGCAGCAGCCGCAGGGTGACGTCGAGGACCTCGCCGAGGACGCGCTTGCTGACGTCCGCGGCCTCGCCGCCCGCCTGGAAGGTGGTCTTGGACAGCTCCACGTACCAGTCGAAGACCTCGTCCCAGGCGAAGTGGAACAGCGCGTCGGAGACCTTCGCGAACTGGTAGTCGTCGTAGTGGGCGTCGACCTCGGCGACGGTCTCGCCCAGCCGGGACAGGATCCAGCGGTCGGTCGCGGAGAGCCGCTCCGGCTCGGGCAGCGGACCCTCGATCGTGGCGCCGTTCATCAGCGCGAAGCGGGTGGCGTTCCAGATCTTGTTGGCGAAGTTGCGGGAGCCCTGCACCCACTCCTCGCCGATCGGGACGTCCACGCCGGGGTTGGCGCCGCGCGCGAGGGTGAACCGGAGCGCGTCGGAGCCGTACTCGTCCATCCAGTCGAGCGGGTTGACGGCGTTGCCGAACGACTTCGACATCTTCTTGCCGAACTGGTCGCGGACCATGCCGTGCAGGGCGATGGTGCCGAACGGCGCGGTGCCGTCCATCGCGTAGAGGCCGAACATCATCATCCGGGCGACCCAGAAGAACAGGATGTCGTAGCCGGTGACCAGCACGGAGTTCGGATAGAACTTCGCGAGGCTGCCGGTCCGCTCGGGCCAGCCGAGCGTGGAGAACGGCCACAGGCCGGAGGAGAACCAGGTGTCGAGGACGTCCGTGTCCTGCGTCCAGCCCTCGCCGCTCGGGGGCTGCTCGTCGGGACCGACGCAGACGACCTCGCCGTTCGGCCCGTACCAGACGGGGATGCGGTGGCCCCACCAGAGCTGGCGCGAGATGCACCAGTCGTGGAGGTTGTCGACCCAGTCGAAGTAGCGCTTCTCCATCTCCTGCGGGTGGATGGCGACCCGGCCGTCGCGCACCGCGTCACCGGCGGCCTTCGCGAGCGGTCCGACCTTGACCCACCACTGCATGGAGAGCCGGGGCTCGATGGTGGTCTTGCAGCGCGAGCAGTGGCCCACGGAGTGGACGTAGGGGCGCTTCTCGGCCACGATCCGGCCCTCGGCGCGCAGCGCCGCCACGATGGCGCTGCGCGCCTCCAGGCGGTCGAGCCCCTGGAAGGGCCCGGGGACCGTGATCACGGCGTGCTCGTCCATCACGGTCAGCGAGGGGAGGTCGTGCCGCTGGCCGATCTCGAAGTCGTTGGGGTCGTGCGCCGGGGTCACCTTGACCGCGCCGGTGCCGAACTCGGGGTCGACGTGGGCGTCGGCGACGACGGGGATGGAGCGCCCGGTGAGCGGCAGCTGGATGCTGCGGCCCACCAGGTGGGCGTACCGCTGGTCGTCGGGGTGCACGGCCACGGCGGTGTCGCCGAGCATGGTCTCGGCGCGGGTGGTGGCGACGACGATGGCGTCGTCCCCGTTCCCGTACCTCATCGAGACGAGCTCGCCGTCGTCGTCCTGGTACTCGACCTCGATGTCGGAGATGGCGGTCAGGCACCGCGGGCACCAGTTGATGATGCGCTCGGCGCGGTAGATCAGCTCGTCGTCGTAGAGCTTCTTGAAGATCGTCTGGACGGCCTGGGAGAGGCCCTCGTCCATGGTGAACCGCTCACGCCCCCACGCGACGCCGTCGCCGAGGCGGCGCATCTGGCCGGAGATCTGCCCGCCGGACTCGCTCTTCCACTGCCAGACGCGCTCCACGAACGCCTCGCGCCCGAGGTCGTGCCGCGACTTGCCCTCCTTGCCGAGCTCGCGCTCGACGACGTTCTGCGTGGCGATGCCGGCGTGGTCCATGCCGGGCTGCCAGAGGGTCTCGTAGCCCTGCATGCGCTTACGGCGCGTGAGCGCGTCGATGAGGGTGTGCTCGAAGGCGTGCCCCAGGTGGAGGCTGCCGGTCACGTTCGGCGGCGGGATGACGACGGTGTACGGCTCCTTGCCGCTGTTCTCGTCGGCCTCGAAGTAACCGCGTTCTACCCAGCGCTCGTACAGCTTCCCCTCTACCTCGGCCGGTGCGTACTGCGTCGGGAGTTCCGCGGGGGACGCCTGGTTCTGCGCTTGAGTCTTCTCGGTCACGTGGTCAGTTTAGAGCCGTCACCGCCCCGCCTCGAAACCCGCAGGTTTCGTAACGGTGCCGGTCCCGAGTCCCCACAGATGCGCTGGTTGGGCCAGGATGTGCGGAACACATAAGTACATGAGGGGGAACCAAGTAATGAGTCACAACCAGCCGGGCCCGTACGGGGGGCAGCCTCAACAGCCCGGGCCGGGCGCCCAGCCGAACCCCTACGGCGGCCAGCCTCAGGCACCTGGGCCCGGCTACGGCTACCCGCAGCAGCCACCGCAGCAGCCCGGCCCGTACGGCTACCCGCAGCAGCCGGGGGCGGCCCCGCAGCAGGGCCCGTACGGCCGGCCGCAGCAGCCGGGCCCGTACAGCCAGCCGCAGCAGCCCGGCCCTTACGGCCAGCAGCAGAATCCGTACGGCCAGCAGCCCGGCTACGGCCAGCAGCCGCCGTACGGCACGCAGCCGCCGGCCGCGGGGGGCGGGAAGAAGAAGACGGGTGCCGTCGTCGGCACCGTCGTGGCGCTGGTGGCGATCGGCGCGGGTGTGTGGTGGTTCACATCGGGCAGCGGCAGCAGCGGCCTCGCGGACGACGGCCCGCACAAGCTGACCACGCCCGGCTCGATCCTCGGGGGCGACTTCAAGCGGCAGGGCCCGGCCAGCAGTCCCGAGGACGCCACGTCCTCCGACGCGAAGGACCTGGCGAAGAGCGGTGTCACCAACGCCAAGGAAGTCCACGCGATCTACTCGACGCTGAGCCTGGACGACCCCAGCTCGCTCTCCCCCACCGATATCGCGTCCTCGAAGACGGTCACCTTCAGCGGTGTGTACGGCAAGGTGAGCGATCCGGGCGCCGCCATCGACGAGGCCTTCACCGGTATGAAGAAGGACGACACCGACAAGAGCGTGACGTGGGTCGGCGACCCCAAGTCCGTCAGCCCCGGCGGTCTGGACGGCGCGCTCATGAAGTGCCAGGAGGCGCAGGCGAAGAACCAGCAGACCGGCAAGCAGGACACCGAGTACGTCTGCATGTGGGCCGACTACAGCACCGTCGGTTTCGCCGTGCCGGTGGAGGGCGGCATGGGCATACCGCTCGACCAGTCCGCGCAGCGGACGGCCGACCTGCGCAAGGAAGTGCGCGTCAAGTCGTAGTGAACGGCGCGCTCTGACCGGTGCACGGTTCCGGCGAGCACGACAAGGAGGCGCCCCGGCGGTTTCGCCGGGGCGCCTCCTTCTGTGCGTGTGCCGTGCCGCGTGCGCGGGCGCCTGTGGTGCGGTCGCGGACCCCGAACCGCGCGCCGGCTAGGCCGACTTCTGCTCGCCGGTGCCCCGGCCGCGGACGTCGCGGGGGATGAGCGTCGGGTTGACGTTCGAGTGGACGACGTCGGCGGTGATGACGACGCGGGCGACGTCCTTCCTGGACGGCACCTCGTACATCGTCGACATCAGCACCTCCTCGATGATGGCGCGCAGGCCGCGGGCGCCGGTCTGCCGGAGGATGGCCTGGTCGGCGATGGCCTCCAGGGCGCCGCGCTCGAAGTCCAGCTCGACGCCGTCGAGTTCGAAGAGGCGCTGGTACTGCTTCACCAGGGCGTTCCGCGGCTCGACGAGGATCTGCAACAGGGCCTCGCGGTCCAGGTTGTGGACCGAGGTGATGACGGGCAGGCGGCCGATGAACTCGGGAATCATGCCGAACTTGACCAGGTCCTCCGGCATGACGTCCTCGAACTGGTCCTTCTCCTCCAGCTCCCGCTTGGAGCGGATGGTCGCGCCGAAGCCGATGCCCTTGGCGCCGGCCCGCCCCTCGATGATCTTCTCCAGGCCCGCGAACGCACCGCCCACGATGAACAGGACGTTCGTGGTGTCGATCTGGATGAACTCCTGGTGCGGGTGCTTGCGGCCGCCCTGGGGCGGGACGGAGGCGGTGGTGCCCTCCAGGATCTTCAGCAGCGCCTGCTGCACGCCCTCGCCGGAGACGTCCCGCGTGATCGACGGGTTCTCGCTCTTGCGGGCCACCTTGTCGATCTCGTCGATGTAGATGATGCCCGTCTCGGCCTTCTTGACGTCGTAGTCCGCGGCCTGGATGAGCTTCAGGAGGATGTTCTCGACGTCCTCGCCGACGTAGCCCGCCTCGGTGAGTGCCGTGGCGTCGGCGATCGCGAAGGGGACGTTCAGCATGCGGGCCAGCGTCTGCGCCAGCAGGGTCTTTCCTGAGCCGGTCGGGCCGAGGAGCAGGATGTTGGACTTGGCCAACTCGATGGCGTCCTCGCGGCCTTGGCCGCCGCCGTTCTCGCCGGCCTGGACCCGCTTGTAGTGGTTGTACACCGCGACCGACAGGGCCTTCTTCGCGGCCTCCTGGCCGACGACGTAGCCCTCCAGGAACTCGTAGATCTCGCGGGGTTTGGGAAGTTCTTCCCAGCGCACCTCGCTCGTCTCGGCGAGTTCCTCCTCGATGATCTCGTTGCAGAGGTCGATGCACTCGTCGCAGATGTACACACCGGGGCCTGCGATGAGCTTTTTGACCTGCTTCTGGCTCTTTCCGCAGAACGAGCACTTGAGCAGATCGCCGCCGTCACCGATGCGTGCCACGAGGTGCTTCCCCAATCGCCTGGGAGACGCCATGATCGGCGGCTCCTGGTGCCTCTATCCGACGGTACCTTGCCTCGGCCCCCGTTCGGGCCCCCCTTGGCACGGTTCACTTCGCCGCGGCCGGGCCGTGGCCGCTGCGCGGCCCGGCGCTGCCGACGCCAAGGGGGAGTTCCCGGGGGGATCCGCCTGCAGGTCAGACGGCGGTCGAGCTGTTCATCTTCCGGGTGGAGATGATCTGGTCGATCAGACCGTACGACAGCGCGTCCTCGGCGGTGAGGATCTTGTCACGCTCGATGTCGTCGCGGATCTTCTCGACGGGGGTGCTGGAGTGCTTGGCCAGCATGTCCTCCAGCTGCGAGCGCATCCGGAGGATTTCGTTCGCCGCGATCTCCAGGTCCGAGACCTGGCCCCGGCCCGTCTCGCTGTAGGGCTGGTGGATCAGGACGCGGGCGTTCGGCAGGGCCATGCGCTTGCCGGGCGTGCCGGCCGCCAGCAGGACCGCGGCGGCCGAGGCGGCCTGGCCCATGCAGACGGTCTGGATGTCCGGCTTGACGAACTGCATCGTGTCGTAGATCGCCGTGAGCGCGGTGAAGGAGCCGCCGGGGCTGTTGATGTACACCGAGATGTCACGGTCGGGGTCCATCGACTCCAGGCACAGCAGCTGCGCCATGACGTCGTTGGCCGAGGCGTCGTCGATCTGGACGCCGAGGAAGATCACGCGCTCTTCGAAGAGCTTCGCGTACGGGTCGTACTCGCGCACGCCCTGCGAGGTGCGCTCGACGAAGCGCGGGATCACGTAACGGGACTCGGCGGTCGGGCCCGAGAACCGGGCCGCGGGGTTGCCTCCCGCGTCGTCGTGGCGGCGGTGGAGGTCGTACAGGCCGCTGCCGGGGAAGTCGTTCACTGGGTCTCCTAGAGGGGCTGAGACGGTCGGCTACGGGGCTTCACGGGGCTCTCAGGCCCCGGTGCCGCCGCCGCCCGGCATACCGGCGGCCGTGGGCATGATGTCGTCGATGAGGCCGTACTCCTTGGCCTCGATCGGGTCGAACCAGCGGTCGCGGTCGGAGTCGCGGATGATCTGCTCCACCGACTGGCCGGTGTGCTGCGAGGTGAGCTCCGCCATCCGCTTCTTGGTGTGCAGCAGCCGCTCTGCGTGGATCTTGATGTCGGACGCGGAGCCCGCGAGACCCGCGGACGGCTGGTGAATGAGGATCTCCGCGTTCGGCAGGGCGAACCGCTTGCCCGGGGTGCCCGCGCTCAGCAGGAACTGTCCCATGGAAGCCGCCATGCCCATGGCGATGGTGACCACGTCGTTCTTGATGTACTGCATGGTGTCGTAGATCGCCATGCCGGCCGTGATCGAGCCACCGGGGCTGTTGATGTACAGGAAGATGTCTTTTTCCGGGTCTGCGGCGAGGAGCAGCAGCTGTGCGGTGATCTTGTTCGCGATCTCGTCGTCCACCGGCTGGCCGAGGAAGATGATCCGCTCATTGAGCAGCCGGTTGTAGACCTGGTCGCCGAGGCCACCACCGATGGAAGGCTCGCCGGCGGCGGAAGGCATCAGATTCGTCACGTATCCACCTGCTCGTCTTGACGACGGCGCCGGGCCGTCTCACGTCTTCTCCTGGGCCTGGGCCTCCGTCACGTCGCCGCCTGGGGCGGCTGCGCAGACTCCCCTGCCCTCGTATTCATGGACCCTAACGCGCAGGCAGGCGGGTGCCATCCCGGTCTGGGAACTGTTCGCTGTCAGCGCAGGTACGGCCGGCACCTGGCCTGGCCGGTGCCCGTGTTGGCCTGGACGTGTGGCTCGGCGTGACCGGGGCTTGGCTGTCCGCCCGAGGTCTGAGTTACCGGCGAGTATCCGCTTTCCGCACCACGGGTCCTCAGGGGCGCGGAGAACTGCGCGACCAGCCCCCTCCGGCCGGTGGCCGGGCACGAGGCCGCAAGGGGCTGGGCCAGTGGCCGACTGCGGGCACCTCGTGGCTGATCGCGCAGTTCCCCGCGCCCCTATTGGGCGGGGCTGCGCCCCGATCAGGGGCGCGGGGAACTGCGCGATCAAGTACCACCGGCCGACGGTGCAGCATGGGACCTCAAGGGGCTGGGCCCGTGGCCGCACAGTGTTACGGCCCCGCGCCCCTTCCGGGGCGCGCCTGGACCGGGTCTCAGGCCTCGGGCTTCTGGTCGGCCTCGGTCGCCTCCGCGCCGCCTTCGGCGGCCCCGGCCTCGGCGGCATCCGTCGGCTCCTCGCCGCCTTCGGCGGCATCCTCCTCGTCGGAGAGGTCGACGATCTCGCCGTTCGTGTCCTTGACCGTCGCCGCCTGGACGACCACAGCGAGTGCCTTGCCGCGGGCGACCTCGCCCACCAGCATCGGCACCTGGTTGCCCTCGACGACCGCCTGGGCGAACTGGTCGGGGGTCATGCCGGAGGACGCCGCACGCCGCATGAGGTGCTCGGTCAGCTCGTCCTGGCTGACGTTGAGCTTCTCCACGGCGACCAGCTCGTCCAGGACGAACTGGGTCTTGATCCCCTTGACCGCGGCTTCCTTGGTCTCGGTGTCGAACTCCTCCTCGCTCTTGCCCTGGATCTCCAGGTACCTGGGGAGGTCGAGGCCCATCTGGGCGAGCTGGTGGTGCTCCAGGTTGTGCCTGCGGGTCTCGATCTCGTCCTCGAGGAGCTTCTCGGGGACGGGGACCTCGACCAGGTCGAGGAGCTTGTCGAGCACCCGCTCCTGGGCCTGCGTGGCCTGGTCGTACTCCTTGGTGTTCAGCAGGCGCTTGCGGCTGTCCTCGCGCATCTCGTCGAGCGTGTCGAACTCGGACGCGAGCTGGGCGAAGTCGTCGTCGAGCTCGGGGAGCTCCCGGCTGGCCACCTGGGTGACCTTGACGGTGACCTCGGCCTCCTTGCCGGACGCCGAGCCGCCCTTCAGCTCGGAGGTGAAGGTGGCCTCGCCACCGGCCTCCAGGCCCGTCACGGCCTCGTCGATGCCGTCCAGCAGCTCTCCGGAGCCGATCGTGTACGTCACGCCGGACGCCACGCCGTCCTCCAGCACCTCGCCCTCGACCCTGGCCTCCAGGTCGATGGTGACGACGTCGCCGTCCTCGGCGGGGCGCTCGACGGGCGAGGTGGACGCGAAGCGCTCGCGCAGCTCCTCGACCGCCTTGTCGACGTCCTCGTCGCTGACCTCGATGGTGTCGACCTCGACCTCGATGCCCGAGTAGTCGGGGATCTCGATCGCGGGCCGGATGTCGACCTCGGCGGTGAAGGACAGCAGCTCGCCGTCCTTGAGCTCCTTGATGTCGACCTCGGGCTGACCGAGGACCTTCAGGTCACCCTCGTTGACCGCGTCGGTGTAGAACTTCGGGAGCGCCTCGTTGACGGCCTCTTCCAGGACGGCGCCGCGACCGAACCGCTGGTCGATGATCCGGGCCGGGATCTTGCCCTTGCGGAAGCCCTTCACCGTGACCTGCTGGTTGATCTTCTTGTACGCCGCGTCGAGGCTGGGCTTGAGCTCCTCGAAGGGCACCTCGACAGTGAGCCGAACCCGGGTCGGGTTCAGGGTCTCCACGGCGCTCTTCACGGTTCGGTCTCCTTGTGGCTGACATCTGGGTTTCTGCACGGGACGCGCTGCTGCGCGGCCCCGGCGGCACGCCCTGTTCTGCTCGGACGTCCCTGGGAGGAAGTCCTGCACTGCCCCGCTGTCCTGAGGCAGCCATGAGAGCGACGCAGACACACAGACGTGCAGCTTGCATAGTAACCGCGCGCCGTAGGGGACCCACAACGTGATCACGCCCCCCGTGGCGCCCCCGGGGCACCCGGGGGCGACTGTGAGGGTGCTGGTCGGGGTGGCGGGATTTGAACCCACGGCCTTCCGCTCCCAAAGCGGACGCGCTACCAAGCTGCGCCACACCCCGTCGGTGCGACACGTAGGGTACATGCCCGCAGGCAGTGCGGCTGCCGTATTGCTCGGTGCGGGGTCACAGGGGGCGCAGGAGGCGCCTGAGTGCGCGTGAGGGGGACGGCCGGGGTGTGCGTCCGGCACGGCCGACCCGCTAGGATGCTCTGCGTGCGGTTCCGCTGACGTGCAGCGTCGGGCGGGGCAGGCCGTGCGGGCGTAGCTCAATGGTAGAGCCCTAGTCTTCCAAACTAGCTACGCGGGTTCGATTCCCGTCGCCCGCTCCACACATGTCAGGGCCAGGTCGGAGGTTCGTCCTCCAGCCTGGCCCTCAGTCGATTCCGGCTCCGGCCCCTCACCCCTGCTCCGACTCCGGCTCCCTTTCCGGCACTCTTCGGCCTCGCCGCACGGCTCGCGGCCCGTCCGGCGGATCCCCGCCGGACGGGCCGTTGCCATGTTCGGCCGGTGCCTGCCCGTGCCCGAACCGCCGCCGGGCGTGGCACGGCAGGCACTTCGGAGCGGCCGGCGACCTGGCCGAGGTCAGAATTTGATCGAGCTGATGGTGTCGGCTATCGAGTTCAGGAAGCGGTTGATGTCCGGCGCCATGCCCGTGGAGGCCAGGAAGAAGCCGAAGAGCACGGCGATCACGGCGGGGCCTGGCTTCAGCGATCCACCGCGTATGAGGACGACGAGGACGATCGCACACAGAAGGACTACGGACAGCGAAATGGCCACAACTGATCACACACCCTCGGTCGGTCAACTTTCCCGGCCCGGGGGGTACAGCCCCGCACTCCCCCGCCAGAACCATCGTGCCACCAACAGGGCCGGGGTATGCAGCGGGTGACGGAACGTCGGCCGCGTGTACGAGGAGTGTCCGCGGCACGACCGCGCCCCGCCGCCCCGAACGACGCGAACGACCGGCGCTCGTCGGCCAATTCAAGTGGGGTGCGTCACATTCGCATGCGGGCCGCTCATTCCCCGCGAACCGCACGGGGATGATCACCGAATTCGGCCGAGCCGTACGCCGTGAGACGCGCGGCACATCTCGCACGGCGGCGCGAGCGGCGGCGCATCTCGCGCCCCACGGGCGTACTCGGAGAACGGCGCCCTGAATTCCCGGGCGCGAGTTGGGACTCCAGTGAATCCAGCATCACGGCATGGGGTGTTTTGGGCGTAATGTACCGATCAAACGCCACCAACCGGGACGTATCACGAGGGGTGGAATGGTCGGTTCCGGGGTGTTGTCCGGCAGCGGGCGCCGGCCGTCGAAGCGAGATCATTGAATGCCGGAGGCGCGGCCGGCATTAACCCGTATTCGGATACGGGGTTTTACGGAATCACATGAGCGGGGCTAAACTCCGTCAGATGTTCGACGCCGCCACCTCCTCTTACACAGTGAGTCCACAGGTTCCAGGGCCCGAATGGCCGAGTTCCCGGTGGGAGGTCCCGCGATGAACTCGCTGCATCCCTTCGGCCGGCAGCCGGCACCGCTCCCTCAGGAACAGCAGGGGCCAGGCGGCGTACCGACTCCGCGCTCCGATGACTCCGGCCGTCCCGCGCAGGCCGGGACCGCGTCGGCGTCCTCCACGGCCGGCAGACCGGCCAAGCAGCGCGACGCGTTCTTCGACAACGCCAAGTACCTGGCGATCGTCCTGGTGGCCATGGGCCACGCCTGGGAGCCGCTGCGGGACAGCAGCCGGGCCGCGACCGCCCTCTACATGCTGGTGTACACGTTCCACATGCCGGCGTTCATCATCATCTCCGGCTACTTCTCGCGCAGCTTCGACATGCGTCCCGACCGCCTGCGGCGACTGGTGACCGGCGTCCTCGTCCCCTACGTGGTCTTCGAGATCGCCTACTCGCTGTTCAAGCGCTGGGCGGACCACGACCCGTCGCAGGAGATCAGCCTCCTCGACCCCTGGTTCCTGACGTGGTTCCTGATCGCGCTGTTCATCTGGCGCATGACCACCCCGATCTGGAAGATGATCCGCTGGCCGCTGCCCGTCGCGCTGGCCATCGCCGTGCTGGGGGCGATCTCCCCCGACATCGGTGACGACCTCGACCTCCAGCGCGTGCTGCAGTTCCTGCCCTTCTTCGTGCTGGGCCTCACCCTGAAACCCGAGCACTTCCAGCTGGTGCGGCGCAGGTCGGTGCGGATCGCCGCGGTGCCCGTCTTCCTCTTCGCGGGCGTCTTCGCGTACTGGGCGGCCACGCGGATGAACTCGTCCTGGTTCTTCCACCGCGACGCCGCCCAGGAGCTCGGCATGCCCTGGTGGGTCGGGATCGTGATGACCCTCGCGCTCTTCGGCTGCTCGCTGGTCCTCACCGCCTGCTTCTTCGCCTGGGTGCCGGGCCGGAAGATGTGGTTCACCACGCTGGGCGCGGGCACCCTCTACGGCTACCTGCTGCACGGCTTCGTCGTGAAGGCCGCGGGCTTCTACGGCTGGTACGACGACTTCCCGATCCTGCACAAGCCCGCCGGGGAGATCCTGGTGACGGTGATCGCGGCGGTCCTCGTGACGGTGCTGTGCACCGCGCCCGTGCGGCGGATCTTCCGGTTCGTGATGGAACCCGACATGAAGTGGGCCTTCAAGCAGGATCCGGCGCAGGCGGCCAGAGAGCGCAGCGGAACGCGCGCCTGACCTGATGGCGACCGTCATGGCCTGATGGTTATGACGGTCACGACCTGGCGGTTGCGGGGCCCGGAGCCCGCCTACGCGGGCCCGGGCCCTTTGCCTGTCGCGCGGGCGGTATGCCTGGCGCGCGGGCCGATCCGCGGCCGGCCGATCTCCCGGCAGGCGGCGCGTGGCCAGCCGGTCTCCCGGTCGGCGGCACGCGGCCGGCGGGTCTCCCGGGCCACCCGCGGCTAGCCGGTCTCCCGGCAGATCAGCAGCAGCGCGCGGTCGTCGTTGACGTCCTTCGCGACCGCCTCGATGAGGTGCCAGGCCGCGCCGTGGAAGCCCCCCGCCACATAGCGGTCGGCCTCACCGGTCAGGCGGTCCAGGCCCTCGGTGAGGTCACGGTCCGAGGTCTCCACCAGACCGTCCGTGAACAGCATGAGAACGTCGCCGGGGCGCAGCGTGCCCTTGATCGGGTCGAACTGCGCCCCGTCGTACACGCCCAGCAGGGGACCCTCGGCGGCCTTCTCCTCCCACCGGCCGCTGCCGGCGCTGAGCTGGAGCCCAGGCGGATGGCCTGCGGAGAAGAGCTCGTAGTCGCCCGACTCCAGGTCGAGCACCAGGTGGATGGAGGTCGCGAAGCCCTCGTCCCAGTCCTGCCGGATCAGGTAGCCGTTGGCGGCGGGCAGGAACGCGTGCGGGGGCAGCGAGCCGAGCAGGCCGCCGAAGGCGCCGGAGAGCAGCAGCGCGCGGGAGCCCGCGTCCATGCCCTTGCCGGAGACATCCGTGAGGACGACCTCCAGGGTGCGCCCGCCGTTCGTGCGCGCCGCCACCACGAAGTCACCGGAGAACGACTGCCCGCCGGCCGGCCGCAGCGCCATCTCGCGGTGCCAGTCCGGCGGCAGCGCCGGCAGCTTGCTCTGCACCCGGATGCGTTCCCTGAGGTCGAAGAGCATGGTGCCGCCGCGCCGCCAGGGCACGCCCACACGGCTGCGGAACTGCGCGATGAGCAGCCCGAAGAACCCGCATGCGGCGACCGCGAGCACCACGCCCGGCGTCACCCGGGACGGACCCTGGGTGTACGGGCCGAGGGCTATGGACTCCACGATGAGGGCGGTGGCCGCCCCCGCGTACAGCCCCAGCAGGCTCGCGGGCCGCAGCAGCAGCCCGCCCGCGACGATGGGCAGCACCAGGAGGGCGGGCGAGATCCAGACGCTGTTCACCACCGTGCCGCCGGCGATCAGCGGCACGGTCAGCAGCAGGCCGGCGAGCGCGATCCAGTCCGAGCCGTCGCCTCTGAAGTAGTCGACCCCGGATTTGCGCAGGCCGATGCGCACCCGGTGGAGTTGCCTCTTCATCCGGGCGGAGAACGTGTCCGCTGCCGCACGTCGTGTCGCCATCGCTCGTTGGACCCTATCCAGCGATGCCCACTCTTCGCACGGGAGGTTCCGGTTGTCCCCCGGTGGACTCCTGTCCGACGGGCGCCCGCAACCCTCCGGTCGGTCGCGCGACGGGCCCGGGGCGCCCGCCGCCCGGCGTCCGGCCGGCTGCCGGGACACAAATCCCTCGCTCCCGTTCGGGCCGCCTGGTAGGGATGCCCCCATGACGACAGATGTGCGAGTACTCGACCCGGCCGACTGGGACGCCTGGTACGCGTCGCTGGAGCGGGCGTTCGGAGGGTCGGGGGAGGCCGCGGAGGAGCGCGCGCTGTGGAACGACCTCACCGAGTGCGACCGCTCCCTGGGCATCCGCGACGGCGGCGAGTGGGTCGGCACGGCGGGGGCCTTCTCGTTCCGGATCTCGGTGCCGGGCGGCGCGGTGGTGCCGGCCGCGGGCGTCACGATGGTGAGCGTGGCGGCCACGCACCGGCGGCGGGGGCTGCTCACGGCGCTGATGCGCCGGCAGCTCGACGACGTCCGTGCCCGCGGCGAGTCGCTGTCCGTGCTGACGGCGTCGGAGCCGGCCATCTACGGCCGGTTCGGGTACGGCATCGGCACCCTTCAGGGGAGCCTGGAGATCGACACCGGCCGGGTGGAGGTGAGCGGTCCCCCGGGCACCGACGACGTGCGGCTGCGGTTCGCCCGGCCCGCCGACGCCGTCGCGGCGTGCGAGGCCGTGTACGCGCGGGTGGTGAGCCGCCGGCCGGGGTTCCTGGCGCGGGGGACGGGCTCCGGCTGGGCCCGGCTCCCCCTGCTGGACCCGGTGAGCGAGCGGCAGGGGGCGTCACCGCTGCAGTGCGTGCTGGCCGAGCGGGACGGCGAGGTCGTGGGGTACGCCCGCTACCACAACAAGTCGGAGTGGGACGCCCGCGGGCCGCGGGGCACCGTCCACCTCCGGGACGTGGAAGCGCTCGACCCGGCCGGGTACGCCGCGCTGTGGCGCTTCCTGGCGTCGATCGACCTGACGTCGACGGTGAAGGCGCACAACAGGCCCGTGGACGACCCCGTACTCCACCTGGTGAGCGACATCCGGCGGTGCGGGATGCGGGTGCGCGACGGGCTGCACGCACGCCTGGTGGACGTCGCGGGGGCGCTCCAGGCGCGCACGTACCGCACCGCCGTGGATGTCGTCCTGGACGTGTCCGACGCGTTCTGCCCGTGGAACGAGGGGCGTTGGCGGCTGACCGCCGATCCCGGGAAGGCGGCCGTGTGCGAGCGGACCCGGGACGCGGCGGATCTCTCGCTTTCCGTGCGGGAGCTGGGGGCGGCGTTCCTGGGCGGGCGGAGCCTTGCGGTGATGGCGGGGGCCGGGTGGGTTCGGGAACTGCGTTCCGGGGCGGTGGGGGAGGCTTCCGCCGCGTTCGGGTGGGATGTTGCGGCGTGGTTGCCGCACGGGTTCTGAGTGGCGGTTTGCGGCCGGGGGGTGGGGGGCGGGTGCAGGTGCGGGTGTTTGCGCAGTTCCCCGCGCCCCTACACGCGGCGCTGCGCGCCGTCACGCCGCGCCCAGCCCCCTGCGCACTCGTCGCGACCCACCGCCAGTGAATGGTTGCTCGCGCCGTTCCCCGCGCCCCCATACGCGGCGCTGCGCGCCGTCCGTGTCGTTGGGCTCAGTGGGGCTGGCAGGTGGGGCACCAGAAGAGGTTGCGGGCGGCGAGATCGGCGGTGCGGATCTCGCCGCCGCAGAGGTGACAGGGCTGGTTGGCCCTGCGGTACACGTACACCTCGCCGCCGTGGTCGTCGACGCGGGGCGGGCGGCCCATGGCCTCCGGGGTGTGTGCGGGGCGGACGGTGTCGATGCGGTTGGTGCGCACGCCGTCGCGCATCAGGTCGACCAGGTCGGCCCATATCGCGTCCCACTCGGTGCGGGTGATGTCCCGTCCGGCGCGGTAGGGGTCGATGCCGTGGCGGAAGAGGACCTCCGCGCGGTAGACGTTGCCGACGCCCGCGATCACCTTCTGGTCCAGCAGCAGCGCCGCGATGCTGGTGCGGCTGCGGGAGATCCTGCGGTGGGCGCGCTCGGCGCCGTCCCCCTCGACGTCCTGGGTGCGCAGCGGGTCGGGGCCGAGGCGCTCGTGCACCGCGTCCTTCTCGCCGTCCGCGATCAGCGCGCACGTCGTCGGTCCGCGCAGGTCCGCGTAGGCGTCCCGGCCCGCCAGCCTGAGCCGCACCGTGTCGGCGGGCGGCGGCGCGGGGGGCGTCCCGAAGCCGTACTTGCCGAACAGGCCCAGGTGGACGTGGACCCACCCGGCCGCTCCGAACCCCAGGAAGAGGTGCTTGCCGTGCGCCTCGGCGCCGGTCAGCACGGTGCCGTCGAGCAGGGCGGCCGCGTCGGAGAACTTCCCCTGGGGACTGCTCACCGCGACGGTCCTGTCCTGGAAGCGCCCGCGGTGTTCGGCCGCCAGCCGGTGGATCGTGTGCCCCTCGGGCACGACCGGCCTCCTTCGTCTGCGGTGTGTGGGGTGCGCCCCTGGCGCCGGGCCGCCGCGCCCAGCCGGGCGCTACGGCTGCTGCGGGTGGTGCGCCGGGATGGGCGGCAGCTCGCCCGTGTCCTCGTACGCCGCGAGCATGGCGATGCGGCGGGCGTGCCGCTCGTCGCCCGAGTACGGGGTGTTCAGGAAGATCTCGACGAACTTCAGGGCCTCGTCCGTGCCGTGCATGCGGGAGCCGATCGCCACGACGTTGGCGTCGTTGTGCTCGCGGCCGAGCGCCGCCGTCTGCTCGTTCCACGCGAGGGCCGCGCGGACCCCCTTCACCTTGTTCGCGGCGATCTGCTCGCCGTTGCCGGAGCCGCCGATCACGATGCCCAGCGACCCGGGGTCGCCGGCCGCACCCTCGGCGGCGCGCAGGCAGAACGGAGGGTAGTCGTCGGAGGCGTCGTAGACGTGCGGGCCGCAGTCGACGGGCTCGTGCCCCTGGGCCTTGAGCCACTGCACGAGGTGGCCCTTCAGTTCGTATCCGGCATGGTCGGAGCCGACGTATACACGCATGCGCAGAGTGTGTCACGGAACATCCGCCACCGGCGTCCCAGGGTGATACGCGCGCGTGCGTCGTGCCCCGGAGCCGCGCCACGAAAACGGCAGGCCCGCCGTACAACGATCAGGAGTCGGGTCTTCCGTACGGTATGACGGTGAGCTTGAATGCGTGGGCTTCTGAACCGATGACCTGAAGGATCCCCCCATGATCTCGCGGCGATCCCCCGCGCAGGCAGACCCCGGCCCCGGGGAGCCCGGAGCACCCGGCGGCGAGGGCGGCGACGCCCTCCGGGCGGGGCTCAAGAACCGCCACCTTTCGATGATCGCCATCGGGGGGGTGATCGGCGCCGGCCTGTTTGTGGGGTCCAGTGCCGGCATCGCCGCCACGGGGCCCGCCATCCTGCTGTCGTACGCGCTGGTCGGCGCGCTGGTCGTGCTCGTGATGCGGATGCTCGGGGAGATGGCGGCGGCCCGGCCGTCCTCTGGCTCGTTCTCGGAGTACGCCGACCGGGCGCTCGGGCGCTGGGCGGGCTTCTCCATCGGCTGGCTGTACTGGTTCTTCTGGGTGGTGGTGCTGGCGGTGGAGGCCACCGCGGGCGCCGTGATCCTGAACGGCTGGGTGCCCGCCGTCCCCCAGTGGGCCTGGGCGCTGATCGTCATGCTGCTGCTCACCGGGTCGAACCTGGCCTCGGTCGGCTCGTACGGCGAGTTCGAGTTCTGGTTCGCCGGGATCAAGGTGGTCGCGATCGGGCTGTTCATCGTGGTCGGGGTGCTCGCCGCGTTCGGCGCGCTGCCCGGCTCGGACAACCCCGCCGCGGGCTTCGGCCACCTCACGGACTCCGGCGGCTTCCTGCCGAAGGGCCCCGGGTCGATCCTCACCGGCGTGCTGACGGTCGTCTTCTCCTTCATGGGCAGCGAGATCGTCACCCTGGCGGCCGGCGAGTCGGCGAACCCGCAGCGCGCCGTGACGAAGGCCACCAACAGCGTGATCTGGCGGATCTCGGTGTTCTACCTGGGCTCCATCCTCGTCGTGCTGCTCCTGCTGCCGTGGAACGCGCCGTCCATCACCAAGGACGGCTCCTACGTGGCCGCCCTGGACTCGGTCGGCATCGCGCACGCCGGCGAGGTCATGAACGTCATCGTGCTCACCGCCGTGCTGTCCTGCCTGAACTCCGGCCTCTACACGGCGTCCAGGATGGCGTTCTCGCTCGGCAGGCGGGGCGACGCGCCCCGGTCGTTCGCCAGGACCAGCGGCCGGGGCGTGCCGCGGGCGGCGATCCTCGGCTCCGTGGTCTTCGGCTTCCTGGCGGTGTTCTTCAACTACCGGTGGCCCGACACGGTCTTCGCGTTCCTGCTGAACTCCTCCGGAGCGGTCGCCCTCTTCGTCTGGCTGGTGATCTGCTGCACGCAGCTGCGGATGCGCGGGATCGTGCTGCGGGAGGCGCCGGAGCGGCTCGTCGTGCGGATGTGGCTGTTCCCGTACCTCACCTGGGCGACCATCGCGATGATCGTCTTCGTGCTGGGCTACATGCTCACCGACGACGCGGGACGCGACCAGGTGCTGGCGTCGCTGCTGGCCGCGGTGGTCGTGGTGGCCGCGGCGCTGGTCCTCCAGTGGCGGCGGAAGCAGGCGGGGACGCCCCGGGCGGCGGGCGAGGCGCCCGCCACCGAGACCTCCGAGAAAACCTGACGGAAGGTGTCAGGTTAGAGCGCGAGCCTCCGGGTGCGGTCCGCAGGGGACCGCCGCACCCCTGCGGCGCCGCACGACGGCATCCGCAGCACCGCACCCAGGAGGCTCTTGTGAGCTCGCAGTCCCTCGCCGCCCCCGGCCGCCTCGTCCTGCGGCCCGGAGACGACGGATACGCATCGGAGACGGCCGGCTTCCAGACGGGGTTCGCGCAGCGGCCCGCGCTGGTCTGCGCGGCGGCCTCGGCCGGCGACGTCACGGCGGCCGTGGCCTACGCGGCCGAGCGGGGCATGCCGGTCGACGTCCAGGCGACGGGGCACGGGATGCCCGGCGCCGCCGAGGGCCGGCTGCTGATCACCACTCGGCGGATGGACGCGGTGACCGTCGACCCGGTGTCCCGCACCGCGCGGATCGCGGCCGGCGCGCGTTCGGGGCAGGTCGTCGCGGCCGCCGCGGCGCACGGCCTCGCCCCGCTGAACGGCTCGTCGCCCGGCGTCGGCGCCGTCTCCTACACGCTCGGCGGGGGCCTCGGCATCCTCGGCCGCGCCTTCGGCCACGCCGCGGACCACGTGCGGAGCCTGGACGTGGTGACCGCCGACGGGCGGCCGCGGCACGTCACGCTCCAGAGCGACCCGGAGCTGTTCTGGGCGCTGCTCGGCGGCGGGGCGGACTTCGGCGTGGTGACGGAGCTTCAGACCGCGCTGGTGCCCGTGGCACGGCTGTACGGCGGCTCGCTGGCGTTCGACTGCGGGGACGCCTCGGGCGGGGGCGCCGTCGACCCCGGGGACGTGCTGCTCGGCTACGCGGAGTGGACGCGGAACCTGCCGGACGGGCTGACGTCGTCGCTCGCCGCGGTGCCCTACCCGGACCTGCCGGCACTGCCGGAGGGGCTGCGGGGGCGGTACGTGCTCTCGGTGCGGATCGCGTACCCGGGTTCCGCGGACGAGGGCGAGCGGCTGGTGGCGCCGCTGCGGGCGCTCGGTCCCGTGCTGTCGGACTCGCTGCGGGAGATGCCGTACGCGCAGAGCCGCACCATCCACGACGACCCCGACTCGCCGCACGCCTACTACGGGGACAGCGCGGTGCTCAGCGCGCTCGACGCGGGGGCGGCCGGCGAGCTGCTCGGGCTGACCGGCCCCGGCGCGCCCATGATGAGCGTCCTCCAGATCAACCACCTGGGGGGTGCGCTGGCCGCGCCACCGCCGGTGCCGAACGCGGTGCCGCACCGCGCGGGGCGGTTCCTCGTGCGGCTGCTGTCCGTGCTGGACGCCACCGGCCGGCAGGGCGCCCGCGCCCACGCCGAGAAGGCGCTCGGCCTGCTCGCCCCCTGGACGATCGGGCGCGCGCTGAACTTCTCGTTCGGCGGGGGCGACCGCCCGGAGGGGCTCTACGAGCCGGGGACGGCTGCCCGCCTGGCCGCGCTGAAGGAGCGGTACGACCCCGCGGGTCTGTTCCGGAGGGGGTACGGATTGACGGGCGCCGGAGGCTGATGCCCCGAGGCCGTGTCCGGTGGATCTTCGTGGATCAGCCTGCGGCGTCTGGTGCTGGGGCCTTGGGCGCCGCGGATCAGCGCTTGAGGAAGCGCCAGGCCGTGGGCAGGACGCCCATGGCCAGGGCGGCCTTCAGCGCGTCTCCGATGAGGAACGGGGTGAGGCCCGCCGCTATCGCCTGGGCGGCGGACATGCCCGTGACGGCGGCCAGGTACGGGACGCCGACCGCGTAGACGAGCGCGGAGCCGACCACCATCGTGCCCGCCGTGCGCAGCACGGAGCGGTCGCCGCCGCGACGCGCCAGCGCCCCGGTCACGGTGGCCGCGAGCAGCAGGCCGAGCACGTAGCCGAACGAGGCACCGCCCGCGCCCGAGCCGCCCTGCGCGAACCAGGGCATCCCCGCCACGCCGGCGAGCGCGTACAGGGCGAGCGAGAGGAAGCCGCGGCCCGTGCCGAGGGCCGTACCGACCAGCAGGGCGGCGAAGGTCTGGCCGGTCACCGGCACCGGGGAGCCGGGCACCGGCACCGCGAGCTGGGCGGCCGCGCCGGTGAGCGCGGCACCGCCGATGACGAGGGCGGCGTCGCGCACACGCGCGCGTGCCGTGGACTGCGCGGGCAGCAGGTCGGCGAGGACACCGGGACGGGAGGAGACGGCAGCGGTACTCATCGGGAGGCTCCACGGGATCGAAGGGACATTGCAGGCGGTGCGGGAAGGCCCCTACAGGCCAGCACAGGCCGGGACAGGCCAGGACATCGTGACGCTAACGCAGGCGGCGCGCCCCGATCACCGTCAGCCGCCGACAAGCGCGTGCCACCCCGTTGGTACGTTCCACACAAAGGACGCGGTCTACGCCTGCGCACGCGTGATGCTGGTCACCATGACCCGGCCCGGTGGCCGGGAACGCGGGCCCGGGATGCCGGGGGCGCGGGTCCGGGGCGCCTGGAGCGAACTGTGGGGTCCCGCCAATTTCTTTCGCGGGTCTCGCTCATCCGGCCGCGGGCGGCCACGGCGCCGTTAACGTCGTCGTCCCGGCACCGCCGACCGCGTCCCCGCTGATCGAAAGCGCTCGCCCCATGCATCACGAGCGGCCCGATGGGCCCGCCGACGAGGCCGCCGGAGCAGCCCGGCCCGCTGCCTCCGCCACGTCCGCCACCTCCTCGGAGATCCGCCCGGGGATCCCCGCGCCCGGCCGCGAACCGCGCCCCACCGCGGCGAGTGCCGCACCGCCCTCCGGTGCCGCACCGGTGACCGGCAGGGCACGCGCGTCCGGAGCCGCACCGCCGACCGACGACGCATACGCGCCCGGTGGCGCAGGCGGCACGCCCTCGGGAGTGCTGGCCCCCGAGAGCGAACCGCTCTCCGCGGGCCTGAAGCAGCGTCACCTCACCATGCTCGGCCTCGGGGGCGTGATGGGGGCCGGGCTCTTCGTGGGCTCCGGCGCGGGCATCGCGGTCGCCGGGCCCGGCATCGTGGTGTCCTACCTGGTGGCGGGGGCGCTCGTCACCTGCGTGATGCGGATGCTGGGCGAGATGTCGGCGGCGCTGCCCGCCTCGGGGTCGTTCTCGGTGCACGCGGAGCGCGGCCTCGGCCGGTGGGCGGGGTTCACGGCCGGCTGGATGTACTGGTTCATGCTGGTCGTCGTGCTCGCCGTGGAGGCGACCGGGGCCGCGGGGATCGCGCACGGCTGGCTGCCGGGGGTTCCGCAGTGGGCCTGGGTGGGGGCCTTCATGCTGGTCTTCACGGTGAGCAATCTGGCCGCGGTGCGCAGCTTCGGGGAGTTCGAGTTCTGGTTCGCCGCCCTGAAGGTCGCGGCGATCGTGCTGTTCCTGCTGCTCGGCGTGCTGGCGATCCTGGGGCTCCTGCCGGACACGCGGGCGGTGGGCCTGCACAACCTCACCGGCGCCCGGGGCGGCTTCCTGCCGAGCGGCTGGGACGGCGTGCTGTCCGGCGTGCTCGCGGTCGTCTTCGCCTTCGGCGGGCTTGAGGTGGTCACCATCGCGGCGGCCGAGTCGGACGACCCGGCGGTGTCGGTGGCGCGCGCCGTGCGCAGCGCGGCGTACCGGATCGTCTTCTTCTACGTCGGCTCGATGCTGGTCATCGTCACGGTGCTGCCGTGGACGGCCCAGAAGGCAGGACTGAGCCCCTACGTGACCGTTCTCGACGCGCTGCGGGTGCCCTCGGCCGCCACGATCATGAACATCGTGGTCTTCGTGGCCCTGCTGTCGTCGCTCAACGCCAACCTGTACGGCTCGTCCCGGATGATCTTCTCGCTGGCCGAGCGCGGCGAGGCCCCCAAGGCGCTGCTGAAGGTCGCGCAGGGGGTGCCGCGGGCCGAAAGGCGGCGGGGCGAGGACGTCGGGGAGGGCGAGGACCACGAGGGGGCGCGGGCACCCGCGCTCGGGCCGTCCGGCGGCCGAGGAGGTGGAGGCGGTGGAGGCGTGCCGCGGCGAGCGGTGTTCGCCTCGGTCGTGTTCGGATTCGTCTCGGTCGTGCTCAATCTGAAGTGGCCCGACACGGTCTTCCTCTACCTGCTGAACGCGGCCGGCGCCGTGCTGCTCTACGTCTGGGCGCTGATCGCCGCCACGCAACTGCGGCTGCGCCGCCTGCTGGAGCGCGAGGCGCCGGAACGGCTGGTGCTCAGGATGTGGGCGTACCCCTGGCTCAGCCGGGCGGTGCTCGTGGTGATGGCCGCGGTGCTGGGCCTCATGGCGCACGATCCGTCCACCCGGCCGCAGGTGCTCTGGTCGACGGGCGCCCTGGCCGTGCTGCTCGCGGTCGCCGGGGCCCGGGAGCTCCGCGCGCGGCGCGCCCGCCGGCCCGGTCAGGACGGGACCTGAGCCGGTCCGGCACCAGGCAGCGCCAGGCGCGCCCGGCGCGGACAGCCGAAGGCCCCCGCGGGGAGACGACCCGCGGGGGCCCTTGTACGCGGTACGCGCGCGTGGGCAACGCCACGCGCCGGGGTCACTCGAAGATCGGGCCCACCGTGCGGGTGCGCTTGATCTCGTAGAAGCCGGGGATCGAGGCGACCATCAGGGTGCCGTCCCAGAGCTGTGCCGCCGCGTCGCCCTTGGGCGCCGGGGTGACGACCGGGCCGAAGAAGGCGACCTCCTTGCCCTCCGGTCCCGGTACCGCGATCACGGGGGTGCCGACCTCCTGGCCCACCTTGTCGATGCCGACCTTGTGCGAGGCGCGCAGCTGGGCGTCGTACTCGTCGGAGTCGGCGTAGTCGGCGAGGGACGCGGGCAGGCCGGCGTCCTCAAGGGCCCCCAGGACGGCCTCCCGGGTGGGGCCCTCGCCGCGGTTGTGGAAGCGCGTGCCCAGGGCGGTGTACAGCTTGCCCAGCACCTCGTCGCCGTGCTGCTCCTGGGCGGCGATCACCACGCGCACCGGGCCCCACGCCTTCTTCATGCCCTCCCGGTAGTTCTCGGGGAGGGTGTCCAGCTTGGGTTCGTTGAGCACCGCCAGGCTCATCACGTGCCAGCGGACCTCGATGTCGCGGACCTTCTCCACCTCGAGCACCCAGCGGGACGTCATCCAGGCCCACGGGCAGAGCGGGTCGAACCAGAAGTCGACGGGAGTCTTCTCGGACATCTTTACTCCTCATGAAACATGGGCTCATCGCAGGGCGTACGCCGCCCGGCGCAGACGACCGTACGGCTGATCATGCACGTTGTACCGCCCGTGGCACCGCTCCCGTACCACGGGAGTCCCGCACGGGCGGTACTCCTGCGGCAACGCCACAGGTCACCCGCGCCATTCCCGCTGTGCCCCGTCAGCGGTCCGTGGCAAGATCGGTGCCGTCCGAACCCCGTGCGCGTCCCGGCCGTGCATGCCGGCGCCGGTGGGCCGGTACCGGTGTAGTTCCAGGCCGGCGGGCAGAAGAGCCCCAGGGCCCTACGAGAGTCCCTTCGCGTCACACAAGCGAGTCACGTCACACAAGCGAAACGACGAACAACCCAAGCGAGCCGCTAGAAGGAGTGCCGCCCGTGCCCGGTGAGAACCTGTCCCGCGACGAGGCCCGGGAGCGGGCCGCCCTGCTGTCGGTGGACGCATACGAGGTCGCGCTCGACGTGCGCTCCGCCGTGGGCACCGCCCAGAACCCCCCGAAACGGGGGGACGGCGACGCGGCGGGCGACGACGTGCAGCCCACCTTCCGCTCGGTCACCACGATCAGGTTCCGCTGCGCCGAGCCGGGCGCGGGCAGCTTCGCCGACCTGATCGCGCCGAGCGTCACGGCCGTCTCGCTGAACGGCAGGGACCTCGACCCGGCGGACGTCTTCGACGGCAGCAGGATCACCCTGGAGGACCTCGCCTCGGAGAACGAGCTGGTGGTGGACGCCCAGTGCGCGTACAGCCGCACCGGCGAGGGCCTGCACCGCTTCGTCGACCCGGAGGACGGCGAGGTCTACCTGTACACGCAGTACGAGCCCGCGGACTCCCGCCGGGTCTTCGCGAACTTCGAGCAGCCGGACCTCAAGGCGCCGTTCCGCTTCGAGGTGACCGCGCCCGACGGGTGGGGGGTCTGGAGCAACGGGGCGGGCGAGCAGGTCGACTCCGTGTGGCGGTTCGCGGAGACCAAGCCCATCTCCACGTACATCACGGCGGTCGTCGCGGGGCCCTACCACTACGTGACCGACTCCTACACCCGGATCCTGGACGACGGCGGCACCCTCGAGATCCCGCTCGGCGCGATGTGCCGCAGGAGCCTGGCCCGGTACTTCGACACGGACGACGTCTTCCTGATCACCAAGCAGGGCCTGGACTTCTTCCACGACCACTTCGGCTACCCGTACCCGTTCGGGAAGTACGACCAGGCGTTCGTGCCCGAGTACAACCTGGGCGCGATGGAGAACCCGGGCTGCGTCACCTTCCGCGAGGAGTACATCTACCGCGGCCGGGTGACGGAGGCCGCGTACGAGCGGCGGGCCAACACCATCCTGCACGAGATGGCGCACATGTGGTTCGGCGACCTGGTCACCATGCGCTGGTGGGACGACCTGTGGCTGAAGGAGTCGTTCGCGGACTTCATGGGGGCGTTCTCGCTGGTGGAGGCCACCCGCTGGACGGACGGCTGGATCACCTTCGCCAACAACCGCAAGTCCTGGGCGTACCGCGCCGACCAGCTCCCCTCGACCCACCCGATCACCGCGGACATCCGCGACCTCCAGGACGCCAAGCTCAACTTCGACGGGATCACGTACGCCAAGGGCGCATCGGTGCTCAAGCAGCTCGTCGCCTATGTCGGCCAGGACGCCTTCCTGGAGGGCGCCCGGCGCTACTTCAAGCGGCACGCCTACGGCAACACCCGTCTCGGCGACCTGCTGTCGGTGCTGGAGGAGACGTCCGGGCGGGACATGGCCACCTGGTCGCGCGCGTGGCTGCAGACCGCGGGGGTGGCCTCGCTGACCCCGCAGGTGCTGCTGGGCGAGGACGGGCGGGTCGCGGAGCTGGCCGTCGTCCAGGAGGCCCCCGAGTCGCACCCCACGCTCCGCCCGCACCGGGTGCGCGTGGGCCTGTACCGGCGCGCCGATCTGGAGGGCGTCGAGCCGGGCGCCCTGGTGCGGTACGCGAGCGCCGAGACCGATGTCGAGGGAGCCCGCTCGGTCGTCGCGGAACTGGCCGGAGCCGAGGCCCCCGAGCTGGTCCTCGTCAACGACGACGACCTGACCTACTGCAAGACCCGCTTCGACGAGACGTCCCTGGACACCCTGCGGGCGGGGCTCGGCGACGTGATGGAGCCGCTCCCGCGCGCGTTGTGCTGGTCGGCGCTGTGGAACCTCACCCGGGACGCGCTGCTGCCCGCGCGCGAGTTCGTCTCCCTGGCGCTGCGGTTCGCGGGCCGGGAGAGCGACATCGGCGTGCTCCAGATGGTGCACGCGTGGGCCCGCTCGGCCGTGGCCCACTACGCGGCGCCCGAGTGGCGCGAGGAGGGCGGCAGGCTGCTCGCCCAGGGCGCGCTGCGCGAGCTGCGGCTCGCCGCGCCCGGCAGCCAGCGGCAGCTCGCCTGGGCTCGGTTCTACGCGTCGGTGGCGGCCGACAAGGCCGATCTGGAGGTCCTCCAGGGCCTGCTGGACGGCACCGCGACCGTGGAGGGCCTGGAGGTCGACCAGGAGCTGCGCTGGACGTTCCTGGAGCCGCTGGCGGTGCACGGCGCCGCCGACGAGAGCGCCCTCGCGGCCGAGCTGGGGCGCGACGCCACGGCATCGGGCAAGCGGCACCAGGTGCGGTGCCTGGCGGCCCGGCCGTCCGCGCAGGTCAAGGCGGAGGCGTGGGAGTCGGTGGTGGGGTCTGACGAGCTGTCCAACGCCCTCGTCGAGGCGGTGATCGCGGGCTTCTCGCAGCCGTCGCAGCGCGAGCTGCTGGCGCCGTACACGGAGCGGTACTTCGAGGTGATCTCCCGGATCTGGGAGGAGCGGTCGATCCAGATCGGGATGCATGTGGTGCGGGGCTTCTTCCCGGGCCTGCAGGGCGCTCCCGCGCTGGACGCCGCCGACGCGTGGCTCGCGGCCCACGAGGACGCCCCGCCCGCGCTGCGGCGGCTGGTGCTGGAGGCCCGCGACGACCTGGCGAGGGCGCTGCGGGGGCAGCGGGCGGACGCGGAGGCGGCTGCGGCGACGGCCGTGGTCGCGGGGTAGGCGTCGGGCGAGGCGGGGCCCCGGCTGGGGCCCCGGCTCGTGGCGCACGGTCGAGGGCAGCTGGTGGCGCACGTCGAGGGCAGTGGGCGGCGGACAGCGAGGGCAGCGGGCGGCGGACAGCGAGCCGCACACTCGTCAACACAGCCTTGACGGACATGCTTTCGGAGGTTCCGGGGTTCTTGTCTGGGTTTGTCGACGGGTTGGTAACAGCGGTTCGTCGGCGGTCCCGTGGCGGGGACATTGCCGGTCATGAACCACAACAGCCCTGTTTCCCCCCGGCCCTTGAGCCATCTCTGCCAGGCCCAGCGGCGGGTCCTCAGCACGGCCCAGCTCCGGGCGCACGGTGTCACCCTCGCGCAGGCACGGGAGCGGTGCCGGCCCGGCGGCGACTGGCAGCGGCTCCTGCCCGGTGTCTTCCTGCTCCACCCGGGCCCGCCCACCGCGGAGGAGCGGCTGCACGCCGCGCTGCTGTACGCGGTGCGCCCGGGGACCGCCGCCGGGCCGCTGACCGCCGTGACCGCCCCGCAGGGCCCCGGTCACCACGGCACCGCGGGGCTCTCCGGCGGCCAGGTCGGGGGCGGCCGCCCCGAGGCCGCCCCGCGGTCCGGCGCCCGCTCGGCCGAGGGGCCCGGCGAGGCGATGGTGACGGGCCTCGCCGCCCTCGCCCTGCACCGGTTCGGCACCGCTCCCCCGCTGGCCGCGCTGGACCCGATCGACGTGCTGGTGCCCCGCACCCGGCGGCTGCGCTCGGTCTCCTTCGCACGTCTGGTGCGCTGCGCGACGCTGCCGGAACCCGACCGGGTCAGAGGCGTGCCGGTGGCGCCGGTGCCCCGGGCGCTCGCCGACGCCGTGGCGCAGTTGGCCGGCACCACCGCGGTGCACAGGGTGCTGGCCGAGGCGGTGCACGGCGGACACTGCGACGTGGCCGCCGCGGCCGCCGAGCTGCGGCGCGCGAGGCTGCTGGAGCTGCCGCACGTGGCCGAGGCCGTGCAGGCGCTGCTCGACGGGCACCGGTCGCTCGCCGAGGACCTGCTGTACCGGACGGTGCGGGAGCACCACCTGCCGGAACCGCTGTGGAACGTCGACCTCCAGCTCCCCGGCGGCCCGCACCTCGGCGCCGTGGACGCCTACTGGCCGGACCACGCCGTCGCCCTGGAACTGGACACCGAGGCGCCCAGAACGAGCGGCGGCGACTGGGAGGAGGACGTCCTGTGGGCGGAGTTCGCCCGCCGGCGTGAACACCTGGAACGCCTCGGCATCATCGTCGTGCGCACCGCGCCCCACTCCCTGTGCGAGGCGCCCCGGCAACAGGCCGCGGTGTTCCGCACGGCCCTGATGGCCGCGGCCGACCGCGACCCGGCGGCGTACGTACGCGTACTGCCGCGGTGAGGGGCGCCCCTCCGGGGGATGGCCATTCCTTGGTAAGCGTGGTGAGGCTCCGTACGATGAGCAACCGGGGGACGGGCCGCGCGGGACGAACGTCAAGACGAACGTCAACGGGGGAGATCAGCACATGGCGTGGGACGAGTGGGAGCACCTGAAGGCGGACGCGGCGAAGCGCAGGAGCGCGGGCATGCAGATCGACCACGTGCCCGACCCGCTGCCGGGAAACGCCAGGGACGGCGACCTGGTCGTCCACGACGACGAGCTGGGCAAGCTCGGCAACATGGCGCACGACCTGCGCGACCGGCTGAGCGTCGAGGGTGACTACGCCCGCGCCAGTACCTTCGACGCCTCGGTCCAGCTGTTCAACGACGGCCTCGACACGGGCTCGGCGCTCACCGAGTTGCACGACGCCTGGAACAGCCAGCTGAGCACGCTCAAGGAAGCCTGCGCGCACATCTCCAACCACCTCGACTTCACTCGCGGCCAGCACGGCAAGGACGACGCGGCGATCCAGACCGGGGTGCGGGACGTGGACGGGAATCTGCTGACTCCGTCCCGGATCAACGAGTACTTCGAGTAGGGGCCGCGGAGATGCTGACGGTCGACCAGTTACGGAACCTGCGGCTCGGGCAGTTGAAGACCGCTGTCGACGACTGGAAGCACATGGTCGGCAAGCTGAAGGAGTTGAACGACGGCGGCGGGGGCGGGGGCGGCGTCACGGCGCAGGGCCTCAAGGCCCGTACGGGGGCGGCGAACTGGAACGGGGTCAACGCCACGGTCGGCAAGGAGTTCGTCACGAAGACGGCCTCGCAGTTCGACGACGCGGTGGTGGAGGCCGAGGGCGTGCACGCGCTGCTGAGCGACGCCCACAGCCGTTTCACCAAGCACAAGAAGGACCTCAACGACACCATCGACGACCTCGCGAAACGCGACATCACGGTCAACGGCAAGGGGCGTGTGTCGTCGGCGGCGCCCTCGGGCGCGGCGGCGGGCGATGTCAAGCCGCCTACCAGAGAAGCGCTGGACGCGGCCCAGGCGCGCATCGACAAGATCATGGACGCGGCCGACGAGGACGACCGCGTGATCGCCCGCGCGCTGCGCGCCTACGCCAGGAACAAGTACGACTTCTCCGATCACGCGGTGAAGGGAGCGGCGGACGCGGAGAAGCAGCAGGGGAAGCAGGACGCGAAGTACTGGACGGACAGGATAAAGAAGGGCGACGTGGCGAAGTGGAGCGACGCGGACGTCGCCCGCTTCAACGAGGTCCTGAAGGAGCAGAAGGACAACCCGGCGTTCGCGGAGGCCTTCGCCACCGGCCTCGGCGCCGACGGCACGCTCCAGTTCTGGCGCGATCTGGCGGCGCCGCCCGGGGGCGCGCTCGACGGCGAGCGGGCCCGGATACTCGCGCACGTCCAGGACAACCTGAGCATGACGCTCGCGTCGGCCACCCACAGCCACAGCCCCGCGATGGAGCAGTGGAAGCACGACGTGATCGCGGCGGGCGACAAGACGTTCCCGGTCGACCCGAGGATGCCCGCGGGCCCGAAGGGCTTCCAGATCATGAGCAGCCTGATGGGCAAGGGCACGTTCGACGGAAAGTTCCTCGACGACTACGGCAAGAGCCTGCTGACGTACGAGCGCGGGATCCGCGGCGGCCCGGAAGCACTCTGGTTCGACACGACGAACCTCAACTATCCGCCCACCGACGACATCAACGACCCCGTCCCCGGCTTCCTCGAAGCGCTCGGCCACAACCCCGAGGAGTCCGTCGCCTTCTTCGACGAGTCCAGCGGCGACGGCGGCGACAGGATGAGCAACTTCGACTACCTCGTCGGCGGCGGCGACGGCTCCCGGGAGTGGCCGAAGAACGACGACGGCGAGAAGTGGGGCCAGAGGAGCCTGGGCCACGCGCTGGAGGCGGCCACGGAGGGCGTGCCGTACGGATCGGATGCCAAGCATCCGCCGCACAGCGAGGAGTCCGCCGCCCTGGTCCACCGGCTGGTCGAGGAGTTCGGCGGCGCCACCGACCGCTTGGAGGGTTCCGAACTCCGCCCGAGCCTGGGGAGGATCACGGCGGACTACATGCGGGACGTGCAGGGAGGGATCAACGGCTCCGGAGGGGTGCACGTCGAGACCTACGGGGTCGATGCCGATCTCGGCGGCATCGACGGCCATGGCCTGGGCCGTTTTCTCGGATATGTCGGCAAGGACCCCGACGCCTACGGCGCGATCATCAATGCTCAGCAGGCGGTCACTACGGAGTTGGTCAACGACGCATTCCGCGACGGTGGCTACGACGACATCACCGAAGAGGTGCAGAACCGCGTCGATCCCGGGTCGGGAATCGCCGGGATCCTGGCAGAGTCCCGTACCAAGGCGATCTACGACGAAAGAATCGCCTCGGACGAGGAGTTCAACGACGGCATCACCAAGATGAACGATCTGGCGGGGCAGGCCATCGGCTACGGCGTGTCGCAGATCCCGGTCGGCGGCGATGTCGCAAGCCAGGTCATTGACAAGGTCCGCGGCGCGGTCGTCGACCACTACGCCCAGGACCACAGCGCCGAGGCCCACAGGGACCGAGAGGACTTCCTGGAGAACCAGCAGAGGTCATCGGTGGACGCGGTTCACGACGCGGTCTACACCGCCGCCGTCAACGCGGGGGTGGACTCGAAGAACGCGGAGAGCCAAGCCGAGGCCGCCGCCAGACAGGTGCGAGACACCTATAACCAGGGACGCCAATCGGGAGGGTGACGAGACAAAGTGAGACTCACGAAGGTGCCGGGCGGCCGCGGGGGCGTCCTGGCGATCGCCGCACTGCTTCTCGTCGCGGTCGGGATCGGTGCGTGGCAACTATGGTGGCCCGCTGTCGGCGTGCCGGACCGCGTGTGCCAGCAAGCGATACCGGGGCGATATGCCGCCGATGTGCTGCCCAAGAGGGGGGAGCACTTCGATGAGGAGTTCGTCTATGCCTTCACGACGGCAGGTATCTACTGGAGGCACTCGGGCACCTGCACCCTGTCCGGTGGCGGGAGGGGTCTGGGAATCGATTTCGTCCGGCAGCGGACCTCGGACTACGACAGCGCCGATCTGGCCGAGGACCGCGGGCGGCCGGGCAACAGGCCGGTCAGGCTCGGCCCCGCGCTGGGCTTCGCACACGGGTGGCGAGTCGACCTCTTCACGGACTGCTCGTCCCCGAACGGAAAGGCGTTTCTCAGGGTCGAGGTCAGCATGGATGGATCCGGCAAACCGGACGACGAGGAGCTCCAGAACCTGGCTGACCTGGCAGGCGGCACCATGCGCGCCGTAGCCAACAAGCGGATCGCCTGCAAGGAAGGCACCCCCAAACTGCCGGACGGCGCCCCGAAGCTCGGATGACCGGGCTCGGCTCTGGCACCGCTGCCAGGCCGAGCCCGCCGCAGGGGCCGCAAGGCCCCGACAAGGGGCGCGGGGAACTGCGCGAGAAGGCCCCACCCCCCGGCAGCTGAACACGAACCCGCAAGGGGCACCCTCCAGGGGCGCGGGGAACCGCGCAAACAAGCCCACCGCCCGCCGGCCGAGAAGAAACCCGCAAGGGGCTGGCCCCGACGGCCCGCCGCAGGCGAGGGAGCCCGCCGCCAGGCGAAAGGGGGTGGCCGCTCAAGCGCGAAGCACAAGCTCCGTGTTCCGGTCCCCCGACGCCCCGCCAAGATCGCTCCGCGCCCCCGGCTGGTTCGCGGACAGCTCCCGGTACAGCGCCGCGAGCCCCGTCTGCGACAGGTCGGAGAAGTCCGTGCGGTGCGGGGCCGCGGACTCCACGAGCGTGGTGTGCAGCGAGAGCGTGCCGTCGTGGTTGTCGACCAGCTCGAAGACCCGGGCGAGCTGCGGGTAGTCGACGTGGGAGGCCGTGGTGACCTCCCAGAACGTGCCGCGCGGCTTGATCTCGTTGCGGTGGGTGTGGCCGTTGATCCAGGCCAGCACCCGCGGGTGGCTCCCCAGCACCTCGACGAGCTCGTCGCCGCCGTGCCGGGCGTCGCCGGGGCGGGCCGGGTCGGTGCGGAGGTTGTCCATCGTGGTGCTGGTGTGGTGGCTGAAGACCAGCACGTAGCCGTCCCGGTGCTCCTTCAGGGTCCGCTTCAGCCACGCCAGCTGCTCGTCGCCGATCGAGCCCTCGTATCCGCCGCCGGGGTTGATGGTGTCGAGGCTGATGCCGAGGACGTCGTCGGCGATCTGGAACGTGTAGTACTGGGTGCCCGCGGCGAGGTTGTCCGCGGTGTAGCCGTGGCCGACCGGGCCGGGGCCCTCGTGGGCGGGGTCGAGGTGGGCCTTGAGGTACTCGGCGGGCGTGAACGGCGCACGGGACGGGTCGGGGGTGACGGTCCGCATGCGCCGGCGCTCGCTGCGCAGCAGCTGGGCGATCAGGCTGCCCACCGGGTCGGTGTCCTTGTGGATGCCGTCGTAGATCGCCTTGGTCTCGGCACCCGGCAGCGAGAACAGCTTGCGGTCGCCCACCGCGAAGTCGGCGAGGTACGACTCCCCCGTCCCGTAGCAGCCGAGCACGAGCCCGTCGTGGTTGCCGACCGTGGAGTACCAGGGGAGGTTCAGGCCGGGGCTGCGCAGGGTGCGGATGGCGGCGTCGAGGTAGCCGGGCAGGGCCGGGAAGCCGAGCTGCTTGTCCGTGTCGCGCAGGGCCGCGTCCTGGGGCTGCCAGTAGAGCGCGAGGCCGCTGTCCTGCACGCCCTCGTAGCGGTTCGGATCACCGGTGTTGGGGGTGATCAGGCCGCCGCTCATGGTCTTCATGAACCAGTCGAGCTCGCTGCGGGCGTTGTTGTCCGTGTTGTCGCCGGTGGTCACGACGAACCGCAGCGGCGCGCCGGTCACCGGGGCGCCGCGCAGCGCGTTGATGCGCTCCACCAGGGAGACGGCGCCGGCGACGGTGAGCGCCTCGTGCGGCCGCCAGGCGTTGAGGACCTGCCGGCGCAGGAACTCCAGCCGCAGCGGGTGCTGCACGTCCTGCAGGTGCAGGTCGGTGAACTGGACGAACGCGGCCAGCGCGGTGCGCCGCTCGGCGCGCCCCGAGCCGGGCGCGGCCAGCTCGGCGCGCGTGACGCGCTCCCAGCCGGGGCCGGAGGAGAGCCGCCGGTAGCCGGGGCCCGAGGCCGAGGCGACGGTGTCGAGGGTGGTGCCCGCCCGGTAGGGGGCGAGGGGCGCGGCCGGGGCCTTGCGGGAGTGCAGGACCTCCTCGGCCGCGCCGGGCGCCGTGGGCGTGGCGGCCCCGGCCGTCCCGGAACCGCCGAGGCCCACCGCGCATCCGATCCCGGCGCTGAGCGAGAGCCCGCCGGCGGCCGCCAGAAGGGTGCGGCGGTCGACGTTGCGTGCTGCGGTGGTGGCAGTGGTGGCCACAGAGCGTAGGCGCGGCATGGCGCGGTCTCCCCGAGTGCTGACGCGTCGGCAAAAGGCGCGGAGGGCTCGGGGCCCGAACCTCCCGCTTCCATTCGATCGTTGGCACACGGGGTGGCCTGTGCGTTAACAGGGCGGCAACGGCCAACGCCGATCCCCCGACGTGGATCTCGACGGCGTTCGCCGGCCATGGAGACCTTGTCCGCCGGAGGGGGAACGGTCACGGGGAGTTCATTTTCCGGGGTAACGAACGGTCAGCGGAGACCCTTCCGTCGCGGAGACCCTTCCGTCGCGGAGACCCTTCCGTCGCGGAGACCCTTCCGTCGCGGAGACCCTTGCCGGGGAGACCCTTCCGCCGGGGAGACCCTTGCCGGGGAGACCCTTCCGCCGGGGAGACGCCGCCCTCAGCCTGCCGCCGGCCGGACCCTGCCGTCGGCGGGCCGCTCGCGCCACATGGTGAGGCCCACGTCGACCAGGTCCACGCGGTCGAGCGCGGGCACCTCCTCCAGCGGGTGCCAGGCGGCCAGGTCGGTGGAGCCGCCGATCTCGTTGCGCAGCCGGCCGCCGGTGATCCGGCCCTCGTAGACGATGCGCACCCCGTGGGAGTCGACCATGTCGCCGGGCTCGCGCTCGTACTGGCGGATCCGGGAGTGGACGCCGAGCAGGACGCCGGGGGCCACGGCGTACCCGGTCTCCTCGTCGACCTCGCGGATCACCGTGTCGTAGGGGTCCTCGCCGTGGTCCGTCCCGCCGCCCGGCAGCGTCCACTGCTTGATTCCCAAGTGCCGGTCGACCCAGCGGGCCAGCAGCACCTGCCCGTCCCGGACACACACCGCGTAGGCGGCGACTCTGAGTTGTTTCTGCATGGCCAGACGTTAGGGGTGCGCGGCCCGCGGACGGCCGGTGGGGTGGAGGGCGTACGGCGGCGCGGGCGCGGGTCCCTACGGCGGAGCGGGTCCGTACCGGGGCACGGATGCGCGGGGGGCGCAGGGCACGGACCGGGGCAGGAGGCGCGTATTGCAGCACGGTCTCATTTCCCTTTGCCCAACTTCCGGCGGCCGGGCGGTGATTAGATCGGTCCGAACGCTCATCCGGACCCCCATACCGGACTGCACGATCGCTCCGATCCGTCCGTATCCGTCAGGAGCAGGGATGCCGCATGAAGACGCATGACCCGCACAGCGCACCGAGATCCGGTGCGAGACACAGACGCACGGCCCGTGTGGCCCTGGCCGCGGCCCTGGTGGCCGCGCTGTCCGCGGGCACTCCGCTGCCCGCGGCCTTCTCGGCCGACGCCGGCCGGGACCCCGGGCCGACCCCGAGGTCGGCCGCCGCCAAGCTAGGCTCGGCCGACGCGAACCTGCTGGCCGGCGCCAAGGCCGCGGGCGAGAAGAACGTCACGATGATGATCGCGACCGCGCCGGGCGCCACCGGCCAGGTCGCGGACCAGCTCAAGGCGGTCAGGGGCGGCTCCGTCGGCCGCGTCTACGACAAGCTGGGCTACGTGCGCGCGACCGTGCCGACCGCGCGGGCGGACGCGGCCATCAAGGCGGCGGAGAAGCTCTCCACGGTGCACGGCATCGACCTCCGCCAGGAGATCAAGCTCGACGACCCGCACCCGGACGCGAGCGGCACCGCGAAGGCAGCGCAGGGCGCCGGCAGGGACGCGGGCAAGGGGGCAGGCAAGGGCGCGAGCGGCGCCGCCAAGGGCAGTTACCCGGCCCCCGGCAAGCGCACCCCCGCCAGGAACCCGTACAACCCGTCGTACGAGACCGGCGCCGTCGACTTCGTCAAGCAGCACCCCAAGGCGGACGGCCGGGGGGTCACCATCGGCATCCTGGACTCCGGCGTCGACATCGCCCACCCGGCGCTGCAGAAGACCACCACCGGCCAGCGCAAGATCGTCGACTGGGTGACGTCCACCGACCCGATCCTGGACGGCGACGCGACCTGGCGCCCGATGACCACGGCGGTCGAGGGGCCCACGTTCACGTACGGCGGCGCGACCTGGAAGGCGCCCGCGGGCGCGTACCAGGTGAGCGTCTTCAAGGAGTCCGCCTCGCTCGGCGGCGACGCGCAGGGCGACCTGAACCGCGACGGCGACACCACCGACTCGTGGGGCGTGCTCTACGACCCGTCGGCCGGCACCGTCCGCGTCGACCTGGACGGCGACCACGACTTCGGCGACGAGCCGGCCATGAAGCCGTACAAGGACGCCCACCAGGTCGGCCACTTCGGCACCGACGACCCGGCCACGGCCGTCGTCGAGCAGATCCCGTTCGTGGTGGAGGTCCGCAAGGACGTCCCCATGGACCCGTACGGCGGCGACCGGGTCGGCAAGAAGGCCGACTTCGTGAACATCGGCGTCATAGAGGCCGAGCACGGTACGCACGTCGCGGGCATCACCTCGGCGAACGGCCTGTTCGGCGGGGCGATGAACGGCGCGGCGCCGGGTGCCCGGATCGTCTCCTCGCGGGCCTGCACCTGGACCGGCAGCTGCACCAACGTCGCGCTCACCGAGGGCATGATCGACCTGGTGGCCAACCGCGGCGTCGACATCGTCAACATGTCGATAGGCGGCCTGCCCGCGCTGAACGACGGCAACAACGCCCGCGCGGAGCTGTACACGCGCCTCATCGACACCTACGGCGTGCAGCTGGTGATATCCGCCGGCAACGACGGTCCCGGTGTCAACACGGTCGGCGACCCCGGGCTCGCGGACAAGGTGATCTCCGTGGGGGCCGCCATCTCCAAGGACACCTGGGCCGCCGACTACGGTTCGCAGGTGAAGACGCCGTACGCGATGCTGCCGTTCTCGTCCGGCGGGCCGCGTGAGGACGGCGGGTTCACGCCGACGATCTCCGCGCCGGGCGCGGCGGTCAACTCCACCCAGACGTGGCTGCCCGGCGCGCCGGTCGCCGAGGCCGGCTACAGCCTGCCGCCCGGCTACTCCATGCTCCAGGGCACCTCGATGGCCTCCCCGCAGGCCGCGGGCGGCGCGGCGCTGCTGCTGTCAGCCGCGAAGCAGGCGGGCATCGCGCTCTCCCCCGCGACCCTGCGGACCGCGCTGACGTCCACCGCGAAGCACATCGACGGCACCCAGGCCTACCGCGAGGGCGCGGGCCTGATCGACGTCGTGGGCGCCTGGAAGGCCATCGAGCGGGGCGCGCGCACCCACACGGCGGACACGCACTCCTTCACCGTCAAGGCGCCCGTCGACACGGTGCTCGCCGGGTCGCTGGCGACCCCGGGCTCCGGCATCGGCGTGTACGACCGCGAGGGCGGTCTGAAGGTGGGCGGGCAGAAGACCTACGACGTGACGCTGACCCGGACCTCGGGACCGGCCGGCACCATCCGGCACCAGCTGCGGCTGAAGAACGGCGACGGCACCTTCCGGATCCTCGGCGGCGACTCGGTCGGGCTGCCGCTGCACAAGGCGGTCACCGTCCGCGTGGCGGCGAAGCCGCGGTCGGCGGGCGTGCACAGCGCGATCCTGACGGTGGACGACACCCGCACCGAGGGCATCGACCAGCAGGTCCTCAACACGGTGGTGGTCTCGGCGCCGCTCGCGGGCCCGTCCTTCACGGCCACGCAGTCCGGCTCCGTGCAGCGCAACGCCAGCCGCTCGTACTTCCTGACGGTGCCCAAGGGCGCCAAGAACCTCCAGGTGGCGCTGGGCGGCCTGGCCGAGGGCAGCCAGACGCGGTTCATAGCGATCCACCCGTACGGCGTGCCGTCCGACGACACCTCCACCCCGAGCTGCTACCCGAACTACGACAACCCCGCCAACGTCTGCCGCCCCGACCTGCGCACCTACGCGAATCCGCAGCCCGGGGTCTGGGAGATCGAGGTGGAGGCCCGCCGCACGTCCCCGGTGCTGGACAACCCGTACCGGCTCGACGTCTCGGTGCTGGGCGTGACCTTCGACCCGGCCGTGCAGACGGTCCCGGAGGCCAAGGCCGGCACCCCGGCCGCGGTGTCCTGGACGGCGACGAACGACTTCGCGGCCGTCGACGGCACCCTGGCGGGCGGCGCGCTCGGCTCTGCGATGACGGCGCGGCCGTCCATCGGCGAGGGCGAGACGCAGACGACCGAGGTCGTGGTGCCGGAGGGCGCGGAGAGCCTCGACGCGGCCATCGGCGGTGTCTCGGACGCGTCGGCCGACCTCGACCTGACGGTCTACGACGCGGACGGCAACGTCGTCGCGCAGTCCGCGGACGGCGACTCCGACGAGTCCGTGAGCATCGCCTTCCCCGACCCGGGCACGTACACGGTCGAGGTCGCGGGCTACTCGGTGCCGTCCGGTTCGACGGAGTACGACTACCGGGACGTGTTCTACTCGAACTCCCTCGGTGAGGTCTCCGTCGACCCCTCGCAGCACGTGAAGCTCGCGAGCGGCGCGTCGGCGCCCGTCTCGGCCGAGGTCGTCGCCAAGGCTCCGGCCGCGGACGGCCGGCGGCTCTTCGGCGAGGTCCAGCTCCTGAACGAGCGGGGGATGGTCGCGGGGACGGCCAGCGTGACGATCGAGAGGGTGACGCAGTAGCGGCAACCCGACTGCCCCGGGGCGGGCGGTACCGTCACGCCCGCCCCTTACCGGGGTCTGTTGCTTCTTGCGCTGCCGCGCGGGGTTTCCTGCGCGGCTTGCGCTGCGCGCACCAGCGGATCGAGGTGCCACTGACCGGTCGTGTCCCGACCATCTGGACGGTCGTGGTTGCTCGCGCAGTTCCCCGCGCCCCTGCAGGGCGCCTTGGGCACCGGACGGCGAAAGTGGCCGTTCGCCGTTCCTGGACTCGTGAGGCGGACGCTGATCGCTTTGGGCAACCCGTAAAGGGGCGCGGGGAACTGCGCGACCAGCCACGACGCGACCGTCACGTCGCCACCGGCCCAAGGGGGCACTCTCCGCCGCCACCGGCCGCCAGGCAGCCGCCCCGCCGTGCGCCGGTCACGGCGCCCCGCACCCCCCGGAGGGGAAGAGCTGGGCGCCCCCGCCACCCCTTGCCGTACCCACGCCCGCGCGCCCGCCAGGGCACCCGCGTCGCCGGCGGCCCAGAGGCCCGGGGTGTCCGAACCCGCCACGGTGCCGGCGATGACCCGGTCCCCGAGCCCCGGTACCGGCAGGGTGTGCGGGGTGAGGGCGCACCGGGAGGTCCGCGTAGAAGCGCAGCACCACCACCTGGCGCTGGGAGTCGGGCAGGGCGTCGAGCCCCTGGGCGAGTGCCGGCGCGAGGACCCTGTTCTCCTCGGGGCTCTCCTCGTGCCGGGACGCGTCCTGGCGCAGCGCGGCGAGCCGCTCGCCCAGGCGCTCCTGCCTGCGGCGCGCCCGGTGCCAGTCCATGGCGGGGTTCGAGGCGACGACCGCGGCCCACGCGGACAGGTCCCGGGGTGCCTCGTGGCCCTTCGCGGCGCGTTCGAGCAGCCGGAGCCTGATCTGCTGCACCGCGTCCGGCAGGTCGGCGTGAGGTACGCCGCCGAGCGCCAGGACGGCCCGCACCCGGTCCTCCTGGGCGGTGTCCAGCAGGCCGCCGGGTTCTCCCCCGGCCGCAGCCTTGCGGGCCGTCCGTGCGCCGTCTCGGCCGGGCAGTCGCAATCCGATCCCCTCCCGCGTCTGTCCTACGACGCGGGAGGGGACCGAAACGTTCGCGGAACCCGCCCCCGGATTCGCCGGGCGCCCGGCGTGGGGCGGGGGCGTGGGGCAGGTCACCCGTCCCGGCTGGCGGACAAACGATTGGACAGGTCACCCTCGGACATACGCATCATGGATGGTCGGAATGGGTTCGCCCGACCGTCAGGGCGGGCCGCCGGGCCATGACAGCGAAGCAGAGGAGAGTCCCCGTGAGGGTCGGAATCGTCGGAGCCACCGGTCAGGTGGGCACGGTCATGCGCAGGATCCTCGACGAGCGGGACTTCCCGGTGAAGGAGCTGCGCCTCTTCGCCTCCGCACGGTCGGCCGGCTCGACGCTCGACTGGAAGGGCACCGCGGTGACCGTGGAGGACGCCGCCACGGCCGACTACAGCGGCCTGGACATCGTGCTCTTCTCCGCCGGCGGCGCGACCTCGAAGGCGCTCGCGGAGAAGGTCGCGGGCCAGGGCGCCGTGGTGATCGACAACTCCTCCGCGTGGCGCCGCGACCCCGACGTGCCGCTGGTCGTCTCCGAGGTGAACCCGCACGCGGTGGCCGACCGGCCGAAGGGCATCATCGCCAACCCGAACTGCACCACGATGGCCGCGATGCCGGTCCTGAAGCCGCTGCACGCGGAGGCGGGCCTTCAGTCGCTGGTGGTCGCGACCTACCAGGCGGTGTCCGGCTCCGGCCTGAAGGGCGTGGCCGAGCTGCACGACCAGGCCCAGCAGGTGGCCGACAAGGCGGACAGGCTCACGCACGACGGTGACGCGGTCGACTTCCCCGAGCCGTCCGTCTACAAGCGCCCGATCGCGTTCAACGTCCTGCCCTTCGCCGGCGCGCTCGTCGACGACGGCCTCGGCGAGACCGACGAGGAGCAGAAGCTGCGGCACGAGTCCCGGAAGATCCTGGAGATCCCGGACCTCAAGATCTCCGGCACCTGCGTCCGGGTCCCGGTCTTCTCGGGGCACTCCCTCCAGGTGAACGCCCGTTTCGCCCGCCCACTGAGCGTGGCCCGCGCCCAGGAGCTGCTGGCCGCGGCGCCCGGCGTGGAGCTGTCCGACATCCCCACCCCGCTCCAGGCCGCCGGCCGCGACCCCTCGTACGTGGGCCGGATCCGCGCCGACGAGACGGTGGAGAACGGCCTCGCCCTCTTCGTGTCGACCGACAACCTCCGCAAGGGGGCCGCGCTGAACGCCGTGCAGATCGCGGAGCTGGTGGCGGCGGAGCTCGCGGCCGCCTGACGGCCCGGCCGGCGCAGACGTCACAGCGGTAAGGGGCGACCTCCCATGGGGGCCGCCCCTTACCGTTTCCGTGGCTCAGCGCGTCCGTGGATCACCGGTCATCGGCTTACCGCGCGCGTCATCGGCTTACCGCGTCATCCCGACGCGTCGGGACGTACACGGGCTTGCGACGCGTGGCGACCCGTGCGCGCGCCTGCCGGGGCCCGCACGCCGCTCAGGGCCTGCGCACCTCGAAGTGGAGGCAGCCGTACTCGACGGCACGGACGTGCACGAGGGCGACCTCCGGGTCGGAGAACGCCTCGTCGAGGGCCGTGTCGAAGGCGGCGACGGCGTCCTCGGGGATCTCCAGCAGCCGGCCGCCGGCGATGCGGCCGTCGGAGTCGTACCGGCGCAGGGTGCGCAGGGCGCCCGTGCGGCTGAAGGGGTAGCCGTCCGGATCGGCGGCGGGGCCGTCGCAGGGCTCGGCGTGGATGAAGACGGGGCCCTGCTCGTCGTAGGCCCCGGGCCGGGCGCCGGTGGCGGCCGCCCAGCGCCTGAGCGGCGCGTACGAGACGAGCGCGATCCGCTCACCGGAGGTGATCGGCTCCAGGCAGCAGCGCAGCGGACTGCCCGCGTCGTCCTCGGTGGCGGTGTACGGCACGCAGGGGCGGCCCGCGTCGTCGGTGCGGCGCAGCTCGGCCAGGGCGTCCGGCTCGATGGGGCGGGGGGTGTGGGTCAGGCGCGGTGCGGTGTGTGTGGTCATACGGCGAGCATCCGCCCGCAAGCGGCGGCGTACCGGCGGATATCGGACGCCTAGTCCCGGGGGGTGGTCCTCAGGGGGGCGCCCTCAGAGGGCCAGCTGAATGCGGAGCGCCGCGTCGATCTCGGCCATGATCCGGGGAGGGACGGCCCCTATGGGGCGTCGGAACCTGCTGACGTCCATGGAGCGGATCTGCTCGCACTGCACCTTGGAGTCCCGTTGCAGCCCGCCGTCCCCCGCCTGCAACAGCACCTGGAACGGCAGGATCCGGGTGGTGTTGGACGTGACGGGAACGACGGTGAGGATGCCCCGGCGGCCCCGGGTTGCCGCGCGGTTGGCCGCCTCGTTGGTGACGAGCACGGCGGGGCGCAGCTTGTTGGCCTCGTGCCCTCGGGCGGGCTCGAAGTCGACGAGCCAGATGTCTCCGCGCTTCACTTGCCGGACCAGTCCTCTTCCGTGATGCCGTCGCCCGAGGACCTGCCCCAGAACTCCTCTTCCCCGCTCGCCTGCCACTCGTCCCAGGCCGCCAGGTACTGATCCTCCAGGTCGACGTCACGGAGCATCCTGATGGCAGCCTGGATCACCGCGGACCTGGAGCCCGCGTCGTTCTTCGCGCCGTACTCGTCGACGAAGGAGACGTCCTCCTCGGGCAGACTCACACTGATCTTCATACTCCGTATCCTACCGCCGTTCCTACCAACCAGGCCACCTGGAATCCGCCTCGGCCGGCCGGCACCGACATGGAAGGATGACCGCAAAGGCCATGACCCACGAGGAGATGAACGAGTGCCTGGCACCAATCTGACCCGCGACGAGGCCCGGCAGCGGGCGAAACTGCTCACCGTCCACTCCTATGAGATCGATCTCGATCTCTCGGGCGCGCAGGACGGCGGCACGTTCCGCTCACGCACCACGGTCCGCTTCGACTCCGCGGAGGCGGGCGCGGAGACCTTCATCGACCTGGTGGCGCCCGAGGCCCTGGAAATCGTCCTGAACGGCACGGCGCTCGCTCCTCAGACCGCCTTCGCCGACTCGCGCATCACGCTGCCCGGCCTGCGGGAGCGCGGCAACGAGCTGACGGTCGTCGCCGACTGCGCGTACACCAACACCGGGGAGGGCCTGCACCGGTTCGTCGACCCGGTGGACCAGCAGGCGTACCTCTACACGCAGTTCGAGGTGCCGGACGCGCGCCGCGTCTTCGCCAACTTCGAGCAGCCGGACCTCAAGGCGACCTTCCAGTTCACCGTGAAGGCGCCCGAGGGCTGGACCGTGGTCTCCAACTCGCCGGCGACGGAGCCGAAGGACGGCGTCTGGAGCTTCGAGCCCACACCGCGCATGTCCAGCTACATCACGGCGCTGATCGCGGGCCCCTACCACGCGGTCCACAGCGTCTACGAGAAGGACGGGCAGCGGGTGCCTCTCGGCATCTACTGCCGGCCCTCGCTCGCCGAGTACCTCGACGCGGACGCGATCTTCGACGTGACCCGCGTCGCGTTCGACTACTTCCAGGAGAAGTTCGACTACCCGTACCCCTTCGCGAAGTACGACCAGCTGTTCGTGCCGGAGTTCAACGCCGGCGCGATGGAGAACGCCGGCGCGGTCACCATCCGCGACCAGTACGTCTTCCGCTCGAAGGTGACGGACGCGGCGTACGAGGCGCGCGCCACGACGATCACGCACGAGCTGGCCCACATGTGGTTCGGCGACCTGGTCACCATGGAGTGGTGGAACGACCTCTGGCTCAACGAGTCGTTCGCCACCTTCGCCGAGGCCTCCTGCCTCGCCGAGGCCACCGGCTCCCGCTGGCCGCACTCCTGGACGACCTTCGCGAACTCCATGAAGACCTGGGCGTACCGCCAGGACCAGCTGCCGTCCACGCACCCGATCATGGCCGACATCAACGATCTCGACGACGTGCTGGTGAACTTCGACGGCATCACCTACGCCAAGGGCGCGAGCGTCCTGAAGCAGCTGGTGGCCTACGTCGGGCAGGACGAGTTCTTCCGCGGCGTGCAGGCGTACTTCAAGCGGCACGCGTTCGGCAACACCCGGCTGAGCGACCTGCTGACGGCGCTGGAGGAGACCTCCGGGCGCGACCTGAAGTCGTGGTCGAAGCTGTGGCTGGAGACGGCCGGCATCAACGTCATGCGGCCCGAGATCGAGACGGACGCCGAGGGCGCCATCACCTCCTTCGCGGTACGCCAGGAGGCGCCCGCGCTGCCGGCGGGTGCCAAGGGCGAGGCGACGCTGCGCCCGCACCGCATCGCGATCGGCTGCTACGAGCTGCGGGACGGCGGCGACGGCGGGCAGCGGCTGGTGCGCACCGAGCGCGTGGAGCTGGACGTCGACGGTGAGCTGACGGCCGTGCCGCAGTTGCAGGGCAAGCCGCGGCCCGCGGTCGTCCTGCTCAACGACGACGACCTCACGTACACCAAGATCCGGCTCGACGACGAATCCCTGAAGACCGTCGTGGCGCACCTGGGCGACTTCGAGTCGGGCCTCGCGCGTGCGCTGTGCTGGGCGGCGGCGTGGGACATGACGCGCGACGCCCAGCTGCCCACCCGGGCCTACCTGGACCTCGTCCTGTCCGGCATCGGCAAGGAGTCGGACATCGGCGTCGTCCAGTCGCTGCACCGCCAGGTGAAGCTGGCGCTCGACCTGTACGCCAACCCGTCCTGGCGGGAGGCGGGCCTGACCCGCTGGACCGAGGCGACGCTCGCGCACCTGCGGGCGGCCGAGGCGGGCAGCGACCACCAGCTCGCCTGGGCGCGCACCTTCTCGGCGACCGCGCGCACGCCCGAGCAGCTCGACCTGCTGGAAGGGCTGCTGGAGGGCACGCAGACGATCGAGGGGCTGGCCGTCGACACCGAGCTGCGCTGGTCGTTCGTGCAGCGGCTCGCGGCCGTCGGGCGGTACGACGACGCGGAGATCAGCGCGGAGTACGAGCGCGACAAGACCGCGGCGGGCGAGCGGCACGCGGCGACGGCACGGGCGGCCCGGCCGACCGCCGAGGCGAAGGCCGAGGCGTGGGAGCAGGTCGTGGAGTCCGACAAGCTGCCGAACGCCGTGCAGGAGGCGGTGATCGGCGGCTTCATCCAGACCGACCAGCACGAGTTGCTCGCGCCGTACACGGAGAAGTACTTCGCCGCGGTGAAGGACATCTGGGACAGCCGCTCGCACGAGATGGCCCAGCAGGTGGCGCACGGGCTGTACCCGGGCGTGCAGGTCGAGCAGGCGACGCTGGACGCGACGGACGCGTGGCTGGAGGCGGTGCAGCCGAGTGCGGCGCTGCGGCGTGTGGTTCTTGAGTCACGCGCCGGCGTGGAGCGGTCCCTGCGGGCGCAGGCGGCGGACGTCTAGGGAACCCTCGGCCGGGGTGCGCCCCCTTTGGGGCGAGCCCCGGCTGCGGCGGGGCCTGGGGGGCGCCCGCCACGACGCGCCTGCGGCGGGCCACCGGGGGCCGAGCCCCTCGCGGTCTCGCTCCCGGCCACCGGCCGGCGGGGGCTGGTCGCGCCGTTCCCCGGCGCCCCTTCTGTCGGGGCTGCGCCCCTACCGCACCACCAGGTGGGCATGAGGCATCAGCCCGGCCCATCCGCCGGTGGAGCTTGCTCGCGCAGTTCCCCGCGCCCCTATCGGGGCGCACCCGCGCCGGACCGCCGGAGCACCGGCGGCACCCCGGTCGACATCGGGTCGGAAGAGTCCGTGGCCCACGCCGCATACCCGTCCGGGCGCACCAGCACCGTGGTGCGCCGCCCGGTCTCCCAGTGCACCGGCACCACATGCCCCGGGAGATCGCCGGTGGCCGTACCCGCGGGGGTGATCAGGACGAAGCGGCCGCCGCGCAGCGCCTCGTGGAGGCGGGTGCCGCCGGCCAGGCGGACGTCCGGGACCCGCTTGCCGGTGAGCGGGTGGCTGCCGCGTGGCGCGCGGTACGCGTAGCCGATGCCGGTGACCTGGCCGAGGAGCCGGGACATGGCGGGGCGGAGCGCTCCGAGGACGGCGGTCGCCCCGGCGCGCGCGGCCAGGGTCCAGGGCCGCTTGGCCATGGCGAGCCTGACGAGGCCACCGCTGCTGCGCAGCACGGCCCTGCCGATCGGGAACCGCTCGGCCTCGTAGCTGTCCAGCAGCGCCTCGGGCTCCCGGCCCGCCAGCACCGCGGCCAGCTTCCAGCTCAGGTTGGCGGCATCTTGCAGACCGGTGTTCATGCCCTGGCCGCCCGCCGGGGTGTGCACGTGCGCGGCGTCCCCGGCGAGGAACACCCGGCCCACCCGGTAGGCGGGGGCCTGCCGTTCGTCGCTGTGGAAGCGCGACATCCAGCGCGCGTCGTGCATGCCGAAGTCCTGGCCGAGCGCGAGCCGGGTGATCTCCTTGACCTCGTCCAGGTCGAGCGGCACGGTATCGGGCACGTTGCGTGCGCGGTTCCAGCCGATGACCCGGTGGTACCCGTCGCCGAAGGGCACGATGAAGGCGAAGGCGTCTCCGATGGCGTTCACCGTGAGCGCCTCCTCCGGCGGCCGGGCCAGCCGGACGTCCGCGAGGACCACCGAGCGGATGACCGACCGTCCGGGGAAGGGCAGCCCCACGGCCCCCCGCACGGCGCTGTGCAGCCCGTCGGCACCGACCACGTAGGCGGCACGGAGCTCCTCCGGCCCATGGGCGCCGCGCATGTGGAGCGTCACGCCGTCCGCGTCCTGGTCGAGCCCTGTCACCTCGGTCTCGTGGGCGAAGCGCACCCCGGCGGCCACCGCGCGCCGCCGCAGCGCCGCCTCCACCTCGTACTGCGGAACCACGAGGAGGAAGTTGAAGCGGGACGGCAGGGTGTCGAGCCGGACGGTCAGGCGGGAGAAGAGCCGCAGGCTCTCCACCGGCCGTCCCTTCGCGACCAGTTCGTCGGCGAGGCTGCTCGACGGGGCGGTGGGACCCGACGGACCCGCGGGGCCCTCGCCCGGCTCGCAGGCGGGGGTGGCGGGGACGGCCCGGGCGTCCAGTTGCTCCAGGCTGCGGGCGTGCAGCACGAAGGCCCGGGAGAGGTTGCTGATGGCCGGTGCGCGCTTCTCGACCAGGGTGACGGGCACCCCGGCCTCGGCGAGGTCCCCGGCGAGCAGCAGGCCCGTGGGGCCCGCGCCCACGACGGCCACGGAGCCGTCGGGGGTGCCGGAGGGGACGGTGGGGCGGGTCGTGGCGGTCGTGCGGTTCATCACTGCCTCCTGATGTCGACGACCGTTGGTCAACACTTGTTGGTCAACGCTCGTTGGCCAACGTAGGACAGGAACTCATGGACCGTCAACAAGCGTTGGCATACAGTTGTTGACATGGCTGAGAACGAACAGTCCCCACGACCCGAAGGGCCCGCGGGGCCCGAACGGTCCGCTCGCCCCCGCCGCTCCGACGCCTCCCGGTCCGCGATCCTCGCGGCCGCCCGCGAGCGCTTCGCCTCGGACGGGTACGAGCGCGCCACGATCCGCGCGATCGCCAAGGACGCGGGCATAGACCCGTCGATGGTGATGCGCTACTACGGCAACAAGGAGGGGCTGTTCGCCGCGGCCGTCGAGTTCGACCTGCGGATGCCGGACCTGACCGCCGTCCCGCAGGGCGGCCTCGGCCGGGTGCTGGTGCGGCACTTCCTGAGCGTCTGGGAGGAGGCGGAGGTCCTCCAGGCGCTGCTGAGGGTGGGGGTCACCAACAGCGCGGGGGCCGAGCGCATACGGCGGATCTTCACGGAGCAGCTGCTGCCGGTGGCCCGGTCGGTCTGTCCGGATCCGGCCCAGGCGCCGGTGCGGGCCGCGCTGGTCGCCGCGCAGATCCTGGGCATGGCACTGGGCCGGTACGTGCTGTGCTTCCCGCCCGCGGTCGCGATGAGCCACGACGACGTCGTGTACTGGCTGGCCCCGACGGTCCAGCGCTACCTCTCGGAGGAGGACACGCGCCAGGCCCCGGGGGACGGCTCGGCGAACGCGGACTCGGCGAGCGCGGACTCGGCGGCCCCCTTGGCCGGGTGAGCGGCCGGCGGCCCGGTGGTGCCGGGCGCCCGACGGTGCCGTCTGCCCGGCGGTGTCGATCGCCCGCCGGTGCCGAGCGCCGCCCATCGGACACACCGAAGGCGCCGCTCAGGCGTGTACGCGAGCGGCGCCCTCGGGACGGCGGTGCCGGAAGCGGGTGGTCAGCTCTGCTTCTGGCTCTTGCGGGGCTTGCTGCCCAGCGTCACCAGAGCGGCGATGATGAGGAAGATCGCGAGCGGCGTGAAGACGAAGAGGCCCAGCGTCTCGGCCACCGAGAGGCCGTGGCCCGGGTCGTCGCCGTCGTCGCGGGTGAGCGCGAGCGCGGGGGACGTGAGGAACAGAGTCATCAGCGTCGTGACGGCGCCGAGGGCACCTGCACGCAGCGCACTGGAGCGCCGGGCCTGCTGGTCGTTTTTCTTCTCCACGCTGCCCAACGTAGCGAACGCCCGTCGGGGCCGCGCGCCCGGGGTCCCGTAACGGCAGGCGGGAAGCGGTCCGGGCCGCCGCCTGCCGCTCACCGCTCGCCGCGCAGCACCTTCAGGAGCGCGTGCAGCCGGCGCGAGGACGTGAGCTGCTCCAGCGTGACGGGCCGTCCGTCGGCGTCCGCGATCGGCAGGCGCCAGTTCGGGTACTCGCGCCAGGTGCCCGGGAGGTTCTGCGGGCGCCGGTCGCCGATCATGTCGGGCAGCCAGACGCCGATCAGCCGGGCGGGCGTGCGCAGCAGGAAGCGGTACACCGCACGGATCCGCTCCTCGTCCCCGGCGAACTGGAAGTCCTCGGCGGAGGCGTCCCCGCCGCGCTTGCCGGTCGCGACCCCGCCCGAGGTGCCGTCCTCCAGCATGCCGAGACGCCCCAGCAGCTCCAGCCACTCCGCGGCCTCCTCGGCGGCCACGGCCTGCTCCTCGGCGAGCGGGCGGGTCAGGAGGCCGAGGCCGTGCCGCAGGGCGACGTGCTCGCCGGTGAGCCGGGCCGAGGTGGGCGGCAGGTCGTGGGTGGTGGCCGTGGCCAGGCAGTCCGTGCGCCACCGCTCCGGGGGCAGCGGCTGCCCGTCGCCCTCCCAGTCGCGTTCGAACCAGAGGACGGACGTGCCCAGCATCCCGTGCCCGCGCAGCGTCCTGCGCACCCCCGGGGCGACGGTGCCCAGGTCCTCCCCGATCACCAGGGCGCCCGTGCGGTGCGCCTCCAGTGACAGCACGGCGAGCATCGCGTCCGCGTCGTAGTGGACGTACGTGCCCTGGGTGGGCTCCTTGCCCTGCGGTACCCACCAGAGCCGGAAGAGCCCCATCACATGGTCGATCCGCAGCCCGCCCGCGTGCCGGAACATGGCGCGCAGCAGGGCCCGGTACGGCGCGTAGCCCGAGGCCGCGAGCCGGTCGGGGCGCCAGGGCGGCAGGCCCCAGTCCTGGCCGCGGGCGTTGAACGCGTCCGGAGGGGCCCCGACGGACATGCCGGGGGCCAGGTGCTCCTGCTGCGCCCAGGCGTCGGAACCGTTCGGATGCACGCCGACGGCGAGGTCGTGCACCAGGCCCACCGGCATGCCCGCCGCGCGTGCGGTCCGCTGGGCGGCGGCGAGCTGGCAGTCCGCGAGCCAGGCGAGGCGGCTGTGGAAGTCGACGAGGTCCAGCAGCTCCACGCGCGCGCGTGCCGTCTCCGGGGAGCGCGGGTCCCGCAGCCCCTCGGGCCAGCCGTGCCAGTCGGGGCCGTGCACGTCGGCGAGCGCGCTCCAGGTGGCATGGTCCTCCAGGTGGCGCCCGCCGGCGGCGAGGAAGGCGTTGTAGGCGGCGCGCCGACCCGGGCTCAGGGGGACGCGGGCGATCAGTACTTCCAGGGCGCGGCGCTTGAGCGCCCAGACGGCGTCGCGGTCGATCAGGGCGCCGTCGCGCAGGACCTCGCCGCGCAGTGCGGCGGCGCGCTCCAGGGTCTCGGCGATCTCCGTGCGGTCCTTGAGGTCCAGGTAGGCGTATTCGTGGACCTTCTCGATGCGCAGGTGGACGGGGTCGGCGACGTACCGGCTGGAGGGCCGGTACGGCGAGGGGTCGCTCGGCACTGCGGGCACCGCCACGTGCAACGGGTTGACCTGTACGAACCCGCTGCCCATCACATGGCCGGCCCAGGCCGCGAGCTCCGCGAGGTCGCCCAGGTCGCCCATGCCCCAGGAGCGCTCCGAGAGCAGGGAGTACAGCTGCAGGAGCAGGCCGTGCACCCGCTCGCCCCGGGGCCCCGGCATCCGCTCCGGGGCGACCACGAGGTGCACCCGGGCGCGGCGGCCGTCCGGGGCCGCGGCGGTGAGGGTGTGCACGCCCGGGGGCAGCGCCGGCGGGGCGCCGCCCCCGGGCACGTCCTGCGGGGCCTCGCCGTTCCGCTGAGCGCCGTTCCCTGGGGTGCGGTCCCCGGATGTGCCGTTCCCGGACGTGCCCCTCGGAGCGCGGCCGCCCCGGCGGCCGTTCCTTTCCGAGGCGTCACTGCCCGAGGTGCCGCTCCCCGAGACGCCACTGTCCGAGGTGCCGTTCGCCCGCCCGCCGTTCCCGGAGGGCGGGCCGGTGGGGGCGGTGGTCGTCCAGGCGTGCGTTCGGCCCTGTTCCGTCTCGACGCGCAGCCGCGTCCCCTCCGGCAGGCCGGCGAGCGCGGCGGGATCACGGCCCTGCCACCAGACGACCGTCGGTGGCAGGAGCCGTTCGGCGAGTTCCGCCTCGCGCGCGTGCAGGGCCGCCTCGGCCGCCTCGGGGCTGCCGGCGTCCACGCCCAGCGCCGCGAGGGCCGCCACGACGGCGGCGTCCGCGACGCGGACCGTCTGGCCCGGCGAGGATTCGTACGAGATGGCGACGCCGTACAGCTCTGCCAGCCGGGCCAGGGACATCTACTCCACCGAGGGGTCCGTGCCCGCGGCCGTGCCGGTGGCGGTGGGCTCGCTCGTGAGGGGGGCCGCGTCGGCGAGCGGGGGCTCGCTCGTGAGGGGCGCGGCGTCGGCGAGGGGCGGCTCGCTGGTCAGCGGCGCCTCGGTCTCGGCGGTTTCCGCGCTGAAGGCCCCGGAGTCGTCCGGTGCGGGGCCGGGCTCCGGCACGGCGGTGAGCAGCGGGGCGACGCCGATGACGGCGGGGGCCTCGGGCCGGTACCTGGGGGCGGGACGGTACGCGCCGCGCCTGCGGTCCGCGGCGGATGCCGTGTCCCGGTGGCCCGTACCGTCCGGGCGTTTGGAGAGGGTCGAGGGCAGAAGGTGCGCCGTTGCGGCCACAGGGGGCCTCCTAGTCAGGGGCGGCAGTTCAGGTCGAGGCAGCGCCTACCCAGCGGGCGGATCAACAGACGTCCTACGCCTCTCAACGTGTCCTTGGTCACATTCTGACCCAGAGGTGGTGCCCGATCCAGGAGCCACGGCCCGGCGGCGCGGGACGGCTGCCGGAGCGTGACGCACCCCCTCGCTCACACACCCGGGGTCCTGCGGGCACGCGCCGTCGCCGAAGGGCCCGCGGCGCCGTCACCAGGCCCGCCACCGGCGCGGCCACCAGGCCACCACCAGCCCGGCCGGCGGACCGCGGCCCGCCCGGGCCCAGGTACGACAATGGCCCGGATGTCAGGCGGATATGCCGTCGATCCGAGCCATGGCGTCGTCCGCGCCGTACGGCTGCAAGTAGGGCAGCCAGCGCGGGTCCCTATGCCCGGTGCCGATGATGCGCCAGGCCAGGCCGGTGGGTGGCGCCGGTTTGTGCCGTAGTCGCCACCCCAGCTCCATCAGGTGGCGGTCGGCCTTGACGTGGTTGCAGCGGCGGCAGGAGGCGACCACATTGTCCCAGACGTGCTGGCCGCCGCGGCTGCGCGGGATGACGTGGTCGACGCTGGTGGCGACGCCGCCGCAGTACATGCAGCGGCCGCCGTCGCGCGCGAACAGGGCACGGCGGGTCAGTGGAACGGGCCCCCTGTAGGGGACCCGTACGAACCTTTTCAGGCGCACCACGCTGGGCGCGGGCACCGTGACGGTGGCGCTGTGCATGAAGGCGCCGGATTCCTCAAGAGAGACTGCCTTGTTCTCAAGGACGAGGATGAGCGCGCGGCGGAGCGGTACGACACCGAGGGGCTCGTACGACGCGTTGAGGACCAGGACATGCGGCACGGATGCCTCCTTGTACGCCGGCGGCGCGTGGCTCGCGCCGGGACGATCTGATTCAGTCTCCCCTCATGCCTGGTCGAAGCGCCAGCATGAACCGGTAACGGGCTGGAAGTGTTTTCCACCACATGTCCTTCATCCCCAGGTGAACACGGTCTCTCCCCCGAACATCACGGCGATGCACACACGATGCCCCGTTAGTGTGGTCCACGGGTTCCTGGGGTGCGGACGTCGGTGATCATGTTCTGATGGCGGCGGCCCTGCTCACAGTGCTGCCGCCCGGGCCGCCGAAGCACGCTCGGCAGCGCTCTGCGCGCAACCGCTGCCCACGGCCGCCGCACAGACGTCCGCCCACGGAGGTATCCGCAGTGTTCGTGTCCGTCCTGCCCGCCCAGGCTCCGCCGAACCCGGCCCCCGAGCCGCACCCGCTCCAGGACGCCCACCAGAGGGTCACCCTCACGGCAAGCTGGTTCGAGCAGAACTGGTCCACATGGTTCGGCATCGGCCTGCGGATCCTGCTGATCGTCGTGATAGCGCTGGTACTGCGGACGGTCATCCAGCGCACCATCACCCGGCTCATCGACCGGATGAACCGCACGGCACAGGCCGTGGACGGCACGGCGCTCGGCGGGCTGCTGGTCAACGCGGAAAGACGCAGGCAGCGCTCCCAGGCGATCGGCTCGGTGCTCCGCTCCGTGGCGTCGTTCCTGGTGCTGGGCACGGCCGCGCTGATGATCCTCTCGACGTTCAGGATCAACCTGGCCCCGCTGCTGGCCTCGGCCGGGGTGGCGGGCGTCGCGATCGGCTTCGGCGCGCGCAACCTCGTCACGGACTTCCTCTCCGGGGTCTTCATGATCCTGGAGGACCAGTACGGCGTCGGGGACAACGTCGACGCGGGCGTGGCCTCCGGCGAGGTCGTCGAGGTGGGCCTCAGGGTCACCAAGCTGCGCGGCGACGACGGTGCGATCTGGTACGTCCGCAACGGCGAGGTCAAGCGGGTCGGCAACCTCAGCCAGGGCTGGGCCACCGCGCACGTGGACGTCACGGTGCGCCCGGACGAGGACCTGGACCGGGTCCGCGCGAAGCTCGTCGAGGTGAGCCGGGGCCTCGCGGCGGACGAGCCGTGGAACGAGCGCCTGTGGGGTCCCGTGGAGGTGCTGGGCCTGGACAGCGTGATGCTGGACTCGATGGTGGTGCACCTGTCGGCGAAGACCATGCCGGGGCAGTCGCTGAGTATCGAGCGGGAGCTGCGCTGGCGCATCAAGCGGGCCTTCGACGAGGCCGGCATCCGGATCGCGAGGCGGTCTCCGGGCCAGGAGGATGTTCCGGCGGCGGATCCCGCGGACGGGGTGGCCCCACCCTCCGCGCTCGCCGCCCCCGCGGAACCCGCCGTCCCCGCCCCCGCTCGGCCCTCGACCAGCAAGTAGCCGCTGCCGCGGGGGGCGCCCTATCGGGCGGACGGCACCGTGGTGACCCTTTGCGCAGTTCCCCGCGCCCCTGTCTTTCGGGGCTTCGCCCCCCACCGCACCACCAGGTGGGCATGATGCATCAGTCCGGACCATCCGCCGGCGGAGCTTGCTCGCGCAGTTCCCCGCGCCCCTGTCGGGGCGCCAGGGTGCCCCTACGACCCACGGGCCCCACCCCGGAGCGCGGGGCTGTGTCGAGATGCGGGCTCCGCCCCGTGGGCGCGACCAGGCACAGCAAAACCCGCACCATCACAGCGACGAGCAACCACCCCCATCAGGGGCGCGGGGCTGTGTCGATATGCGGCTCCGCCGCGTGGGCGCGACAAGCCGCGGCATACCCGCGCCATCACACCGTCGAGAAACCACCCCGAAAAGGGGCGCGGGGAACTGCGCAAAAGAGGGGCGCGGGGAACTGCGCGAACGGCAACTGCGGTACCGCCCGCCCTCGCCTCGGCCCCCGCCCCGCCCCCGGCCCCGGCCCCGAATGAGCGCCCCACCCCGGAAGGGGAGGTAACGACTTGGTTGCCGCCAGGGCGTTCACCCTTGACGCCCGGTTCCGGCCACGCCTACCTTGATCGGCCAATAGGAAACTTTCCTAACAATGCTGCTCAGGGCCGCGAAGGGCGGGTGACGTCTGCATGGCAGGTTCCACCGGAACCCCCGGCACCCCGCGCGTGCTGCGCGCCATGAACGACCGCGCCGCCCTGGACCTGCTGCTCGCCCACGGCCCGCTGTCGCGCACGAGGATCGGCAATCTGACCGGCCTGTCCAAGCCGACCGCGTCCCAGTTGCTGGCCCGCCTGGAGGCCGCCGGCCTGGTCCTGGCGACCGGCACCAGCGAGGGCCGCCCCGGCCCCAACGCCCAGCTCTACGCCGTCAATCCGGCCGCCGCGTACGCCGCGGGCCTCGACGTCACCCCGGACCGGATCGTCGCCGCGGTCGCCGACATCACCGGCACCACGGTCGGCCGCCACGAGCTGCGCACCCCGGGCCGGCACCCGGGAACCTCCGTCGTCAAGCAGGTCACCGAGGCCGTCGACAAGGCGGTCAAGGCGGCGGGGCTGACCCGCGGCGACCTGCACCGCGTGGTGATCGGCACGCCGGGCGCGTTCGATCCGAGCACCGGCCGGCTGCGCTACGCCTCGCACCTGCCCGGCTGGCACTCCCCCACGCTCCTGGACGAGCTGGCCGGGGCGCTGCCGGTGCCCCTGGAGTACGAGAACGACGTCAATCTGGCGGCCCTCGCCGAGCAGCGCCTCGGAGCGGCCCGCGGCCACGACGACTTCGTCCTGCTGTGGAACGAGGAGGGCCTCGGCGCCGCGCTCGTCATCGGCGGCCGGCTGCACCGGGGCTTTCGCGGCGGCGCGGGCGAGGTCGGCTTCCTGCCGGTGCCCGGCGCGCCCCTCGTACGGCAGGTGACACGGGCCAACAGCGGCGGCTACCAGGAGCTGGCCGGCTCGCAGGCGGTGCCGGGGCTCGCCCGTGAGGTGGGCGTCTCTCCGGTGCCGCAGGGGCCGTACGCGCAGGTGGCGGCCGAGCTGGTCGCAGCTGCCGCGGCCAGTCAGGAAGGGCCCCACCTGCGGCTGCTGACGACGTACGCGACCGCGCTGGCCACCGGCCTCGCCTCCCTGGTGTCCGTGCTCGACCCCGAACTCGTCGTGCTCAGCGGCGCCCTGTTCACCGCGGGCGGCGAGCCCCTGCGTGCGCTGGTGCAGGCCGAGCTCGACGAGCTGGCCGCCTCCCGGCCGCGGCTCGTGGTGGGCGAGGTGACGGAGCACCCCGTGCTGCGCGGCGCCCTGGAGAGCGCGCTGGCCGCCACCCGTGACGAGGTCTTCGACACCGCTCGACGCTGACACCCGCCGCCCCTTCATCCCTGGGAGATGTCATGTCCGTTAGCTCTCGCAAGGCCGCGGCGGTACTCGCCGTCGCCTGTACCACGCTGCTCGCGGCGGCCTGTACGGGGCAGTCGGGCTCCGGCGCCACCGACGACGCGTCCAAGGAGACCACGATCACGTTCTGGCACGGCTGGAGCGAGCCGAGCGAGGTGAAGGCGGTCGCCGACGACGTGAAGGCCTTCGAGAAGGCCCACCCGAACATCCACGTGAAGGTCGTCGGCAACATCAACGACGACAAGGTCAACCAGGCGCTGCGCGCGGGCGGCTCGGACGCGCCGGACGTGGTGTCGTCCTTCACCACCAACAACGTCGGCAAGTTCTGCTCGTCGGGCGCCTTCGTCGACCTGAAGCCGTTCATGGAGAAGTCGGGCATCGACCCGGCGACGACGTTCCCGAAGCCGATGGCCGAGTACACCCAGTACAACGGCGTGCGCTGCACGCTCCCGCTGCTCGGCGACGCCTACGGCCTCTACTACAACGAGGACGCGTTCAAGGCCGCCGGCATCAAGGCGCCGCCGAAGACGTGGGCGGAGTTCGAGGCGGACGCCAAGAAGCTGACGAAGCCCAAGGGCGACTCCTACGAGCAGCTGGGCTTCATGCCGACCTACCACGGCTACGAGTCCACGACCGAGCACTACTTCGCCCAGTGGTCGCCCACGTACTTCGGCAAGGACGGCAAGTCGACGGTGGCCACGGACCCGGGCCTCGCGCAGGGCTTCGCGTTCCAGAAGAAGCTCGTCGACGACCTGGGCGGCTTCCAGAAGCTGGAGAAGTACCGGTCCACGTTCGGCGACGAGTGGGGCGCCAAGCACCCCTTCCAGACCGGCCAGGTCGCCATGCAGCTCGACGGCGAGTGGCGGCTGGGCATGGCGGAGTCCGTCCACCCGAAGTTCCACATCGGCGTCGCCCCGCTGCCGGTCCCCGACGACCAGAGCGAGACCTACGGCAAGGGCTACATCACCGGCACCATCGCCGGGATACCGGCCAGCAGCAAGAAGCAGAACGCCGCCTGGGAGTTCGTGAAGTTCCTGACCACGGACACCGGCGCGGTGGTGGACTTCGCCAACGCCATCCACAACGTGCCCTCGACGCTGGCGGCCCTGAAGTCCCCGAAGCTGAAGTACGACCCGCGCTTCAAGACGTTCCTGGACATCGCCCAGAACCCGCACAGCACCACCACCCCGGCCTCTCCCAACGGCGGCCAGTACCTCGTGTCGATCCAGAACCTCGGCTTCTCGTACGAGAAGGGCGAGACCAAGGACCTGAAGGCGGGGCTCGCGAAGACCGCCAAGGAGATCGACACGGACATCGCCCAGGTGAAGTGACGGCCGGGAGTCCGCGATGAGCACCTACACCCTGCGCGCGAAGCGCCGCCGCGCCGCCCTGCGCACCGCCGCGTTCATGTCGCCCTGGCTGATCGGCTTCTCGGTCTTCTTCGCCTATCCGCTGGTCTCGACGGTCTACTTCTCGCTGATGAAGTACGACGGGTTCAGGCAGCCGGCGTGGAACTCGTTCGGCAACTGGACCTACATCTTCGGGTCGTACCCGTTGTTCTGGCCCGCGCTGTGGAACACCCTCTGGCTGGTGCTGGTCATGGTCACCTGCCGGGTGGTCTTCGGTCTTGGCATCGGCGTGCTGATCACCAAGGTCAGGACGGCCACGGGCGCCTTCCGCACGCTGTTCTACCTGCCGTACCTGGCCCCTCCGGTGGCGGCGACCATGGCCTTCGCCTTCCTGCTCAACCCCGGCACGGGCCCGGTGAACTCGCTGCTGGACCGGGCCGGGCTGCCCGCGCCCGGCTGGTTCAACGACCCGTCGTGGTCCAAGCCCGCGCTGACCCTGCTGGCGCTGTGGGGCGTGGGCGACCTGATGGTCATCTTCATGGCCGCGCTGCTCGACGTGCCCAGGGAGCAGTACGAGGCGGCCGAGCTGGACGGGACGTCCGCCTGGCAGCGGTTCCGCTTCGTCACGCTGCCGAACATCTCGCCCATCGTGATGTTCGCCGTGGTCACCGGCGTCATCCAGACGATGCAGTACTACACGCAGCCCCTGATCGCCGGGAAGGTCGCCTCCGGCGTCATCGGGGGCTCCGGGCAGCAGTTCGAGCCCGGATATCCCGACAAGTCGACACTGACGCTGCCGCAGCTCGTCTACAACCTCGGCTTCCAGCGCTTCGACTACGGCTCCGCGTGCGTGATCGCACTGGTGCTGTTCGCGCTGGCCATGGTCTTCACGGCGCTGCTGATGCGGCGCCGGGGCGGGCTGATCGGGGCGGGTGAGTGAGTCCGATGACCGACATCTCCACGGCCCCCGCGCCCGTCCGCCCCGCTCCCGCGACCCCCACGGGACCGGCCGCCCGCGCCGGGCGCCGCGGGGCGCTCCTGGAGTGGATAGGGATCCACGCCCTCGGGGTGGCCGCCGCGCTCTTCTTCGTCCTGCCGTTCGTCTTCGTGGCCCTGACGTCCCTGATGTCCGACCAGCAGACCCTGACCCGGGACCTGATCCCGGGCACATGGCAGTGGTCCAACTACCGCACCGTCTTCGACACGCCCGGCTTCCTGACCTGGTGGCGGAACACGCTGCTGTACGCGGGCCTCGGCACCGTTTTGACCGTGCTGTCTTCGGTGCCCGTGGCGTACGCGCTGGCCAAGTTCCGCTTCCGCGGCCGGCACCTGTCGCTGATGCTGGTGATCTCGATGATGATGCTGCCACCGCAGGTGATCATCATCCCGATGTACCTGTTCTGGGCCAAGCAGCTCGGCCTGTCCGGCACCCTGTGGCCGCTGATCATCCCCATGGCGTTCGGCGACGCGTTCTCCATCTTCCTGCTGCGGCAGTTCCTGATGACCATCCCGGACGAGTACCTGGACGCCGCCCGCGTGGACGGGTGCAGCGAGCTGCGGACGCTGCTCAAGGTCGTGCTCCCCATGGCGCGGCCGGGCATCGCGGCGATCGCGCTCTTCCAGTTCTTCTACGCCTGGAACGACTACTTCGGGCCGCAGATCTACGCCTCCGAGAATCCCGGCGCCTGGACGCTCAGTTATGGGCTCGAATCGTTCAAGGGCGCTCACCACACCGACTGGAATCTGACCATGGCCGCGACCGTTCTGGTCATGGCCCCTGTGATCGTCGTGTTCTTCTTCGCGCAGCGCGCGTTCGTCGAGGGGATCACGCTGACCGGAGTGAAGGGCTGAGTGGACCCCATGCAGGAGACCACGGGGGCGGCAGTCCCCCGTCCCTCGCGAGAACCCGGCCCCGCCCCCGCCACGGGCCCCGTGCCGCGGAAGATCGTCGTGGTGGGCGGCGGCTCCACCTACACGCCCGAGCTGATCGACGGCTTCGCGCGGCTGCGGGACGTCCTGCCGATCGCCGAACTGGTCCTCGTCGACCCGTCGGCACACCGGCTCGAACTCGTCGGCGGCCTGGCCCGGCGGATCTTCGCCAAGCAGGGCCACCCGGGCACCATCACCACCACCGCCGACCTGGACGCCGCCGTGGACGGCGCCGACGCGGTGCTGCTGCAGCTGCGCGTCGGCGGCCAGGCCGCCCGCCAGCAGGACGAGACCTGGCCCCTGGAGTGCGGCTGCGTCGGCCAGGAGACGACGGGCGCGGGCGGCCTCGCCAAGGCGCTGCGCACCGTCCCCGTGGTCCTCGACATCGCCGAACGGGTCCGCCGCCTCGCCCCGGACGCCTGGATCATCGACTTCACCAACCCGGTCGGCATCGTCACCCGGGCACTGCTCCAGGCCGGGCACCGGGCCGTCGGGCTGTGCAACGTGGCCATCGGCTTCCAGCGGAAGTTCGCCCAGCTCCTCGGCGTCGAGCCGGCCGACGTCCACCTCGGTCACGTCGGGCTGAACCACCTCACCTGGGAGACGAGTGTGCGACTCGGCGGCCCCCAGGGGGAGGACAGGCTGCCCGCCCTCCTCAGGGAGCACGGCGACGCCATCGCCTCCGACCTGCACCTCCCCGGCTCCCTCATCCACCGGCTGGGCGTCGTCCCGTCGTACTACCTGCGGTACTACTACGCGCACGACGAGGTGGTGGAGGAACTGCGCACCAAGCCGTCCCGGGCCGCCGAGGTGGCCGCCATGGAGAAGCGGCTCCTTGAGATGTACGGCGACCCGGCGCTGGACGAGAAGCCGGCCCTGCTCGCCAAGCGCGGCGGCGCCTACTACTCGGAGGCCGCCGTCGACCTCGCCGCGGCGCTGCTCGGCGGCGCCAAGGAGCCGTCCGCGGACGGCCGGCACGCCGGCAGCCCGCACCAGGTCGTGAACACCCTGAACAACGGCACCCTGCCGTTCCTCCCGGACGACGCCGTGATCGAGGTCCAGGCCGCCGTCGGCCCCACGGGTGCCGCGCCGCTGCCGGTGCCGGCGCTCGACCCGCTGTACGCGGGCCTGGTGGCGCAGGTGACGGCGTACGAGGACCTGGCGCTGGACGCCGCCCTGCGCGGCGGGCGCGACCGGGTCTTCCGTGCGCTGCTCTGCCACCCGCTGATCGGCCAGCACGCCTACGCCGACGCCCTGACCGACAAGTTGATCGCGCACAACCAGGAGCACCTCGCGTGGGCATGACGCCTCCTTCCGCCACGTCCGGCACACCCCGCACCACCCTCCCCGGGCCCGCCCCGGACGAGGGGCGGGCCGGCGCGGACGCGGATCCGGACGGCGCCGTGCTCGCCGCGGACGGGCCCGTGCCCGCCGTGGACGGCACCGTCCTCGCCGTGGACGCCGGGAACAGCAAGACGGACGTCGCCCTGGTGGCGGCCGACGGCCGGGTCGTCGGCACCGCACGGGGCGGCGGGTTCCGGCCGGCCCAGGTCGGCGCCGAGGCGGCCGTGGACGTGGTGGCCGAGGCGGTGGAGCGGGCCGCCGCGGACGCCGCCGCGGCCGGGACCGGGGCCGGCACGGTCAGCCATGTCTCCGCGTGCCTCGCCAACGCCGACCTTCCGGTGGAGGAGGAGGAACTCGCCGCCGAGCTGCGCCGCCGCGGCTGGAGCGGCAGCGTGGAGGTGCGCAACGACACCTTCGCCATCCTGCGGGCGGGCGTGGCCGAGCCGAGGGGCGTCGCCGTGGTCTGCGGCGCCGGCATCAACTGCGTGGGCATGCTCCCGGACGGGCGCACGGCCCGCTTCCCCGCGATCGGGCGGATATCCGGCGACTGGGGCGGCGGCGGGGGCCTGGCCGAGGAGGCGCTGTGGCACGCGGCGCGCGCCGAGGACGGCCGCGGCGGCCCGACGGCGCTGGCCACCACGCTCCCCGGCCACTTCGGGCTCTCCTCGATGTACGACCTGATCGCGGCGCTGCACCTCAAGGACATCGAGGAGACGCGGCGCTTCGAACTGACCCCCGTGGTCTTCGCCACCGCCGCGGAGGGCGACCCGGTGGCACGCTCGCTCGTCGACCGGCTCGCGAACGAGGTGGTGACCATGGCCACGGTCGCGCTGCGCAGGCTGGACCTGCTCGACGAGGAGGTTCCGGTCCTGCTCGGCGGCGGCCTGCTGGCCGCCCGCCACCCCCAACTGGACGACGGCGTCCGGGCCCTGCTCGCCGAGCGCGCTCCGCGCGCGGTGCCGCAGGTCGTCACGGCACGGCCGGTGCTGGGCGCCGCGCTGCTGGGCTTGGACCACCTGCGCGCGCCCCAGGAGGCGCACGCCCGCGTACGGGCGTTTTTCGGGGCGGGTGACTGACGGACGCGCCGGCCACCCGCGGCGCACGCCGGTGCGCAGGGAACCGAAACGTCCCCCGAAACGTGTTCCAGAGCAGATGGGTCACGGCGCACGCGGGGTGCGCGGTGGCCCTGCCGGTCGGTGAGCGCCCCGGTCCGGTGCGCGGGGCGGCGCCCGCCCCGGTCCGGACACGCCATCGGTGCAAGATCGCGCCAACGCTGGTGTGAATGCCGGTCGCTGCGGCCATACTTGCGCCCGTGGACTTCTTCCCGCGCACGTCGCGCATCGGGCGGAAGTGACGTCGGACGACCGAGGGGGAGGTCAGGGTGGCACACCCGCCGAAGGGCAGCCAAGCACCGCCGGGCCCCGGGGCACCGGGACCGGCGGCGGTGCCGGCCGTGCCCGCGGCCAGAGGTGTCCCCGCCCCCACCGCGCCCCCACCCGGTTCCAGACGGCCGGACGCGCCCGGCCCCGGCCGCTCCGGACGCGTCCCCGACCGGCGCTCCGCATGGGCGGAGGGCGTCGAGCGGCTGCGCGCGGGCGCCGCGACCGAGCCCGGCAGGCTGCGCATCATCGGCGCCGTACTGGCCCTGCTCGTCCTCGCCTTCGGCGCCGTCACCGCCTGGCAGACCACCGACCGGGCGGGCGCGGCCGACCAGGTGCTCCACCACAGCCAGCCGCTCAGCTCCGACGCCGCAGACATCTACCGTTCCCTCGCCGACGCCAACACCGCCGAGTCCACCGGCTTCCTCGTCGGCGGCCAGGAGCCGGCGAACGTCCAGAGCCGCTATGCCAAGGACATCGAGACGGCCGCCGACAAGCTCGCCAGGGCCGCCGCGAACACCGAGGCCGACTCCGAGTCCGCCAAGGCCATCGCCGAGCTGAACAAGCTCCTGCCGCGCTACACCGGCCTCATCGAGCGCGCCCGCGCCAACAACCGCAACGGCCTTCCGCTGGGCGCCGCCTACCTCCGCTACGCGAACGACATGATGCAGTCGCAGATGCTGCTGGAGGCCGAGAAGCTCTACAAGACCGAGAACGCCCAGCTCGACGCCGACTACGACGACGCGACGCCCTACCCGTGGGCGGCGGTCGGCCTGGGCGCGGTGGCCCTGGCCGCCCTCGTCTGGGCCCAGCGGCGCACCTACCGGCACACGAACCGCATCTTCAACTCCGGCCTGCTCGCGGCCACCGCCGCCTGCACGGTGGCGCTGCTCTGGCTGGCCGTCGGGCACACGGTCGCGCGCGTGGACCTGCGGGAGTCCTACGACCACGGGGTGCGGTCCCTGACCGTCCTGGACGACGCGCGCATCGACTCCCTGAAGGCCCGCGGCAACGAGAACCTCACCCTGATCAGCCGCGGTGCGGAGACGCTCGACGTGAAGGGCGCTACGGTCGACAAGTTCGACTACGAGTTCAACCAGCAGATGGCGGACCTCGGCGGCGCCGACGGCGGCGGGGGCCTGCTCGCCGCGGCCGCGGCCCTCGCCGACGACGCGGCCGGCAAGGCACCCGTCACCCGGGCCATGGCCCGCGTGAAGGAGTGGCAGGCCCGGCACAAGGACGCCCGCGGCAAGGACAACGCCGGCGACTACGACGGCGCGCTGAAGAAGATCATCGGCGACCCGGCCGAGCAGTCCACGGGCAGGAACCAGCAGTCCACGGGCGACTCCTTCGACGCGGTCGACGAGCAGCTCGGCAAGGCGCTGACCCACGAGCAGGTCGAGTTCTCGCAGGTCGCGCAGGACGGCCGGGACGCGATGTCGGGCCTGCCGGCCGGCGCCGCGGTGCTGGCCGTGCTGGGCGCGGCAGGTGCGGTGCTCGGCATCGGGCGCAGGCTTGCGGAGTACCGGTGAGAGGGGCGGGAGGCATGAGCGAGGCACCGAACGGCGGCCGTGACGTCACGGGCGCCCCCAGGGAGCCGGACACGGCGCGGCGCCCCGCGGCGCACCCGGTCGGCCTGCTGAACGGCGCGCGCCGGACGGCGGCCCGGCTGCGCGGCTGGGGCGGGGTGGCCGCGATGGCGGTGGCCTGCGTGCTGACGGCCGCCCTCACCCTCCTGCCGCTGGCGCACGTCCAGGACCTGGTGGCCACCGAGGACGCCGGGGGCCCGGGCGTGGCGCACACGCAGCGCGCGGCCTCCGCGTCGTGCGACCACCCGGAGGCCAGCCTGCGCCCGTCGGCCGCCGACGGGCCGACGATCGACGCGATCAAGAAGAAGGGCTACCTCGTCGCCGGCATCGACGTGAGCAGCTACCGCTGGGGCTACCGGGATCCGAACAAGATCGGCAACAGCGACCCGGAGGGCTTCGACATAGACCTCGTCCACGAGATCGCCCGGCAGCTCCTGGGAGATCCCGACGCCGTGCAGTACCGCGCCGTGCCCACCAGCCAGCGCGTCGACGCGATCAAGCGGGGCGACGTCGACATCGTGGTGCGCACGATGACCATCAACTGCGAGCGCGCCAAGGACGTGGCGTTCTCCACGGCCTACTTCGAGACCGGGCAGCAGTTGCTGGCCCCCAAGAACTCCGGCATCACCGGCTACAACGACACGCTCAAGGGCAAGCGGGTCTGCTCGGCGGACGGCTCCACGGCCCTCAGCGAGCTCAGGCGCGAGTCCTTCGGTGCCGATATCTCCACCACGGTGCCCAACCAACTCGACTGCCTGGTCCGGCTCCAGCTCGGCGAGGCCGACGCCATAGTGACCGACAGCGCGCTCGCCGCGGGCCAGGCCGCGCAGGACCCCACGATCGAGATCAAGGGGGCCCCGTTCACGGAGGAGTTCTACGGCGTGGCGATGAAGAAGGGCGCGGACGACCTGGTCCGCCGGGTCAACCGGATCCTCGACGACTACCGCAAGAGCGGCTGGCGGAAGTCCTACGACACATGGCTCCGCGACGACCTGGGCGCCACGTCGGGGCCCCCGAAGCCGAGGTACGTCACATGAGCGGGGACCGGGGTCCGTCCCACGGCAGATGGGAGGGCACGTGACGGAGCCTCCTCCACTGCCTGAACGGCGTGGGAGGTACCCCCAGTAGGCGCGGAGTCGAGGCGGGACACGCGGCCCGAGGAGGGCCGGGGGCCGAGGAGTCCGGGCGGAGGCTGAAACGCCGCCGCCCTGGGCAGGAACCGTGAGCAGCCACCGGGCAGGACGAGAGCGGAGAGGTGATCGATGGGCGTCGCGGGGCCCCCTGGGTCGGTGATGGACCGGGACGAGGTGGACCGTGCGCTGGCGCGGCTCGGCGCGGAGCACGAGGCGATCGAGACCTCGCTCTTCGCCCTCCAGGACCACGCCGGCCGCAGGCTCCTCGAAGGTGCCGAGCTGACCGGTGTAACGCGCGAGCGCTGGGCGGCGGCGGAGGCTTCCATCACGCTGCTGTGGACCTGCTTCGACTCCTACACGGACGCCCTGCGCGCGGCACGCGACATGCGCGCGCGGCGGCGCTGGCCGAACCGTGAGGACCTGGTCGAGCTGACGGAGCTGCTGCGCGGTGACAGCGTCGCCGTCCCCGGCTCCGCGAGCGCGGAGGGCCCGGCCCGGCTGAGCGAGCTGCTCTCCCTCCAGACGCTGGTGACGCGGATGAACGACCTGTACGCGGCCTCGCTGGACCTGGTCGTGGCGGCCGACGCGGTGTGGTCCGCGCTGCCCGCCCGTATCGACCTGCTCTCCGCGGAGCTCCAGCGCACCCGGCAGCTCGCGCACTCCGTGGGCGTGCGCCCCGGGGAGCATCCCGCCGGCGACGACCTGGAGCGCATCACGCGCGCGCTGACCTCCCTGCGGGAGCAGGTGGTCTCCGATCCGCTCGCCTTCTGGCGGCCCTCGGCCACCGGCAGCTCCGCGCCGGGCGGCGGGCGGCCCGACACCGAGCGGTACGACCGCGAGGCCAGGGCCCTGGAGGACGTCCGCCGGGAGATCGACGCGGTGCTGACGGTCCGCCAGGACGCCGAGGCCCGGCTGGTGAACCTCCGGGACATCCTCTCCCGAGCGGACCGCACCCTCGCCGAGGCGCGTCTCGCGCGCGGGGAGGTGCTGGCGAAGATCGCGGCGTCCGAGGTGCCCGCGGTCTCGGGCCCGCCGACCGCCCTCCAGGAGCAGCTGGCCGCGGCAGCCGAGTACCGCAGGAACGGCCAGTGGCACCGCCTCTCCCCGCTGCTGGAGTCCCTGGAGGAGAAGGCCGAGGACGAGCTGCTGCGGGCCCGCGAGTCGCTCACCGCGGTCACCGCGCCGCTCGCGGTCCGCGCGGAGCTGCGCGGCCGCCTCGACGCGTACAAGGCGAAGATCGCCCAGCACGGCATGGCGGAGGACCCGCTGCTCGTCGAGCGCTACGACGCGGCGCGCCGGATGCTGTGGAGCGCTCCGTGCGACCTGCGCGCCGCGGAGGCCTCGGTGCTGCGCTACCAGCACGCGGCCGCCGAGGCGCTCTCCAGCCGGGTCCCCGAGCAGGGCGGGCCCGCATCCGCCAGGGGGGACGCATGAGCGGTGGGGCCTGCCAGCGGCCGGACTGCTCCGGCGCCTACGAGGACGTGGGCGGCGGGGAGCTGTACTGCGACACCTGCGGTCTGGCGCCGGTGGTGTCGGCCAACGGCATGGTGGGGTCCTCGCCGACCGGCATCGCGGGGCAGCCCAGGGGCGGCGGCGAGGGTCCTTCGAGCGGCTCGACGGCAGACGGGTCGGGCGGGTCGTCCGCTTCGGCGCACTCGGCCCGCTCAGCGCGTTCCGGCACGGGACGGTCCGCCCGCTCGGCGACCTCCCGTAGATCGGTCTCGGGGCGCCTGTCGCGGTCGCTGACCGGGGACACGACGGCCCGTTCGGTGTCGGTGCGCAGCTCCGGCTCCGGTGCCGGCGGCTCGGCGCGCGGCAGGCTGGGCGCGGGCCTGGTGGCGGTTCCGGAGGTGCCGCGGCCCGACCCGCGCGCGATGGTGCTCGAACGCCCCGAGGTGCCGGAGCGCAAGCGGTTCTGCTCGCGCACGGACTGCGGTGCCCCGGTGGGCCGGCCGCGCGGCGAGCGCCCGGGGCGCACGGAGGGGTTCTGCACCAAGTGCGGGCACCCGTACTCGTTCGTTCCGAAGCTCCAGCCCGGCGACATCGTGCACGGCCAGTACGAGGTGGCGGGCTGCCTGGCGCACGGCGGCCTCGGCTGGATCTACCTCGCGGTGGACCGGGCCGTATCCGACCGCTGGGTGGTGCTCAAGGGCCTGCTGGACACCGGCGACCAGGACGCGATGGCCGCCGCGATCTCCGAGCGGCGGTTCCTGGCGGAGATCGAGCACTCCAACATCGTGCGGATCTACAACTTCGTCGAGCACCTGGACCAGCGCACCGGCTCCATGGACGGCTACATCGTCATGGAGTACGTCGGCGGCAAGTCGCTCAAGGAGATCGCCAACGGCCGGCGCACCACGGACGGCAGGCGCGATCCGCTCCCCGTCGAGCAGGCCTGCGCCTACGGCATCGAGACCCTGGAAGCCCTCGGCCACCTGCACAGCCGCAACCTTCTGTACTGCGACTTCAAGGTCGACAACGCCATCCAGACGGAGGACCAGCTCAAGCTGATCGACATGGGCGCGGTACGGCGGATGGACGACGAGGAGTCGGCCATCTTCGGCACGGTCGGCTACCAGGCCCCCGAGGTCGCCGAGGTGGGCCCGTCGGTCGCCTCCGACCTGTACACGGTCGCGCGCACCCTCGCCGTCCTCACGTTCGACTTCCAGGGCTACACCAACGTCTTCGTGGACTCCCTCCCGGACCCGGACAACATCGACGTCTTCCGCGACTACGAGTCCTTCTACCGCCTGCTGGTGCGCGCCACCGACCCGGACCCGGCCCGCAGGTTCGCCTCCGCGGAGGAGATGGCGGAGCAGCTCACGGGCGTGCTGCGGGAGGTCGTCGCGTTGCAGACCGGCCGGCCGCGGCCCGCGCTGTCCACGCTCTTCGGGCCCGAGTTGAAGGTCACCGACACCGAGCTCTTCAAGGAGGCCTCGCCCGAGGTGTCCCGGTTCGGCCTGCGCCCGCTGCCCGCGCCGCGCAGGAGCGCGGCCGTGGCGTCCGTGGCCGGCACCGCCGCGGTGGCAGCGGGCCCGGCGCCCGGCGGCGCGCCCGCCCTGGCACCGGTCACCGGCGCCCAGGCCCAGGAGGCCCTCGCGGCCGGGCTGCCGCCGGCGCCACCGCCGCCCACGCCCCTGGCGGGGCCTTCGGGTTCGGGACCGGTCTCCCTCGGCAGCGCCATCGCCGGCGCCGCCGCGCTGGCCCTGCCGATCCCCCGGGTCGACGCGAACGACCCGAACGCCGGCTTCCTGGCCGGACTCATCGCGTCCGCCCCCAGCGAGCTGATCAGCGCGCTGCGCACCGCCCCCGCGGGCTCCCTGGAGCTGCGCCTGCGCGAGCTGCGCGCCCGTCTGGAGATGGGGGAACTGGCCTCCGCCGCGGCCGCCCTGGACGCCCTGGAGCGCGACCACGCGAGCGACTGGCGCGTCGTCTGGTACCAGGGCGTGGTGGCGCTGGCGACCGGCGACCACGCCCGCGCGGCGCTCTCCTTCGACGCCGTCTACGACGCCTTCCCCGGCGAGCCCGCGCCCAAGATCGCCCTGGGCATCTGCGCGGAGGTGCTCGGCCAGCTCGACAACGCCGCCGAGTACTACCGGCTGGTGTGGACGACCGACCCGAGCTACGTCAGCGCGGCGTTCGGCCTCGCCCGGGTGCGGTTCGCGGCCGGCGACCGCAGCGGGGCCGTGCGCACGCTGGAGTCCGTGCCGGAGTCGTCGATCCACTACACGGCCGCCCGGGTGGCCGCGGTCCGGGCCAGGCTCCGGCACCGGCTCGGGGCACCGCACGACGCGCCCGGCGGCGACCCCTCGTTCCTGGCGGACCTGACGGCGGCGGCCGGCCAGGTGGAATCCCTGGTGGCGTTCGGTCTCGACGCGGTCCGCAGAGAACTGCTGTCGACCGAGGTTCTGGGGACGGCCCTCGACTGGGTACTCTCCGGTAGCCAAGGTTCCGCCCCGCCCCGCGGTGGCGGAAGACCCGTGCTGCTCGGCAGCGAACTGGACGAGCGTGGCCTGCGTTTGGGCCTGGAACGCTCGTACCGGACGCTCGCCCGGCTCACGGACAGCCGCAAGGAGCGGATCGAACTGGTGGAGCGGGCCAACCGCCTCCGCCCCCGGACGTTGGTGTGAACATGTCGCAGATGCCCCAGTCGGCCGCCGGGTCGAGCTGCCCCAACCCGGCCTGTGAGGAACCGGTCGAGTCGGGCGATCGCTTCTGCGGCGGGTGCGGGCTCGACCTGTCCGCGCTGTGGGCGGCGGCCGACCGGCCCACCCTGGCGGTGGGCGGCGTGCCCGCCGAGCGGGGGTCCGCGGCGGGGGGTTCCGGCGCGACGCGGGGTGCCGCGGCGCAGGGTTCCGCGGGTTCGGCTCACCCCGGGCCCGCCCGGCCCGCGCCGTATCCGGCCGTCCCGTCACCCTCGGTGGACGGGTACGCAGGCCGGGCCGAGCACGGCGCCGACGGGGAGCCGGCACCGGGCGTCGACGGGTTCTGGGCGGCGGCCCCCGCGGCTTCGGGCCACTCCACCGGTCCCGACGGCGCCTCCGCGGCGTCCGTCGAGTGGCCCGCGGCGCCCGGCACCGAGGGTTCGGAGCCCCCCGCGCCGGTGCACCTGCCGAGCGACCTGCCCGGCACCGACTCGCAGGGCGACCAGCTCCCGATGGGGAACGGCTTGGCGGCCCACCCCGCCGTCCCGGGGCAGTCCCCCGTGCCGTCGCCCCCGCCCGCCGCCGCGGCCTGGCCCGCGTCGCCACCGGCCCCCGCCGCCGAGCCGGACGACTACGAACTGGCCGCGCCGCAGCCGCCCGCCGGATCGGCCGGGATGGTCCGGGACGATCCGCCCGCCGTGGGTGCCGCGGGCGTGCCGGCGGATCCGCGCACCGTCGAGGACGACACGCTGTCCACGCCCCTGCCGGACGTCCGGCTCTGCGTCTTCTGCGCCGCGGGCCGGATCGACCGGGACGACTACTGCGAGAACTGCGGCAAGGCCCAGCCCCGCGAGCGCGACCACATCGAGCAGGAGCTCGCCACGGTGGCCGCCGTCAGCGACCGCGGCCTCAGGCACCACCGCAACGAGGACGCGTTCGCGGTGTCGTCGACCGTGCTCCAGGACGGCGCGCCGGCCGTGCTCGCCGTCGTCTGCGACGGTGTGTCGTCGGCGACCCGTCCGGACGACGCCTCCATCACCGCGTCCCGTACCGCCACCCAGTCGCTGCTCGCGGCGCTGCCCCGCGGCACGCACCCCCAGCAGGCCATGCACGAGGCGATCATCGCCGCGGCGGACGCCGTCAACGCCCTGGCCGAAGAGCCCGCGACGCTCCGCGAGCAGGGCCCGAACCAGAACGCCCCGGCCTGCACGCTGGTCGGCGCGATCGTCGCGAAGGACCTCCTGATCGTCGGCTGGGTCGGCGACAGCCGCGCGTACTGGGTGCCGGTGGACCGCAGCGCGCCCCCGGCCCGGCTCACCGAGGACGACTCCTGGGCGGCCCAGATGGTCGCCACCGGGCTGATGAACGAGGCCGAGGCCTACGCCGACGAGCGCGCCCACGCCATCACGGGCTGGCTCGGCGCCGACGCCTACGAGCTGGAGCCGCACACCGCCGCCTTCAAGCCCGACCGGCCGGGCGTGGTCGTGGTGTGCACGGACGGCCTGTGGAACTACGCGGAGGCGGCCGGCGACATGGCGTCCGTCCTGCCGCCGGACGCCGCGCAGCGCCCGCTGGCCGCAGCCCAGGTCCTGGTCGGCCACGCCCTCGACGGCGGCGGCCACGACAACGTAACAGTGGCCGTACTGCCGTTCCCGGCTCCGGCGCCAGGGGCAGGATCGGCCTGAGGGGGGCCGGGGCGCCCGCCGCCGGCGCGGGTCCCGGCCATGGTCACAGCCGGCGAGGAGAGAGGGAACCCACCCGCCGTGGGCAAGCCTGAGGGGGAGCGGATGCCATGGCCAGATTCTCCAAGACCGACGTCCCGCAGTTCGCGGTCGACGTCTACCAGAACGAGTACCTGCCCGACGGCGGCCGCGAGGTCAACGCCATCGTGACGGTCACCGCGACCGGCGGCGGCACCTCGGGCGCGCAGCTTGCCGGCGCGGGGCGGGTACCGGACGCGGCGGTGGCCGTCATGGTGGACTGCTCGGGTTCGATGGACTACCCGCCGACCAAGATGCGGGGCGCCAGGGAGGCGACGGCCGCCGCCGTCGACACCCTGCGCGACGGCGTCCACTTCGCGGTGATCGGCGGTACGCACAAGGCCACGGAGGTCTATCCGGGCGCGGGCCGGCTCGCCGTCGCCGACGCGGAGACCAGGGAGCAGGCCAAGCAGGCGCTGCGGAAGCTCACCGCCGGCGGCGGCACCGCGATCGGCACCTGGCTGCGGCTCGCGGAGCGGCTGCTGTCGACCGCGGACGTCGGCATCCGGCACGGCATCCTGCTCACCGACGGCCGCAACGAACACGAGTCCGGCGACGAGCTGCGCGCCGCCCTGGAGACCTGCGCGGGCCACTTCACCTGCGACGCGCGCGGCGTCGGCACGGACTGGGAGGTCAAGGAGGTCACCGGCATCGCCTCGGCGCTGCTCGGCAGCGCCGACATCGTCGCCGACCCGTCAGGGCTCGCCGAGGACTTCACCCGGATGATGGAGACGGCCATGGGCAAGGAGGTCGCGGACGTCTCGCTGCGGCTGTGGACCCCCGTGGGCGCCGAGGTGGTGTTCGTCAAGCAGGTCGCGCCGGCGGTCGAGGAGCTGACCGCCCGGCGCACCGACGCGTCCCCGCGCGCGGGCGACTATCCGACCGGCTCGTGGGGCGACGAGTCCCGCGACTACCACGTCTGCGTGCGGGTGCCCGCCGCGGGCGTCGGGCAGGAGATGCTCGCCGCCCGCGCGGCCCTGGTGATCCCGGAGGACGGCGGCACGGTGCGGACGCTGGCGCAGGGCCTGGTCCGCGCGGTGTGGACGGACGACCTGGCCGCCTCCACCTCGATCAACGCGCAGGTCGCCCACTACACCGGCCAGGCCGAGCTGGCGCAGGTCATCCGGGAGGGCCTGGACGCCCGCAAGGCGGGGGACGACTACGGCGCGACGGCCAAGCTGGGCCGGGCCGTTCAGCTAGCGGGCTCCCTGGGGAACGAGGACACCGCCAAGCTGCTGGCCAAGGTGGTCGACGTGGTGGATGTCGCGGCGGGTACTGTGCGTCTGAAGGCACGGGTCGCGGATGCGGACGAAATGACCCTGGAGACGAGGTCGACGAAGACGGTCCGCGTGAAGAAGTCGGCGAGGAAGCCGGCACCGTAGGAGCAGTCCACGTAGAGCCGTCACCGTAGGAACCGTCACCGTAGGAGCCGTCACCGTAGGAGCCGCAGCGAGGTTGAGGAGGCCAGAGGAGCCGCCCCGGTCACGAATGGTGGGGGTCCCGCAGAACTCCGGGACACGGAAGTTGCGTCATATGCTTCAGGGCTGTCGCGCCGTCGCTGTCGCGGCACCGCAGGATCGTCCCTGGTGGATGTCCGGGATTCCCAACGGGGACGGCACGTCATCATGCCGAAACCGGCCTCGCGCCAGGGGTGCGCAAGGCAGACTCGGACGACAGCAGGCTCAAGGACGAACCGGAACGTCCTGACTCGCCGGCCACCGGGCCGGAGAAGGAGAGGGGGAAGCGCCACCATGCTGACCTGCCCGAACGGACACCAGTCGCGCTCCGAGGACTGGTGCGAGGTCTGCGGTCACCGCATGGCCAACTCCGTGCCCCCGCCTCCCCCGCCCCCGAGCGCGTACGGCTACCCGCAGGCCCCCGGACCCTCCGGTCCCGGCGCGGGGCAGAGAGAGACGGAGCTCTGCCCGCAGTGCCACACGCCGCGCGAGGGGGGCGCGCCGTTCTGCGAGGAGTGCCGCTGGAACTTCCTGACGAACACGGCGACCTCCTACACCCCCGCGGCCCCGCGCAACATGCCGAACACCGGCGGCCCCGGCCAGGGCCCCGGCGGCGCACCGCCGATGCACTTCCAGCAGTCGCCGCCGGCCGGGCGGGAGCCGTACGAGTACCAGAGCTCGCGGCCCTCGCAGGTGAACCGCCCCGCTGAGCCCCTGAGCCCCGGCCAGGGGTCGTTCGGCGGCGACGGGGGCGGCCAGGCGCCCCCGCCCCGGGGCCCGGGCGGTCCCGGGGCGCCGAGCGCAGGCGGTGCCCCCGCCGCGTTCCAGCAGCAGCCCGGCGGCACGCCACCCCCGCCGTCCGTCTTCCCGCAGGAGAACGGCCAGGTACCCGGCCCGCCCCCGCCTCCGCCCGCGCGCGGCGACGACGACTGGGTGATCTCGCCGCCCGCGCACCCCGCGCCCACGGCAGGCGGCCCGATGGCGCCGCCGGCCCCCGGTGACCAGTCCCAGCCCGGCCCGCCCGGCTACCGGCAGCCCGGCCCCCCGCCGCCCGGTGTCGGCGGTCCTGGCGGTCCCGGCGGTCCCGGTATGCCGGGCGCGCCCGGAGGCTACGCCCCGCCCACCAGCTGGACGATCACGATCGGTCCGGACCGCGAGTACTTCATGGCGATGATGCAGCGCTCGGGTCCCGAGGCGGCGGGCCTCAACCTCCCGGCGTACTCGCCGGAGCAGCAGCGCCCGCTGACCGGCGAGCGCGTCACCATCGGCCGCCGCCGGCACTCCACCGGCGACACCCCGGACATCGACCTCTCGGTCCCCCCGGAGGACCCGGGCGTATCGCACCAGCACGCGATGCTCGTGAAGCAGCCCGACGGCTCCTGGTCGGTCGTCGACCAGAACTCCACCAACGGAACGACGGTCAACGGCGCCGAGGACCCCATCCAGCCCTTCGTCCCCGTCCCCCTCCAGGACGGCGACCGGGTCCACGTCGGAGCGTGGACGACGATCACGATCCGCCGCGGCTAGGCGCCCCGTAAGGGACGCAGGGAACCGCGAGCCAAGCCGGAGGGCTGGCTGGGGGCAGCCCTATAAGGGGCGCGGGGAACTGCGCAAAAAGCCCCCACCGGCCGGTGGAAAAAAGCGAAACAGCAAGAACCACCCACCCATAAGGGGTGCGGGGAACTGCGCAAAAAGCCCCCACCGGCCGCCGGAAAGAAACGAAACAGCAAGGGGCAGAGCCCCATAAGGGGCGCGGGAACTGCGCAAAAGGCCCCCACCGCCCGGTGGCCGAAAACGAGCCGAGCCCCCTCGCAGCCCCGGGCCCACCGCAGGCGAGCGGTGGAGCCCGGGGCGCACAGCCCCAACACCCCGGAACACCACCCACGCCGGGGAAGCCGTCAGGGCCGGGAACGGCACCCCACGCCGGAACGGCCCCCCAGCCCGGGACGGCACCCCAGCCGGGGGAAAGACGACGTCGTGGGGACCGCCCACAACGAGGCCCGCCCCACGAGGGTCAAAGCTCCCAACCGTACCCGTACGGCCCCCGCGGCGCGTCCAACCACACCCACGCCCGCTCACCGTCAACGGTGATCCCGTACCGCTCACGCCCCGGATGCCCCTCCCGGTCCCACACCCGCAGCGCCTCCCGCGGACCGAGCCGCCCCTCCGTCAGCACCAGCAGGAACCGGAACGAGTCGTCCTCCAGCGCCCCGCGCGGCAGCCGGCCCGCCGAAGGAGGCGCGGGCGACCGCCGCCCGGCCCCGCGCGAGCTGCCGCGCAACGGCACGAAGTACGCGGGCGAGGGCAGGAAGCGCCCCTCCGCCCGGTCGGGCCCCTGCGCCTCCAGCGCGACGAGGCCCGTGGCGAACGGCGTGAGGATCCGTGCGCCGGGCCGGCACTGCGCGAGCCAGGGCCGCGGCAGGTCGTCCAGCGTGCAGGTGGCGATGATCCGGTCGTAGGGGGCGCGCTCGGGGCAGCCGCGCGTGCCGTCGCCGGTGACGACGGCCGGACGGTATCCCGCCGCGGCGAGGTGGTCGCGCGCGGAGTCGGTGATCTCGGGGTCGAGGTCCACCGTGGTGACCTGCTCGTCGCCGAGCCGGTGCGCCAGCAACGCCGCGTTGTAGCCGGTGCCGGCGCCGATCTCCAGGACCGTGTGCCCCTCGTCGAGGCGCAGGTCGGCGAGCATGCGTGCCATCAGGGACGGCTGGCTGCTGGACGAGAGCAGTTCGCCGTCCCGCACCCGGGTGGCCAGCGCGCTGTCCTGGTACGCGCCGCGCAGCCACCCGGCCCGCCGCCCGGGGTCCGGGTCCTCGCCCCACAGCCGCTCGTAGCCGCCCTCGGCGCTCTCGGAGCCCACGTAGTAGTAGGGCACGAAGAGGTGCCGGGGCACCTCCGCGAACGCCGCGCGCAGGGCCGGATCGTCGTCGAAGGCTCCGCCGGCCGCGATCTGCCGCACCAGCGCAGCCCGCGCGGCGACGGCCAGGCCTTCGAGGCCGTCGTCGAGGGCGTAGGAGGTCATGTCTCCACTGTGCTGCGGGCCCGCCGCGGACGCGAGCCCCGGGGCCCGGGCCGGGGCCGGGGCGGGGCCGCGGCCGGGGTGCGACCGGTCTCCGTGGCCCCCGGGCCCGCCAACCGCGGCGTGCGGTCTGAGACCATGGACGGCGTGAATGAGATTCCGCGCGGCACGCTTCAGGAGCAGTCCTTCTACGAGCAGGTCGGGGGCGAGGAGACCTTCCGGCGCCTGGTGCACCGCTTCTATCAGGGCGTCGCCGAGGACCCGTTGCTGCGGCCGATGTACCCGGAGGAGGATCTCGGCCCTGCGGAGGAGCGCCTCACGCTCTTCCTGATCCAGTACTGGGGCGGCCCGACGACGTACAGCGAGCAGCGGGGCCACCCGCGGCTGCGGATGCGGCACGCCCCGTTCGCGGTGAACCGCGACGCCCACGACGCCTGGCTCAGGCACATGCGGGACGCCGTCGACGAACTGGGTCTGAGCGAGGAGCACGAGGCCACGCTCTGGAAGTACCTCACCTACGCGGCCGCCTCCATGGTGAACACGGCCGGCTGACGTCCGAGAGGTCCCTGCTGCCGGCCGAACCCGGCCCGGCACCGAAGCCGCCCGGCACCGGTCCCGGCGCACGCACCGATCCGGTGCAAGCCCCCGCCGACGGGCGGCGCCCCCGCTCCCTAGGCCGGTGTCACGCTGAGTGCCGGGGTGCCCGCCTTGCGGACCGCCACGGAACCGTACGGCGTGCGCAGCCGCAGCCACGCGCCCGTGGCGAGCAGCGTGACGGCCGGTCCGGCGTCGTTCCCGGTACCGAGGTCGTTCCCCGTGCCGGGCAGGTCGGGGCCCTGGTCGGCGGGGCCCTCGCCGGGAGTGCCGCCGTCGCCGTGCCCGCCGGGGGCCGGCCCCGGCAGGAACCCCAGTGCCTGCGCCGCGTGTGCCGCGCGCACCGGGAGATCCGTGTCACCGACCGGCCGGGACCAGATGTCCTCACCGATCCTGTCGAGCTCCGTACGGGTCCGCCGGTCCTCGCCCAGCTCCTCCGTGCGCGCCCGGAACTCCGCGATCACTCCGGCGACCAGCCTCCGCAGCGCCCGTGGTGCGGGCAGCCCCGGCTGCGGCCGCCAGCCCCCGCGGGGCGGGAGGAGGCCGGCCCAGGGCGGCCCGGTGACCGGCTCGGGCACGACGGCCGTCGCCGCCCGCTCGTCGATGGACTCCAGCAGGTCGCCGGCGGAGACGGTGACGTCCAGGGCCTCGTCGAGCCCGTGCTCGTACGGCTTGGCGAGCCGGGCCGTGCGGATGGCCAGGACCTCGAAGGACGGGGGCCGGCCGAAGACCGCGAGGGCCGTACCGGAGGCCTGGATGCGGACGGCCGCCGCCCGGTCGTAGCGGAGCAGCCGCCCCAGGAAGGCGGCGAGGTCGGCCGCCTCCCCCGGGTCGGTGAACTGCACCGTCTGGCGCCCGGCGGTCATACGACGAGTGCCCCTGAGGAAGCGGAGCCCGCGCCGCCCCGGGAGCCACCGCGACGGGAGCCCTCACGCCCGGCGGGCACCTGGCCCTCCTCGCGGAACCCCTCCAGGAAGGCCTGCTCCTCGTCGGTGATCCGCCGCGGCCGCTGCGCCTTGAGGTCGTAGGGCACCACGAGGGTCTTGGCACGCGCGTACACCGTGCCGGTCACGGAGCCGTTGTCCTCGCTGTCCTTGATCTCGTACGCGATGGTGACCGACGCGGCTGTGATGCCGGCCACCCACGACTCGATGATCACCGGCTCGTGCCGGTGCACCAGCGGCCGCAGGTAGTCGATCTCGTGGCGGGCCACGACGGACCCGCCGGAGAACGACGCCGAGCCGTCCTCCCGCGCCAGCCGGAACATGAGGTCGATGCGCGCCTCTTCCAGGTACCTCAGGAAGACGACGTTGTTGACGTGCCCGAAGGCGTCCATGTCCGACCAGCGCAGGGAACAGCGGTAGACGTGCCGAGCCACAGCTTCCGCCCGCCCTCAGCCCCGGGTGAGCTTCTTGTAGGTGGCGCGGTGCGGACGCGCGGCGTCCGGCCCGAGCCGCTCGATCTTGTTCTTCTCGTAGGACTCGAAGTTCCCCTCGAACCAGAACCACTTGGAGTCGCCCTCGTACGCGAGGATGTGCGTCGCCACGCGGTCCAGGAACCACCGGTCGTGGGAGACGACGACGGCGCAGCCGGGGAAGTCCAGCAGCGCGTTCTCCAGGGAGGAGAGCGTCTCCACGTCCAGGTCGTTGGTGGGCTCGTCGAGGAGCAGCAGGTTGCCGCCCTGCTTGAGGGTGAGCGCCAGGTTCAGGCGGTTGCGCTCACCGCCGGAGAGCACGCCGGCGGGCTTCTGCTGGTCCGGTCCCTTGAAGCCGAAGGCGCTCACGTACGCGCGCGAGGGCATCTCGACCTGGCCGACGTTGATGTAGTCCAGCTCGTCCGAGACGACCGCCCAGAGCGTCTTCTTCGGGTCGATGTTGGCGCGGTTCTGGTCGACGTAGGAGATCTTGACGGTGTCGCCGACCTTGATCGTGCCGGAGTCGGCGGCCTCCAGGCCCTGGATCATCTTGAACAGGGTGGTCTTGCCCGCGCCGTTCGGGCCGATGACGCCCACGATGCCGTTGCGCGGCAGCGTGAAGGAGAGGTCCTCGATGAGCACCTTGTCGCCGAAGGCCTTGTTCAGCTTCTCGATCTCGACGACGACGTTGCCGAGCCGGGGACCCGGCGGGATCTGGATCTCCTCGAAGTCCAGCTTCCGCATCTTCTCGGCCTCGGCGGCCATCTCCTCGTAGCGGGCGAGGCGGGCCTTGGACTTCGCCTGGCGGCCCTTGGCGTTGGAGCGGACCCAGTCCAGCTCCTCCTTCAGCCGCTTGGCGCGCTTGGCGTCCTTCTGTCCCTCGACCTTGAGGCGCGTCTGCTTGGTCTCCAGGTACTTGGAGTAGTTGCCCTCGTACCCGTGCAGCCGGCCGCGGTCGACCTCGCAGATCCACCCGGCGACGTTGTCCAGGAAGTACCTGTCGTGCGTGACGGCCACGACGGTGCCCGCGTACTTGGCGAGGTGCTGCTCCAGCCAGGTCACGGACTCGGCGTCGAGGTGGTTGGTGGGCTCGTCGAGGAGCAGCAGGTCGGGCTGCTCCAGCAGCAGCTTGCAGAGCGCGACACGGCGCTTCTCACCGCCGGAGAGGTTGGCCACGGGCCAGTCGCCGGGCGGGCAGCCCAGCGCGTCCATGGCCTGCTCCAGCTGGGCGTCCAGGTCCCACGCGCCCGCGTGGTCCAGGTCCTCCTGGAGCTTGCCCATCTCCTCCATCAGCGCGTCGGTGTACTCGGTCGCCATCTGCTCGGCGATCTCGTTGAACCGGTCGAGCTTGCCCTTGATGCCGGCGACGCCCTCCTGCACGTTCTCCAGGACGGTCTTCTCGTCGTTGAGCGTCGGCTCCTGCAACAGGATGCCGACGGTGTAGCCGGGGGAGAGGAACGCGTCGCCGTTGGACGGCTGCTCCAGACCGGCCATGATCTTCAGGACGGTGGACTTGCCCGCGCCGTTCGGCCCGACGACCCCGATCTTCGCGCCGGGCAGGAAGCTCAGGGTGACGTCGTCGAGGATCACCTTGTCGCCGTGCGCCTTGCGCGCCTTGCGCATGGTGTAAATGAACTCAGCCAAAAGAAACCGTCCGAGCTTGAGCCTGCATTGTCCGTGTCGATGGCTGTCGAATGTCGCCGTCGACTCCGCCGCATGAGGGCAGACACACCCATCTTGCCGTACGGCGGGCCCCCCGAGGAAACCGGCTGGTGCGCAGCACGTCGGCGGGCCCGGCCCGCGGCACCGCCTCCCTGGTCCGCGCCCGCCGGCCCTGTTCACCGGCCTCGGACGGCCGTGCCCACCGGTGCCGTCTGTACGGGCGACCGGACGCCGCCATCACCCTTTGTGACGAAGGGTCCGTGAGCCACGCCACCCTGCCGCCCCGGTGCGGGCTCCCCGTGCCCGGAGGGACGTGGGGACGTGCCTGTAGGAGCCGTGCGCCGTGCCCGCAGGAGTGGGTGCGGGGACATGCCGGTAGCGGTGCGGGGACCGCGCGGGCAACCCGCCGGCGCACGACGGCCCCGGCTCGCCTCGGGGGGCGGGCCGGGGCCGGCTGCTCACCGAGTGCCGCGCGGCACCGGGTGAGCGGGCGTGCCGTGCGTCAGTGCTGGGCGGGGGACTTCTTCTTGCGGACCAGGAAGACCGCGACACCGCCGATCACGACCAGGGCGATGGCTATGCCCGCGATCAGAGGCGTGGCGCTGGAGCTACCGGTCTCGGCGAGGTCGCCTCCCGAGATGCCGCCGGAGACACCGCCGGCCGACGCCGGGCTCGGCTGGGACATCGGCTGCATGCCGCTGTCACTGCGGGTCTTGCAGTCCAGGACGCCCTTGAAGTGCTTCTCGAAACCGTTCGCGCCCTTGATCGCGAAGTCGTAGGCCTGGTCCTCCTGCAACGGGACCGTCACCGTCTCGGACTTGCCGGCCGCGATGGTGTGCTCGAGGCCCATGAGCTGGAACGTGAACGGCTGGTCACCCTCGTTCGTGGCGGTGATGTCGACGCCGTTCCTGTCGCAGTTCTTCTCCGCGGAGAGCGCCGGAATGGGGCCCTTCTTGGCCCAGTCGGCGGTGGCCGCCGCGGAGACCGTGGACTCGCTGGAGCCCGCGAGGATCTGCGTCTGGCTGCGGGTGTCGGAGGCGAACGCGCGGCCCACGGGGACGGTGGTGGACGCCTGCACCGTCAGCGTGGCCGTGGCGTCCTGGGCACTCTGCGGGACGTCGAAGAAGAGCTGGCTGCCGTTGACCGCGGTGGTGACGGGCTTGCCGTTCCTGTCGACGATCTTCACGCCGCTGACGGCCGCGTCCATGGGCGGGGTGACCGTGACCTGGCCGGCGTTGGTCCGCACCGTTACCGGTCCGAGCTTCTCGCCCACGTGGCCGGAGACCGCCGGCGGCTCCAGGGTCAGGGACGCCTTCGGCTCCGCGACGCTCTGCGCGTGCTCCTCCAGGTAGTCAGCGAGCTTCTCGGCGGCCGGGCTCACGGCGTCCACGTCGGCCTTGTCCGAGTAGCGCCAGATGGCGACCTGGGTGCCCGCGGCGGCGTCCTGCTCGCTGAGGGTCTTCGCACCTGCCTTCTTGGCGAGCGCGGCGAGATCGTTGACCTGCGGGTAGGAGTTCTGCAGGATCCAGCTGATCCTGCCCGCGTCGGGGTTGCCGTTCAGCGAGGTGCCGCTCCAGGGAGTCTCCTGGTACTTGGCGTCCTTCTGCGTCGGGTTGTGTATGTCGATGCAGTACGTCTGCAGGGTGCCGCCGTTGTCGACGGTCATCTCGAACAGACCGGCGGAGACCTTCTCGTTCGTGCCGTGGTCGTGGATGACCGCGTCACCGAACGTCTTGAGTCCACCGATCGTCGCGGTGGCCCCACCGTGCTGCTGCGGCGCCTCGTCGGCGGCGGAGGTGCCCGCGGCGGCTATGGTGCCCGCCACCACCAAGCCGGACACCAGGGTCGCGGCGGCGAAGCGGGTGACACCTCGCCGGTACACAGAGAGTGCAGAAAACACAGAATTCCCCTTCGGGCGGGAACTGTGGACATGGGGGGTTTGGTCGCCCGCCAGCAGAATCGGATTCCCCGTGAGCTACGCCCGGCATCCTAGAAAGAGCGGTTGGACAGGATCCCCACTCATACCGTCGTACAACCGATCCGACTCGCAATCGTTATTCAGAAGAGCGGTTCCGAACCTGCCTTATCGACAAATTGATGTCGCCGATCCGTCAATACGGGCAGAACGGGCGGGGGTTGTTCGAGGTCGGCGTGTTCGTGGCCGGCGCGGCCGTCGGGTCGGCGTGACCCTCCGGTCGGCGCGGCGCTCCGGTCGGCGTGCCGTCAGCCGGTCCTCACCCCGGTGTCTCCGCCGGAGCGGGTGCACCGGTCGCCGGTTCCTCCCCCGGAGTTGGGTCCGCCTCCGGTACGGGGTCCCGTTCCCAGGCGGGTTCGTCACCCGGGGCGGTGGTGGCACTCGTCCCGGTGCCGGCTCCCGGCGCGCCCGGCTGCTGCTCGCCGGACGAGTGGTCGGTGCGCTGCGCCCTGCGGAAGGCGGACGTGCCCCGGGAGAGGTCGTGGCCGACCGTGAGGGCGTCGATGTCGGCCGACATCCACTGCTGCCCTCCGCCACGCTCCTCGTTGCGCACCCGCAGCTTGCCCTGCACGATGACCGGCTCCCCCACGGACAGCGAGGCCGACACGTTGCTTCCCAGCGCCCGCCACGCCCAGACGGTGAAGAAGTTGGTGTGCCCGTCCGACCAGAGGCCCGTCGCGGGATCCCTGCGCCGGGCGGTCGCCGCCAGGCGGAAGCGTGCGACCGATCCGGACGGCAGCTCCCGGAAGACCGGTGTGGTCGCCACGTTCCCCACCACCGTCACCAGCGTCTCGTTCATTTTCCGAACCCCCCTGTGTGATCCGCGGATCGCCTCGATCCGCGGATCCTCTTCAGAACCCTTCAGGCGCTTGCGCCGGCGGTCCGAGTCCCTTCCGACCGGCCTCTCTCCGACCGGCCCGTCCCCGGCCGCGGATTCAGATTGCACCCGCGGCAGGAATCCCGCTGAGGCCTGTGGACACCCCGACTGTTGTGGACAACCCCGTCACCCGAGCGGGTGAACACGCCACGTCGCGCGGGTCATCGGCGCGGCTGCCGGGTCCAGGAGCAGGCCGCGGCGCCGGGCCCAGGGCAGGCCTGTGCAAGGCCTTCGCCGGGTCCACGCCGTGCGGGCACGGCTGTCCGTCGGGGGCAACGTGCGGACCGCTCAGGACATCGAGGCGGACCCGCGCAGGCCATCGAGGCGGACCCGAGCAGGAGATCGAGGCGGGCCTCGCTCCGGGGATCGAGCGGGCCCCCTCCGCTTCACCCCACCCGGGCCGCCGTCGGCTGCGCCGGCCCCAGCACCCGCACGTACTGCCCGCGTACCTCCGCGTACCGCAGGAGTTCCGCCGAGACGGGATCCAGGACCCTGGCGCGCCCGCAACCCGCCGCCGCCTCCCGGAGGCGGCGTTCCGCTTCGAGCCCGTAGCGGCGCGCCGGGCCACGGGCCGCCATCCGGCAGCCCCAGTCGACGCCGGGTCCGCCGATGACGCCGATCGCCATCAGCATCACCGGCAGCCCCAGGTTCGGCGCGCAGAGGCCGATGATCTGCCCGGCCAGCCACAGGCCGCCGAAGATCTGCATGATCGTCATGGTCGCCTGGGCCAACACCGCCAGGGGCCACCAGCCGGGCCGCGGGGGCTTGTCGAAGTCCCCGACGGACAGGGCCAGCTCGTCCAGCGCCCTGGGAAGCCCGCGCGCGCCCCGCACGGCCGCCTCCCGCACCGCCTGGGCCCAGGGACCGGGCAGCCCGGCAGCGGCCTCCTCGGCCACCGTGCGCACCGCCTGCTCGACACGCTGTCTGGCGGTGGCCTCGTCGGCCGCGGTGTGCTGGGCCGACCGGCGGATCCGGGGGAACCGCCAGGCCTCGTACCAGCGCCACAGACGCAGCCAGGGCGAGCCACAGGCCTTGTTGGCGTTCCTGCGCCAGGCACGCTCCGCCGCCACGCCCGCGGCTGTCGCGCCGATGGCCTCCGCGAGCCGGTCCGCGAACTCCTCGCGCGCCTCCTCGCTGAGCCCGGCATGCCGCCCCGCCGCGTACACCGGCCGCAGCCTGCCCGCGGCGGCGGTCACGTCGGCCGCGATACGGCGCCCGGCGGCACCCCGCCGAGCGACGAACTGCCCGATGGTGCCGCGCAACTCCCCGATGCCGCGGCCGGTCACCGCGGACACCGCCAGCACGGTGGCGCCGGGCTCGCCGTACTCCCCCAGGGCCACGCCGTCCTCGTCGAGCAGCCGCCGCAGGTCGTCCAGGACCTGGTCCGCGGCCTCACCCGGCAACCGGTCCACCTGGTTGAGCACGATGAACATCACCTCGGCGTGTCCAGCCATCGGGCGCAGGTAACGGTCGTGCAGGACGGCGTCGGCGTACTTCTCCGGGTCGACGACCCAGATGACGGCGTCGACGAGCGCGAGGACACGGTCCACCTGCTCGCGGTGGGCGACCGCCGCCGAGTCGTGGTCCGGGAGGTCCACCAGGATGAGGCCGTTCAGCTGGGCCTCGGCCTCCGGGTTGTGCGGCGGTCTGCGGCGCAGCCGGGCGGGGATCCCCAGCCGGTCGAGCAGCGGCGCCGCGTCGTCCGACCAGCTGCACGCCACGGGGAACGACGTCGTCGGCCGGCGCGCCCCCGTGTCCGAGATCGTCACCCCGGCGAGGGCGTTGAACAACGACGACTTGCCGCTGCCGGTGGCCCCCGCGAGAGCGATCACGGTGTGCCGCCCGGAGAGCCTGCCGCGGGCCGACGCCTCGTCGAGGACCCGCCCCGCCTCCGCGAGCGTGCCGCTGTCCACGCGCGTCCGGGAGAGGCCCACCAGCTCGCGCAGCGCGTCGAGACGGTCCCGCAACGGCGCGTCGTACACGGACTCACTCATACGGGCCTCCCCGTCCGGGGCAACGCTCCCAGGGAGGCTGCCGGCACTGCCACCCAGGTCCACCACGTCGTCCTCCTGGCTGCCGGCCATAGCGCGGCGGGCGATCAGTCCGTCGTCCCAAACGGCCTCGGACTGATGGTCGGACAGATCCTCGGGCTGGTCGGGGAGCGGGTCGGACGGTGGCTGGTGGGGCGGCGTGGGGGCTGTTGGGTCGGGCGTGGCCGCCGGGCTGATGGGGGCTGTCTGGTCGGCCGGAGCTGTTTGTTCGGCGGGAGGCGTCCGTTCCGTCGGAGGCTTCTCTTCCGCGGGAGGCGTCTGTTCCGCGGGGGTCGGCGCCCGGTCGGCGGGGGGTGCCGAGCCGGTGGGGGCTGCCGATCCGGTGGCGAGTGCGGGTTCGGCAGGAGCGGGCGGTACGACGGGATCGGCGGGCGGTACGGGATCGGCGGGCGCCTTGGATGCGCCCTCTGCCCCAACTGCGGCCCCCAGTGCGGAAGGCGGCAGGGCGTCAGCAGGGTCCGGAGACGGCGTGGCAGACGACGTGACCGACGACTGCCCTGCCGCAGGTCCGGACTGCTCGGACTGCGTGGGCAGCGGAACGGTTCCCGGCTGTGCCTCCGGCGGCTGCGGCTGCTCTCCGGCCGCCTCAGGGGGCTGCGGCCCGGCGTCGGGCGCCGCGGGAGCCGCCGGGGCCGCGGGCGCGGCGTGAGGGGCTTGCGGCTCGGGCGTGGGGTCGTGAGCCTCGGGCAGGGCGATGCGTGCCTCCGCCGCGGGAGCCGGCAGCTCCGTCTCCGGAGTGAGCGGCTCGGCCATGGAAGCCAGCGGCTCGGACGTGGGAGCGAGCGGGCCAGGTGCAACGACCACCTGCGCCGGGGGCTCCGGCACGGGCACGACAGGGGCGGGCCCAGGTGCGGGGGCCTCGGAGACAACGTGCTCCAGGGCCGCGGCCCCCGCCTCGCCAGGCTCCACCTCCGGACACTCGTCCCCGACTCCGACGGGCTCGGCCTCACCGGACTCCCCCGGCCGCAGACCCCCGACGAACTCCACGGCCATGGCCTCAGCAGCCGCCACGGCCTCGACCGGCTCCGCCACGGCGCCCTCAAACGCATCGGGCTCCCGCTCGCCGGCCTCGGTCGGGGGCACAACTCCGGCAGGCTGATCCGCAGCAGGCTCATCCACAGCAGCCTCATCCACAGCAGCCTCATCCACAGCAGCCGCAGCCGCCTCAGCCGGAGCAGGCTCCGGCACAGGAGCCCCAGGCGCGAACGGCTCCCCCTCCCCGGACTCGGCCACCGACGCCCCCGATCCGGGGTACACCTCGCGCGGCGCGTCAGACTCGGAACCGCGTTCCTCCTGCGGCCCGGGCCCCGGCCGGGACCCGTGGTCGGCCCGCAGCCCGGTCTCCGGCTGGAACGCTGGATCCCGTTGAACATCCGCACCCGTACGGAGCCCGTCCCCCGGACCCGGGCCCGGACCCGGGGCCAGTGCCGGTGCCGGTGCCGGCGGTGATTCAGGCCGCCGTTCAGGCCGCGGCTCAGGCTTGGGCCCAGGCTCCACAGTGGGCGTGGAGAGGGTCGCCGGAGCGGGTTGGGAGGGCGCCACGGGCTTCGCCCCGGCCCCGGCCCGGGCTCCCGCCTCAGCCTCCGTCTCAGCCCCGGCCTCGGCCTCGGCCTCGATCCGGGACACCAGCACGGACACCGGCTTCCGTGGGGACGCTGCCGGGATGAGCGCGGCCAGGACCTCGGAGTCGCTGTGCGGAACGAGAATGGGCACAGGGTGCGGCAGGGTCCCGCCGCGGCTCCTGACGGCCCGTTGGGATTCCGAGGAGAGCGAGGAGGGCTGGGCGCCGGAACCGGCTTCGGGCTCACCGCCCCCCTCGGTGCCGGCAGCGTGCTCCCGATCGGCGGTACGTCCCATGCCGGGATCGTGCCGCGGCTGGGGGGTGAGCACCTGGGCGCCGGGCGTGCCCTCCGAAGCGCTCGGAGAGACCGTGCCCGCCGAAGCGCTCGAAGCTCCCGAAGGGACCGTGCGTCCCGCGGAACCGTCCTGCACGCGCGCGTGCCCGTCGCCGGCGCGGCCCCCGGCGAGACCCCCTTCACCGGCTCCGCGCCCGGCGAGGTCGCCCCCCGGGCCGTCGCCACCCGGGCCGTCAGCACCTGGGCCGTCACCCGGCTCGCCGCTCCCAGGGCGAACGGTCCCCCCGTGGTCCTCCCCGTCCGCACGCCCCTCACCGGCCGCCTGCGGGACAGGCCCCACCTGGTCGGTCCGGTCGGCGTGGTCCGCCTCACCCGTCACAGCGGTCACTGCGGGCACCTCTCCTTCTGCAGTACGGACAGTGCGGCGATCAGTTCGGCCTGCGGCTCCGCTCGGACGTCGAGGGAGTCGAGGGGGGCGAGGCGCCGCTCGCGTTCGGTGTGCAGGATCCGTTCGACGTAATTGACCAGGAGCTGCCCGCCGCGGTCACGCAGCCGGAGCGCGCTGCGCGCCCCGATCCGGTCGGCGAGCTTCTCGCCCGCGGAACGGGCCCTGCGGCCGCCGAGGAGCGAGGTGGCGAGCAGCGCCGCGACGGCCTCGGGGTCGATCGGCGAGTTCTTCTCCAGGGCCCGCGCCTCGTCCTCCGCGTACTCCTCGATGACGCGCCGCCAGCGGCGCACCGCGAGGCCGATCCGGTGCTCCGCGTGCTCCAGGCCGGCGTCACGGGGCACCAGGGCGGTGGCGCCGGCGCCCGGTTCGCGCCGCCAGCGCTCCTCGATGCGCTCGTCCGCCGCGGCCACGGCGCACAGCAGCAGCGCGCCCAGGCTCTCCACGAGCCCGTCCAGCAGTTCTTCGGCACCGCAGTCCAGCGGGTAGCTGCGCCAGCGTTTCAGCGCGTCTCCGGCGAGCACGGCACCGGCCTGCAAACGTCCGCGTACGCGCGCGTGCTCGTGGTCGTACGCGGCCTCGACCGCCGAGACGAGCCGCACCGCCGCGGCGTGCTGCGCGGCCACGGCGCTGGCCAGCTCGGGCATCCGGGTCGTCAGCGAGTTGAGGACCCCGTTGGCCGTACGGGTGACGGCGTGAGCCCGCACGTTGGGGTCCTGGACGCACTCGGTGAGCAGGTCCCGCAGCGGTGCCACGGCGCTCGCGGGCAGCAGGCCGCCGCCGCCCGCGGACTCGGGCAGCTCGGGCACGGTGAAGCGCGGGACCGCTCCGAGTCCCGCCTTGGTGAGCAGCGCGTCGTACTGGGCCGACACCTCGTCGACGACCTGGTGGGGCACCCTGTCGAGGACGATGGCGAGTGCGGCGTCGTACTGCTTGGCGATGCGGAGCAGGTGCCAGGGCACCGCGTCGGCGTAGCGCGCCGCCGTCGTGACCATGATCCAGACGTCGGCGGCGCAGATCAGCTCGGCGGCGAGGAGGCGGTTCTCGACGACCAGCGAGTCGATGTCGGGGGCGTCCAGCAGGGCGAGCCCGCGGGGCAGGTTGGGTGCCGTCTCGATCCGCAGCACCTGCTCGTCGGCGCCCGCAGGGGTCCGCCCGCCGCTCTGGGACCGGCCGCCGCGGACCGTTCGACCGGTCTTCGAGGAGGGCGAGGAAGGCCAGGGACCGTCGCGGAAGCCCTGGCCCTTGTCCCTGGAGAGGGCCGGTCCCCCGCCGTCGGCCCCGGCCCGTCCTGCGCTGCCCGTGACGGCCCTTCCGCCCTCCCTGACGACCCGCGCCCCGCGTCCGGGGATGCCCTGCCCGGCGTCCTCGGGGACGCGGTAGGCGTGCCCCACGACACGCCGGCCATCGGCGGCCTCAGGACGGACGGTTCCCGTCGTGCGGTTGTAGGGGTCGGTCGCGCCATAGGGATCACGGTCGCGGTAGGGGTCGCGGTCCCCGTAAGGGTCGTGGCCGCCGTAGGAGTCGTGGCCGCCGTGGGGCCCGGGAGCGCCGTAGGCGTCGCCGTACGGGTCGCTTCTGCCGTAGCCGTCGGTCCCGCCGTAGCCGTCGGCGTGTTCATAGGGGTCGCGGTAGCCGTCCCTGCCGGGAGGCTCGCCGTACGGGTCGGTGTAACCGTCGCCGTACGGGTCGCTTCTGCCGTAGCCGTCGGTCCCGCCGTAGCCGTCGGCGTGTTCATAGGGGTCGCGGTAGCCGTCCCTGCCGGGAGGCTCGCCGTACGGGTCGGTGTAACCGTCGCCGTATCCGTCCCCGTAGGAGTCGCCGTAACTCTCCCCCAGGGACTCCCCGAGGGTCGTGCCGCTGCCGCCCCGGAAGGCGTCTTCATAGGGATCGCCGCCGTGCGGCCCGGTGGCGGAAGCGGGAGACCCGCCCGCCGGACCGCGCGCCCCTGTGCGGTGCGCGCCGGAACCGCCCGCGGCCGCCCGGTTCCCCTGGGGGCCCTGGGCGCCGTGGGCCCCGTCGGGCTCCGCGGAGCCGGGCGGCCACACGCGCGTGAGGTCGGGCAGGATCCGCATACCACTGAACCAGTGCTGGTCGTCCGGATGGCAGACAAGCACGGGCGTGCGCGTCGTCGGCCGCAGCACCCCGGCCTCGCTGACCTGACGGCCCACCAGGGAGTTGACGAGGGTCGATTTCCCGGCACCGGTGGACCCGCCCACCACCGCGAGCAGCGGGGCCTGTGGCGCCTTGAGCCGGGGCAGGAGGTAGTCGTCGAGCTGCGACAGCAGCTCCGCCCGGTTGGCACGCGCGCGTGGAGCCCCCGGAAGGGGCAGCGGAAAGCGCGCGGCGGCGACGCGCTCTCGGAGAGCGGAGAGCGCGTCCAGCAGCTGAGGCCGTACATCCAAGGTCACCACATGCGAAGAATGCCCAATTTCGGATGCTTTCTGAAGCATATGGGCGCGTCTGCGTGCCGATCAGACACGCGAGGCGGAAGGGATGCCGGGGGCGAAGGCATAACGAGTGCACAACACCCGGGGCCAGAGGCTCCAAAAGCGATGCGGGATTCGGAACTGCCTGCGATTATCAGGACCGCTTCACCGAACCTCCACATCGTGGCACGATCAGGAGGCAACAGGGACGCGGAGCAAGGAGCCCTATCCTTGTCACCGGCCCAGGCAGATCACGGCCCGCCCCACCGGACCGCGACCGGCCAGCAGCACCCGGCCCCCGTAGCTCAGTGGATAGAGCAGGCGCCTTCTAAGCGCTTGGCCGCAGGTTCGAGTCCTGCCGGGGGCGCGCTCGACTGTCAAGCGTGTACCTGCTGCTCTGACCTGCGGGAATCCAGGGTTATCGATCTTTGCGGCACGGCCTCACGTGTCGCAGCGCGAAACTCCGGGTCCTCTGGTCGGCTGCGTGCTCCGGCCCCTCAGGTGCCTGATCCTGCTTGTCACGGACCGAGCGTCTCGCCTGCCGGCCGGCTATCAGCCAGCCCATGGCCTCCGCGGCTTCCTTGTCCCGCTCAGGGCTCAGGGGAACGAAGCGCGGAGTGGCCGGGACGAGCAGCTGGGTGCGCGAGCCTCGCCGGCGTGGCGATGCGGTTCTCTTCCCGAACACCAGGTCGAGGTGGCAGGCGATCCCCACACGTAGGAGCGAGCTTCACGGTGGGCGGGCGGCTCGGCTTCGGTCGGCAGGTGCGGGCATGGAGCGCGTAGGCCTGCGGCGCGTGCGGGCCTGACGTGTCACAGCATGTGTGCCGCCCACGGGAACACCGCCGAACTCGCACTGGGTGGCCCTGACACCGGAGCATCGCCCTGGGTTGGTCAGGCTGACGTCGCTTCGGTGCGCTTTCGCCGGCGGAACCCGGCCGCCCCCCACAAGCCCCGGGCCTACGGAGGTGGAACCCCCGATCTTGTTTAGTGGCTGACGAAGTGTCACCCTTCGGGGGTCGCTGGATCCGGCGGGCGCGCCCGGCCCGGTCTTCGCGATCAATGGTCCCGCGCCGCCGTGAGGCGGTGAGGGAGCGCGAGCACAGCCCGAGCAGCCGTCGGCACACCACCCCAGCGGCGGTCGCGGACAGCCGGCAGGTGCGCTCGGGTACCACTCGGGCGAGGTCGCCGGGCGCTCCACCAGGGGTCGCCCGGGCACGGCACAGAGGTCGCTCGTGCACCCGAAACGGAGTCGGTGCACTCTCGATTTGCACCCTCTCCAACTGGGCTGTTAGCTCTACCTGTTGACCGAAACCGGAAGCTCATGGAGTGCCCTCTGCCGGTTCGGTCGACGGTGATAGCCTGCCGCCCTCAGCGACCTTGATCCGTATGCCCAGGTGACGGCCTGGAGGCGGTCTGCCCCTCGTACGACATTCCTGCAGTCCTTGTGACGGGTTGCGGATCCTCGCGATGCGTGTCCGTCGGCAGCCTGCCTGCCACGCGCCGGGAAAGGTTTCCATGACTGAAGACGTGCTCCTCTGGTGCCTGGTTGCGATAGCGGTGATAGCCATAGCAGCAGTTGTGGCGCTCACACTGCGCAACAGAGCCGTCGGGGTGAGGAGGAAGGAAGCCGAGGCGGCCCTCGGGCAGCGGCTGAGTTACGCCGAGGCCGAGTACAGCCGCGCCCGGACCGAGCTGGAGAAGGTCCGCCGGGAGCAGGACGGCGTCATCCGGGAGGCCGAGCAGGGGGCCGAGGAGAGCACCAAGGCGGTCCTCAAGGGTGCGGCCCGCTTCCTCCAGAGCCTCGCCGCCGAGCAGACGGCGCTGCTGGACGAGATCCAGCGCAAGTACGGCGGGCACAGCGTCCTCACCGACCTGATGGACGTCAACCACGCCAACGCGCAGATGGCCCGGAAGGCACAGGGCATCGCGGTCATGTGCGGCGCGCCCATCGGCCGCCGCAACCAGCCGGCCAGCGTCTACGACGTCGTCCGCAGCGCCCAGAGCCAGATCCGCAACTTCCAGCGGGTCGAGATCATGCAGTCGAGCGGCATCGCGCTGAAGGCGTCGGCCGTCGCGCCGGTCGCCCTGGCCGTGGCCGAACTGCTCGACAACGCCGCCAGCTTCTCGCAGGCGGACGCACCGATCGAGGTGACCTTCCAGCAGGTTCAGAAGAACCTGTGCATCATCATCGACGACGCCGGCGTCAGCATGAGCGACGAGGACCGGCAGAAGGCGACCGCGCTGCTGTCCGGCGACTCCGTCCCCCAGCTGTCCCAGCTGGGCACCCAGCCGAGGTTCGGTTTCCCCGTCGTCGGCCTGATCGCCCGCCAGTACGGCTTCAAGGTGGATGTCACCGGAGTCTCCCGCTATGGCGGCGTCAGGGCCGTCGTCCTGCTGCCCGAGGAGCTGTGGACCATGGAGGAGATCCCGGCGCCGGCCCCCGAGGCCTTGGCACCGGTGAGCGGCATCCGGCGTGCCGAGGACGGTGAGCAGGGCAGTGCGCGTACGGTGCACGGCCTGCCGAAGCGCGGCGGTCGCAAGTCGCCCATCGTGGGTGTTTCCTCCACAGGGATCACCGCCCACACGGAGCAGAGGCCCACCAGAGTCCCTCGGGGCTCCGGCGGCGGTCTGGGGGCCTTCCAACGCGGCACGCTGACGGGGCGTGACCTTGACGCTGCGACGCCCGAAGGGTCCGAAGACTCATGACCACCACGGACATGTCATGGATGGTCCAGGACATAGTGGACAACGTCCCGAAGGCGCGGCATGCCGTGGTGCTGTCCGCGGACGGGATCGCCCGTGGGGCGACGGACGCCCTGACCGACAAGGACGTGCGGACCATCTCCGCCGCCATGGCCGGGATGCAGTCGCTCAGCCGGGCCACCGCCCACTTCGCCGGACCGTCGCAGGACCGGCAGTGGAGCCAGACCATCATCGAGTTCTCGCAGGGCTGGGTGTTCCTGATCGGGGCCGGGCAGGGCGCCTACCTGGCCGCCGCCGCGGAGCCCGGTGTCGACATGCAGCAGATCTCCTTCCGCATGCACCGGCTGGTCGCCCGGCTGGGCAACAACCTCACCTCGCTGCCGCGGTTGAACGCGGGTGACGCGCCTCGGGCCGGGGGCGACGCCGCGGCGCGGCCCCAGGGCCCGGTGGGTTCGGGGTTCGTGATCGCCGAGCTGGACGAGGCGATCGCTTCCGTGCGGGGCGCCCGGCACGCGCTGCTGCTCGGGGCGGACGGTCTGCCCCACGGGGCGAGCACGGGGATCGGCAGGGACCTGGCGGACACGATCTCCGCGGCGATGACGGGCATCCACGCCTACAGCCGTGCGACCGCGCCGTTCGCGAGCGGGCAGCGGGACGACGAATGGCGCCAGACGGTCATCGAGTTCCAGCACGGCTGGATCTTCCTGATCGCGGCCGGTGACGGTGCCTTCGTGGCAGCGGCCGCCGAACCGGACTGCGACATCGAGGAGTTCACCACGCACCTGAGTGACCTGATTCCCACGCTCATCGCGCCGAAGGCGTCGCAGAGCGAGGGGGCCGGCGATGCATGACGACGACGGGCCCGAGCTGACGTCCGCGCTGGTCCCCCTTTTCGTCATCGCGAAGGGACGTGCGTTGCCCGCGGACAACGAGTACGAGCACACCACGCTCGTCACCGCCCAGGAGGGCACCTCCGCCGCGGCTCGCACGCTGTCACCGGAAGCCCAGGCGGTCATGGACCTGATCGCCGACGGCTTCCTGTCCGTGGCCGAGGTCTCCGGCTACACGCGGCTGCCGCTGGGTGTCGTGCGCATCCTTCTGGCGCAGATGGCCGAGGATGGCCTGATTTTCGTGAGGAATCCGGTGGCGCGTACCGAGCGCGCCGACCGCGAACTGCTCACTGCCGTGCTTGATGGCCTGAAGACTCGATTCGGAGCGTAAGCCGTGTATCTGGATCCAGCTGTCTCCCGTTCCGTGAAGATCCTCGTGGTGGGCCACTTCGGGGTCGGGAAGACCACCTGTATCGGAAGTATCTCCGAGATCGAACCGCTCCAGACCGAGGAGGAGATCACCGAGGCCAGCGAGAGCTTCGACGATCTCTCGGGCACCCCGGACAAGACGACCACGACGGTGGCGATGGACTTCGGGCGCCTGACCCTCAGCGAGGACCTGGTCCTCTACCTGTTCGGGACGCCGGGACAGGAGCGCTTCAAGGAGATGTGGGAGGGCCTGTCCCGGGGCGCGCTGGGCGCCCTGGTCCTGGTGGACCCCGAGCGGCTGGGTGAGAGCTTCGCCGTCCTGGATCTGGTCGAGCAGTTCGGCCTGACGTACGCCATCGGTGTCAATCGCTTCGACGAAACCCCCGACTATCCGCTCGATGAGGTGCGCGAGGCACTCAATCTCTCCGAGGACACCCCCGTCGTCCACTGCGACGTCCGTGACGAGGACTCCTCGGCGCAGGCACTCATCACCCTCGTGAAGCACCTCATGTCCATACTCGGCTAGGAGCCTCGGCATGAATCAGCAACCCGACACGAGCGGCAGGCCGGCAGGTTGCCCCGCTCACGGCAACGTCCCCCTGTACGGGCCCGAATTCGGCTCCGACCCCGAGCGCGTCTACGAGCACCTGCGCTCGATGGGGCCCAGTGCCCCGGTCGACGTGGCGCCGGACGTCCAGGTCGAGCTGGTGACCAGTTACGACGCGAGCCTGTACATCCTGCAGAACCCCGCCTCGTTCGTGCGGGACTCGCGCCGCTGGAACGCGCTGAACGAGGGCCGCGTGCCCGCGGACAGCCCGGCCCTGCCCATGATGGGCTACCGCCCCAACGCGCTGTTCAGCGACGGCGCGGCACACGCGCGTCTGCGGCAGGCGGTCACGGACAGCCTCGCCACCGTCGACCAGGCTCGGCTCGTCCGCCTGACCCAGAACTCGGCCGACTACCTGATCAGCCTCTTCAGCACCGAGCCCCGCGGCGAGGCCGAGCTGATGGGGGCCTACGCCCAGCCGCTGCCGCTGCTGGTCTTCAGCGAGTTGTTCGGCTGCCCGCCCGAGATCGGCGACCGCGTCATCACCGGGATCAGCGGCATCTTCGAGGGCACCGCGGGCGCCGACCAGATCCTGGGCGGCGCGCTCGCCGAGCTCATCGCCCTCAAGCGCCATCAGCCCGGCCAGGACCTCACCACCCGCCTGATGGTGCACTCCGCCCGGCTGACCGACGAGGAGGTGCTGCACCAGCTGGTGACCCTGCTCTCCGGCGGAACGGCTCCCCTGGCCGCCGCGATCGGCACCAGCAGCGCGCTGTACCTCAGCGACGACTGGCCGACCGGCCTGCCGATCGAGGAGGCGGTCGTGAAAACCCTGTGGAAGTACGCGCCGATCGCCAACTACGCGGGCCACTACCCCACTCAGGACGTCGAACTGGGCGGCCGGACGCTCAAGGCCAACGACCCGGTGCTGATCTCCTTCGCGGCGGCCAACAACGACCCCAAGCTCACCGAACACCGTGAGCAGCTCAGCGCCAAGGCCCACCTGGCCTTCGGCGCCGGACCCCACGCCTGCCCGGCCAAGGACCCGGCGTTCATGATCGCGGTCACGGCCGTCGAGTCCCTGCTCAACCGGCTGCCCGACGTCGAGATGCGGGTCGCCTTCAAGGAACTCGACTGGGCACCGACGCCGTGGAGCCGCTCCCTGCTGGACGTCCCCCTCCGGTTCACCCCGCGCGCCGTGCCGCCGGCCACCCCCGCCCGGCCCGCGGCACCGCGTTCCGACCAGGCGGCGCTGCCGCCGTCCGCGGTCCCGCAGGCGCCCCCGGCTCCCGTGCCTGCCCAGAGTGCGGGGCAGCCCAAGGGAGGGATGTTCAGCCGCTTCGTTTCGTGGATGAGGGGTGAGTGACGTAAGTAACCACAGAAGAACACTGTGTTAGTGGATGCTTCAATCACCCCCGGGGTAGAGATGACGGCGGCAGAAAGGGGCCGTCATCTTGGGCAGTGTCACGACTCCGTCATCCGACCGTCGGGCCACCGTTTCCCTATTCTCCCGTCTCCGTACAGCCGTAGGACAGGCCGATCCTTTCCCGATCTACGCAGAACTCAGGGAGCGGGGCCCAGTGAGCCCCGCCCCCTGGGGCGGCTTCCTCGTCACCGGTTTCCGCACCTGTGACGAGGTGCTGCGCAGCAGCGCCTGGCTCGAACCGGACGCCCGCTGGAGAGAACGACAAGGGGCGAGCACACGCTGGAGCGCCCCTTCCTCGCGCGAGATCAGCCGCACCCTGCCCGCCCTCAACCCCCCGGACCACACCCGGGTGCGCCGGTCGGCGGGCAACTTCGACCGCACCACCATCGACCGCATCGGCCGAAGAGTGGACCGCGTGGTCGAACGCCTCCTCGCGGGCCTGAGGGACCGTCTCCACTCAGGGGAGGCGGACTTCGTCGCGCTGGTGGGCGAGGAGCTTCCCGTCGTCACCATCGGCGACTGGCTGGGGCTCCCGAGCTCGGACTTCCCCCGCCTGCGCGAACTCACCCACGACCAGGTCTTCACCCAGGAGCTGCTGCCCTCGGCCAGCCAGTTAGCGCGATCCGACGCCGCCATGGACGAACTGCGCGCCTACTTCCTCGACCTGGTGCGCGAGCGGCGCAGGCGTCCCGGCGAGGATCCGGTGTCCGGGTGGATACGGACCTGGGACTTGCTGGAACCCGACCAGGACAAGGCGGATGAGGCGGTCTACTTCCTCGCCCTCTTCGTCCTCCTGGCAGCCCTGGAGACCACCGCCACCCTCCTGTCCACCATGGCGCTCCTCCTCGTCGAGCACCCCGACTCCTGGAACCTGCTCGCCGCGCAACCCGACCTCGTCCCCGCGTTCGTGGAGGAGTCGCTGCGCTACGACCCTCCCACGCACGTGATCAGCCGGATAGCCGCCCGGGACTGCCTCCTGGAGGGCTTCGAGGTCCGTGCCGACGACATGGTCCACCTCCTGGTGGGTGCCGCTCATCGGGACCCTGCCCGGTTCAGCCATCCCGAATCGTTCGACGTCCGCCGAAAACCCGCCCATCTCTCCTTCAGCGGTGGGATCCACTACTGCCTCGGAGCGCCCCTGGCCCGGCTGGAGGCCCAGGCCCTTCTGAGGCGGATGGTCACGCACCTTCCCCGCCTCACCCTGGTCCGCCGCCCCTCACGGGCGCCCAGAGTGGCGTTCAGGCGTCTGATGAACCTGGATGTCGCCCTCGCATGAACACTCACACCACCCCCGCCGCCGCGCCGGTGTCCGCCTTCAAGCCCATAGGCATCGCGCAGGCCGGCCCGGTCCTCCATGTCAGGCTCAATCCCTCCGTCCAGGACGACACCCTGAGCATCGCCGTCCTGGACGAACTCATCGCCGTCCTCGACAGCCTCAACGAACGTCCCGACGTCCGCATCCTGGTCCTCTCCTCCATGGGCGACGACTTCTCCCTGGGAGCCGACCGCCGGGAGTACCAGGACGCCCTGGCCAGGGACCCGACCGGAGCCGCGATGCGCCGCATCGCGGACAAGGCCCACCGCCTGTGCCAGGCCCTGGAGAACACCCACGCGATCACCATCGCCCGGCTCCACGGCAAGGTCACGGGTGCCGGCCTCGCCCTCGCGGCACACTGCGATCTCCGCGCGGGCGCGGACACCTGCCGGTTCCGCATGCCGGAACTCGGCGTGGGTCTCGCGCCCACCTGGGGCGGCTCCATGGGCCGCCTGATCGCGGAGGCCGGCGTGGCGAGGATCCGCGAACTCATGCTCACCTGCGACATCTTCGACGCGGCCACCGCCCACCGACTCCATATCCTCCACAAAGTCACCCCTCTCGACCAGCTCGACGACGCCATCACCGCCTGGACGAAACCCCTCGCCAGGCGATCCCCCGAGGCGCTCGTCCTGACCAAACGCATGCTCACCGGCTACGCGAAGGCCGCCCGCACGGCCGACATCGCACTGCTCGACTCCCACCTCCTGACCGCTTACGTGAACCCGCGCCGGGGCCGTGACTGACGACACCCCGGCGAGAGTCCACGCAGGGTCGGCCATGGGGCGCTGAGGGATTGGTAGGCGCGGCGGCGGGGGACGCCGCGGTCTTCGAAGCGTGCGGGCGAACAGCAAGGAGTCGCCGTCGGCAACCTCGGGCCGACCACCACGGTCGCCCCGGGGCGGCGGCGACCACCTGCCTCGAACGGATACCGACTCTCTGGACGTACCGCCCGCTCCCTGGACGTACCGCCCGTCACAGCCATCGGCCTGGACGCCGCCCACCTCCTCGGCGCCGACGACGACGCGCCGGCACGCCCGGGGGGCCGAGTTCGCGGCGCGCATCGGTGTCGAGCCGCGCATGGTGACCGGTGGGCACATGGCCCCGCTGAACCGCCCGCAGGAGATCGCGTCTGCTCTGCGGGCGCTGCTCGACGACGGCATCTGAGCCCAGGAGCGGGGCCAGGTTGGCCCCGGCGGGGGTGAAGCGGAACGATGCCGTGCATGGGACTGCATGCCAAGTACGGGCTCACACGGGTGATCAACGCACGGGGGCCGTTCACACCGCTCGGCGTCTCGCGGAGCGAGAGCCGGGTCACCGCCGCGGTCGCGGAGGCGCTGTCGGGCTTCTTCGTGGTGGAGGAGCTGCAGGAGCGGGCCGACCGCGCGCTCGCCCGGTTCTCCGGGGCCCAGGCGGGGGCCGTCGTGCACTGCACGGCGTCGGCCATCACCCTGTCGGTCGCGGCCACGATGACCGGCCGTTCCGCGGAGCGGATCGCAGCGCTGCCGGACACGACCGGCATGCCGGCGGCCGTGGTCCTTCCGGCGGGGCACGCCATCGACTACGGCCACCCCATCGTGCAGGCCGTGCGGCTGGCGGGGGCCACCGCCGTGCCCGTGGGATCGGACGAGCGGTGCACGCGCGCCGATCTGGAGGCGGGTCTCGCGCGGCCTGACGTGGCGTGCCTGCTCCTGGTGTCGTCCCGGCTGGTGCGGGGGGCCGGTGTTCCGCTGTCCCAGGCGGTGGCGCTCGCGCACGGTCGGGGGGTGCCGGCCGTCATCGACGGTGCCGCCCAGGACCTCCGCGTCGAGGAGCTGTTGGACACCGGCGCGGACCTCGTGACGGTCAGCGGGCAGAAGTACCTGGGCTCCCCGACGGCGGGCCTGGTGGTCGGACGTGCCGAGCTGGTCGCGGCGGTCCGTGCGCAGGAACGGGGCATCGGCCGGGCGATGAAGGCGAGCAAGGAGGCCGTCGTCGGCGTTCTCGCCGCGCTGGAGGCCCGGCACGAGCTGGACATCGCGGCGTGGGGGCGAGGCCAGGCGGACAAGGTGGAGCGGTTCGTCGAGCGGGTCGGAGCCCTTCCGGGGATCGAGGCCGGCGCCACCGCGGACCCGACCGGCCTGCCCTTCCCGCGTGCGAGGATCAGCGTGGATCCCGCCGCGGCGGGGATGGACGCCGCCGCGCTGGCCGTGGCCCTACGGGTGGGCTCGCCGTCCGTCTGGGTCATGACCGACGAGCAGGAGGCGGGAGTTCTGGTCCTCGAACTCGTGCCGCTGGCGGATCCCGAACTCGACGCGATCGTGCACAGGCTGGCGGAGCTGCTTCCGGGCTGACATCGGCGCGCGTTGCGGACACGGCGGTGGGCGCACCAGAGGCGAGGGCACCGGCGGCGAGGAAGACCCGGTCCCTGGACGAACACAACTTGCCCCGCCTGATAAGGACGTGAGGCCCTCGGTCAGCCGGCCGTCCGTCGACAGCGGAGGGTTGGCCAGCTGCGGCAGGTAGTGCTCGAAGAAGAGCTTCGCGGAGAGCTGCCCTCTCGTGCCGACCCCGGTCTTCTTGAACACCACCTTGAGATGGTCCTGCACGGTGCAGCCCGATATGTGGAGGCTCCGGGCGATGTCCTCGGTGGAGCGGGTCAGACTTCTGTGTGGTGGGGAGCCGTGGCGATGCCGTCCACGGCGGTGGTGGTCCGGGGGGATCGTGTGAGCACAGAGAGTCTGCCGCATGCACCTGTCGACCGTCGCGCCGTCCTCTCGGAGGCGACGGCGGCCGCGGTCGAACGCAGCCGGCCGGTGGCCCGGGAGCTTCAGCACGGGGTGGAGACCGTCGTCGCGAAGCTCGCCGGGCACCTGGACGCGCTCCCGCCCGAAGGCGACCCGGACGGGCTGCACCAGCTCGCCGGCGAGCTGGTCGACGAGGTCTGCGATGAGCTGGAGGAGTTGATCGGGGACCGGGTCGACGGGCTCGACGCGTTCAACATCGTGCTCTTCGGCCGCACCGGCGCCGGAAAGAGCAGCCTCATGGAGGCGCTGAGCCACGGCGACGGCGGCTCGATATCGCCGTGGGGCGCGGCGGACTGGAGCACCGACGTGCGTCCGACCACGTGGCAGACCTGCTGGGTGTTCGACACCCCCGGGATAGCCGGGTGGGGCCGGACCATGGCGCGCGCCGACCTGTGCGGCAGCAAGCGCAGCGAGCTGGCGATGGCGCTCGACTCCGCCGCGGCCCTCGCCCGGATCGGCGCCAAGGCCGCCCCGGAGCGGGTCCTGTGCGTGGCGAGCGATCCGTACGGGCTCCAGGGCAGCGCGCGCGAGCACTTCGACGCGTTCCGGCACTGGGACGGCATGGACGAGTTCGAGGAGGCGTTCGCCCGGCTGCGGCCGGCGCTCCTCGCGAACGGCGTGGACGTCTCGCTGCTGCACGGCGGACTCGCGCGCCTCGGCGGCCTGGTGCGGACCGCGCAGGAGGAGTCGGCTGCCGCACGGGAGCGCGGCGGCCGGCTCGGTTCGCTGCGTGCGGAGGCCGCCGATCAGCTGCGCGAGGGTGCGGCCATCCGAAGCGCCCGCGCCGACCGGCTGGAGTTCGTCGTCGGCGAGTTCCTGGACCGCGAGCTCGGCAAGGCGATGCGCAGCAAGAACGCGGACGAGCGCCGGGCTCTCGCCGGGCGCCTGGAGCAGTGGATCGACAACACCGAGCTGCGCGCCCCGGTCGGAGCCTGGCACGCGGAGACGACGCGCGAATCGGCCGCCTGGGAGCGCACGGCGGCCAGGACCCTGAAGCGCCGGCTCGACTCGCGCGGCTTCCAGACCACGTTCCCGGACGCCGGCGAGAAGGTGAGCCTGGGGTTCCTGAGCGGACACCGCGGCAAGAAGCGCGCCAGGACGCCGCCAAGGGCATGGGGCGGCTCGGCGTCGCCATCGCCAAGGCCGACGCGAGGTTCGTGGCACGCGTCGGCGCCGTGTTCAACCGCACCATCGAGCCGGGGCAACTGGCCCGGCGTGCGGCCCAGCTGGGCCGGGCAGGCGCGGTGCTCCAGACCGCGGCCGGTGTCGTCGATCTGGTCACCCTGGGGCTCAGCCGGGCCCTGAAGCCGTGGCAGGGCCCGGCCCGGCGGGCAGCGGAGAAGCAGGCCGGGCGCCCAACCACCGAGCCCGGCCGTCGAGCCCGGCTGCCGAGCCCGGTCATCGAGCCCGGCTCGGGCTCCTTCGAAGCCGCACCCGACGTGCACCCCATCGCACCCAACTGCTCTTCCGGGACCGTGAGTTCGGCGTTATGGTCACCGCGGCCGGCGGCGCGCTCGTCCTGCCCGGCGGCACAGCGCGCCGGGCGCGTCGCCACGACGCGAACGGAATTGGGGTCCCACCATGACCAGCTCCCCCGAGATGAGGGACGTCGACACCAGCAAGGCGCACTCGGCCCGCATGTACGACTACTACCTCGGCGGCACGAACCACTTCGCCGTCGACGAGGAGGCCGCCGCGAAGGTCGCGCGGGTCTGGCCCGCCGTCATGACGTGCGCTCAGGAGAACCGGGCCTACATGCACCGGGTCACGCGCGTCCTCGTCCGGGAGCACGGCATCCGGCAGTGGCTGGACATCGGCACCGGGATCCCGACGGAGCCCAACCTCCACCAGGTGGCCCAGAGCCTGGCCCCGGAGGCCCGGATCGTCTACGTCGACCACGATCCGCTGGTGCTGACGTACGCGCAGACCCTGGTGCGGAGCACCCCCGAGGGCCGCATCGCGTGCGTACTCGCGGACTTCAACGACCCCGAGGCCATCCTGAACGCCCCGGAGGTCGAGCAGGTCCTCGACCTGTCCGAGCCCGTAGCGCTCTCCCTCAACGCGCTGCTGCACTTCGTCACCGACGCCCAGGATCCGTACGGGACCCTGAACCAGCTGCTGGACGCCCTCCCGTCCGGCAGCGTCCTGACCCTCTCGCACTCCACCGCGGACTTCGACCCGGCCACCTGGGAGAAGATCGTCCAGATCTACTACGCCAGCGGGACACCCTTCCGCGTCCGCGACAAGGACGAGGTCACCCGCTTCTTCGACGGCCTCGACCTCGTCGAGCCCGGCGTCGAGGTGGTGCACCGCTGGCGCCCGGATGCCGGCGAGGCCGCCGAGGGGCGCAAGGAGCGCACGGACGCGGAGATCAGCCTCTGGGGCGGGGTGGGCATCAAGCGCTAGCGGCACGGTGACGTGAGGGCCGGCCCCATTGCGGGTGCCGGCCCTCACCTCTCACCCGCCGCACGCCGGGTCTTCCCAGGTCTCCGGGGAACGGTGCCGCGACGGCGGCACGTGCTACGGTCCTCACAGTCAGACCTGACTGTGAACCGAGGAGGCTCCGTGGCGACCCGCGACGAGCAGGGCGCGGCCACGCGCGCACGTCTCGTGGACGCGGCCGTGGAATCGCTGATCGAGTCGGGCTACGCCTCGACCAGCGCGGTCAGCGTCCAGCGCCGGGCGGGCGTCAGCCGGGGTGCGCTGCTGCACCACTTCCCCACCCGGGAGGCCCTGTTCACCGCGGCCGTCCACCGCCTCGTGGAAGCCAACCTGGAGGCCATGCGGCAGGAGCTGGCCGCCGCTCCGGCGGGCGGTGATCCGGTCGCCCGGGGCATGGGGGTGCTCCGCAGGTCGAGTTGGCGCCCGTCGTTCGGGGCGGAGCTGGAGCTGTGGAGCGCGGCGCGCACGGACGCACCGCTCCGCCGGGCGCTCAGGGACGCCGAGCGCGGGGCACTGGGCAAGCTGCACTCCATGATCGACGAGATCTTCGGCCCGGAGATCGTGACCGGCTCACCGCACTACCGGCTGGTGGTGGACGTGACGGTGCAGCTCATCCGCGGCCTCGCCGTCACGGCCTCGCTCTACGAGCACCCCGACCGCGCCGAACCGCTGATAGGCCAGTGGGCCGACCTCGTCCGGACGCTGCTCGGGGACGGCCTTCGAACCGGGCCGGCGACCGCTCCCTCGAATCCGAAGCCGGAGCCGGGTCCGGAGGCGGAGCCGGGTCCGGAGGCGGAGCCGGGTCCGGAGGCGGACCCGGACCCGCAGCCCCACCCGTAGCCGTAGCCAGTCCTTCGAGCGCAGCCCCTGCACCGAACCCTGATTCCTCCCCCGCACCCCCGCCCCACCCCAGAAGGCGCAACCATGCCCGCCACGCACGAGGTCATCAACCAGGTCCCGCCGCTGCCCGACCACAACACCGCCGACGACCCGGCCCTCCTTGAAGCGCTCGCCCGCGGCGGCGCGGACTGGGCGGGTCCCGAGCTGCGCGCCGCGGGCCTGCTGGCCGGCAGCGGGGAAGCCCGTGAGTGGGCCAGGCTCGCGAACGAGAACACGCCCGTCCTGCACACACACGACCGCACGGGCAACCGCATCGACGAGGTCGAGTACCACCCGGCGTGGCACAACCTCATGCGCGCCGCAGTCGGCTTCGGCCTGACGGGCGCCGCCTGGCAGGAGGAGCGGGCCGGCGCGCACACCGCCCACGCGGCGCTCTCCTACGCCTGGGGCCAGGTGGAGACGGGGCACATGTGCCCCATCGGCATGACCTACTCCGCGGTGCCGACGCTGCGGCACTCCGCCGACCTGGCCGAACGGTACGTACCCCTGCTCGCCTCCACCGACTACCAGCCGGGCGCGCAGCCGCCGCTCGCCAAGCGCGGGCTGCTGGCCGGGATGTCGATGACGGAGAAGCAGGGCGGGTCCGACATACGCGCCAACTCCAGCCGTGCCACCCCCTCCGCGGACGGCAGCTACCGGATCACCGGCCACAAGTGGTTCACGTCCGCCCCGATGTGCGACGTCTTCCTCGTCCTGGCGCGGGCGGCCGGGGGGCTGTCGTGCTTCCTCATGCCGCGGATCCTGCCCGACGGCACCCGCAACGCCATCCGGCTGCAACGCCTCAAGGACAAGGTGGGCAACCGCTCCAACGCCTCCGCCGAGGTGGAGTACGACGGGGCCCAGGCCTGGCTGATCGGCGAGGAGGGCGCCGGCTTGAAGATCATCCTGGACATGGTCAACGCGAGCCGGCTGCACGTGAGCGTGGACAGCGCTTCCGCCATGAGGGCCGGCACCGTCGCGGCGGTCCACCACGCCTCGCACCGGCGCGCCTTCGGTGCCCCGCTGATCGACCAGCCGCTGATGCGCAACGTCCTCGCCGATCTCGCGCTGGAGAGCGAAGCGGCGCTCGCCCTGGTCATGCGCATCGCCCAGGCCGCGGACGGCGCCCAGGCGGGCTCCGACAGCGAGTCCGCCTTCCGCCGGATCGGGGTCGCCCTCTGCAAGTACTGGGTCCCCAAGCGCACCCCCGCGCACGCCGCGGAGGCGCTGGAGTGCCTGGGCGGAAACGGATACGTCGAGGAGTCGGGCCTCGGGCGGCTGTACCGCGAGGCACCGCTCAACTCGATCTGGGAGGGCTCGGGCAACGTCGTCGCGCTGGACGTGCTGCGCGCCCTGCGCCGTGCCCCGCAGACGGCGGACGCCTTCCTCGCGGAGCTCGACACCGCGTCGGGCGCCGACCACCGTTACGACCGGGCCGTCCACCGGCTGCGCACCAGGCTCTCCGGCCTCGCGGCCGGCCCGGAGGCGGACATGCAGTTCGACGCCCGGCGGACGGCGGAGGCGATGGCCATAACGCTCCAGGCCTCGCTGCTGCTGCGCCACGGCCACCCGGCCGTGGCCGACGCCTTCTGCGCGAGCCGGCTCGACGGCGACGGGGGCCATGCCTTCGGGACGCTGCCCGCCTCCGCGGACACCAAGCCGATCATCGAGCGGGCCCGCGTGGCCAGACCGGGCGGCTGAGGGCGATGTGACGGCGGAGTGGTCCCGCCACGGGACCGCTCACGTCCCCGAGCAGGAGGGCAGGACCAGCCGCGCACCGGCTGCCGGCCGTCGCACGACGGTCAGGATGCGGCGGCTGCGCTGTCGACCGCGGCGCGGTGCGCCTTCACCTCGGCAGCGTGCACCGCGGCCCACGCGAGCAGGCCCTCCACGGGTTCGAGCAGGCTGCGCCCCAGATCGGTGAGCTCGTACTCGACGCGCGGCGGCACCTCCGGATAGGCGGTGCGCGTCAGCATGCCGTCCCGCTGGAGGTTGCGCAGGTTCAGCGTGAGCATCCGCTGGGAGATGCCTCCCGTGTCGCGCTGGATCTGCGTGAAGCGCCGAGCACCGCCGGCCAGGCTGGTGATGATCAGCAAGGTCCACTTGTCGCCGACCTGGTCGAGGACTTCGCGGGCGAACGCGCCGTCCGGGCCGTAGCTCGCGCAGACAGGTGAGAGCGAGGACTCCCGTGAGGTCAACAGAGGCACCCTTCAATGTTCCTTAGTGACATATATGTGCCTTTTGTAAGGCTTCGCGAAGTATTGCAGGCTGGGTCACGCACAAAAGGTAACCACTGTGCGAGCCGCGGTGTTCCGCGTGCTCTCCCCTGCCTGCAATCCGGAGACCTCTCATGTCCTACCTCCTGCACATCGACTCGTCCTCCCAGCACAAGGGCTCTGTCTCCCGCGCTGTCGGCACGTCCTTCCTCGACACCTGGAGTCTCGACGGTCGCGCCCTGCCCGTGATCCACCGGGACCTGGCCGCCACCCCCGTCCCCCACCTCTCGGAGGTGGGGATCTCGGCGCGCACCACCGGTGCCCACGCGCTCACGAGCGAGGAGCGTGACGCGGCGGCGATACAGGAGGAACTCGTCACCGAGTTCCTCGACGCGGCGGCCTACCTCTTCACCGTGCCCATGTACAACCTCGGCGTGCCCTCGGCGTTCAAGGCGTGGCTCGACCAGATCACGATCGTCGGCCGGACCATGGTCCCGGGCGAGCCGGCGGGAAAGCGGGCCGTGGTGATCTCCAGTCGCGGCGGCGGCTACGGCCCCGGCACCCCCAACGAGGGCAGAGACCACGTCGTCCCCTTCCTCAGGTCGCTCATGGGGGACCTGCTCGGCCTCGACGTCCGGTTCGTGGTCCCGGAGCTCACGATGGCCGCCGCGACACCCGCCATGTCGTCGCTGGTCGACCTGGCCGAGAAGTCCCGGGCGGCCGCGGAGGAGGAGGCGGGCCGGCAGGCGCGGGAACTCCTCGCGGCACTCGCGCCCCGTCCGGCCTGAGCGCACCTCCCGGCGAGCGGAGTCCTGGCATCGAACTCGACGGCACCACGGTCGGGCTCGTCGGCTACGGCGCCATCGGCTCCCTCGTCGCCCGGGTGCTGCGGGCGTTCGGCGCTCGCGTCCTCGTCGCCGACCCGTACACCGACCCGGCGAAGGCCGCCGCCGACGGCGTCGAGCCGGTCGCCCTGGACGAGCTGATGCGCCGCAGCCCGGTGGTGAGCCTGCACGCCCGGCTCACCGCCGAGACGCACCACCTCGTCAACGCGGACAACCTGCGGTTGCTGCCCCCGGGAGCCGTGCTGGTCAACTCCGCCCGCAGCGGCCTGCTCGACTACGCGCCGCTGCCGGAGCTGCTCGAATCCGGCCGGCTCGGCGCGCTCGCCCTCGACGTGTACGACATCGAACCGCCGCCGTCGAACTGGCCGCTGCTGAGCGCCCCCAACGTCGTCACCACGCCCCACCTGGCCGGCGCCACCCGCCAGACGGCACACCGCGCGGCGCGCATGAGCGCCGGTGAAGCCGCCCGCCACCTGCGTGGCGAACCGCTGCGCTGGGTGGCCAACCCCGACGTGCGGACGAAGGACGTGCGGACGAAGGACGTGCGGACGAAGGGTGCCTCGCGATGATCATCGGCGTCGACGTCGGCACCTCGGTCACCAAGGCCCAGCTGGTCGGCCAGGACGGCCGCACCACACCGGCCCACCAGTCCCGCAGCACCGTCCACACCCTGCCCGGCAACCGTGTCGAGCAGGATCTGGACGAGGTCATCGACACGGTCGTCACCGTCGTCCGGGCCGCGGCCGGCGATGCACGGCGCCTCGGTGAGAGCGTGGACGCCCTGGCCATCACGGGGCAGGGCGACGGGCTGTGGCTGCGCGACGCCGACGGGAACGGCGTGGGCAGGGCCATCTCCTGGATGGACGGCCGCGCCGCGGAGGTCGTGGACACCTGGACGGCGGACGGCGTGGCACTCGGCGTCCACCGGCGCACCGGTGCGGGGTTGTTCCCCGGCTCGGCGGCCCCGCTGCTGGCCCACGTCGCCACGCACGAGCCGGAGCGGCTGTCCGCGGCCACCGTGGCCGGCTACTGCGTGGACGCCATCGCCCAGCGGTTCACGGGCCAGTCGTGGGTGGACGCCTCCGACGCGTCCCAGCCGTTCCTGGACGTCGTCTCCCGCACCTACGACGACGAGGCACTCGACCTGTGCGGGCTCTCCGAGCACCGCGCCCTGCTGGCCGAGCCCGCGTCGCCCGGAGCGCTGCTCGAACTCCGCGCCGACGTCGCCGGCTTCCTCGGGCTGCCCGCCGGGCTGCCCGTCTCCACCGGGCCGTTCGACATCCCGGCCTGCGGCTTCGGCTCCGGCATCACGCGCCCCGGCGACGGCAACCTCATCATCGGCACCACCCTCGCCAGCCAGGTGCTCTGCGAGGAGGCGGCGCCGGTCGCGGGCGGCGACCCCGCCGGCATGCTGCTGGCGACGCCGTACCCGGAGCGGTACCTGAAGGTGATGCCCGCCATGATGGGCACGGCCGGCCTGGACTGGCTGCTGCGGATGTTCGACCTCGAAGTCCGGGAGCTGGACGCGCTGCTGGCCCGGTCGCCGCTGGGCGCCGGGGGCGTGACGGCGCTGCCCTTCCTCTCGGCGAGCGGCGAGCGGCCCCCTTCGTCGACGCCCGGGCCCGCGGCCGTTTCGACGGGCTCTCCCCGCTGACGTCACGCGCCGATCTGGTGCGCGCGCTGTGCGAGTCCGTCGCCTACTCGGCACGCCACTGCATGGAGACGCTGGGCGTCACCGGGACCGTCACCGCATGCGGAGGCGGGACCAGGTCGGCAGAGTGGGCCCAGGTTTTCGCCGGGGTCCTCGGCACCGACCTGGTGGTCTGCGACGCGGACGCGGGCATTCTCGGTGCCGCGCAGGTCGCCTGGGACTCCCTGGGCGAGCCTGCCGACGCCGAACGGTGGCGCGCCGCCCGCCGCACCGTGACCGCCGAGCCGTCCTCGGCGGCGTACTACGAGCAGGGCTACGCGGACTAGCGCCGCACCCTGGCGACCGCCCGCGAGGGCTGGTCATGAGCATCCCGGACCCGCCCGCGCATCAGCCGCAACCGCTGCTCCGTGCCGCCCACGCCCAGACCGCAGGAGGTCGCCATGACCCGGCTGTACAACGACCCCTCCCGGTTCGCCGAGGACATGGTGACCGGATTCGCCGCGGCGCACCCCGAGCACGTACGGGCGGTCCCGGGCGGTGTGGTCCGCGCGGTGCGCCCGCCCGAGGGCAAGGTCGCCGTGCTGACCGGCGGCGGCAGCGGGCACTACCCCGCGTTCTGCGGCGTGGTCGGACCGGGCTTCGCCGACGGGTCGGTGATCGGCGACGTCTTCACCTCGCCGTCCGCCGCGCGGGCACACTCGGTGGGGACGGCGGCCGAGACCGGCGGCGGCGTCCTCTTCCTCTTCGGCAACTACGCCGGAGACGTGATGAACTTCGGCCTCGCCGCCGACCGGCTGACCGCTGACGGCGTTCCCGCACGGTGCTTCGCCGTCACGGACGACGTCGCCAGCGCCCCGGCCGACGACGCGGCGAAACGGCGCGGCATAGCGGGCGGGTTCGTGGTCTTCAAGACGGCGTCCGCCGCCGCCGAGGAGGGCGCCTCGCTCGCCGAGGTCCAGCGGATCGCCGCGCACGCCAACGCCCGTACCCGCACGCTCGGCGTGGCCTTCGACGGCTGCACCCTGCCGGGCCAGGCCGAGCCGCTGTTCACCGTGCGCGCCGGGGCGCTCGGCCTCGGACTCGGGGTCCACGGGGAACCGGGGGTGAGCGAGACCGAGCTGACCGGCGCCGACGACCTCGCCCGCACCCTGGCCGGCTCGGTGCTGGCGGAGCGCCCGGACGGCGCGGGACCGCGGGTCGCCGTCCTCCTCAACGGCCTGGGCGCCACCAAGTACGAGGAGCTGTACGTCCTGTGGGCCTCCGTCTCGCGGCTCCTGTCCGAAGCGGGCCTCGAACTCGTCAGGCCGGAGGTCGGCGAGCTGGTCACCAGCCTCGACATGGCGGGCTGCTCGCTCACCGTGAGCTGGCTGGACGAGGAACTGGAACGGCTCTGGCTCGCTCCGGCCGACACCCCGGCCTACCGCAGGGGGACGGTGGGTGCGCCGGCCCCGAACGCGGCGGTCGCCACCGCCCCGGTGCCGCACGCGACGGCGCGCTCCGACCGCAACGGCACGGCGCGCTCCCACCGCCACGCTGCGGAGGGCTCCGGCCCCAGCGCCGCGGACCACGCGGCCCTACCGGTCCCTGCCGCCCGGTCCGACGCCTCCGCTCCCGCCGAGGCCCCCGCGGCAGGGGCCGCCGGCGGCGCGTCCGAGGTCTCCGCCTACGCGGTGCGAGCCCTCCAGGCCGCCCATGACGTCCTGCACGGACACCAGGAGATCCTGGGACGGCTGGACGCCGTCGCCGGAGACGGCGACCACGGACGGGGGATGTGCAAGGGCGTCACCGGTGCCCTCGCCGCCGCGGCGCGGTCCCATGAGGAACGCGCCTGTCCGGCGGCGGTCCTGGCCGCGGCGGGCGACGCCTGGGCCGCCCAGGCGGGCGGCACGTCGGGCGCCCTGTGGGGTGCGGCGCTGCGGGCGCTGGGCTCACGCCTGCCCGCCGACCGTGCCCCCGTCCCCGCGGAGCTGGTGACCGCCGCGACGTCCGCCCTGGAGTCGGTGACCGCGCTCGGCGGCGCCCGCCTCGGTGACAAGACGCTGGTCGACGCGTTGCAGCCGTTCGTGACCTCGTTCGGCGACCGGGTGGACGCCGGTGCGCCCCTCACCGAAGCGTTCGCAGGCGCCGGCGAGGACGCCCGGTCCGCCGCCGACGCCACCGCCGATCTCCGGCCGCGGCTGGGACGCGCACGCCCGCTGGCCGACCGCAGCATCGGCAGCCCCGACCCCGGCGCGGTCTCGCTCGCCCTCGTGCTCGGAGCCCTGCCGCGGACCTGACTCCGGGCCGGCGGCCCTCCCCCGACCCGTGAGGACCCACTGATGACCGCACCATCCGCCACTCCCCTACGCGTCGTGGTCGGCAGCGACGACGCCGGTCTCGACTACAAGGAAGCCCTCAAGCGCGACCTGGAGAACGATCCCCGGGTGTGCGAGGTCCTGGACGTCGGCGTGCGCCCCGACGAGCACACCGCCTACCCGCACGTCGCCGTCAAGGCCGCCCGGCTGGTGGCCGAGGGAGCGGCCGACCGCGCCCTGCTCGTCTGCGGCACCGGCCTCGGCGTGGCCATCAGCGCCAACAAGGTCCCCGGCATCCGGGCCGTCACCGCCCACGACACCTACTCGGTGCGCCGCTCCGTACTCAGCAACAACGCCCAGGTGCTCTGCCTCGGCCAGCGCGTCATCGGCCTGGAACTCGCCCGCAGCTTCCTCGACGACTGGCTCGGCCTGCACTTCGACAGCTCGTCGGCCTCGGCGGAGAAGGTCGCCGCGATCGACGCCTACGAGCAACTCGGCTGAGGTCCGGTCCGCCGGTCGGAGGCCGGTGCCGCCAGGCGGCAGGCGGCGGCGCGGCGGCCCGGGTTGCGACGCGGCGACCGAGTTACGACGCGGGCTTGTCGTCCGTGAGGGCGCGGGCGAGGTTGCGCCCGGAGCCGCCGCTGACACCGGGGCCCGGCCAGGTCGCCCCGCCGATCTGCCACAGGCCGGGGACGGCGGTGCCGTATCCCCCGCGGTGGGCCGCGATGGGCCGCCGGCTGAACGCCTGGACCAGGGAGTTGTCCCCCTGAGCGTGATCGCCGGGCCCGGCGTTGGGGTTCTGCCGCGCGAGATCGGCGGGCGTGGTGATGTGGCGCTCCACGACGAGGCCGGCGAGACCCGGCGCGTGCAGCTCGGCCTCGGCGACGAGCCGGTCCGCGAACGCCTCGGCCGTGGCGGCGTCCCATCCGGCGGTCCCGTAGGACGTTCCCGCGGCGTCCGCGGACGGGCTGTGCGGTACGTCGAGCGCCTGGAGCCGCACCACGGCGTGCCCCTCCGGAGCGCGGGTGGGGTCGACGGCGGTGGGCTCGTGCCAGGAGACGGACGGATACACCGGCAGCACGCCGGCCTCGGCCTGCCGGACGGACGTCACCAGCGCGTCCACGCCACGCCCCAGGTTGATCGCACCGCCCTGGTCGAGCCGGCTGTCGGTGAAGCGGGGCCGGGCGGACAGGGCCAGATTGACCTGGAAGCAGCCGCGCCGGTACTGGTAGGCCCCGGCCTGGCCGCGCACCCCGGCGGAGATGCCCGGCGCGTCCCGCAGCAGGCGGCCGTACAGGAGGTCCGGGGTCGTGGACGCGACGACCGCCTCCCTCGCCATGACCGTCGCCCCGTCGGAGGTCCGCACGCCGGCGGCGCTGCCGTCGCGCACGAGGATCTCGTCCACGTCGACACCGACGTGGACGCTGCCGCCGCGCTCGGCGACCAGGGCGGCCAGCGCCTCGGCGAGCCGGCCGGACCCGCCCACCGGCGTGGGGTTGCCGATCGCGAAGGTGGCCAGGGCCACCACCGCCCACAGGGCGCTCGCGGGGGCCTCGGGGCCCGCGCCCAGGTGCAGCGGCCACGGCAGTGCGAGGCAACGCATCTCCTCGGTCCTGAAGTGGTCCCGCACCAGATCCAGCGCGCTGCCCGTGAGGAGGCGCTCGAACGGCACCGTGCTCTGCCGGCTCCCGCTGCTCAGCCCGGCGAGCGCGGTCCCCGCGTCGGGACCGTCCAGGCCGTCGTTGAGCAGGCCGAACACGGCCGGGAGATAGGGGCCCACGGCGGAGAAGAGACCGCCCCAGCCGGAGGACTCCCCGAGCCGGTCGAGTTCCGCGGCGAGAGCTTCCGGGTCGACGGGGGCGAGCGCCGTGCGGCCGTCCGGGAGGGAGGAGCCGGTGGCCAGCGGCGCCACCGTGTACTCCAGGCCGTGCCGGCGCAGATCCGGGCCCAGCTCGGCCCAGACCGGGCCGCCGAAGAGGGCGGGGTGCAGGGCCGACCAGCGGTCGTGGAGGTAGCCGGGCGCGCCCAGCTCCTCCGTCCGTACCCAACCGCCCGGCTGGTCCATCCGGTCGATCAGGCACACGCTCCGTCCGGCCCCAAGTAGGTAGGCGGCAGCGACCAGAGCGTTGTGACCTGCGCCGATGAACACCACGTCCGCTTCTGCGGGAAGATCCTTCATAGTCGCGGATGCTAGGCGGAGCACAGGCCCAGTGGCGGGCCGGTGACCACTGGGCGGTCACCCGCGTCGAAAGCCGGCCGGCAGGTGGGTGACGGCGGCGGGGCGACGGCCGACTCCGTCCACCGCGCATGCGCACCTGCGATCTCCGGGAATACGGAACGCCGGGCCCGGGTTGCTCGGGCATGCACGAGAGGAGCGGGCGCGTGCCTGCCGAGGGAGCGCCTGCCGAGGGACCTCCTGCCGACGACGACGCGCGGTCCGTCATCGGCGCCGCCTTCACGGTGCTGCGGTCCCTGCGCGAGCGGGGGCCGTCACGGGTCAGCGACCTCCAGCGCGCTTGCGGCCTCCCCCGTACCACCGTCCACCGCCTGCTCTGCCAGCTCCAGGCCGTGGATGCCGTACGGCGTACGGAGGGCCGCTGGAGCATCGGCCCGCTCCTGGTCGAGCTGGGCTCCGGCCCGTTCGCCGAGCCCGGGGAGCCCGGGCTGCGCCACGTCGCCCGGCGTCCCCTGCTGGACCTCGCCAGGGCCTCCGGCGCCCTCGTCGCCATCAGCGTCGAGACCGCGGGCCACGGGCTGGTCCTCGACGTCCTGCCGAGCGTCCGACCGCTCAAGGGACCCGAGCCCCGTCCCGGCATGGCCCTGCACCCGGACGAACTCGCCCCCCTGGGACTGGACGTCTCCCGCGTCGCATCGGTTCGGGCCCACCACCGGGCCCACCGGGGCGACCTGCGCCCCGTCCTCGACCTCGGCCACGCCGATCCCCGCGTGACCTGCGTCGCGGCGCCCCTGCGGATCTCCGCCCGCGACGTGGGAGCCGTCTGGGTCATGCTGCCCGGCGCCGCCGACGTGTCGGACGCGGTCGTGGGGGCAACCTGGAGAACGGCCCGGCGTATCGCGGCCGAGTTGCCCGGGAGCGGGTCCTCCGGCTGACGGGGGCCACCGGCGGGTCGCACCGCTCAGGGCCGGGGAGACGGCCTAAGGGGTCCTTGCACTATGCCCGCCCGGCTCGCGCGGCCTGGCACCGCACCTCGCCGCGTTGCCGAAAAGCCCTGGTAGCTCCTCCCCCACTCTCGGCTTCGCTCGCGCGGGGGGACCGGGGGGACCCCCATCAAGGACTCTCCGGCGCCTTGCGATGCTCCCCCACAGCCTGAAAGACGTGGGTGGGGGTACCTCCCACGCCCGTTCAGGGCAGTGGGGGAGTGCCCCCAGCACCAGACCACGCGCCCTATCGGACGCTCATAGTGCAAGGACCCCTAAGTTGGAGTGTCCCGGTGGTGCGGCGAGCGCCCGAGCCGTGCGAGACCCACCCGCCGACGACCGACCGTTCGTGGAGGCACCGTTCATGCCCGGCACCAGTCACCTGCGCGGGGCCCTGGCCCTCGTGTCCGCCCTCCTCGCGATCGCCGCCCTCACCTCGTGCACGGCGGGCGGCGGCGACGGGACGGACACGCCGTCCTCCCCCGCGCCGGCGCCGTCCGGCACGGCGAGCGCGGGCAGGCCCAACATCGTGTTCGTGCTGACCGACGACCTCTCGTGGAACCTGATCCGCTACATGCCGCACGTCCGGCAGATGCAGAAGGCCGGCACCACCTTCTCGAACCACCACGTGACCGACTCGCTCTGCTGCCCCTCCCGCACGTCCATCTTCACCGGCGAGTACCCGCACGACACGGGCGTCTTCACCAACAGCGGCGACGACGGCGGATACGGCGCCTTCCTGAGGAACGGCAACGAGAGGAAATGCTTCGCACCGGCCCTGCGGAAGGCCGGCTACCGCACCGGTTTCATGGGCAAGTACATCAACGGCTACCAGCCCGCCGACAGGAACGGCAGCTCGCGGCAGGGCGTCCCGCCGGGCTGGGACGAGTGGGACGCCGCGGGCAACGGCTACCCGGAGTTCGACTACAACCTGAACGAGAACGGCAAGGTGGTGCACTACGGGCACGGCCCGCAGGACTACCTGACCGACGTCCTGTCCGGCAAGGCCACGTCGTTCGTCGACTCATCGGCGCAGGCGAAGAAGCCCTTCATGCTGGAGGTGGCGACGTTCGCGCCGCACGCGCCCGCCACCCCCGCACCGCGCGACGCGGGCAGCTTCCCCGGCGTCAAGGCGCCCCGGAGCGCCGCGTACGGCCGCCCTTCCGAGCCCACGCCCGCCTGGCAGAAGAAGATCACGCCGCTGACCGCGCAGGACGACCGGAGGATCGACCGCCAGTTCGCGAAGCGCGTGCGCTCCGTGCAGTCGGTGGACGAGATGATCGGCCGGCTGCAGGACGAGCTGAAGGCGAAGGGGCTGGCGGACGACACGGACATCGTCTTCAGCTCCGACAACGGCTTCCACCTCGGCGAGCACCGGCTCCGCGCGGGCAAGCAGACCGCCTACGACACGGACATCAAGGTCCCGCTGATCGCCACGGGCCCCGGGATCCCCGCGGGCAGGCGTGTCACGGCGCTCACGGAGAACATCGACCTCAACCCGACCTTCCAGGGCCTCGCCGGCGCGCGGCCGCCGTCCACCGTGGACGGGCGCAGCCTGGTGGACCTCCTGCACGGCGGACGGCAGCCCGGCGACTGGCGGCAGGCCGTGCTCGTCGAGCACCACCACCCGGCGTCCAGGAAGGACGATCCCGACGCGGTCCCGGAGGACAGCGGCGACCCGCCGACCTACGAGGCGCTGAGGACGGCCGACGCCCTGTACGTCGAGTACGCCGACGGGGAACGGGAGTACTACGACACGTCCTCGGACCCGGACGAGTTGAGAAACCTCGCGCCCTCCATGTCGCCGTCCCGCCGGGCCTCGTTGCACGCCACGCTCATGGCGCTGGAGCACTGCCACGGCACCGCGAGCTGCCGTGCGGCGGCGCGCCTGCACGGCTAGCGGCAGGCCTGCACGACTGGCTGACGGGACGCCAGGTACACGGCACGCCTGCACGACCAGCTGCACGGCACGGCCAGGGCGCTTCGTCCGGGCCTCGGGCTCAGGGCACGAAGGCGCGCCGCGTCTGGTACCGGAAGTCCCGTGGCGCGACCTGGTGCGTCCGGTGGAAGCAGCGGGTGAAGTACGACGCGCTGCCGAACCCGCAGCGCTCGGCGATCTCGGTGACCGGCGCCTCCGTCGTGGCGAGCAGGGTGGCCGCGTGGCGCAGGCGCAGTTCGCCCAGGAACGCGGTCGGCGTGGTGCGAAGGTGCCGCCGCATCGTGCGGGACAGATGCGCGGGGCTGACGTGCGCCAGCGCCAGCATCCGGGGCAGTCCGGCCCGCAGGTGCTCCTCCTCGCGCATCGCCGCGCACGTGGCGACCAGCCAGCCGGGCGCACCGGAGGGGGCGGGGGCGGCCTCGGGCAGCAGCGGGACCATCTCGGTCCAGAACCGGACCAGGTCCAGCGTCGTCGGCGCCTCGTGGAAGCGCTCCAGCGCGAGGCGGCACGCCTCGACCGCCACCGCCTGAGGGGCCGCGGTGTTGAGCGGCGGCAGCGGAGCGGCGTCCCAACCGCCCGCGCCGGCCAGGGCGGCCAGCGCGGTGAAACCGTGCCAGGTGGTGGCGGGGAAGGCGATGTTGAAGAAGCGCATGCCGTCCGGCTCGGCGCCGCTCAGCCCGTGCTGGTCACCCGGGCGCACCAGGACGACGTCACCGCGCTCCAGCCGCTGGGTGCCGGTGGCCAGCCGCTGCTCGCCCTCCCCCTCGGCCACGACCATCACCTCGTAGTAGTCGTGGTGGCCGTGCGGGAGGGAGTCCCCGCGCAGGTCCACCAGCGCGGCGTGGTACGGACGGCCGCGAGCGTACGTCTCGAAGCGCTCCTCGGGCACCAGCATGTCAACAGAGTACAAGTCGACGTCGTGGCAGTGCTATCTGAACAGCCCCGCCCGCTGGCACAGTGTCGCCGGAAGTCAAGTCGCGCCATGCGGCTGGAGCGCGGCCGCGGGGCGCCGAGACCCGGGAGCCGCCATGACCCTCACCCCCGATCCACCCTCCGCACTGGAGCAGTACGAGCGGGACGGATACGTCGTCTTCCGCGACGTGATCGACCAGGACCTCGTCGCCGAGGCGGCCGACCACGTCGCCTGGCTGGGCCGGCAGCACCCCGAGGTGCGGCCGGAGCAGTTGGGGCACATGTTCCTGCGGGACGACCCGTTCTGGGTCCGCCTGATCGGCGACCCGAGACTCCTCGACATCGCCGAGCTGTTCGTCGGCCCGGACGTCGCCCTGTTCGCCTCGCACTACATCAGCAAGCCGCCGTTCTCGGGTCAGCCCGTGCTCTGGCACCAGGACGGCGCGTTCTGGCCACTGGAGCCGATGCGGGTGGTCACCCTGTGGCTGGCCGTCGACCACTCCACGCCGGAGAACGGCTGCGTCCGGCTGCTCCCCGGCAGCCACACCATGGACCTCGCCGCGATCCGCGAGAACACCGAGGTCGACAACGTGCTGGGGGCGGAGACGGTCGCGGAGATCGACGAGTCCCAGGCCGTCGACATGGTGCTGCGCCCCGGCGACGTCGAGGTGCACCACCCGAACATCGTGCACGGCAGCAAGGCGAACACCTCCCCGAACCGGCGCTGCGGGCTGACCATCCGCTACATCCCGACCTCGACCCGGATCACCGACGACGAGCAGCCCTATCCCAGCGCGTTCCTGCTCCGCGGAGAGCCGGGTGTGAACGTCTACCAGCCCCCTCCCGCCTACGATCCCGAGCGGCACTTCCCGTTCCGTGACGCTCCGGCACCGGCACCGGCACCGGCTCCGGCTCCGGCTCCGGCACCTATGACCGGCGCGGACGACGTCGCGGCCGACGCCCTCGCGGAACCCAAGGGCTGAAGGGTGCGGCGTGCCCCGGCGGACACTCCGCCAGGGCACGTCGGAGGGATCCGCCGCCGGGACCTGCCGCCAAGGCCCGCCGCCGAGGCCCGCCGCCAAGGCCCGCCGCCGAGGCCCGCCGCCGAGGCCCGCCGCCAGGTCCGCGACCGGGGTCCGCGGCACGTGGTGACGCCCTTGTAGCGGGTCACGCCCGCCACCGATACTCGTCCCGACCCCCGGCCCGGCCCTCCTCGGAGTGACATGAAGCCCACATCAGCCCCGGACGCCTCCGCGACTCCGTCACCGGCCCCCTCCGCCCCCGGCCTACCGCTGTCCGCCGCGTTCTACCGTGCTCTCGGGGACGGCCGGTACGAGAGCGCTCCCGCCACCGCGGGGCCGTGGAGTCCGAAGACGCAGCACGGGGGACCGCCCTCGGCGCTGATGGGCCGGGCGATGGAACGGCACGCGCCCCGGGCGGGCTTCCGGATCGCCCGCATCACCTTGGAACTGCCCCGCCCGGTGCCGGTGGCCGACCTTCAGGTCGAGGTGCGGACGGTGCGCTCCGGTTCACGCGCCGAACTCCTCGAAGGAGAGATCACCTCCGGCGGCCAGCTCGTGCTGCTGGGCCGGGCCTGGAGGATGATCGCCAGCCCCGACGACACCCCGCGCCTGCGACCGGAGCCCGGCCCGCCCCCGCTGCCGGGAGAGCAGCCGCCGGCCGCCATGGCCGGTGCCTACCTGGACGGGTACATCGCGGCCATGGAGTGGCGACACGAACCGGGGGAGGGATTCGACACGCCCGGCCCCGGCACGGCATGGGCGAGGCAGCGCATACCGCTGGTGGAGGGCGAGCAGGACACGCCGCTGACCCGCGCGCTCACCCTCGCCGACAGCAGCTGGGCGCTCGCCTCCGAGCTCGACTACCAGGCGCGGCTCGTCATCAACACCGACGTCACGCTCGCCCTGCACCGTGAACCGGTCGGCGAATGGCTCTGCGTGCGCTCGGCGACCGCGGCGAGTCCCGCCGGCTCCGGGCTGGCACTGGGGCAGCTCGACGACACCGCCGGCGACTGCGGCCGGATCCTGCAGACCCTCCTGGTCGCCGAACGGTGAGCGGGGGCCGGGGCCCGGCAGGCGGCGTCGGGAAGCTTCCGGGGCCTTCAGGTGCCCGCAGGGACCGGCGGCTTCACCTGAGCTCCTCGGCCAGTCCGACGACGATGCCCTCGGGACCGCGGACGTAGCAGAGCAGGTAGGCGTCCTCGTACCGCACCACCTCGCCGACGAGTTCCGCGCCGAGGGCCCGCAGGCGGGCGACGACGTCCTCGATGTCGTCGACGGCGAACATGACCCGGCGGATGCCCAGCGTGTTCGCCGGCGCGTCCTCGGGCCCGGCACCGATCGCCTCGGGCGTGTGGAACTTCGCCAGCTCGATCCGGCCCTGGCCGTTCGGGATCCGCAGCATGGCGACGTCCTGCCGGACCCCGTCCAGCCCGATGACGCGGTCCACCCAGCGCCCCTCGACGGGCCCCTTGCCCTCCGGCTCCATGCCGAGTTCGACGAAGAACGCGATGACGGCGTCCAGGTCGTCGACGACGATGAGGACGTTGTCCATCCGCTGGATCGTCATGCCGGCCTCCTGGGTGTGATGGGGCCGCAGTGGCCGCTTCCACCCCTGGGACGCAGCAGCCATGCCGTTCTCGACATCCGCCGCCCCACGAGGGCACCCCTGGTCGTCAGTGGCCGCGGAACGCCTCCTCCAGCCACCACGACGGCGCGCTCGTCACCTTCGCGTCGACGAGCATGGGCCGGCTCCTGTCACCGGCCAGCCAGGTGGCCACGGCGCCGAGGTCGGACACGGTACGCACCTGTGCCGCCTCCCAGCCGTTGCCGCGCGCTATCGCGGCGATGTCGGTGTCCGGGAACCGGACGGTCGCCAGGTCGTGGCCGTCCGGGCCGAAGTGGTGGACCTCGGCCCCGTACCCGGCGTCGTCGTACACCACGGCGAGCATCGGGATGCCGAGCCGTGCCACGGTCTCCAGCTCGGCCGCGCCCATCAGCACGCCGCCGTCCCCGAGCGCGGCCACCGGTAGGCGCGACGGCTGCGCGAGTGCCGCGCCTATCGCGGTGGCGAGCCCGAGGCCGATCGACTGGAACGCCTGGGTGAAGCAGAACCCGTTCTCGTCGGGGACCGAGAGGTACGCGCTCGGGTAGCCCATGAAGTTCCCGGAGTCGACGGACACGACGCGCTCGGCGGGCAGCAGCTCGTCGAGCGCCGCCGACAGCGCCCGCGGGTCGATGTGGTCGGGCGTCGAGTCGTCGTCGTGGGGCACGTCGCGCCAGCGTCCCTCGGCGGCGATCCGCTCGCGGACGGCCTCGGTGCGGTAACCGGTGTGCGCGGTGCCCAGCGCCTCCAGTGCGGCGCGTGCGGTGTCGATGACCGGTCCGTGCACGCCGATGTGGATGTCGCGGTGCGCGCCGAGCGCGTGGCTGTCGACGTCCACCTGCGCGACGGTGGCGTCCGGGCCGATCAGCCTGCCGTGCCGCATCGTCCACATGTTCAGCGCGCAGCCCCAGCCGACGATGAGATCCGCGGCCGTGATCAGCTCGGCGGCCAGCGGTGTGGCGAATCCGCCGGAGACGTCCAGCGACCACGGATCGCCGTGGAAGAGGCCCTTCGCCACGGCGCTCGTCGCGAGCAGCGCGCCGCACGCCCCCGCGAGGTCGCTGAGCGCTTCACGGCTGCCCGGCAGTCGCGCCCCGCGGCCCGCGACGAAGACCGGACGTTCCGCGCTGCGCAACGCCTCGACCAGAGCGGCGAGCTCGTCGCCGGACGTGGCGTAGGGCTCGCCGGCGGGCGGCGCGGGCAGGGCGACCGGTCCGGCCGCCGGCATCTCCTGTACCGCGAGCGGCAGGTTGAGCAGCACGGTGCGGCGCTCGGTGACCGCCGTGCGGTACGCGGACACCGTGGTGTCGACCGCGGACTCCGCCGCCGTCACGCGCATCGCCGTCGCGCCCACCGCGGTGGCCAGCGCGTGCTGGTCGACGTGGAAGTTGGACCGCGGCTCCGTCACGTCGGCGGCGAGCACGACGAGCGGCGTGCGGCTCTTGGCCGCCTCGGCGATGCCCGTCATGGCGTTGGTCAGGCCGGGGCCCTGGTGCAGGGACACCGCGGCGAGGCGCCCGCTCATGCGCGTGTACCCGTCCGCCATGACCACCGCGCCGCACTCGTGCCGTGCCGCGACGAATCTCGCGCCGGCCGCCGTCATCGCGTTGGTCAGGTGGAAGTTGCCGGAGCCGACGACGCCGAAGACGTGGTCGACGCCGAGCCGGGCCAGCGTGCTGCCGACGGCCCCGGCGACGGTGTTCCCGGGGGCGACGGGGGCCGCCGGGTCGATGGGGTCCATGGCGTCAGTGCTCCACGAGGGCCAGGGCCCGCACCGGGCTGCCCGAGCCGCCGACGATGCGCAGCGGGCCGGTCACCACCATGGCGCCGGTGGCCGGCAGCCGGGCGAGGTTCTGCAACTGCGTCAGCCCGTACTTGCCGGCGCCGTGCATCATCGTGTGGCACGGGAACATCGGATCGAAGCCGGCCGCGGCGCCCGCGTCGGTGCCGACCGTCTCGACGCCGAGCCCGATCACCGGCGACTGTTCGGCGAGCCAGCGCGCGCACGCGACCGACAGGCCCGGCGTGTGCGGCCCGGCCTCGTCGGCGTTGAGGAACTCCTCCTGCTCGTGCGAGCGGGCGTCCCAGCCGGTGCGGAACAGCAGCCAGCCGCCCTCGGGCAGCGGGCCGTGCCGCTCCTGCCACGCCTGGACGTGCTCGATCTCAAGGAGGAAGTCGGGGTTCTCCGCGACCTCGGCGGAGTAGTCGAGCACCACCGCGGGCGCTATCAGCCGGCCCGGCGGGACGGAGGCGACGTCCTCGCCGTCCTTGCCGGTGACCCAGTGGTTGGGCGCGTCGAAGTGCGTACCGGTGTGCTCGCCGGTACGGAAGTTGTTCCAGTACCAGGCAGGACCCCGCGCGTCGTAGCTGCTGATCTCCTCCAGCTCGAACTTCGCGGTCTGCCCGAACTCCGGCGGCAACCGCAGCGTCGGGGTGTCCGCGGTGAGGGGCGCGGTGAGATCGACGACCTCCACCTGCCCGGACGCGAGTGCGTCGCGCAGGTCCTGCAGGATCGGCATGGGGTGCCTCCTTCGTAGGGTGTCACCGTAGTGCGGAGCCGATCAGCTGTGCAGACTCCCGGCCGACCCGGCGAACCCGCGCGGCCACGGCACCGGTGAGCCGGTGCCGGTGGCGTCCCGGCCGCACGGGGGCCCTTGCCACCCCGTGCGGCCGGGCGTGCGCCAGCCCCCCTCGTCAGTGGGCCTTGTCCGTGAACTCGGTGGTGTACGTCTTCTTCAGGTCGATGGTCGCGTCCTTCAGGTTCGGGTTGAAGGACTTCAGCACCCGCTGCACCGTGGCCGGTCCGTCGGCCGGCATCCTGCCGTCCTTGGTGAACATCGGCAGGGTGCTGTCGATCGCGTGGGCGTACAGGCCCTGACCGCCCTGCGCGTAGTCGCTGGGCATCTTCGCCGCGATCTCCTCGGCGTCGTGCGTGGACATCCACTTGAGCGTGCGCACGAAGGCGTTGGCGAGCTTCTGGACGGTGTCCTTGTGCCCGTTCGCCCAGTCCGTGTTCATGTAGAGGCTGGAGGACGGGTACAGCCCGCCGAGGGCCTTCTGGGATCCCTCCGGGGTCCGCATGTCGACGAGGACCTTGCCCAACTTCTTGTCGAGGATCTGGGCGACGGTCGGGTCGGTGGTCATGCCGCCGTCGATGGATCCCTTCTGGAGGGCGGAGATGAAGGTCTGCCCGGCCCCGACGGCGACGTTGGTGAACTGGTCCGTCGAGACGCCGGCGTTGACACCGAGGTACTTCGTGAGGAAGTCGGTGGAGGATCCGAGGCCGGTGACGCCGAGCTTCTTGCCCGCGAAGTCCTTGGGCGACTTGATGCCGCCCGCCGCCTTGTTGGACACGATCTCGACCTCACCCGGCGTCTGGGCGAGCTGGACCACGGACTCGACCTGCTTGCCCTTCGTCTGCAGGTCGAGGGTGTGATCGTAGAAACCGACGACGCCCTGGACGTTCCCGGCGATCAGGGACGTGGTGGCGTCGATGCCGGCCGGCTCGGTGAGGAGCTCGATGTTGAGGCCCTCGTCCTTGAAGTAGCCGAGCCGCTGGGCCAGCATCGCGGGCAGGTAGATGACCTTGTCGATGCCTCCCACCATGATCTTCACCTTGCCGCCCTTGCCGCCTCCGCCGCCGTCCGACGAGTGCGAGGACACCTCGTCGGCGCAGCCGCTCAGCGCGGCCAGGGCGGCGAGCGCGGTCATCACGGTGGTCACTTTGGTGACCGTCCTGGTGGTCTTCTTCGAGGTCACGGTGCGACGGGACATGCACGGCTCCAGGGTGGTGAAGGGTGGGGAAGGTCAGCGGGGGGCGGCGGAAGGCCGGACGGAAGGCCGGCGTCGGGAGGTCAGCGGCAGGAGGTCAGCGGGCCTCGCTGTCGGCGGGCTTCCAGCGGAACAGCCGGTTCTCCATGAAGGTGAGCAGGCCCTCGGCGAGCAGGGCGACGACGGCGAGGATGACCATGGCCGCGTAGACACCGGCGGAGTTGAAGGTGCCCTGGGAGGCGGAGACGAGCAGCCCGATGCCCTTCGTCGCTCCGATGTACTCGCCGACGATGGCGCCGATGAGGGCGAAGCCGAAGCTCACGTGGAGGCTGGTGAAGATCCACGAGGTGGCCGCGGGGATGACGACCTGGAAGGTGACCTGGCGGTCGCGGGCCCCGAGGATGCGGGCGTTGTCGATGAGGTGCCGGTCGACCTCCCGGGCGCCCTGGAAGGCGTTGAAGAAGACCGGGAAGAAGACGAGGACGACCGCGGAGGCGACCTTGGACGCCGGCCCCAGGCCGAACCAGATGAGGAAGATCGGGGCGAGGACGATGCGCGGCAGGGCGTTGAGGACCTTGATGTAGGGGCCCATGACGTCGGCGAGGAACCGGACGCGGCCCAGCGCGATGCCCAGCACGACTCCGCCGAACACGCCGATGACCCAGCCGAGCAGCGCTTCGTAGAGGGTGTACCAGATCTGCTCGCCCAGCGATCCCTGCGGGGTGCCGTGCAGGAGCCACTGCTGGATCTGGCCCCAGATCTTCGAGGGCATCGAGAAGTTGAACGGGTCGATGATCCCCGAGCGGGAGAACCACTCCCAGATGCCGAGGACGAGGACGAGGAGGGCGGCGCGGCAGAAGAGGACGACGACGCGGCGCCGGCGTGCGGCGCGGCTGCGCTCCTCGGAGCGTCCGGGCTTGGCGGCGGCCTCGGGTGCGGTCGCGGTGTGGGTGTCAGGCGACATTCTGGGCACCCCTTTCACGGGTGATGCGGACCTCTTCGCCCAGGGACGACCAGATCTCCCGGTAGATCTCGACGAAGTGCGGCTCCAGGCGGACGGACTCGACGCGGCGGGGGCGCGGGAGGTCGATGGTGAAGATCTCCTTCACGGTCGCGGGGCCGGCGGTCATCACGACGACCTTGTCGGCGAGCGCGATGGACTCCTCCAGGTCGTGGGTGACGAACACGACCGAGGATCCGGTGCCCGCCCACAGCTCCATCAGCTCGTCCGACATCAGGGCGCGGGTCTGCACGTCGAGGGCGGAGAACGGCTCGTCCATGAGCAGGATCGACGGGTCGTTGACGAACGTCGAGGCGAGCGCGACGCGCTTGCGCTGGCCGCCGGAGAGCTGGTGGGGGTAGCGGTCCTCGAAGGCGGTCAGGCCGACGCGGGCCAGCCACTCGCGGGCCCGCTCCTTGGCGTCCGCCTTGGGCGCGCCCCGGAACCGGGGGCCCGCCATCACGTTGGACAGGACGGTGCGCCAGGGAAAGACGGCGTCCTGCTGGAAGACGAAGCCGACCCGCTCGTCGATGCCGCGCACCGGCGTGCCGGACAGCATCACCTCGCCGTCGGTCGGCTCCTCGAGGCCGCTGACCAGGGTGAGGGTGGTCGACTTCCCGCAACCGGTGGGGCCGACGACGGCGACGAACTCTCCTTGCTGCACGATGAGGTCGAGGTCGCGCACGGCGGTGTGTGAGCCACCGGACGGCGTCCGGAAGGCCTTGCGGACTCCGCGCAGTTCGATGGCCGGACTCGATGGGCTTGTCATGCCGCGGAACTTAGGAACGCCGCCGACGCGGGGAAAGCTTTGGCCCGCAACCACCGGTTGTTCCTGTTGAGCGGCATTCTGCTCATTGTGCCGACGGCCGGCGCACGAGCTGGTGCGCGGGACCTTCCCTGGCCGAAACCTCGCCGGTTACGGTGCGTTCGCACCGGTGAAACGTCCGGTCGCGTGGGGAGGTACCGGAAGGGCAGGTGGCATCGTGGCCCGATTGCGCATCGGCTGGCCGAGGCAGGTCTTCGCCCAGGTGCTGATCGCCCAGCTCCTCATCACCACGGGCGTCCTGCTCCTGCTGACCGGGCTGTTCCTCCAGCCGCTGCGCACCCAGCTCGACGACCAGGCCGAGCACCAGGCGCTGGCCATCGCCCAGACCACCGCGGCCGATCCGGACATCGCCGCGGGGCTGCTGACGAGCGATCCCAGCCCGCTGGGCCCCGTGCAGCGGCAGACCGAACGCACCCGTGAGGCGACGGGGGCCCTGTATGTCGTGGTCATGGACATGCGCGGGATCCGCTGGTCCCACACGGACGTGCGGCAGATCGGCCACCTCGTGTCGACGGATCCCTCCATCCCGTTGCACGGGCACGTCGTCCTCCAGGTCGACCGGGGAACCCTCGGCACCTCGGCGCGGGCGAAGGTGCCGCTGCGCGACGGCGGCGGCCGGATGATCGGCGCGGTGTCGGTGGGGATCGCCTACTCCGGTGTGCGGGACCGCCTGCTCGCGGCCCTGCCCGGGCTGCTGCGGTACGCGGGCACGGCACTCGCCGTCGGCGCCTGTGCCGCGTTCCTGGTGTCCCGCACCCTGCGCAAGCGCACGCACGGCGTCTCGGTCGGCGACATCTCCGCGCTGCTCTCGGAGCGCGAGGCCATGCTGCACGCCGTGCGTGAGGGCATCATCGCCCTCGACGACCGCGAGCGGGTCCGCCTGGTGAACGACGAGGCGGCGCGCCTGCTCGCCATCGAGGGCGACGCCGAGGGGCGCGACCTCGACGAGATCCTTCCGCCGGGGCGCTCCCGCGACGTGATCGCCGGGCAGGTCACGGGCCGCGACCTGCTCACCGTGCGCGGGAACCGCGTGCTGATCGCCAACCGGATGCCGACCCCGGACGGCGGCTCGGTCGTCACCCTGCGGGATCGGACCGAGGTCGAGCTGCTCGGCAGGGAGCTGGACTCCATCAAGGGCCTGCTGGACGCCCTGCGGGCCCAGGACCACGAGCACGCCAACCGCCTGCACACGGTGCTCGGCTTCCTCGAACTGGACATGCCCGACCGGGCCCGCGACTACGTCGCCGGGCTCACGAGCGCCCGCCGCGCCTTGGCCGAGGAGATCTCCGAACGCGTCCGCATGCCGATGGTCTCCGCCCTGCTGGTCGGCAAGTCCGCCATCGCCTCGGAACGCGGGGTGAGCCTGCGGCTGTCCGACCGGACCCACCTGCCCACGGGTCTGATCGACGCGCGGGACATCGTGACCGTGCTGGGCAACCTGATCGACAACGCCCTGGACGTGGTGGGCGGCGGGCAGGCCGGGGCCCGGTCCGTGGTCGAGGTGGAGGCCTTCGTGGAAGCCGACACGGTCGTGATCCGCGTCAGCGACAACGGCCCGGGGGTTCCGGTGGAACTGCGCAACACCATCTTTCAGGAGGGCTGGACAACCAAGGCGTCCCCGACCCATCGTGGCCGTGGCCTCGGACTGGCCATGGTCCGCAGCCTCGCCGAACGCTACGGCGGAACGGCCCGCGTGGCCGCCCGGGCCGGCGGCGGCTCCGTCTTCACCGTCACGTTCCCCGACATCGTCGCCGGCCCGCCGCCCGCACCGCCTCAGCCCGTCCTGACAGGAGAGCCGTCATGATGGAAGTTCTTGTGGTCGACGACGACTTCCACGTCGCGGAGGTCAACGCGGCCTATGTGGGCAAGGTGCCGGGCTTCCACGTCATGGGCACCGCCCACACCGCCCTGCAGGCCCTGCACGTGCTGGAGCGCGACCGGGTCGACCTCCTGCTGCTGGACCACTACCTGCCCGACCGGACCGGCCTCGACCTGGTGCGCGGCATGCGGCAGCGGGGCATGCGCAGCGACGTCATCATGGTCACCGCCGCGCAGGACGTGGAGGTCGTCGAGGCCGCCCTGCGCTACGGCGTGCTGCACTATCTCGTCAAGCCGTTCACCTTCGAGGGCCTGCGCTCCCGGCTGGAGAGCTACGCCGAGCTGCGGCGCGCCCTCCGGGACGCGAGCGCGCGCACCGCGACGGGGCAGCCGGGACAGGCCGGGCAGACGGGGCAGCGGCAGATCGACCGCATCTTCGGCACGGTACGGACCCCGTCGAGCGCGTCCACCGCGCCGGCCAAGGGCTGGTCCGGGCCGACCGTGGACCTCATCTGCCAGGTCGTCGCGCGGGCCGAGAGCCCCCTGTCGGCCCAGGAGGTCGCGGCCCGCGCGGGGATCAGCCGCTCGACGGCGCAGCGCTACCTGCGCTACCTCCAGGACAACGGGTCCCTGGAACTCTCGCTGCGCTACGGCGACGCCGGCCGGCCCGAACACCGCTACGCGGCCCCGCCGCCGCCCGCCGACCGCACGCAGCCGCCGCAGGGGCGGGCGTCCAGTCCGTAGGCTCGGTCCCCAGCGATACCTGACTCATGTCAAGCTAAGGCAGATATGGACCCGCCGAGGAGGCCCCCACCCCTTACGGCATGTCGCCGAAGGACTTCTCCAGGGACGGCCCCGGAACGACGTCGATGTCGTCGGCGTCCACGCCGTGGCCCTGGTTGCAGCGCAGACCGACGTGGACCATGGCGCCGCAGTCGCGATGGCGCAGGCGGACCGGACCGCCTTCGGGCGCGAGGTGGCGGTCACCCCACTCCATGAGCGCGAAGAGGGCGGTCAGCAGCTGGAGGCCCTGGTCGGTCAGCGCGTACCGGTCCCGGGTGCGCTGACCGGGCTCGCGGTACGGGATCCTGGCGTGGCTCCGGCAGAAGGCAGCGGCCGCCACGACCGGCCGTGTCGCCATCATCGGCCCGCGCACGACCGGCCAGCTCCGGGAGGACCTCGGCTCCCTGGACGTGCGGTTGGACGCCGCGATGTCGACACGGCTGGACGAACTGAGCGGCATCCAGTACGGCCAGCCCTACGAGGTCCAGGCCGCCCGCGCCGCGAACGTGACCGGCGGCGAGGGAGCGGACTTCCGGCGCCGTGCTCTGCCGGTCGCGCAGACAGGACGTCCGCGGCGTGTGCTGAGTGCCGCCTGCCGCGCACCTTCGCCGTCCGGTCAGTGAACGCCCGCGGGTGTGGGTCAGCGCCAGCCGAGTGCGGGGGCGACCTGCGTGAGGATGCTCTCCAACACGTGGCTGTTGTAGTCGACGCCGAGCTGGTTGGGCACGGTCAGCAGGAGCGTGTCGGCCTCCGCGATGGCCTCGTCCTCGGCGAGCTGCTTCACCAGGACGTCGGGCTCGGCGGCGTAGGTACGGCCGAAGATCGCGCGCGTGCTGGCGTCGATGTACCCGACGTGGTCCGCGCTGTCGCCCTCGCGGCCGAAGTACGCGCGGTCCTGGTCGCTGGTGATCGCGAAGACGCTGCGCGAGACGGAGACGCGCGGCTCCCGCTTCCAGCCCGCCTCGGCCCACGCCTCGCGGAACGCGCGGATCTGCGCGGCCTGCTGCACGTGGAACGGGGCGCCGCCCTCGTCGTCCTTGAGGGTCGAGCTCATCAGGTTCATGCCGAGCTTGGCCGCCCAGGTGGCGGTGGCGTTGGACCCGGCGCCCCACCAGATGCGCTCAAGCAGCCCTTCCGAGTGCGGCTCGACCCGCAGCAGCCCGGGCGGGTTGGCGAACATCGGCTGCGGGTTGGGCTGGGCGAAGCCCTTGCCCTCAAGGACGGTCAGCAGCACCTCGGTGTGCTTGCGCGCCATGTCGGCGTCGGTGTCGTCGTCGCCGGGCGCGTAGCCGAAGTAGCGCCAGCCGTCGATGACCTGCTCCGGGGAGCCGCGGCTGATGCCGAGCTGGAGCCTGCCGCCGGAGATGAGGTCGGCGGCGCCGGCGTCCTCGGCCATGTAGAGGGGGTTCTCGTAGCGCATGTCGATCACGCCGGTGCCGATCTCGATCCGCGACGTCCTGGCGCCGATCGCTGCCAGCAGCGGGAACGGCGAGGCCAGCTGCCGGGCGAAGTGGTGGACGCGGAAGTAGGCACCGTCGGCCCCGAGCTCCTCGGCCGCCACGGCCAGGTCGATGGCCTGGAGCAACGAGTCCGACGCCGACCTCGTCTGCGAGTGCCTGGTGTCGGACCAGTGCCCGAAGGACAGAAAACCGATGCGCTTCATGGCCGGCACAACATCCCACCGAGCTGATTGATTCCTCAACTAATTAGGTCACGCCGTCCGCTCATGCCCTGCGCTGACCGGGGCACGCCGTCCCTGCTCCCATGGTCTCACGGGGAGCGTCGTCGCAGCTCACAGCCACAGGGCGCCCTCGGGGCGCCTCGACAGGCGGGCCCCCGCGACGCCGGCGCCATGAGGAGGCAGCGTCGGCTACCCGCGGTTCCCCCGGGCATGCCGCAGCTTGTGGACGAAGCGGTGCATGTGCGGGTCGAGGCGCCCGGCCGGCTCCTCAAGCACCTGGTCCCAGGTCAGCCACCGGATGGCGTCGAACTCGTCCTGGTCGTAGGAGGTGATCATGTCGGCGCCGGCGTCGAGGAGGTACCAGAGCGAGACGTCGGTGTGGGAGCCCTCTCCCCGGGTCCGGGTGACGGTGAGGAAGAAGGGACGCCGGCAGGTGGCCGGCGACGCCACGGCCTCGATGCCCAGTTCCTCACGGCATTCGCGGACCACCGCGGCCCACTGGTCCTCACCCGGCTCGACGTGTCCGCCGGGCGGCAGCCACAGGCCCGCCTTGCGGTGCGCGACGAGCAGCAGCTGCCCGCGTGCGTCGTCGAGGACGACGAAGTAGCTCACCAGGTGCGTCGCCGGAACATCCGGCTTGCGCACCCGGTGGAGCGGGGCTCCGCCGGCGATCCAGTCCCTGGCGCTCTCCAGATGGGTGCGCTCCAGGTCGTCCCACGGCTCGATGGCGCCGACCAGCTCCAGGAGGTGCCCACGCAGCTGGTCGTCCGGGGTGTGGGGCGGGTGGTCCGCTGCCGTTGAGGTCATCCGGGCATCCTGGCAGCGGCCACTGACAGTCGCCGCGGGCGCGGTGGCCGGCGGCGGCTCAACCACCGCGGCGAGGCGCGCCTACGTGAGGTGATCACGCCTACGTGAGGTGATGCGGAACCCGCACGGGCATGCCCCGGGCAGGCCGCATTCCCCGGTCCCGGGGGTTCGCCCCGGGAAGGAGGGGTACGCGGTGCCGGTGTTCCGGATTCCTCGGCGAGCACGGGCACGGCGACGGCCGCTGCGCTTCGACGGGTGGATCGCCGGCACAGGCACCGCGTCGGGTACGCGCATCGTGCTGGGACGCTGGGAGCGCTCGCCGTTCGGGGCGTTCAGCGACGTCATGCTCGAACATGCCGACGGGGAACGGCTCCTGCTCGCGCCCAGCCGCGAGACCGCCGACTTCGTCAGCTCCACCTACGCCTTCGACACGGTGCGTGTCGTGCCCGTCGACGCCCGCTCCGAGGGGAACGTGTGGAGCGTGGCCGCGGGGCCGCTGCGCCTCCGCTTCACCACCCGCCGGCGAGGGGCGTTGGGATGGCTGCTGCACCTCGTGCCGGGTGCGCTCGCCGGCCGGCCGGCGTGGGCCGCGCTGACGGATCTCCCCGCCCGCCTGCTCCTGCCCGGCGTGCGGACGCGCGGCACGGCGGGCGCGGGGGCGCGCCCCGGCACACGGACGGGCGCGCGGCCTCGTCGCCAGTGGTACGGCGCGCGGGACCTGCGGCCGATCGGGACGGTCTCCGCGGTCCTCGACGGCGTCGACCTCGGCGGGATGACGCCCGTCGCACCCGCCGTGCGCTTCGGATTCGCCTCGGCGCCTCGGAAGCCCGCCGTCGCACGGATCATCACGACGGTCGACCCGGTGCCCAGGTGATACGGAGGCGCATACGCGCCACGGTCTGGGGACCCGTCCACCGGAGGTAGGAGTTCGCCGCCATGGACACGCTTCTGATCACCTTCGGGCACGGCACCGCGGACCGCGAGCAGATCATCGACCTGCTGCACCACGCCGGCGTCGCGGCGGTCGTGGACGTGCGTACGGCCCCCGGCTCGCGCCGGAACCCGGACCTGCGGAGGGATCGTCTCGCCGAGTGGATGCCGGGGAGCGGTATCGCCTACCGGTGGGAGCCGGACCTGGGCGGATTCCGCAAGCCCGCCCCCGACAGCCCGGACACCGTCTGGCGCAACGCCTCCTTCCGCGCCTATGCCGCACACACGCGCTCGCGCGAGTTCGTCGCCGCCATGGATCGCCTGCTGCGCGATGCCGCTTCCGTCCGGACGGCGGTCATGTGCAGCGAAGCGGTCTGGTGGCGCTGCCACCGCCGCCTCATCGCCGACTTCGCCGAGCTCGCCCGTGCGGTGCCGGCCCGCCACCTCATGCACGACGGGAGGATCAACCCGCACATCCCGACAGCCGGTGCGCGCCTGCGCGAGGACGGTCTTCTCGTCTACGACGCCGAGCCGGACTGAGGGACGGCGGCAGGCCACCGCCGAGGACACCGCGGCCACCGCGCCGCGCAGGCCCCTCCCGTGCCGCGCCCGCACTCACCCCTCCCGCTTCATCCACTCGCTGCCGCCCAGCGGGTAGTCGTAGCCGGGGCGGTTCGTGTCGGCGCTGGTGCGGAACGGCGTGCCGTCGTCGTCGACATGCACGGTGCCGTGGCGGGCGCCGCTGGACCACTCCAGGGTCAGGTCCCAGCGGACGTCGTGTGCCTTGCTGTGGGCGGTGACGTAGAAGACCTCCGGGTCGGACTCGCTGACCTTGTACGGGAAGTCGCGCTGGCCGTTCCTGACGGTGGCGGTCGGGCTGCCGTCGTCGAGGTCGACGTCGAACGACTTGGTCTCCACGCCGCCGCCGCAGCCGACGCCCATCGAGTAGTCGTTCCAGGCGAGCGGCGCGCCCTTCGCCACGACGCGTACGTGCAGCGCCTCCAGGACGACGGTGTCCCGCCCCGCCCCCTGCACGGTGAGGGCGACGCGCTGCTCCCCCGACGAGACCGCACCGTACGCGGCGGCCCAGCGGGGCGCGTCCTGCTCCGCCGCGGGCGGGCCGACCTGGTCAAAGCCCGTTTCCGCGTTCCAGCGTCCCCAACTGCCCGGCTTTCGTGGCGGCTGGGACGGATCACCGAGCAAGCTCCGGTCATCCAAGCACCACGTGCACCGCACCGCCGAAAGGGATCACCGCATGTCCACCATCCGCAGCCCCCGCACCCGCCTGCTGACCGCCGCCGCGACCGTCGCCATGGCCGCCCTCTCCCTGACCGCGTGCAACGACGGAACGGGCGTCCACGACGAGGGTGCGCCGGCAGGCGCCTCATCGGCTTCGGCCTCCGCGTCCACGCCGTCCGGGTCGGGTGCGTCCTCCCCCGAGGACGCGAAGACCGCCCCCGCCGGTTCGAAGCAGGGCGCGGACGTGCCCGCGGCGAAGAAGGAGGGCAAGGGCAGGGCCGGCAGCGGAACAGGCGGTTATGGCACGAGTGGCACCAAGGCCGTCACCTGCCAGGGCTCCAACACCAGGACGGTCGCGGCTCCCCTGAACCGCCCCGTGAACCACATGCTGCTCACGGTCACCAACACGGGCAGCACCACCTGCTACCTCTACGGCTACCCGGCCGTCCGCTTCACCGACGCCCAGTCGGTTCCGCCGGCCATCGAGGAGTCCCACCCGCAGGCCGTCGTCACGCTCACCCCGGGCGAGTCCGGCTACGCCTCCGTGAGCCTGTCGGCCGCCGACGGCAGCGGCACGAACGGCCGCACCGTGAAGTTGCTCACCGTCTACTTCCAGGGCCGCACCGCCGCCGAGAAGGTCCCCTCGGCCGCCCACCCGCCGCTGCCCGCCGCGGGCGTCTTCATCGACGACTCCCTCAAGGTGACGTACTGGCAGCAGTCGATGGACGACGCCATCAGCTGGTGACGCCGCCGGGCGGGATGGCGGGGCATGACCGGCGAGCCGTTCGCGCCCCCGTCCGCCGGTGGTCCGGGAGGGTCCGCGGCGGCGACAGCAGCGGCTCGATCGAGGGGGCGGTTCAAGCGCCGCCAGGTCGACGTGCTGTCCTTGGCAAAGTTGTCGACCTGACGGCGCCGTCTGTGGTCGGCCGCCGCGTGGACGAGGACGCCGGGAGCGGCCGGTCGGAAGGTGCCTTCAGTTCCCGTCGCTGGCGTCAGGCGGGTGTCCGTCCGGAGAAGTCGCGTACCGGTGGGGTGCGCGGCGCTCTCCGGCGGGGTGGAACTCGGTCACAGGTCGAGTGTCGTTGCTGCCGGGGATCACGTCCAACACCGGTTGAGTGCTGCCATGATACCTTCAGGGTATGGAGCCGGACCTGCGACTGATGCGCTATGTCATCGCCGTCGCGGACGAGGGCGGCTTCCAGAAGGCGGCGCTGCGCCTGCACATGGCACAGCCGCCGTTGAGCCGTCAGATCGCCGGGCTGGAGCAGAGCATGGGCGTCACGCTCTTCGAGCGCAGGCCCACCCGCCTCACCGAGGCGGGACGCGTCTTCGCCGAGGGGGCTCGCATGATCGTCGCGGAGGCCGACGCGCTGATCGCCCGCACCGTCCGCGCCCAGCACGGCGAGCTGGGCACCGTGCGGGTCGGCTACGTCCTCTCGGCCGCCTACGACACCATGCCGCGCCTGATCCGGACGGTCTCCGAGACCCATCCGGATCTGCGCGTCATAGCCCGTGAGGCCTGGGGCTCGGTGCTCGACGACGCCTTGCGGAGCGGCGAGCTGGACGTGGTGGTCTCCCACACGCTGCCCGACCGCCCGGAGTACCGCCGCCAGTCCCTGCGCCGGGAGAACTTCGTCGCGGTCGTCGACGTCGGCCACCCGTTCGCCGGGCGGGGCTCCGTCGCGCTCGCCGAGTTCGCCGGCCAGACGTTCAGCTTCTACGCCCGGGACCTGGTCCCCGCCCACTACGACAGGCTCACGGCGATGCTCGCCGGGACGGGGAAGACCTTCGGCTTCCGGGAGGACCCCATTCCCGGGATGCGCCACATCAACCTGGGCGACGCGAAGAGCTTCACGCTCGTACCCGCCTCGATGGCCGAGAGCCTCGGGTCCTCGACGGCCGCGATCGAACTGACCGACGTCACCGCCACCCTGGACCTCGACCTCGTGTGGCGGGACGGCCAGGCGACACCGGCCGTGCGGGCCTTCCTGGCCGACGCCGGCAGGCTCACCAGGAACGCGGAGTGGGCCTGAGCCGGGCCGCTGGGCCGGCTCAGGCCCACTGGGCCGGGCCGCTGGGCCGCCGACGGGTCCGCACACTCCCCGCTGATCCGCGGGGCCGCCGGGGTCGGCCGGTGTCGCGGACGGGGCCGCGTTAGCGTGGTGGCAGGTGGCCGACCGGTCGCCGGCCCGTAGGAGTCCGGAGGGTGCGATGACGCAGGTTCGCGGGGACCGTGCGGCCCTGTTCGCCCATCTGCGGAGCAGCCAGACGCAGGAGGCGTTCTTCGCCCGGGTCGCGGACGACGTGGACTGGACGGTTCAGGGCACGCATCCGCTGGCCGGCCGCTACCGCGGCAAGAAGGCGTTCAGACAGGCCACCTTCGAGCGGCTGGCCGGTGTCCTGCCGGAGGGTGCGGGGCTGAAGGTCGAGCATCTGTTCGTCGACGGGGACACCACGATCGCCGAACTCGTCGCCGACGCGCGCAGCAACGAGGGCGACCGGTTCGACAACCGCTACTGCTGGGTGTGCCGGTTCGACGGCGACATGATCGTGGAGGTGCGGGCGTACCTGGACTCGATGATGGTGGCGTACACGATCCTCCACAACGAACAGCGGTCCTCCTGACGCGAACAGCGGTCTTCCTGACGCGAACGGGGGTCGTCCGGGCGCGAACAGCGGTCGTCCGGGCGCGAACAGCGACGTTCCCGGCCCGCGCCCGGACGCTCCGCGGGGTCGGGCAGCAGGTCGAGGACGAACGGGCCGGCGTCGGCGGTGACCCGGTAGCCCGAGCCGCGCCGCCGCCCTCCGGCGTGGGCCACCAGCAGCTCGGGGACGCGGGCACGGTCGAGGGCGTGCGCGCCCATCCGCGGCTCACCGTCCCCCGGATCACCGCTCGCCGTCGACTTCCTCGCCGTGGATCAGCACCGGCCCGCCGTTCGGTGAGCCGGCCCGCCGGGGCTCCAGCACGAGCTTGATCCGCTGGGTGGTGGCGTCGGTGGCCTTCCCGTCGGTGCCCAGCTCGGCGACCCGGAACCTGACCTTCCCACCGGCCCCGGCCTCCCTGCCCACGGTGAGGGCCAGTTCCAGCTCGACGGGTCCCAGTTCGAACCGCACCCCGGCGTCCTCGCCGGCACGCATGGCCGCGGCGAGCTCCGCCCTCAACCGCGCTATGAGTTCCGCCAGTTCAAGGGCCGCCATCCCACCATCCTCGATCCCGGGAGCGTTGGGCTGCACGCGTGACGACGGGGGATTTCAAACGTACATCAGTTCCTACGGAGGGATGGCCTGTCGGGGGCGACCGGTAGTCTGCGGTGGTCGAGGCGGTCCGCGATCCGGTCGCCGGATGCCGCCCCGTTCCACGCAGGCATCACAGGCGTTCCCCACCCACAGGGATCAAGGACCGTACGCCGGTCGGGCGGAATTCCCGTGGAAGTGCCCCGGCCTCGCGGGCGGGCGCCGCGGCGGACGCGACGGTGGCGGAGGGCCGGCCCGCCCGAGAGGCCCTGCGTGCCGGTCGCCCGTTGCGGACGCCTGGAGCGGGCTCCCGCGGCGGCTCCCGGAAGCGGGCGACCGGAGCCGCGGGTGTGAAGGAGACGACGTATGGAACGGCTGGACGCGGCCGACGCGCGCATCGAGTACACGGATGCCGGCGAGGGCCAGCCCGTGCTGCTCTTGCACGGGGGCTTCACCGGCGACTGGTTCGTGCCGGTGGCGCGGAACCTCGCCGGGGACGGGTACCGCGTGCTGCACATGCACCGGGCCGGGTACGGCGGGAGCGAGGACCTGGTGGGCGGGGTCGGCGTGGCCGCGCACGCCGAGCACGCGGCCCAGGTCCTCCAGGCGTCGGGCGCGGGGCGCGCCCACGTGGTCGGGCACTCCGCGGGTGCGTCCGTCGCCCTCCAGCTCGCGCACGCACGGCCGGATCTGGTGGGGTCGCTGGTGCTGCTGGAGACGGCCTTCCCCTATGCCCCGGACGAGCCGAAGACCCCGGTGATGCCCCGTGCGGTGGCGGCAGCCCGGGAGGGGGATTACGAGCGTGCCTTCGACCTGTTCCTCGGCGGCGTGAGCGGCCCGGGCTTCCGCGACGTGTTCGTGCGCGAACTCGGGGAGGACGGCCTGCGCGACGCGATCCGGACCAGCGAGTACTTCTTCACCGTCGAGGCCGCCGCGTTCGCCGCGTGGTCGTTCGGCCCTGCCGAGCTGTCCGCGCTCACCGTCCCCGTGCTGCTGGTCCTGGGCGAGGTCGGCGAGCGGCTGGGCACCCCCCACCGGGCGCGCAGCGCCCAGCTCGCCGCCTCCCTGCCGGACTCCGAGACCCGTGTGCTGCCCGGCGTCAGCCACGCGATGCCCTTGGAGGATCCGCCGCTGATCACCCGGACGATCGAGGAGTTCGTGTCCCGGCATCCCCTGTGAGCGGGGATCGCTCGTGACCGGGCATCGCTTGTGAGCGGGCATCGCTCGTGGGCAAGCGTCCGCTGGTGAGCCGGCGTCCCTTGTGGGCGTGTATCCCTCCTCACCGGGCACCCCTTGTGAGCCGGCACCGCTCGTGACCCGGCATCTCGGTGACCGCGCGATGCCCGGCGGGCCGGCACGGCAGACTGCTCGCTGCACGGCGGTTCCCGCCGCGTCCGACGCCCGCATCGCAGAGGGAGCATCATGCAGACGTCCGTACCGTTCACGTCCGGAACCGACGGCTACCCCACCTACCGGATCCCCGCACTCGTGCGCACCGGCGCGGGCACGCTGCTCGCGTTCGCCGAGGGGCGCACCTCGACGAGCGACACGGGCGCGATCGACATCGTGCTGCGCCGCAGCCTCGACGGCGGCGTGACGTGGCAGCCGCTCCAGGCCGTCGCCAAGGGCGGCACCGCGACCCGCGGCAACCCGGCCGCGGTCGCCCTGCCGTCGGGGCGCGTCGTGCTGGTCTCCTCGTACAACGACGGCGGGGTGACGGAGACGCAGATCATGCAGGGCAAGGCCGCCGCGCGCCGCGTGTTCGTGCAGCACTCCGACGACGAGGGAGCGACCTGGTCGTCCCCGGCCGAGATCACCTCCCAGGTACGCCGCTCGACGTGGCGGTGGTACGCGACCGGCCCGGGCGCGGGCATCGTGACCCGCTCCGGCCGCATGGCCATCCCGGCGAACCACTCGCTGGCACCGGCGTCCGGCTCCGGCGACCTGGGCAGCGAGGCGAAGTACTACGGCGCCCACGCGATCCTCAGCGACGACGACGGCGCCACGTGGCGGATCGGGTTCGTCTGCTCGAACCCGAACGGCGGCGTGAACGAGAACGAGTCGAACGGCTGCGAGCTGCCCGATGGGCGCCTGTACTTCAGCTGCCGCAACCAGGGCGGCTCGTCCCCCGGCACCCGGGCGGACGCGTACAGCGCCGACGGCGGGCAGAGCCTCGTCATGGACTACCGGCCGCAGGCGACGCTCACCACGCCGGTCGTCCAGGGCAGCGTCATAGCCGTCGGCGACGCGCTGCTGTACTCCGGTCCCACCGGCCCCGACCGCGCCGCCATGGCGCTCTGGGTGTCCACGGACCAGGGCGTCACCTGGGAGCTGCGGCGCCACGTCTCCGGGCTGCCCGCCGCGTACTCGTCGCTGGCGCTGCTCGACGACAGCACGGTCGGGCTGCTGTACGAGACGGGCGACTGGTCGCTGTACCGCCGCATCGAGCACGTGCGCATAGCGCTGGCGGACCTCGGTCTGTGACCGGCGGCGCCCTGCCGGCCCCGGGTCGCCGGCGGGCGATCCGGGGCCGGGGCCGGAGCGGTTCCCAGGCTGTTCCAGGGGCCGGAACCCCCGGGGGCCGGTTCCAGGGGCCGGAACCCCCCGGGGGCCGGTTCCAGGGGCCGGAACCCCCGAGGGCCGGTTCCAGGGGGCCGGAACCCGGGGGTCAGCCTTCCTTCACCCCTGGCTTCCCGTCCTCCACGACGTAGCTGGCCCGGGTGGAGACCGGCGCGCCGGGGGTGGTCACGTAGGGCACCACCCGGAAGTCGCTGCGCAGCCGCTCGGGCGTGACGTTCACGCGGACGTAGCCGCGCTGCCCGTTGAAGAACTTCATGTGCGGGTTGGACGCCAGGAGGTTCTGGCCGTCCGCGTTCATGTCAGCGCCGTCCGCGCCGGTGGCGATGGACGTGCCGACGAACTCGCTGGCCACCGTGGGCGAGTCGGGGTCGGCGAAGTCGCGCTTGAGGTCCCAAGCGTAGTTCTGGTGGCGGTCGCCGGTGACGACCACGAGGTTGCGCACGCCCTGGTCCTGGGCGGCGCCGAGCACGCGGTTGCGGTCGGCCACGTAGCCGTCCCACGGGTCGTCCCACACCTTCGTGACGTCGGGGCTCGGATCCAGGTCGGTCTGGCCCATGGCGACCTGGTTGCCCAGGATCTGCCACCGCGCCCTGGAGGAGCCGAAGCCCGCCAGCAGCCACTCCCGCTGCTCGGCACCGAGGATGGAGACGTTCGGGTCGAACCGCGCGGTGCAGTCGGCCGACTCGGTGTCCCCGCACGGCTGGTCGTCGCGGAACTGGCGGGTGTCGAGGATGGTGAAGTCGGCGAGTGTGCCGTAGGTCAGCCTGCGGTGCAGGCGCATGTCGGGCCCGGTGGGCATCTGGGCCCTGCGGAACGGCAGGTGCTCGTACATCGCCTGGAACGCCGCAGCCCGGCGCTGCCGGAACACCGCCGGGTCCTGGTCGGGCTCCTTGTCGACCTGCGAGATGTCGCCGGCCCAGTTGTTCTCGACCTCGTGGTCGTCGTTGACGTTGACCCACGGGAACGCGGCGTGGGCCGCCTGGAGCGGGGCCTCCGCCTTGTAGAGCGCGTACTGGAGGCGGTAGCGCGGCAGGTCGAAGGTCTCGGTGGTGAACTGCGCGGGGACCGTGGCGCCGCGCTTGTTGGTGCCCACGCCCGACTCGTAGATGTAGTCGCCCAGGTGCACGACGAGGTCGAGGTCCTCGGCCGCCATGTGCTCGTAGGCGGTGTAGAAGCCGTCCTGCCAGGCCTGGCAGGACGCGAAGGCGAAGTTGAGCGAGCGGAGCCGGGCGTGCGTCGCGGGCGCCGTCCTGGTCCGGCCGACCGGGGAGATCGCGCCGCCGGTACGGAACCTGTAGAAGTACACGTGGTCCGGGGCGAGGCCGTGGATCTCGGGGTGGACGGAGTGCGCGAGCTCGGGCGTGGCCACCACGCTCCCGCGCCGGACCACGGAACGGAACCTCTCGTCCCCGGCCACCTCGTACTCCACCCGGACGGGCTTCGGGGGCATGCCGCCCGCGCCGTCCGCTGCGAACGGGTCCGGGGCCAGCCGCGTCCACAGCACGACGCCGTCGGGCAGCGGATCACCCGAGGCCACGCCGAGCGTGAAGGGGTTGTCGCCGGTCCGGGGAGCGGCAAAAGCGGAGGAGGCGCTCCAGACTCCGGTGCCGAGCAGCACGGCGGCGGCGCCCGCGCCCCCGAGCCGCACGACATCCCTACGGGATACCGGATTTGCTGATCTTCCCATGTCGATCCTCGTGGGGTAGAGGGGCAGGGCTCGTCAGCAAGATGTTCTGGAGTGAATCTGACGCCCGGACATGGTGACGATGACCGGAGGGTGAAGTTACGGACCGTACGGGTGACCGGTCCGGCTGCCACCGCCGTCCGCGACGGCCGCGAGGTCCGGACCGCTCTCCGGAAGGGCGGCAGAGGTCTCGTGACCTCCCGTCAGGGAGCCCGCCCACGCGTCGCCGAGGGTCCAGATGGCGACGCCCATCAGCACGATGTCCTTCATGAGGAACTGGCCGGGCTGCGCGGACAGCACCGGAAGGCCGTTCGAGACGCTGTGGATCACGCCGGGGCTGGTGAACAGGAAGCTGAGGGTGCCGAGGAACAGCACGATCGACAGGAGGCTGCCGAGCGCGGACAGCCTCGGCCAGAGGGGGCGCAGGGCCAGCAGGACGCCCGCGACGATCTCCATGGTGCCCAGCAGGACGGCCACGGTCTTGACGTCGAGGACGTCGTAGATCCAGCTCATCAGGGGGCTGTGCTCGATGAGGACCCGGCTGTCCATCTTCACGTACTTGCCGGCGCCGAACCAGATGAGGACGAGGACCAGTCCGTACCGGCTCACCAGCCGGCCGGTCCGCAGCGCCAGCGTGGGGATCCGGCGGTCCGGGGGCGTGTGGGGGTGGGGGGTGGCCGGTTGGGGGGTGGGCAACGTGGGGCTCCTTCGTGTCGCGCAGGGGTCGTTACCGGAAGCGCCGGGGCGGAGGCGGTCGAGTCCGCGGCGGCCGGCGGCGGCCGGGTCCCGCGAGGACCGACACACCGTCAGACCGGCCTTCCGTCTCCATTCGCGCGCGGCGGGCGGGGGTTCTTACCCGGTGGGCGCGGGCGACTGCGGGGGAACGGCGGGGGGAGACGGGATCGGCGAGCGGCGTGCCCTCCGGCTTCCCCCGCGCCCCGTGCTGTGCCAGGGCTCGGTACCCGAGGCGTGCCGGACCGCTCCCGGGCGGGTCCGGGGGCGGACTCCGCGCGCCAGGGACGCAGGCAACGGGGAGAGGACGGCGATGGCGGGGAGTCAGGGAGAGGGCTGGCGGCCCGCACGCCCGGCCGGCTGGCGCCGGCGGATGGCGCGGCTCCCGCTCCTGATGTACCGCGCGGGCCTCGGACCGCTGTTCGGCAACCGGCTCCTCGTGCTGCACCACACCGGCCGGGTCTCCGGCCTCGATCGCACCGTCGTGCTCGAAGTGGTCGCCCTGGACCGCGAGGTGCCCGCCTGGACGCTCGCCTCCGGATTCGGCCCGACGGCGGACTGGTACCGGAACCTGAAGGAGTCCCCGCGGACCACGATCCAGGTCGGCAGCCACCGCGTCCCCGTCACCGCGCACTTCCTCTCCGCGGAGGAGGGCGGCCGGATCATGGCCCGTTACGCCCCTCGGCACCCGCGCGTCGCCCGGCGCCTGTGCGCGTTCATGGGCTTCGAGGTGGACGGCAGCGAGGACTCCTTCCGCCGCGCCGGTGAGCGGATCCCCTTCGTCCGGCTGGTCCGCTCCCCCGCGCCGGGCCCGGCGGCGGGCTGACAGGCCGACGGTCGCCGACCGGACGCCCGGGTGGCGGCGGCCCCGAAGCCCTCGGGGCTGCAAGGGCCTCGGGACCTCAGACGTCTCGGGGCCCTCCGTGTCGTGTCCCCGCGGCCCCGGGCGCCCCGGTGGCCTCAGAGGCCCCGGACGGCGTCGGTGAGCGCCTCGTCGAGGATGGCGGTGCCGCGTGCGATCTCCTCGTCGCTCGCGGTCAGCGGCGGCGCGATCCTGAAGATGCCTCCCATTCCCGGCAACTGGACGATGTTCATGTGCAGCCCGAGTTCGAAGCAGCGCCGGGTGACGGCCGCGCCGAGCCGGTCGGCGCCGCCGGTGCCCAGAACCCGGTCGCCGGCAAGTTCCACCCCCAGCAGCAGCCCGCGTCCGCGGATGTCCCCGACGACCTCGTGGCGGGCGGCGATCCCGTCGAGCTGGGAGCGCAGGGCCGTCCCGAGCAGGCGCGCACGCTCGTCGAGGCGGTCGCGGGCGAGGACGTCGAGGACGGTGTTGCCGACGGCGGCCGGCAGCGGGTCGTTGACGTGGGTGGTGAAGAACAGGAACCCCCGCTCGTGCGCCTCCTGCTCGATCTCCGGGCTGGTCAGCACGGCGGCCAGCGGCAGACCCGCGCCGAGCGTCTTGGAGAGCGTGATGATGTCCGGGACGACGCCGTCGTGTTCGAAGGCGTACCAGTCGCCGGTGCGGCACAGCCCCGTCTGGGCCTCGTCGAGGATCAGGAGCATGCCCCGTTCCCGGCACTTCTGCGCCAGGGCGGCGAGGTAGCCGGGCGGGAGCTCGATGACGCCGCCGGAGCTGAGGATCGGCTCCACCAGGCACGCGGCGAGGCTGCCGACCGACTGGGCGTCGATGAGGTCGAAGCCCAGGTCGAGCTGGCGCGGCCAGTCGAGCGAGCCGTCGGCGTCGACGACGTCGGGGTGGAAGCGGTCCGGAACCGGCAGCGCGAAGTTGCCGGGCGCGGCGGGTCCGTAGCCCTTGCGGCCCGCGCTGTAGGTGGCGTTCGCGGCGGCCTGGGTCATCCCGTGCCAGGACCTGGCGAACGAGACGATCTCGTGGCGGCCGGTGACGAGCTTGGCCATCCGCACCGCGGCCTCGTTCGCCTCCGCCCCGGTGGTCAGCAGGAGCGCCTTCTCCAGGGGGTCGGGCAGGGTCTCGGCGAGCCGGCGGGAGAGCTCGGCGACCGGGCGGCTGAGCATGCCGCTGTGGAGGTGGTCGAGGAGGGCGATCTGGTCGCGGACCGTGGCGACGATCGCCGGGTGGGAGTGCCCGAGGATCGCGCTCATCTGGCCGGAGGTGAAGTCGAGCAGTTCACGGCCGCTCTCGGTGAACACCGACGTGCCCGCGGCGCGGGCGATGACCTCCGGGGTGAACGCGGCGTGGCCGCTGTAGCGGATGAGGTGGCGCTCTTCGGCGAGGCGCTCCGCGGCGACGCGGGTCGTTTCGGGATGCATGGGCCCGACGTTAGGGATGCACCGTCGCGTGCGTCCATCGCGCGGGTGCTGCGCGTGCGTCTCATGGATGCCTGCGCGTCCGTCGCACGGATGCCCGCGCGTGCGTCTCATGGATGCCCGCGCGTCCATCGCACGGATGCCCGCGCGTCCATCGCACGGATGCCCGCGCGTCCATCGCACGGATGCCGCGCATCCGCCGCTTGGATGCCGCCGTGTCCGTCGCACGGGTACCGCGCGTGCATCGCACGGATCCGGCCGTTCTGGGCTTGCACCAGGCGGCGAGGCGCTTTTACTTCCGCGGCGTTCACACCCTGGCCATCGGCGGCGAACTGTGCGGATGCCGTCCGATGCCATCGTGTGCCCGAGGCCGCCGGGTGCGCTCGAAATCGCGCACGCGCGCGCGTGCCCCCGATCGGTCCGGCACCACGTCCGAAAAGGCTCTAGCGACGGCGAGGAACCGATGAGCCAGCACGAGGATGTCCGTCCTGAACAGGCCGTCGCAGAACGCGACGCCGCCACCGCGACCGACACCGCGCCTGACACCGCCGCCGGGGCCAGGCCTCTGCTCGACGAACCACAGAACGCGGCGGCCGGGGTGGCGATGTGGCTCTTCGTCATCGGGCCGCCGATCTGCCTGCTCGTCGCCGTGCCGCTCGCGTGGGGATGGGGCGTGAACGCCCTGGACCTCGGCATGGCCGTGGTCACCTACCTGGTGTCGGGCCTCGGCATCGCCATGGGCTACCACCGCCTCTTCACGCACCGCTCGTTCAAGGCGCGGCGGGGCCTGCGGATCGCCCTGGCCATCGCCGGCTCGCTGGGCGTCGAGGGCTCGCCGGTCCAGTGGGTGGCCAACCACCGCCGCCACCACGCCTTCGCCGACCGCGAGGGCGACCCGCACTCCCCCTGGCGCTACGGGAACGACACCCGGGCCCTGCTCAAGGGGCTCGTCCACGCGCACATCGGGTGGATGCTGAAGCGCGAGCTGAGCAACCGCGAGAGGTTCGCCCCCGACATCGCCGCCGATCCCGACATGCAGCTCATCGGCCGGCTCTTCGGACTGCTGACCGCGGTCTCGCTGCTGGGCCCGGGGCTGGTCGGCGGCCTCGTCACCGGCACCTGGAGCGGTGCGCTGGCCGGGTTCTTCTGGGCCGGCCTGATGCGGATGGCGCTGCTGCACCACGTCACCTGGTCGGTGAACTCGATCTGCCACGTCGCGGGCAAGCGCCCGTTCGCCAGCCGCGACAAGGCCACCAACTTCTGGCCGCTCGCGCTGCTGTCGTTCGGCGAGAGCTGGCACAACTCGCACCACGCCGACCCCACCTGCGCGCGCCACGGCGTGCTGCCGGGGCAGCTGGACATCGCGGCCCGCCTCATCTGGATCTTCGAGAAGCTGAACTGGGTCCACGACGTCCGCTGGCCGAGCGAGAAGCGGCGCACCGCCCGGGCACTGCCCGGAACGGCCGATCCGCACGGGTCCGCGGCCTGACGGTCACGGCACTCGGGCGCGCCTGACGTCGTCGGGCGCGCCCGATGCCGTTCCGGGGCACTCGCCGTCGTTCGAGCTTGCCCATGTCGTTCGGGCGCGCCGATGCCGTTCGACGCGCCCGATGTCGTTCTGCGGCTCGACGTCGTTCGATGCCCCCGGTCTCGTTCTGGCGCGCCAGCTCCCCCGCGGCGCCGGGGAGATGATTCCGGCCGTCCTACGGAGACGCGCCGCACCGGCGGATTCCGTGCGGCCCGAGGACAGGCCGTACCCCTGACATCCGTTCGTCCGCAGACGCGGCATACCGGTGCGGTCCGCCGCGGGAACGAAGGGGCGCCCGGGGCGCGCGATGCCGGCGAACGGGTGCACGAATCTGGCCTGGAGGCGCTGTTACGGCGACATGTCCTCGGGTAAAGTCCCCGTAATCTTGGGAGCGCTCCCATGAGTCGCCGGAAACCCCCCGTTCCTTACCGGAAGACGGAGACCGACCATGCACTCTCACACCTCCCCCCACCGCTGGGCGCTACGGGTGGCAGCACCCATGCTGGCCGCGATCGCCGGCCTGCTGACCCTGTTCATGAGCCCCGCCGGAGCCCACGGCTCGGTCGTGGACCCCGCCTCCCGCAGCTACGGCTGCTACGAGCGCTGGGGCAGCGACCACATGAACCCGGCCATGGAGCAGGAAGACCCCATGTGCTGGCAGGCCTTCCAGGCCAACCCCAACACCATGTGGAACTGGATGAGCCTGTACCGGGACAACCTGGCCGGCAAGTTCCAGCAGAACATCCCCGACGGCCAGCTGTGCAGCGCCGGCCACGCGCAGGGCGGCCTGGCCAACTCGCTGGACGTGCCGGGTCGCTGGACCACCACGAACGTCGGCAGCAACTTCAGCCTGCGCCTGCACGACCAGGCCAGCCACGGCGCCGACTACTTCCTGGTGTACGTCACCAAGCAGGGCTACGACCCGACCAGCCAGTCGCTGAAGTGGAGCGACCTGGAGCAGGTGACGAAGACCGGCAGGTACGCGCCGGCCACGGACTACACCTTCAGCGCCAGCGCCCCGGGCCGCACCGGCCACCACATCGTCTACACCATCTGGCAGGCGTCGCACCTCGACCAGACGTACTTCATATGCAGCGACGTCAACTTCGGCTGATCGACCGGCCGGACACGGCCGGCTGAGCAGACCGGCTGAGCAGACCGGTCAAGCAGACCGGCCGAGCAGACCGGCCGAGCTGGTCGGTTAAGCAGACCGGCTGAGCAGACCGGTCAAGCCCGCCTGTCGAGCCCGCCTGTCGAACCGTCCGGCTGGAGACCCCGCACCGATCCACCGGGTCCCGAACGGGGCCCGGTGGACTCTTCGTTCGCCTCGCAAGGGGCCGCGCCTAGGAGATCGGCGGGCCGAAGAGCCTGTCCAGGACGGGAAGGGCGGCGCGGAGCGTGCGCTGGTCGTCGGCCGACAGCGCCTCCACGCGTGCGGCCAGCAGTGCCACGCGTTCCCGGGTGACGTCGGCCCAGACCTTCTGGCCCAGCTCGGTGATCTCCACCTGGCTGCCGCGCACGGCCGGTCCGCTGCGCGTCACCCACCCGAGCTCGATCATGCGGTTGACGATCTGGGTCATGCTCGGCGGACGGACCCCCTCCGCACGGGCCAGCTCCCCCACGCCGCACGGGCCGGCGCGCAGCAGGCTCAGCACGGCCCCCTGGGTGATGGTCACCGCGAGGCCCTGCGTGTCCCGGCGCATGGCCTGGCTGATCCGCAGGAACCGCGGGCGCAGGTAGGCAGCCAGGTCCCCGGGGTCCGGGTCCCCGTGCCTCGGGTCACGTTCCTGATCGCCCATGTGGTGCCTCCCGCGTACAGCCTGGCATGACGGCCGGGGGTGGGACCGGGCTTCGGGGCCATCCGGCGACCGTTTTATAGTTAGCCTAACTTTATCGAGGCGGCGCAGCTCAGGCGTGCGACGGCAGCGGAGAAGGGAGGGCAGCGGTGAACGTCGAAGAGGACGGCCCGGCCGGGCCCCGACACATACCGGCCGATCCCCGGCGCGCTTCCGGCGAGGCTCCCGCCCCTGGCGGGCGGGCCGGCGCGGGGGCGCCCGGTGCGGGTGCGTCCGATGCGGAGGCACCGGCGGCCGGGGCGCCCGTCAGGGGAGCCGGGCTGGTGCTCTTCGCCATGTGCCTGGGCCTCATGCTCTCCATGCTGAACTCGACCCTGGTCAACGTGACCATGCCGCAGATCGGCAGCTCGCTGCACACGTCGGTGACCGGACTCCAGTGGGTCGCCGACATCTACACCCTCGGTTACGCCAGCCTCCTGCTGCCGGGCGGCGCGCTCGGCAACCGGCTGGGCCGGCGCAGCACGTTCCTCGTCGGCGTCTCCGCCTTCCTGCTCGGCTCGCTGCTGTGCGCCGTGTCCCCGACCACGTCCGTGCTGCTCGTCTCGCGTGCCATCCAGGCCCTCGGCACCGCCGTCATGCTCCCCCAGACGCTGGCCATCGTGGTCACCGAGTACACCGAGCCCTCCGCGCGGGCGCGGGCGGTGGGGATCTGGGCCGGGGTCGCCGGCATAGGCCTCGCCGCGGGCCCCGTCCTCGGCGGTCTCGCGCTCACCGTCGCGAACTGGCGGGCCGGCTTCGCCCTCGTGCTCGTCCTGGCCGTGGTCACGCTGGCGCTGGGGTACCGCGTGGTGCCCGCCGCCCGTCACGGGCGGCCGGGGCAGGCTCCCCCGGTGGACTTCGCCGGCATCGTCCTGGGCGTGCTCACGCTGACGGCCCTGGTGTACGGGCTGATCGAGTCCGGTACGTACGGGTGGGGCTCGCCCAGGATCACCGGGGCGCTCGTCGCCGCCGCGGCCGGCGCGGGGCTCTTCCTCGGCACCGAGCATCTCGTGGCGCGGCGCGGGGGCCACCCGCTGATGCCGCTCGAACTGTGGCGCGTGCGCGGCTTCGTGGCGGCCAACGCGGCCGGACTGGCGTACTTCCTGACCCTCTTCGGCGTGCTGTTCTTCTACAGCCTCGACCTGCAACAGCAGCAGGGGTACTCCGCCCTGACCACCGGAGTGCTCTTCCTGCCGCTGACCGCGTGCATGGCCGCGTTCGCGCCCGTGGCCGGGAGGCTGACGGCACGCGTGGGCGGCCGGAGCGTCCTCGTCACCGGACTGCTCGTGACGGCCGCCGGGTGCCTGGCGCTGGCCACCGAGGCACCCAGGCCGGGCCTCGCGGATCTGGAATGGCGGCTGTCGCTGGTCGGCATCGGATGCGGTCTGATGAGTTCGACCATGAGCAACGTGGCGGTCTCCAGCGTGCCCCCGCACCACGTCAACACCGCCGCCGCCCTGCACAACACGTGCCGGCAGATCGGCGCCACCATGGGCATCGCCGTGCTCGGCGCCATCCTGTACGCCCGCCAGCGGGCGGCCGTCGCCGCGCCGTTCGACCGCCTCGACACCTCGGCCCGGGTGGCGGTGTCGACCGCGATCCACGCCGGGCAGGCCGATCCGGGCCAGGCGGCCCACGTCTCCGCCGCCACGCGCCGGGCCCTGAACGACGCCTCCCACAGCGGATTCACCAGCGGCCTGCACATGGCGATGCTCCTGTGCGCCCTGGTCCTCCTCGCGTGCGCCGCCGCGGCCCTGGTCCTGTTCCGGACGCGCGGCCCGGGCGGCGTTCGGCACGCCTGACGCGAACGGGTCTCCGCACCGAGCGCGTGTCTCCCGGCCTCCCTCAAGGGATCGCGAAACTTTCGACAGCTTTCGATGCAGGTACCGCCAATCACGATCTCCCACTCCGCCTCATCCGTCGATCGACCTGCAAGGCCGGTGAGGGGACAGGTATCTGACCAGGCACCATTCACCCTCGCGTGACTCCTGGCCAGAATGCGGTTTTCGCAATTGTTGCGGGAACTGTTGACAGGTTCATGGCTCAGGCCAACACTGTCGGCATCGGCAGACCTGACCAGCTGCCGATCCGGGTCACGAGCCGCGACCCGCTCCCCCGGTCGTCGACCGCTCGGCGACCGGCATGCCCCGCCCCCGCCACGCCGCGTCGCACGACGCCCGCGTGCGGGGTCGCATCACCCTGACCACCGGCATGCCCGCCGGGTCGTATCACGCTGCCTGGCGTCCCCCGCCAGCCCTCATGAGGAGGAAGCATGCACACGAACGACGGCCCCGCACAGCCGATCAGCCGCCGGAGCCTCATCGGCCGCGCAGGCGCTCTGGCACTCGTCACGACCGGGCTGGTCGTGCCCGGCACCGCCTACGCGGACACGACCATCAGCACCAACCAGACCGGCACCAACAACGGCTTCTACTACTCGTTCTGGACCGACGGCGGCGGCCAGGTCTCCATGACCCTGAAGTCCGGCGGCGCCTACAGCACGCAGTGGTCCAACGTCGGGAACTTCGTCTGCGGCAAGGGCTGGAGCAACGGCGGGCGCCGGAACGTGAACTACTCGGGCAGCTTCAACCCGTCCGGCAACGCCTACCTGGCCCTCTACGGCTGGACCTCGAACCCGCTCGTCGAGTACTACATCGTCGACAACTGGGGCACCTACCGGCCCACGGGGACGTACAAGGGCACGGTGTCCAGCGACGGCGGCACGTACGACGTCTACCAGACGACGCGGTACAACGCCCCGTCCGTCGAGGGCACCAAGACGTTCAACCAGTACTGGAGCGTCCGGCAGTCGAAGCGGACGGGCGGCACGATCACCACGGGCAACCACTTCGACGCGTGGAGCCGGTACGGGATGCGGCTGGGCAGCTTCGCGTACTACATGATCCTCGCGACGGAGGGCTACCAGAGCAGCGGGAGCTCGAACATCACCTCCGTGAGCGGCTGACGGTCCCCTTCCGTGGCGCGGCGGCCCGCGGCTGCCGCGCCACACCGGGGGGTGTCACTCCGCGGGGTGTCACTCCCCGAAGTCGTAGTCCTCGACGACGACGTCCGGATCGTCGTCGTCGAACGCCTCGTTGAGGAGCGCACCGCCGATCAGCCCCGCGGCGCCGGCCCCGATGAGCGCGCCCGCGCCGAACCTGCGGCCTCCGTGCTCGCCGTGGTGGCCGCCGTAGTGGTGGTCGCCGTGGTGGCCCGGGTAGCCCTGGTGGGGGTAGCCCTGCTGCGGGTACCCGTACGGGGCTCCCTGCGGATAGCCGGACTGGGGGTATCCCGGCTGGGGATATCCCGGTTGCGGGTAGCCCGGCTGCGGCTGCGGGTAGCCCTCCTGGGCCGGCGTGTAGTACGGGGGCGCCGTCGTCTGCACGCGCTGCGCGCAGGCGTTGCAGGCGTCGACGGGCCGGGGCGTGCCCCACTGCGGCGACCACAGCACCGGTCCCGCGGCCGGGCCGTGGGAGGGGTCGAAGAAGCACAGCATGGGCTGGCCGGCCGGCGGCGGGGCTGCCGGGGTGTACCCCGCCGGTTGCGGCCCCGGAGCGCCGGGCGCCGGCGGCACGAAGGTGGCGGGCCCGGCCGGCGCGGGTCCGGTCCCGGAGTGCGGGGGCGGCGGGGGCGAGACCGGGCCGTCGAACGCGGGCGGGCCCGGGACCGCCCCGGGCGGGACGGCCCCGGTCTGCGGCTGGGACGGGAAGGCATCCGCCGGGCGGGGGGCGGCGGGCGCGGGGGCCCGGCTCGGGATCTCGACGCCGTAGTCGGCCGCGATGCCCGCGAGCCCCGTGGTGTAGCCCTGCCCGATCGCGCGGAACTTCCACTCGGCGCCGTGCCGGTACAGCTCGCCGAAGACGACGGCGGTCTCCACCGTCAGGCCCCGGCCGTCGAGGTCGTAGCGGGCCAGTTCGGCGCCGCCGTCCCCGTCGGCCACGCGCACGTGCGCGCTCTGGACCTGGCCGAAGCCGAGGCCGGCGGCACCGGAGCCGGGGAAGGACACCGCGAAGACGACCTTGTCGACCTCCTCGGGCACGCGCGCGAGGTCGACCTCGATCTGCTCGTCGTCCCCACCCGCCGCCGCGGCGCCGCTTCCCGCGTGGCGGACCGAGCCGTCCGGGCTGGTGAGGTTGTCGAGGAAGACGACGTGCCGGGCGGACAGGGCCCGCCCGTCCTGGCCGCACAGCAGTGCGCCGGCCTCGGGACCGCCGGGGGCCGGCTGTCCCGGCTGCCATCCGAGGCCCACGGTCACCGCGGTCAGCCCGGGGGCCTGTTTGGTCAGGGATACGTTCCCGCCCTTGGTCAGTCGTACGACCATGCCTGTCCTCCGGAGTGCATTGGCGTGCCGCCCCTCGCCGTGGCCGGCGCTCCCCCTGTGCGTCCGAACATGTGCCGGACCGGGGCCGGCTCCGGGCTCCCGTCCGGCGGCACCGGAACCCACCCCATTGTAGGTTCCGCCGCGCCGAAGTCCTCGGTCCCGGACCCTCAGTTCGGCACCCGTTCGCGGAGCCGTCCGAGCAGCTGGTCGCCGATGCGGACGACCTCCGGCTTGTAGGGGGTGTCGGAGAGCACGAAGTGGGTGATGCCCAGCTCGCCGTACCTCCGCAGGGCCGTGGCGACGTCGTCCGGGGAGCCGACCAGCCAGGTGGTGCCCGCGCCGCCGCCTCCGAAGCGTCCGGGAGCGGTGTAGAGGCAGGAGTCGAGCACCTCGCCGCGCTCCGCGAGATCGTGCAGCCGCCGCTGGCCGACCGCCCGGCGCCGCGGGCCGGACAGCAGGGAACCGCTCCGGTCGGCCATCCTCGCGACCTTCGCCTCGGCGTCGTGCCAGGCCTGCTCGGTCGTGTCGCGGACCAGGGTCGTGATCCGCAGGCCGAACTCCAGCGGGGCGTGGGTCCGTCCGAGGATCGCGCTCAGCGACCTGAGGCGGTCGATCCGCTCGGCCACGCCCTCAAGCGGCTCTCCCCAGAACAACTGGACGTCGGCCTCCGTGGCCGAGACCCGCTCCGCCGCCTCCGAGGCGCCGCCGAAGTAGAGCCGCGGGGTGCGCCCGTCGTCGGCGCCGAAGGGCCGCGGGCTCAGCGTCGAGCCCTCGACGCCGAAGAACTCCCCCCGGAACGTCACGTTCTCCTCGGTCCACAGCCGCCGCACGAGCTGGAGGAACTCCTTCGTGCGGTCGTAGCGGCGGGCCGGGTCGCCCTGCCCGTCCCCGTACGCGCCGCCGTTGTCCAGGCCGCTGACGATGTTGATGAGCAGCCGGCCGCCGCTGAGCCGGTCGAGCGTGGCCGCGGCGCTGGCGAAGTGCGCGGGGCGCCAGTATCCGGGGCGCACCGCCACCAGGGGCTTGAACGTGGTGGTGCGCGCCGCGAGGGCGGTGGCCACGGTGAACGTGTCCGGGCGGCCCCAGCCGGTGCCGATGAGGGCACCGCCCCAGCCGTGGTCCTCGGCGGCACGGGCCAGTTCGGTGGAGAAGTCGAGGGTTCCCCACCCGTCCTTCGTGTCGTCGCCGCGGTGGCCGGGCTCGACGGTGTTGGGGATGTACCAGAGGAATTCCGGGCTCATACGAGGGCTCCGAATCGCGTGGGAAGTGCGTCGTACGCGGCAGTCGCGCGCAGACGGCAGACGGCAGACGGCAGACGGCAGACGGCAGACGGCAGACGGCAGACGGCAGACGGCAGACGGCAGACGGCGGTACGGGACCTGGCAACCGCTCGGTGCGCAGGCCCGCAGGCGCACGTGGGGGTCGGTCCGCAGGGCTCCTGGATCCGGCGCATCGGCGGAGTGAGCGTGCGTCAGGAGACGGGCCGGCTTCAGGTGATGGTGCCGGGACCGGGCGACGCGGCCGGCATCAGGTGATGCGGCCGGGATCAGGCGATGCGGCCCGGATCAGGCGGCGAAGACGATCAGGCGCCGGGCCGGTGCGCCGGGCGACAGCAACGACACAGCGCGCTGGCCGACCTGCTCAGGTCGACATGAAGGCGAGCGGTCAGTCGCATCCCGGTATGCACGTACACGAAGCTAAGCGATCGGCGGAACGCTGGCAATGAGCCCGGACCGGCCTCGGCGGCGCGCACCGCGCCGTTATGCGCGGTGCGCGCCCAGCCCGCTGCCGCCGTCCGCCACGTGGGGCCGCAGCACCATGGCGTCGTCGTAGTCGCCGCTGTTCTGCGTGCGGTACGTGGGCTGCGCGGTCTCCGCCTCGGCGAGGCGCGTGCGGAGGTCCGCGGCGGCGGCGCGGTAGCGCTCGTCTGACAGGTGGTTGGCGCCGTAGACCACGACGGGCGGCAGGACGGACATGCCCGTGTAGAAGAGCGTGCCGTGCAGCAGCGGGAACAGCACCTCGTCGAAGGAGCCGTCGATGCCGCGCGGCCCGTAGCCGTCGGAGGCGGCGCCGACCGTCACCACGGCGAGCGCGCGCTTGCCCGCCAGTCCCCCGGCCCCGTACCGCAGGCTGCGTCCGGGCCGGTCGGGATCGGGGATGCCGTAGGCGTAACCGCGCACGAAGACGCGGTCGATCCAGCCCTTGAGGATGGCGGGCACCCCGCCCCACCACAGGGGGAACTGCACCACGACCAGATCGGCGCGGTCGAGCCTGGCCTGCTCGGCGAGGATGTCGGGGCTGAGGGTGCCTTCCTCCAGGGCCCGTTGCGAGGCCCGGTCGACGCGCAACCGCTCGCCGCCGGCCATGTCGCATGCGGAGTCTTCCACTCCGTGGTCCGGGTCGTAGTCCTGCCGGTCGACCACGGGATTCCACTTCATGGCGTACAGGTCGGACACCTCGACGTGGTGACCGGCTTCCGTCAGCGCGTCCACCCCCGCGCGGTGCAGGGAGCCGTTCAGCGACCGGGCGTCGGGGTGGGCCAGGATCCAGAGCACGTTCATGGGCCTCACTGTGCCCTCGGGCCCCTGCCGGGCGCCGCTGGCGCGAAGACAACATGTGCAAGGATCTGGCCAGAGGGCCGACCGGAGCCGAGCCGGGGAGCCGCACGAGGGCGCGTGGGGCGGCGGGAGGGCGCACGAAGCCGCGTGAAGGCGCGCAAGCCTGCCCCGCGAGAGGTCACCCGCTCGTCAGGTGACGCCGCCAGGAAGGGCCGGCGCACAGGCGGGGCGGGGTGCCGGGGAGGACCGGCGCACCGGCCCGCCCGCGCTCGCGCCGACCTCTCCGGCAGGCTTCCGGCAGGCCCCGGGTCAGGCGAGCGCCGCCGCTCCGGTCTGCTTCTTGCGCGCCCGGTACGCCGCCGCCTTGATCTTGTTGCCGCAGGACTCCATGCCGCACCACTGCCGGCGCATGCCGCGCGAGCGGTCGATGTAGATCCGGGTGCACTCGGGGTTGCCGCACTCCTTGAGCAGCGGGACGTCGGGCCCGCCGAGGAGTTCGACGGCGTGCCGCGCCACCAGGGAGAGGGCCTCCACGGCGGTCGCCTGCGTCCACCGTCCGGAGGGGGTGAGCTGCGGTGTCGCGGCGGGCACCCGGGCCGCGCCGTTCACCAGGGCGAGCGCCTGCGCACCGTACTCCTGACCGGCCCGCCGGGCGCCCACCAGCTCGTAGATCGCCTCGCGCACCCCCACCGCCTGCTGGAGGTCGAACTCGTGGCATGCCGTGACGGAGTCGACGAGCCCTGACTCCACGTGCCAGTCGACGAGCCTGCCGGGCGATGTGAGAACCTCCAGGCGCGCCGTACGGCGGGCCCGGAGCGTCACCAGGAAGTCGAGCGCGGGGTTGCCGCAGACAAACGCATGCTCCATGTCACCACTTTGACAGGTGACTGCTTCCCTGGCAATCCACGCGGGGGCGGGCGCCGACCGGGTCGGCCGAGCACCGGCCGCGCAGAGGCCGGCCGATCCCGGACCTGCGATCCCGGGCCTGGGGGACCACGCGGCACGAAGCCCGGTCGATCTCCTGCGGCACTCACCCTGCGTGGCGGTCCCGGCGCCGATGGAGCGCACAGGGAGTGCGGGTGAGGGTGTGCGCCGGTGGCGTTCTGGGGCACTTTGGTCGGGAATGCTCGCGCCGAGTCCTCGTCTGCACCTCTTCGTGGGGTTTCGAATCCGGTACCGTCCTCCGTCGTTTGTGTACCGACCGTAATGGGGCAGAGCATCCGACAGACGTGCGGCACGGCGAGAGGGGTCTCGGCTGATGGTTCCAGGGCGCCATGGGTGAGTGGTTCGTGGTCCTGCCCGACAGCGACCGCGCCCTGCCCGCGGCCCGCGCGCTGCTGCCGCGCGCGGACGACATCGTCGAGCACGCCTCGGGGCGGCCCTGGCTGGTGGGCCACTGGCCGGACGGCCGGGTGACGGTCGCCGCGGCCGGTTCGGCGCGGGTGGCGGTGATCGGCTTCTGCCCCCTCTCCGCCGCGTCGTTGAGCAGGCGGCTGGCCGGGGTGCGGTCGGTGGAGGGAGCACAGGCGGTGGTCTCCGCGGCGCCGGGCTGCTTCCATCTGGTCGCGTCGGTGGGCGGCCGGGTGCGCGCCCAGGGGTCGCTGGCGTCGGTGCGGCGGATGGTGCACTGCCGGTTCCGCGGGGCGGCGATCGGCGCGGACTCGGCGCGCGTCCTGGCCCGGCTGACCGGTGCCGACTGGGACCCGGCGTGGCTGGCGTTACGTCTCGCGCTGCGCACCACACCGTTCCCGCTCCACGAGTCGACGCCCTGGCGCGGGGTCCGCGCGGTGCCCGGGGACCACTGGCTGGCGCTGGAACCGGACGGCTCCGCGAGCACCCGGCGCCGCTGGACGCCCCCGGATCCGGCGCTCGCGCTGGCGGAGGGCGCACCGCTGGTGCGGGAGGCGCTGGCCGCGGCGGTGGCCGCCCGAACCGCCGAGTCGGGCACGGTCAGCGTCGACCTGTCGGACGGCGTGGAGGCCGCGGGCCTCGCCTTCCTGGCCGCCCGGGGGCCGGCCGAACTGGTCACCCACCGCTGGGCGGAGCCGGGCCCGGGCGGCGAACACGTCCGGTACGCCTCGCTGGTCGCCGCTACCCTGCCCGCAGCCCGGCACCGGGCCGCCCCCCTCGCGGCCATGGCGCCGGAGTTCGCCGGCCTCGGCCCCGACGCGCCCTCGGCCGACCTGGACGAGCCGTTCGCCTGGCTGCGCGGCCGGGCGCGGCTCGCCGAACTGGCGCGCGCCATGGCGGCCGAGGGCTCCCGGGTGCACCTGGCCGGGCACGGCGGCCAGGAACTGTTCCGGCCGGGCGGCACCTACGTGCACGATCTGGTGCGGACACGTCCGGGCACCGCCCTGCGGCACCTGCACGGCTTGCGCGCCGGATCCCGGGGGCCGTGGGCCGCCACGCTGCGGGCGCTGGCGGACTGCCGCAGCCCGGCCCGGGAGATGCGCGACCACGCCGCCGCCCTCACCGCGCCCTGGCCGGGCGGATCGGGAACCGCGTTCACATGGTCGCCGCCGCCGCGGCTGCCCGGGTGGGTGACGGGAGACGCCGCCGACGCCGCCCGCGGGCTGCTGCTCGCCGCGGCCCGCGAGCCGGTGGCACCGCTGGCCGCCCAACGCGCCCAGCACGAGGCGCTGCTGAGGGCCCGCGCGACGGGCGCCGCGGCCCGCCTGGCCGACCGCCTGACCATGGCCGGCCGGATGCGGTTCACCCTGCCGTACCTGGACGACGAGGTGCTCGGCGCGGTGCTGGCGGTGCGCCTGGAGGAGCGCTGCCCGCCCCGGGAGTTCAAGCCGCTGCTGGCCGCGGCCCTGCGCGGCGCCGTCCCCGAGGGGTTGCTGCTCCGGGCGCCAGAGGGCGAGCCGGGCTTCGGGCGGTCCGCGGAGGCGGCGGCCGGACTGCTCCGGCACCGGGCCGAGTTGCTGGCGCTGTTCGACGGTTCGGAGCTGGCCCGGCACGGCCTCGTCGACGACGCGGAGGTACGGCAGGCGCTGCTCCGGCCGGGCGCCGGCCCGCCCGGCGCCGCGGAGCTGGACGCGACGCTGGCCTGCGAGAGCTGGTTGCGCGCCCTCGCCGCCGAGCAGCGCACGGCCCGGCCCGCGGAGCGCGTCCCCGTCGGCCTTCGCCCCGCAGCCGTGCCCTCCGGCATCCCGCGCCCCGGCACGCGGCGACCGGCGGCCGGCGCGGGCCGTCCCGGGCGCCGGGTCCCCCGGCCGGCCGGGGCCCCGCTCACCCTGTACCCGCACGTCAGCGCGGTGGCCACGGCGGGCGGGATGGTGCTGTGGGACCGCGCCACCGGACGTTACTGGCAGCTCAACGCCAGCGCGGCGCTGGTGGTGCGGACGCTGCTCGACGGCGCGAACCCGGAGGAGGCCGCCGGCCACCTGGCCGCCACGCACCCGCCGGCCGCCCCGCACGCCAAGCAGGACGTGGCCGGTCTCCTCGCGCAACTGCACAGCGCGCGCCTGGCCGTACCGTCCGGGCGGGCGGAGCACCGGCCATGAGGCACCGCCTCCGCACCTTCTGAGGGCCGAGGCACCGCCTCCGCACTCTCTGAGGGCCCCGCCCGGAACACCCCTGCCCGCCCTTGCCGGTCCGCGGGCCGGGCGGGCACACCGGCGGGGGTGTCCTGTTCCCAGCGCCCCATCTCCGTACGCCCGTTCAAAGCATCACCTGATTGGCTATCGGATACGTAGCGCGTGACCACCCGCCGGGGCGACCCGCCGGGCGTCCATCTCCGTCCGCCCCCCCACCGACACGGAGGCCCCCATGACCGGATCACGTCGCAGACGGCGTGCTCTCCTCGCCACGATCCTCGGAGCGTTGCTTCTGGTGACCGCGGCGGTGAGCGGCGGCGGGTCCGCCCGCGGAAAGGCACCCTCCGGGTGGAAGGCGGCCGGCACGCTCCGGGACGGCGCCACCTACCTCATGGAGGTGCCGGCCCGCTGGAACGGCACCGTGCTGCTGTTCGGCCACGGCATGGTGACCGTCGAGCCCGGCCGGGAGCCGCCCAACCCGGCGAAGGACGCGCCGGGTTGGGGGGACACCCGGGAGCTGCTGCTCGACGAGGGGTACGCCCTGATCGGTTCCTCGTACGTCTCGCCCGGCTGGGTGGTGGACAGCGCGGTCGGCGACCAGATCGCGACGCTCACTGCGTTCGAGGACCTCTTCGGCCCGGCCCGGCGGACCCTCGCCTGGGGCGAGTCGCTCGGCGGGATGATCACCACGAAGCTCGCCGAGGAGTACGGCGACCGGATCGACGGGTCGCTGTCCACGTGCGGCACGGTGGCCGGCGGCGTCGCCCGCTGGAACAACCAGCTCGACCTGTCCTTCGCGTTGCGCACCCTGCTGGCGCCGGGCAGCGGCATCCGGCTCACCGGGTTCCGGGACCCGGCACAGGCCGACGCCTCGGCCGCGGCCCTCGGTTCGGCGACCGCCCGCGCGCAGCGCACCCCGTGGGGCCGGGCCCGGATCGCGCTGGCCGCCGCGCTCGCGGGCGTCGCCGGGTACAACGCGCCGGATCAGCGGCAGCCCGGACCGGGCGACTGGGCGACCACCGAGGCGAACCAGTACGCGATCGTCTCCGGGACGCTGATCCCCTCCACCACGCGGTGGCGCCGGGACGCCGAGTCGCACGCCGGCGGTTCGATGTCCTGGAACTCCGGCGTCGACTACTCGGCCATGCTGGCCCGCTCCCCGCACCGCGAGGAGGCCAGGGCCCTGTACAGGTCGGCGGGCCTGTCGCTGGCAGCGGACCTGTCCGCGCTCGGCCACGCGCCCCGCCTGGACGCCGACGGTTCGGCCGTCGGCTTCATGGCGCGGACCTCCTCGTACTCGGGGCGGCTCACCAAGCCGCAGCTGGACGTGCACACCGTCCACGACGGCCTCGTCCCCGTGCAGAACGAGCGGGCCTACGCCGACAGCGCCCGTGCGTCCGGCTCCTCGTCACTGCTGCGCCAGACCTACGTGCGCAGGGCCGGACACTGCGCCTTCACCCGGGACGAGGCGCTGGCGGCGGTCCACGCCCTCGACCGGCGGGTCGCCACGGGGCACTGGGGCGACACCGGCGCCCGGGCCATGAACGCCGCGGCGCACGAGCGCGGTGCGGTGGCGCGGACCGCGTACGTCCCCTCCCGGCCGCCGCCGTTCCCCCGCCCCTACGACCTGGAGCGGCAGGGCGCCGGTCGCCCCGGCGGCCTCGCCGCCCCGGGCTCCGTGCGGGCCGGGCCGCGCCCCGCGCCGCCCACCGTGCCGGCGGACCTCCGAACGCGCCCGTACGCAGGGGGAGCCGGCGCCGGGGACTGACCGGTGGCGCGCCGGGTGTCCCGCCGGCTGCCGAAGCCGGTTGCGGGCGGCCCGCCGGGTGTCCGGCGGGCCGCCCGCATCCCTGGCCCGCGGGCGCCGCCCGCGCACCGCCGGGCCCGGGACCTGCGGCCGCGCCTGTCAGGGGTGGAGCAGCCGCAGGTCGATCGCGTCGGCCATGACCTGCATGCCGGCATCGTTGGGGTGGATGTGGTCGCCCGCGTCGTAGTCCGGGTAGAGGGCGGTCGGGTGCGCGGGGTCGCGCATGGCGCGGTCGAAGTCGATGACGCCGTCGAACGCTCCGCCGGTGCGGATCCACTGGTTGACGTCCTGCCGGATCGCCTCGGCCGCGGGCGTGTAGTAGCCGTTGCCCTCGTCGGGCATCAGGGTGGCACCGATGACGCGGACGTGCTTGGCGCGCGCCGCCTTGATGAGGGTGCGGTAGCCGTCCTCCAGGTCCGCGGCGGTCAGCGGGGCGCCGTTCGGACCGGCGTTGTTGCCGATGTCGTTGATGCCCTCGAAGAGGATCACGTCCTTGACGCCGGGCTGGCCGAGGGCGTCGTGGCCGAAGCGCTTGAGGGCACTGACGCCCTGCCAGAGGTTGGGCACGTCCGTGAGCACGCGGTTGCCGCCGATGCCGGCGTCGACCACGCCGAGGCGCTGGGGGCCCGGCTCGGCGCCGAGCCGGCGGCCGAGGAAGTCGGGCCAGCCGGTGTAGGTGCCGGTGGACGAGTGGTAGCCGTCGGTGATCGAGTCACCGAACGCGACGACGGTGCCCTTCGCGGTCGGCGAGACGACGTCGAGGCCGGACAGGTAGTACCAGGAGGTCGTGGGGGAGCCGAACGCCGCCGCGCCCTCGTCGCCGGTGTGGTCGCCGGAGGCGGTGTACGTGGTGTCGAAGGCGTCGGAGTGCCAGGTGGAGGCGCCGGTCGCGCCGGGCACGTAGAGGCTGACGAGGAGGTTCTCGCCGGTGCCGACGGTGATCGGCACGGTGTCGCTGACCGACTCCCCGCCCGCGGGGATCGTGAACCCGCCCTGGTGGCCGAAGGTGACGGTCCGTGTGGTGCCCGGCCGTGCCTGACCCCCGCTCTGCTGGGCGGCCACGGTCACGGCGCCGACGTTCAGCGGGGTGTCGCTGTAGCGGTTGGAGAGCGTGATGCGGATGTCGGAGCCGGCGACGCTGCTGTGCGCCACCATCCGGATGGTCTGCTCGTCGAAGGCGGGTCCCGCGGTGGTCATGCTGGGCGACCAGGCGCTGACACGGGTGCCGTGGGCGGGGTGCGCTGCGGCGCTCGTCGCGGCGGCGTGCGCGGTGCCCGGCGGCACCACCACGGCCGACACCGCCGCGGCCAGGGCGCAGGCAGCGGTCAGCAGGAGGGCTCTGCGGCGGGCCCCGCGGGGTGCCGCCTGGCCTCTGTTCTGGTGGGACATCGTCGTTCTCCACTCTTCTCGTCGCGCGCAGCGGACCGCGCCCGCCGCGCAGGGGTGACGTGCCGCGGGAGTACCGGGAGCGCTCGGGGCGTGCGGGAGCGCTCGGGAGTACGGGTAGCGGTGCCCGGCCCCCGGGCCCGCGTGAAGGGGGTGGTGTGCCGGCCGGCCCGGCGCGCCGCAGCGGGCGCGCCGGGCCGGGGCGACTCAGGGGTTGTGCAGCGTGACCGAGCCGCCGGGCCTGACGGAGACCTGGTGCGTCCTGCCGCCGGCCACGACGGCCGTGTCACGGCCGCCGACGCTCTTCAGGGTGACCTTGGTGACCTTGCCGTTCCGCCAGCTCAGGTCGGCGACGAAGCCGCCGCGCACGCCGACGCCCGTGACCGATCCGGACGCCGCCCACGCGGAGGGCAGCGCGGGCAGCAGCTCGACGTGTCCGGGACGCGAGTAGAGCAGCATCTCGGAGACGGCGGAGGGGGTGCCGAAGTTGGCGTCGATCTGGAAGATCTCGCGGCCCTGGTCGACCTGGTACATGTCGAAGAGGTTCTGCGCGCTGCCGTTGCCGCTGATCTGAGACGGCTTCAGGTTGGTGACGACGAGCTGGTAGGCCTTGTCGGCGTCCTTCAGGCGGGCCCAGCACAGGCTCCGCCAGGCGTTCGACCAGCCGTAGCTGTTCATGCCGCGGGCGGTGAGCAGCGCCGTGGCGCCGTCCACGATGTCCTTCGGGGTGGAGCCGTCCGGGCGGATCCGGTCGCCGGGGAAGAGGCCGAAGAGCGGGGAGAGGTGCCGGTGCTCGGTCTCGCCGAGGTTGTCCGGCGACATCCACTCCTCCAGCCAGCCGCTCGTGGGGCTGACCACGGGCAGGTAGAGGCGGTCCCGCAGGCCGTCCACGGTCTTGCGGTGATCGGCCTCGACGCCCAGCACCTCGGTGGCGGTGAGGTAGTTGCCGAAGAGGTTCCAGACCACTTCCTGGGCGTAGGTGATGCCCTTGGCGTCCTGGGGGCCCTGTTCGGGCGACCAGTCGTTGTCGTCGATCAGCACCTCGCGCGAGGCACCGGAGGCGTCGGTGACGGTGGTGGTGACGAGGCGGGCCTCCCAGAACTCCACGGCGCCCTTGAGGAGGGGGAAGATCTTCTCCAGGTAGGCGCGGTCCTGGGTGTACTCCCAGTGCTCGAACAGGCTCTGGCATATCCAGGCGTTCGCGCCCGGGTGCCACCACCAGCCGGATCCGCCGTAGGGGTTGGTGGAGAAGGCGACGGCCCAGCCGCCGACCTTCCCGCTGGAGTTGCGGTACCGGTTGGTGGGCGTGTTGAAGAGCCGCTGGGTGACGTCGGTCCACGACGAGAGCTGCGCGACGCAGTAGTCCGCGAACGCGTCGAAGCACTGGGACAGGCCCGTGCGGTCGGCCATCCAGTAGTTCATCTGGATGTTGATGTCGGTGTGGTAGTCGCCCATCCAGTCCGGGTCGTTGCCGTCCAGCCACACGGACTGCAACCCCATCGGCAGGCTGCCGCGCGATCCGGAGATCATCAGGTAGCGGCCGAACTGGAGGTAGGCGGCCTCCAGCTCCGGGTCGGGGACGTCGTCGCGGTAGCGGGCCTGGAGACGGTCCCAGGTGTCCAGGGCGCGCTGCCCGGCGGAGGAGCTGCCGAGGTCCAGGGAGAGCTGCTCGAACACGGGGCGGAAGTCCGCGACGTGCGTGTGCAGCAGGGCGGTCTCGGAGTGCCCGGCCGCGTTCAGGACCTTGGTGCGGGCGAGCTTCTCCGGGTCCACCGACGGGTTCCTGAACCCCGCGGCGGCGTCGGGCGCGTAGTCGGTGCCGCCGCTGACGACGACCATGAGGTCCTGGCAGCCGGTGAACGTGATGCTCGCCCCGTCGACGGCGACCTTGCCGGTGCTGCTGCGGGCGGTGACGGCGGCCCCGTACTTCAGGCCGTTGGCGAGGACGGCGCCGAACGACGCGTAGCCCGCCCCGGCGCTCGCGGTGGTGGTCTCGCCGTGCGTGCCGGCGAGGCTGATGGTGCCCGTGTAGCTGCCGCCGCCGCGCTGGCCGAAGTGCAGGACGATGACGTCGTCCGGCTTGCTGGCGAAGACCTGCCGCTCGTAGGTGGCGCCCTTCAGCCGGTAGGTGGTGGTGACCAGGCCCTGTGCCATGTCCAGGGTCCGGCGGTAGTCGTCGACGGCGCCGAGGTCGTGGGCGGGGATGTCGACGGTGAGCTGTGCCAGCAGGGTGAGGGAGCCGAAGTCGGCGCGCCCGTAGGGGAACTGCCCGTCGCCGTCGAGGGTGTCGTTGAGACCGCCGGTCCACAGGGTGGCGTCGGTGATCATCAGCAGCTCGCTCGCCGGGTCGTTGCCGGCGAGGGCGCCGAGGCGGCCGTTGCCGACCGGCAGGCCCTGCTGGATCATCGAGGTCGGCGCGGCGGGGGCCCGCCACCAGAGCTGGTTGCGTGCGGCGTCGGAGGGCGACAGCAGCGGGGATTCGGCCGGGCGCTGCGGGGCCGCCGAGGCGGTGAAGGCGGGCAGGCCTACTGCTCCGGCCGCCCCGGCCGCGGCGGCGAGCGCGAGGAAGCCTCTGCGGCTGGCGCCGCGCCGGCCGATTTCGGGTGCGTCCGGTGCTTCGGGTGCTTCGGGTGCTTCGGTGTGCGGGATGTCCACGGTGACACTCCATGTCCGAGGGATAGGGCGCGTAGCGCCCTTATTTAGGGGCGCGAGGGACTGCGCGAGCAACCCACCACCGGCTGGTGGTCCGGATGCGACAGAGACTGCCCCTTCGGGTCAGTGGCGATCTGACGGTCTCGTCGTGGCTGGTCGCGCAGTTCCCCGCGCCCCTTCGGGGCTGCGCCCCGGCCCGCCCAGGGGCGCGGGGAACTACGCGAGAACCGTCTCGTCGTGGCTGGTCGCGCCCACGCGGCGGAGCCGCATATCAACACAGCCCCGCGCCCCTTGAGGTACCGGGGCTCAACCCCGATAGGGGCGCCGGCTGTCAGACGTCGCGCGGGACGTCGATCCTGTCGATGTCGGGTGCGTATCCGTCACCGCTGTCGAAGGTGATCGTGTTCGTGCCCTTCTTCAGCGCCAGCTGGACCCCGACCGTGTCCGTCGTGTTCCAGTCGCCCGTGGAGGCGAAGGGCAGGCTGGTGCCGTGGCCGCCGTTCGAGAAGACGGTCACCGAGCGGGGGTCGCCGCTGACGTAGTGGACGTTGACCGTGTAGATGCCGTCCTTCTTGACGGTGACGTCGTTGAACCGCAGCGCGCCGCCCTGGTAGAGGTTGCCGACCTTCTTGGCGCCGGAGCAGGTGTCGCAGCCGGCGACGGAGGCGTTGCCGGTGAGGGTGTTCGCGGCGGACTCGGCCTCGTAGCCGGTGGTGGCCAGGTGGGCGCCGGGGCGCACGGTGAACAGCCGCGAGCCGTGGGCGGGCAGCGTCTCGGTGATCGCGTCCTTGTGCGTGCCGACGTTCTGCTTGCGCCACAGGTCGCGCACGGCGGCGTTGCCGGTGAAGCCGAGGGCGGCCCAGTGGGCGGTCACGGAGGCCGGGGAGGTGCCGAGGTTGAACAGGGCGACGGTGTAGCTGCCGTCCTTGTTCCGGCTGGCCCAGACCTGCTGGTCCCCCACGGGCGTCACGGGCCGTGCCACGGGCGCGTCGCTCTGGTCGACGCCGATGACCTCGCGGTTGGTGAGCAGCGAGACGCCGTAGTCGTCGAGCTTGGTGAGGTCGTCACCGGTGTACAGCGGCGACTTGTTGATGGCCCACAGGGTCATGTAGCTCTGCCGCTCGGCCTGCGTGATGCCGTCCATCTCCCCGCTGCCGACATCGAGGCTGTCGAGGTCGTTCCAGCCGCCGGGGCCCGCCTCGTGGGACCACGCCGGGGCGTCGTTCCAGCGGTCGTTGATGGAGTTCTCCCAGCTGACGAGCGTGTTGCAGTAGCACTCGACGTCGGTGTCGATGCGCCAGCCGTTGGAGTACTTCTTCCAGTCGGCGGCGTGCCCGATGTCGAGGGACCAGGAGAGTTCGAGGTGGATCGAGCGCCCGGTCGCCGCTATCGCCCGCTGCCAGGCGGCGACGTCGGGGACGTTGTCGTAGTTGTCGCCGGTCTTGAACGAGCCCGGACCGACGCCGTCCAGCTTGAGGAAGTCATAGCCCCAGTCGGCGAACATCTGCGCCTGGGAGTCGATGTACTTCTCCGCGCAGGGTCGGGAGAAGTCCAGCTTGTAGGCGCTGTCCCAGCCGTTGGTGGTGCGCAGGTCGGGGTAGACGATGTCGGCGGTGGTGCAGTCGGTGGTGCCCCAGATGGGGGCCTTGCCGTCGGCGTAGCCCTCCTTCTCCAGGCCGGCGGGCAGGTAGATGCCCGCCTTGAGGCCCTTGGCGTGGATGTGGTCGGCGACCGACTTCATGCCGTGCGGGAAGCGGACCGGGTCCGGGGTCTGGCGGCCGTACTGGTCGAACTCCGGCTTCCACGTGTTGTCGCGCCACCAGCCGGCGTCGATGTTGACGTGGTCGTAGCCGAAGGGCTTGAGCTTGGCGGCGAGGGCGTCCGTCTGCTTCAGGACGTTGGCCTCGGTGAGGTAGCTGTAGTCGCCGTCCGGGTTGAGGCCCGGGTACTTGGACGACTGCATGCTCCAGCTCGACCAGCCCATGTAGGGCTTGGCGGCGATGGCGGGGGCCTTCGCGCCGGCGGCCGCGGGCGTTGCCGTCGCCGGGGCGTGCGCGGCCGGCGCGGCGGGCTTGTCCGGGGACTGGGTGGACGCGACCGCGGTGGGCGCGGCGACCGCCAGCGCGGCGGTGGCCGCCAGCACCAGCACGGATCTCAGGGAGCGGCGCACGGGACGCGGGGGTGCGCCGTGCTGTTCTGTCGGGTGCGCGGGTGACCGCATGGCCGGACCTCCTGTTGTCGGATCGCGGGGGAAGCGCGGTGGAACCTGACGGGGACGTGCGCTCCTGACGCCAGGGGGGTGCCGGCCGGTCGCTGGGCGAGGGTCGGGACGTCGGGGCGGCGGCTCAGCCCTTGCCGGAGCCGATGGTGAGTCCGCTGATGAACTGGCGCTGGAGCGCGAAGTAGACCAGCAGCGTGGGGATCGCGGTCATGAGGGCGCCGGCCGCGATCAGATTGGGGTTGGTGAAGTACTGGCCCTGGAGGTTGGCCAGGGCCGAGGTGATCGGACGCTTGTCGCCGGTCTGGATCAGCACGAGGGACCAGAAGAAGTCGTTGTAGATCCAGATGGACTCCAGGGTCGCGAGCGCCGCGAACGCGGGGCGGCACAGCGGCAGCACGATCTGGAAGAACTGGCGCCACACGGGGGCGCCGTCGACGCGGGCGGCCTCGAAGATCTCCTTGGGGATCGTCTTCATGTAGTTGCTCAGCACGAAGGTGCAGAAGCCGCACTGGTAGGCGATGTGGATGAAGATGATGCCCCAGAGGGAGTTGTAGACGAGCAGGGAGTCGCTCATCCACACGGGCAGGGGCAGCAGCAGGTAGAGCTTGTACAGCGGGGTGATCAGCACCTGGGCGGGTATCAGGTTGCCCGCGGTGAACAGCATCAGCAGCGCGACGTTCCACCGGAAGTCGAACCGCGACACGAAGAACGCCACCGCCGAGGCGAACAGCAGCGTGCCGTGCACCGCCGGAACGGTGATGAGCACCGAGTTCCAGAAGAAGTGCGGCATCCCGGACTGGCTCCAGGCGTCCGAGAAGTTCTGGAGGCTGATGCTGTGCGGCCAGGACAGGTAGCCGTGCCGGGTGGTGTCGGAGTAGGGGCGCAGGGAGGTGTAGACCGCCCACAGCAGCGGGACGAGCCACACCACCGCGATGCCGCCGAGCATCAGGTGCCGCCCGGTCTGCCGCGGGGGCCTGCTCGGGGCGGTCGCCCGGGGGGCCAGCGGGGTGCGTGACCGGGAGGCCGGCGGGGTGGCGGTCGCGGTCACTGGTCCTCCTTGCGGAAGGTCTGGACGAGGAAGGTCGCGATCGCGGCGAGGGAGACCAGCAGCAGGATGACCGCGAGGGCGGAGCCGTAGCCGATGTGGCTGGACTCGCCGATGATGTTGTCGCTGATGAGCAGCGAGAGCAGCTGCATGCCGGGCTTGCTGCCGGTGCCGCCGCCGAGCACGTAGACGATGTCGAAGGCGCGCAGCGACTCCATCACCGTGACGACCAGGATGATGATGTTGACCGGTTTGAGCGCCGGCAGCACCACGCGGAAGAACGTCTGGCGCCCGCCCGCGCCGTCGAGTGCGGCGGCCTCCTTCAGGGCGGGGTCGAAGCCCTTCAGGCCGGCCAGGTAGAGGATCATGATGTAGCCGCTGTGCCGCCAGCCGGACGCGACCAGGACGGCCCAGAGGTTGAGGTGCGGGTCGCCCAGCCAGTCGATGTGGCTCCCCGACGAGGCGGCGCCGATGACACCGTTCAGCAGGCCGGTGTCGGGGTTGTAGATGATCTCCCAGATGAACCCGACGACCGCCAGGGAGAGCACCATCGGCATGAAGATCGCCGTCTGGTAGATCCGGGTGAAGCGGAGCTTCCGGTCCAGCTGGTAGGCGAGGAAGACGCCGAACGGGGTGGGCAGCAGGGCCGTGAACAGCAGCCAGAGCACGTTGTGCTCCACCGCCGGCCAGAACGGCGGGTAGTTGGTGAAGATCTCCTTGTAGTTGTCGAACCCGACCCAGCGCATGTCGGCCAGCGCGAGGCCGTCCCAGTTGGTGAAGGACAGGCCGATGGAGGCCAGCGCGGGCAGCCAGACGAAGAACAGCAGGGCGAGCAGCGGAATGCCGACGACAACCGTCAGGAAGAGGCGGTCACCACGATCGAGGCTGCGCTGACGGGGGCGACGGGACTGCCCGCGCGCGGGGGACCGGGGTGCGGTGCCCTCGGGGCCGGGCGCGGTGCGCACGGATGACATGGTGGACCTCTCCGGGTGGGGTCGGGCCGCTCGGTCAGGCCGTGAAGAAGTGCGAGCGCTGCGACTCGATCTTCTTCAGCAGGGCCGAGCCGTCGTCGGGGTGGCTGAGCCACTCGGCGAAGCCGGGCTCGATCACGGTGGAGATGAATCCCGGATCGCTGTCGCGGTCCGCGAACTGCGTGATCTGCTTGGCGCCGGCGATGAGCGCGGCGGACTTCTTCTGGAGCGCGTTGTACGAGCTCGTGTCGGCGCCGGAGTTGACGGCGACGTTGCTGGGGTCGACGCCGCCGTAGACGTTCTCGGCCTTGGCGCTGCCGAGGAACTCCGCGAACTTCTTGGCACCGTCCAGGTTCTTCGGCCTGCGACTGAGCATGAAGCCGTCCGTGGGCGCCTCCACCGCGTCCTGGCCGTACGCGGGGTCGATCTCCGGGAACGGGAAGAAGTCGATGTCGGAGCGGAGCGAGTCGTCGGTGACCTGCTGGCCGAGGAAGAGGCCGATGATCGCCATGCCGGACTTCTTGTCGAGCAGCGACTGCGCGGCGTCCTGCCAGGACCTGCCGGCCGCGCCCGTCTGGTAGTAGGGGGCGATCTCGCGCCAGAGGTCGATGGCGCGGGCGACCCGCTTGTCGGTCCAGGCGACCTTGCCGCGCATCAGCGACATGTGGAAGTCGTAGCCGTTGGCGCGGAGGTTGAGGTAGTCGAAGGCGCCGAGGATGCTCCAGTTGTCGCTGGCGCCGTAGCCGGAGGCGATCGGGGAGAGCCCGTCCTTCTTCATCTGCTTGGCGAGCGCCGTGAACTGGCTCCAGTTCGCCGGGACCTCGTAGCCGTACTTCTTGAACACGCTCTTCCGGTAGAAGACCGCCCAGGGGTAGTTGTACAGCGGCACGAAGTAGAACTTGCCGTCCTCGCCCCTGGAGAGCTGCTTCGTGGCGTCGCTGAAGCCGCTGCCTATCTTGTCCCACACGTCGTCGATGGGGGTGGCGAGGCCCTTCTTGGCGAAGTACTGCATGCGGTAGCCCGCGTACCAGGTGAAGACGTCCTCCGGCGTGCCCTGGAGGTACGTGGAGATGTTGTTGGAGAACGTGTCGTGGTCGACGGTGTTCGTCTTGACGGTGAGCTTGCTGTCCTTCTGGAAGGCGTCCGTCAGGGCGGCGTAGGCCTTCTTCGGCGTGGCGTCCGCGCCGTTCGACCCGAACGTGACCTGCTTCGGGTCGGCCGCCGCACCCGAGCCGCAGGCGGCGAGGGCGGGGGCGGCCAGGGCGGCGGCGGAGGCGCCCAGCAGGCCCTGGACCACCTTTCTGCGGCTCGGGCCTTGGAGGGTCCAGGGGGTGCGGCTCTGCAGCGTCATCGCTACTCCTAGTAGGTGTCTGTTCCTATGAAGGACTGGATCGCGGTGGCCGCGGCCCCGCGCGCCCACTCCTCGAAGGGCAGCGGACGTGTCATCACGTCGCACTGTGCGGCGGCACCGAAGGCGGACGCGGCCAGCGCGTCGCGGATGCCCTCGGCGAACAGGTCGTAGGCGGCGAGGCCCTCGCCGGAGATGATCACCCGCTCGGGGCCGAGCACGTTGACCACGGACCCGATGGCCCTGCCGATCGCCTCGCCGGCCCGTGCGTAGACCTCCCGGGCGCCGGGGTCCCCGCGGTGGGCGAGGTCCAGCGCCTCGGCGGCCGTGGCCACGGACAGTCCGGTGGCCTCGCGGACCCGGCGCAGGATGGCCGGGTCCGCCGCGATCGCCTCCACGCAGCCGTTGTTGCCGCAGTGGCAGGGCGGGCCGAGCGGGTCGATGGACAGGTGCCCGATCTCGCCGGCCACGCCGTGCGCGCCCGACACCACCCGGCCGTGCACCACCAGGCCGCAGCCGATGCCCGCGCCCACGGTCACCAGCGCGAAGTCGGAGAGCCCGACCCCGGCGCCGAACCACTGCTCGGCGACCGTGAGGGCGCGCACGTCGTTGTCGACGGTGACCGGCAGCCCGGTCGCGGTCTCCACGATCTCGGCGAGCGGGATGTCCCGCCACTCCAGGAAGGGCGAGTAGCGGACGGTGCCGGTGCGGCGGTCCACGTCGCCCGAGACCGCGATGCCGAGTCCCTGCACCCCCACGCCGAACCCGTCGGCCTCCGTGAGGAGTTCCTGCACGAGTGCGGTGATCGACGGCAGCACGGCCTCCGGCGAGCGGCCGGTGAGCCCCACGTGCCGGGCGACGCGGACGCGGCAGCACAGGTCGGCCAGGACCGCGATGATCTCGTCGCCCGTCACCTTGATCCCGATGAACAGTGCCCTGCCGCCGTCCACCCGCACCCGGTTGGCGGGCCGGCCGAGCGCGGCCCGCACTCCGTCGTCCGCGCCCTCGACCAGGTAACCGACCTCCATCAGCGGGCGGACCGCCTTGGTGACCGCGGCAGCGGACAGCAGGGTCCGCTGCGCGATCTCGGCCCGGGTGAGCGGGCCGTGCGACAGGAGGGTGGTGAAGACGAGGGAAGCGGCCGGCGTCGTCGCCGGGACCGCCTCACGAGGAGGCGTCGAACGCATGGCCGGAAACATAGGGTTGTTCTTTTCCGCTGTCAATGAAAGAAACAAGTCCCTTTTGAAGAGCCTTTGCCTGCCGTCTCATGCCTGCGATTACGAGAGCTCGGCGTGGTATTGACAGTTGATCCAAGGGACGCTTGGCTGCTCACAACTACTTCTCATGACCCCGCTTGGCGCCATCCGGCCCCTGAACCCCCCGCAGCGCCCCCGCGATGGCGTGCCTCCGATCCCGGAAGGCGCCGTCCGGACCCGCCGGCCGACCCACCGGGGCGCGAACCGGCCACCGTGGCGCCGAACGGCACCATGGCGCCGACCGATCGCCCCGAACCCTTCGAACGCGAGGATCAATGTCTGCGATCTCCTTCGACCCGGCCCGTGGGGTCTGGCTGCTCTCCACCGCGCGCACCTCCTACGCACTGCGGGTCGACGAGACGGGAGCGCCCTGCCACCTCGGGTGGGGGCCGCGGCTGACCCTCGCGGCGGCCGGGGAGCTGCGGACGCCTCCGGCCGGGGAGTCCAGCAGCTTCGCGGGCCGCCCGGCGGCCGGCGAGGAACTGCCCGTGGACGGCGGCGCCCGCTACGGCGCGCCGTCGCTGCGGGTGCGGTTCGCCGACGGCACGCGTGCCTTCGAATGGCAGCAGGTGGGTCACCGCACCTGGGAGCCCGCGCCCGGAACCGCCGAGCTCGCCCTGGAGTTCCGCGACCGCCACTACCCGCTCGACGTCACCCTGCACTACCGCGTGCACACCGGCACCGACGTCATCGAGCGCTGGACCGTGCTGCGCAACACCGGGCGGGAACCGCTCACCGTGCTCCGCGCGGACTCCGCCGCCTGGACGCTGCCGCCGCGCGACGGCTACCGCCTCAGCCATGTCACGGGCCAGTGGTCGGCGGAGGGCCTGCTGCACCGGGAGCCGGTCCCGGGCGCCGAGACGGTCCTCACCAGCCGCCGCGGCATCACCAGCCACCACGCCAACCCGTGGGTGATGCTGGACGCCGGCGACGCCACCGAGGACCGCGGCGAGGTGTGGAGCGCGGCGCTGGCCTGGAGCGGAAGCTGGCAGATCACCGTGCAGCGCACCCCCGACGGGCGGACCGCGTTCACCGGCGGCGCCGGGCACGACGGCACGGCGCTGCCGCTGGGCCCCGGCGAGGAGCACACCACTCCCCCGTTCGCGGGCGTCTTCACCGACGGCGGCTTCGGCGCGGCCAGTCGCGCCTGGCACGCCTACGTCCGGGCGCATGTCCTGCCGCACCCCGACGAGCTGCGCCCGGTCCTCTTCAACTCCTGGGAGGCCACCGGCTTCGGGGTGAGCGAGCAGGGGCAGCGCGAGCTCGCCCGGCGTGCCGTGGAGCTGGGGGTGGAGCTGTACGTCGTGGACGACGGCTGGTTCGGCGGACGGCGCGACGACACCGCGGGCCTCGGCGACTGGACCCCGGCCGAGAAGAGCTTCCCGAACGGCCTCACCCCGCTCATCGACGAGGTGCACCGGCTCGGCATGCGCTTCGGCCTCTGGGTGGAACCCGAGATGGTCAACCCGGACAGCGACCTGTACCGCGCCCACCCCGACTGGGTCCTGCACTTCCCGCACCGCACCCGCACCGAGCTGCGCAACCAGCTCGTGCTCAACTTCGCCCGCGACGACGTCGCCGACTGGGCCCACGCCTGGCTGACCCGGCTGGTCGCCGACAACGGCATCGACTTCCTCAAGTGGGACATGAACCGCGCCTTCAGCGAGGCCGGCTGGCCGGGCCGCGAGGACGGCCACGACCTGCTGTGGACCCGGTACGTACAGAACCTGTACCGCGTCATCGACCGGCTCCGCGCGGACCACCCGGGGCTGCGCATCGAGGCGTGCAGCGGGGGCGGCGGCCGCGTCGACCTCGGCGCGCTCTCCCGAACCGACCAGGCCTGGCCGTCCGACAACACGGACGCGGCGGACCGGGTCTCCATCCAGCACGGCTACGGCCAGATCTACCCGGCGGGCACGATGGCGGCCTGGGTGACGGACGTGCCCAACCAGCTCACCGGCCGGACGGTGCCGCTGCGCTACCGCTTCCACGTGGCGATGGCGGGTGTGCTGGCGATCGGCGGGGACCTGGCGCGCTGGACACCGGAAGAACTCGCCGAGGCGGCCGAGCTGGTGTCGGAGTACAAGAAGGTCCGCCACATCGTGCAGCACGGCGCCCTCCACCGGCTCCGCGGCCCCGGCGACGACGGCCCCACCGCCGTGCAGTACCTCACCGGCGACAGCCAGGAGGCACTCGTCCTGGTCTGGCAGCGGGCCCCGCGGCACGGCACCCCCCGCCCCGTCCTGCGCCTGGCCGCCCTGGCCCCGGAGGCCCGCTACCGGGACACCCGCACGGGCGAGGTGCACCACGCGTCGGTCCTCATGGGGTACGGGATCTCGCCGGAACTGCCGATCGGGGACTGGGCCAGCGCGGCGGTGCATCTGGTGAGGGTGGAGGGGTAGCGCCCCGGGGGGGCGCGGGTTGGCCGGGTACGCCCGGGGGCGCACCGCCCCGCCCGGAGGGTGGTGCACGCGTCCCGCCGTGCACCGAAGAGCGGTGAGGCGAAGAGGCGGTGAGGCGAAGGGGCGGCGGGCGGCAGGCGGCGGGCGGCAGGCGAGAATTCCAACAGTGCTTACATAAGCACTGTTATAATGCTCGTCATGGCTGATGAACCGGTATCCGGCGCACCCGTGGACGACCCCTCACTGCACAGCCTCTGGCGCCCGTTGCGGCTTCTCCAGGCGGCGATGGACGACGACATCGCGCGCATCTACACGTCCGGGCGGATCGACGGGCTCAAGCCGAGCTACGTGATGGAGCTGCTGCGGCTGCACGCCCGCGGTCCGATGACCATCAAGGAACTGGCCGAGTCCGTCAGCCGCACCCACTCCGCGCTCAGCCAGAAAGTGGCCGCGATGCGCGCGGCGGGCTGGGTCGAGACGGTCGCGGGAGACGACGCCCGCAGCAAGAAGGTGACGCTGACGGACCGCGCCCGAGCCGTCGTCGGCCGCCTCGCCGCGGAGTGGCGCGCCACGGAGGCCGCCCTCGGGGACCTGGAGGCGGAACTCCCCTATCCCCTCAGCAGGGTCGTCACCGACATCGAACGCGCCCTGGAACGCAGGAGCTTCCACGACCGCGTCGCCCAGAAGCTGGCCGAGGACCCGGAGTGGCGATAGGGAGGCCAGGCCCGGCAGCGCGAGGTGACGGTGCAACGGCCCCGGGGTGTGCGGTGCACTGTGTAATGGCGCGCACGCCGGGGCGAGAGGCCCGGCCTGAACATGGCGGAGGGCACGAAGGGCGCCGGGCGCGGGAGCGTGGGCGTGGGCGTGGGCGTGGGCGTGGGCGGCAACAGCAACAGCAACAGCAACAGCAACAGCAACAGCAACAGCAACAGCAACGGTGCCATGGTCGGGCTTCGGGGAGGCCGGGCGCATGGGCGTGAGACGGGCACTGATCGACACGGCCCCGCTGCGGTCGTCCCCGGCGTTCCGACGGCTGTGGGCGGGCCAGGCACTGTCCGGTGTGGGCGGCCAGATGACGCTGGTCGCGGTGGTGTTCCAGGTCTGGCAGACGACGAGGAGCACCGCGTGGACCGGCGCGGTCGGGCTGGCCCAGGCCCTTCCGCTGGTGGTGCTCGGGCTCTACGCGGGCTCGCTCGCCGACCGGGTGGAGCGCCGGTCCTTCTATCTGCTGATGCTCGGTGGGCAGGCGGCCTGCTCCCTGCTGCTGGCGGTGCAGGGCATCTTCGGCCACCTCCCGGCTGCCGGGGTGCTGGGCCTGGTCGCCGTCCAGTCCTGCTTCACCGCGGGCAGCGGCCCGGTGTCCCGCACCTTCATCCCGCGCCTGCTCCCGAAACAGCACCTGGCCGCCGGCCTCGCACTGCGCAGGCTCACCTTCCAGGGCGCCATGCTGCTCGGCCCCGCGCTGGGCAGCCTCACGGTGGGCGGGCTGGGCGTCGGCGGCTGCTACCTGATCGACGCGCTCACGTTCGCGGCGGCGTACTACGGGGCGTGGGGCCTGCCCCGGATGGCGCCGGGTGAGGAGCCAGCCCGGCCGGGCGCCCGGGGGATGCTGGACGGCATGGCCTTCGTGGTCCGGACACCCGCGGTCCGCGGCGCGCTGCTCACGGATCTCGCCACCACCGTGCTGTCGATGCCGGTCAGCCTGTTCCCGCTGCTCAACGCGGAACGGTTCGGCGATGACCCGCGCACCCTCGGCCTGTTCCTGACCGCGGTGGCGGCCGGCGGAGTGGGGGCATCGGTGTTCTCCGGGACGTTCACCAGGCTGCCGCGCCCCGGCCTGGTCATGCTCGCCGGCTCCGCCTCCTGGGGCGTGGCACTCGCGCTGTTCGCCCTGGCTCCGGGGCCGTGGACGGGTTTGGCCGCCCTCGTCCTGGCCGGTGCGGCCGACACCGTTTCCGTGGTCTCCCGGAGCATCGTCGTCCAGAGCCGGACGCCGGCCGCGCTGCTCGGCAGGGTCGGCGCCGCCGAGCAGATCGTCGGGCAGGCGGGCCCGGACCTCGGGAACCTGCGCGCCGGCCTGGTCGCCGACGCCACCTCCGGCGCCACGGCCCTGATCAGCGGCGGCCTGCTCTGCCTGGGCGCGGTGGCCCTGGTCGCCTTCTTCACCCCGGCCCTGCGCGGCTCCCCGGCTCCCCTGCGCTCGCCTGCCTCGTCGCCAGGTCAGTGAGCCGCGGGGGAGTTCCGGACCGGAAGCGCACGACCCGGGCCCACGCACGTCGTACCCGATGCCCGGCCCGCCTGGCCGGGGCACGCCGTGCGGCACATACGGCACGCCTCACTTCGGTGGTGGCCTGCCACGAAGCCGTCCCGTCAGGTGAAGGCCCTGCGGTACGCCCCGGGGCTGAGACCCGTGGTCCGTTTGAAGCGGTCACGGAACGCGGTCGGCGAGCCGAAGCCGACCTGGGAACCGATGCGTTCGACTGAGTGCTGCGTGGTCTCCAGCAGGTGCTGCGCCTGCCGGACCCGTGCGCGGTGGAGCCACTGGAGGGGCGTGGTGCCGGTCTGCTCGCGGAAGCGGCGGATCAGCGTACGGCTGCTGACGCCGGCGCGCTCGGCGATCTCGTCGAGGGTGAGGTCCCGTCCGATGTTGTCCCGCAGCCAGGCCAACAGGGGTTCGAGAGCGGAGCCCTTCGGGGTGGGCGTGTGGTCGTGCACGATGAACTGCGCCTGCCCGCCCTCCCGCTCCAACGGCATCACCGACAGCCGCGCGGCGTCGGCGGCCACGGCGGAGCCGTAGTCGCGCCGGATCATGTGCAGGCAGAGGTCGAGCCCGGCCGCCGCGCCGGCCGAGGTGAGGATCTGCCCGTTGTCGACGTAGAGCACGTCGGGATCGACGTCGATGTCCGGGTAGCCGGCGGCGAGGCTGTCCTTGGCGAGCCAGTGGGTGGTGGCGCGCAGACCGTCGAGCAGCCCGCAGGCGGCCAGCACGAACGTGCCCGTGCAGATGGAGGCGATCCGGGTTCCCCCGGCCGCCGCCTCCCGCAGCGCGGTACGGACGGCGGGCGTCACCGGGGCCTCCGGTTCGGCGGTGCCGGGCACGATGACGGTGTCCGCGCCCTTCAGTCCCTCCAGCCCCCAACGGGCCCGGATCGTAAACGTCCCCGCGTCGACCTCCGGCTCCTCGGCACACACCCGTACCTGGTAACCGGGGCGCCCGTCGGGGAGCCGGGTGCGGCTGAACACCTCGATGGGGGTCGCCAGGTCGAACGGAATCACCTTCCCCAGCGCGATCACGGCAACGGTGTGCATGTCCAGAACATACCCCCTCGCATCTGTCCACCGACCCTGCCAGCCCGGCCGCTCCCCTACCTTCTGCCAGGTCAGAGGGGATGGGAAGCCGTTTGGCACTATCCCGTTGATTACTGTCACAAACGCCACTGGGGCCGGCGGTCCCGCCCGGTTAGCGTCATGACGACTCGGAGCACGACCGTTCCCACCCCCTGTAGGACCCCATATGCACACCCATGCCTTTTCCTTCGACGCCTTCGCCTCCGGCCACCCCGTCATCGCGGTGGCCCGGGAAGGCGCGCCCCTCACCGGCACCTCCCGGGCCGGGGAGCCGCCCACTCGCCCGGCGATCAGTCCTCGGCACGCCGCTCTCGCCCCGGCGGAGCGCTCATGACCAAACTGCTCCTCTCCCTGCACGTCCTGGCGGCCATACTCGCCGTCGGCCCGGTGACCGTCGCCGCAAGCATGTTCCCCGGTGTCCTCCGCCGCCTCCGGGGCAATCCGGGCGGCGAGGATGCGGCGATCCTGCGGGTGCTGCACCGTATCTGCCGCGTCTACGCAGCCATCGGGATCGCCCTTCTCCTCTTCGGATTCGGGACCGCGATCAGCCTGGGCGTCCTCTCCAGCCCCTGGCTGATCACCTCGATCATCCTGACGTTCGCTGCAGCGGCCGTGCTGATCCTCCTGATCCTGCCGGCGCAGGAGGACGCGCTCTCCTCGGCCTTGGAACCCGGCGCCGACTCCCCCCTTCCGTCCATCGGCCGCCTCGCCATGACGACCGGTGTCTTCAACCTGCTCTGGGCCACCGTCACCATCCTCATGATCATTCGCCCCGGCTCCACCACGGGAGCGTGACGCCCGTACGGCCGGAGAGGCCGACGACCGCCGCGCCCTCCTGGAGGGACCACCCGTTCGCGGTGACGGGAAGCCCGTTCGGCGAGAGGCCGGCGCCTGCCCCCTCCCCCCGGCGCACCGCGTCAGGGCGTGTATCGGTCCGCCGGGTGGGCCCGGGAGAGCTTCGGAATCAGGTCCTTGCGTGCCTGGTCGAAGCTGGTCCAGTCGGTGATGTCGGGCATCGAGGGGATGGTCACGGGCTCACCCGCGTCGAAGCCGGCGAGCACGGCGTCAACCGCGTCCTCGGGTGACATCACCGCGTCCGCGGACAGCGATTCGAGTTCGATTCCCGACCCGTCCCAGAACGCCGTGTCCACACCACCGGGCACGGCCAGCTGGGCCCTGACCGGGCCATCGCCCAGCTCCTGCTGGAGCGCCTGGGTGAAGGCGATGACATAGCTCTTGGTGCCGCTGTACACCGCGCTGACGGGATAGATGTTGAGCGCCAGCGCCGAGGAGAGGTTGATGATGGCACCCCGGCCGCGCCGCGTCAGGCCGGCCAGCGCCGCGATGGCGAGCCGGGTGAAGGCCGTCGTGTTGACGGCGATCATCTCGGCTGCCGCGTCGGGGTCGGCTCCGGTGAGCGGGCTGAACCCGCTCAGCCCCGCGTTGTTGACCAGCAACTCGATGGACTCGTCGCTCCGCAGCCTGTCCTCGACGACCACCGACTGTGCGCGGTCCGCCAGGTCAGCGGCCAGGACTTCCACGCGCCGGCCCGTCTGCTCGGCAAGCTCCCCTGCCAGGGTCTCCAGCTTCGGCCTGTTACGGGCGACCAGGATAAGGTCGTGGCCGCGAGCCGCCAGGCGGTCGGCGAAGACGGCACCCATACCGCCCGAGGCACCGGTGACGACGGCGGTCCCTGTGGCCCGGTCGGTCATGGTCTGCTCCCTTGCTCATTCCTGTCGGCCCACCGAGCGGACCCACGCCGCACGGCATCGCCCTGCACACGGCCCCGCGCGGGGTCCGGAGTCGTGCCGGGGTCGTCCCCGTCCTCCCCGTCCTCCCCGTCGTCCGGGTGGAGGGCCGTACCGCACCGGCCTGCGGAAGCGACCGAACCCAGTAGCCCGGACGCGGCTTTGACGGCGGCCCGGCCAGAACGCGGTCCCGCACCAGGGTGAGCGCTGTGCCGGGCCTGGCGCCCACACGGCGCTGATCAACGGCCTTCGCCCTCTACCCCGAGACGGGCTCCGAGCACGGTCGGTGCCGCGCGAGCCGGCCCGGCAACACGCTCCCGCGGGCATGATGGCAAGACCTCACCGCCAAGGCGCTCCACTCTTCCCACACACGCCGGACCCGCACGAGGACACAACCCGTACGGCGCACACCTGGACTCCCCCGGCCGGACGAGCAGAGCACCGGGGCCGGCGATCACAGGCCCCTCAGGCCTTGGCCCAGGACTGGCACTGGCACTGGCACTGGCACTGGCACTGGCACTGGCACTGGCACTGGCACTGGCACTGGCACTGGCACTGGCAACAGCGTGACGGGCGCCTCACATACGGGCGTCCCCGGCCGAACAAGAATTCATCGAAGCCACCCCCGACGGCACCCCACCCCAGCCCTGGCCCGCCGTCTCCCACGGCGTGCCGGGAACCTCATTCAGACCGGTTCTGCTCCTTGGACGACCTCAGCCGGGACACCACGAAGTGCCCCACGGCCAGGACGACCAGGATCACAACCGCCGTGGTCGCGTAACCGCCGTACTTCTCCACGACCCGCCAGTTGCTCCCCAGCCAGTAGCCGGCCAGGATGAACGCCGCGTTCCATATCAGGCTGCCCATCGCCGTGAGAGCGGTGAAGGTCAGGATCGGCATCCGCTCGATGCCCGCCGGTATGGAGATCATGCTGCGGATCACCGGCACCATCCGGGCTATGAACACCGCCTTGGCGCCGTGGCGCCCGAACCAGGCCTCCGCCCTGTCCACGTCGTGCACCCTGATCAGGGGGATGCGTGCGGCCACCGCACGCGTGCGGTCGCGCCCGAGCAGCGCGCCCACGTAGTAGACGACGAGGGAGCCCAGGACCGATCCCGCGGTGGCCCAGAAGATCGCGCCCGTCAGGCTCATCTGGCCTTCGCTCGCCGCGAAGCCCGCGATGGGCAGGATGACCTCGCTGGGTACGAACGGGATGACCGTGTCGACCGCGTTGGCCACGCCTGCTCCGGGCGCGCCCAACGTCCCCATGACATCGGTGGCCCAGCCGACGACACCCCCGGCGTGCTCCACTCTGCTGCTCGCTTCGATCATGCGCCAACCGTAAGAAACGGGCACGGGGCGGCGCCATGCGGTTCACCGCACAGCCGGGGTGCGGTAAACCGCAGTGCGGAAAACCTCACTGCGGTGAACCGCAGTGAACATCTGCGGTGAACCGCATGGTCCGGCGGACAGCCCGGACCGTAGCGTCGCAGCATGATCTGTTTGCTGAAGACATGGCGAGTCGTCCTGCGGTCCCGGAAGCCGCCGACCACGGTCCCTTCCGCCCGCGCACTCGGTGGGCGAGACGGAAGGGACCGGGCCGGCAGTTCAAGGGGCGGGAGCCAGCGTCCGCCGGGCCGTCCGTCGCTGCGCGGCGGCGACCGGGTCGAGCGTCGGCACCGCGGCAAGGAGCCTCCGGGTGTAGGGGTCGCGCGGCGCCGCGTACACCTCGTCGACCGAGCCGTACTCCACCACGCTCCCCCGCCTCATGACCGCGACCCGGTCACTGACCTGCCGTACGACCGCGAGATCGTGCGCGATGAACACGAGCGCGAGCCCGAACTCCCGCTGCACCTCCGCCAGCAGCTCCGTCACATGAGCCTGGGTAGTGACGTCGAGCGAGGACACCGGTTCGTCGCAGACGATCAGGTCCGGACGGGGAGCGAGCGCGCGGGCGATCCCTACACGCTGGCGCTGTCCTCCGCTGAACTCGTGCGGATAGCGGTCGTAGAAGGCGGGGTCGAGGCCGACGCGTTCGAGGAGGTCTCCGACCCGGGTACGGAGCCGGGCCCCATCCCGCTCGCCGCGGGCACGCAGCGGATCCGCGATGGTCTCGCCGATGCTGCGTCTGGGGTTGAGTGAGGCGACGGGGTCCTGGAAGACCATCTGGACCCGTGGTCGGCCGGCGCCTCCGTAGGCGAGCGTTCCCGCGGTCGGCTCCAGCAGCCCCACGAGCATCCGCCCCAGCGTGGTCTTGCCGCTGCCGCTCTCGCCGACGACGCCCAGCGTCTCGCCGCTGTGCAGGGTCAGGGACACGTCGTCGACGGCGGTGACGGCGCGCCGCCCCCGCCCGAAGTCGCGGCGCAGGCCGGTGGCGCTGAGCAGGACGTCGCCCGTGACGGGGCGGCGCTGCTCCTTGGGCCCGTCGACCCGGGGGACGGAGCCGAGGAGCTCCCGCGTGTACGGCTCGGCGGGCGCTCGCAGGACGGTGCCGATGGGCCCGCGTTCGAGGGCACGGCCCGCACGCATCACGAGGACCTCGTCGACGCTCTCCGCGGCCACCCCGACATCGTGGGTGACCAGCAGCAGCCCCATCCCGGTCTCCTCGCGCAGGCCGTGGAGCAGATCGAGGATCTGCGCCTGGACGGTGACGTCGAGGGCGGTCGTCGGTTCGTCCGCGATGAGGAGGGCGGGTTCGCAGGCCATCGCCATGGCGATCAGGGCACGCTGGCGCATCCCGCCGCTGAACTCGTGGGGCCGCATACGCGCTCGGCGGGCGGCGTCGGGGATGCCGACCAGGTCGAGTACCTGAAAGGCCCGCTCCCGGGCCGCCCGGCGACCCGCACGGGTGTGCGTGCGGTACACCTCGGCGATCTGGTCGCCGACGGCGTAATAGGGGTCCAGCGAGGACAGCGGGTCCTGGAAGACCATCGCGGCACGGGCGCCGCGCAGTCGCCGGAGTTCGTCGTCGGTGGCCTGCTGGACATCCGTTCCGGCCACCGTCAGCGAGCCGCCGACGTGGGTCCCGGTGCCGCGGTGCAGGCCGAGCAGTGCCGCGGCGACGGTGCTCTTGCCGGAGCCCGACTCGCCCACCAGGGCGAGGGCGGCGCCCTCGGCCAGGGTGAAGGAGAGGTCGTCCACGGCCCGGGTGGTGCCGTAGTCGACGGTCAGCCCCCGTACGTCCACCAGGCTCATACGAGCACCACCCTCCGGTCGGCCACGGCGTACAGGAGATCCGCGACGAGGTTGGCCACCACCACGAAGAAGCCCGTGACGAGCACCATTCCGACCACCACGGGAAGGTCGACGACGTTGACCGCGCCCACGAGTGCCTGGCCGAGACCGGGCAGCCCGAAGAGCGTCTCGGTGAGGACGGCTCCGCCGAACATCGAGCCGAAGTCGTTCGCGGCGAGGGCGATGACGGGGGCGAGCGCGCCGCGCAGTGCGTGCCGTCCGAGGATCGAGCGCTCGTGGACGCCGTAGGCGCGGAAGGTGCGCACATGGTCCTCGGCCAGGGTCTCCAGGACCGCGGCCCGGGTCACCCGGGCGTACCGGGCAGCCTCGATGAGCGCGAGGGAGAACCACGGGAGCAGAAGGTTCCACGCCCACTGCTCGGGATCCTGGGTCAGGGGGACGTACTGGGGGAAGGGCAGCCAGTGGAGCTGGCCGCAGACGATGATCATCAGAAGGAGGCCGATGACGAACACGGGGGTCGCGGTGCCGGCGAGGGTGAGCCCGGTCAGGAGCCGTTCGGAGGGGCGGCCGCGTCGCCAGGCGGCCAGCAGACCGGTGCCGACGCCGAGGAGCAGATAGATCACCAGCGCACCGAGCGCGAGTGATCCGGTGACCGGGAGCTTGGCGCTGATCATCTCGGTGACCTGCTGGTCGCTCTGGTACGACACGCCGAGGCAGGGCGCGGCGCAGTGTTCGAGCGAGGTGCCGGTGGAGAAGGTGCGGCCCGCGACGATGCCGCGCAGGAAGTCCCAGTAGCGCTGGTAGATCGGGTCGTCCAGATGGAGTTGGGCGGCGACCTGGTGTACCTGCGCGGGCGAGCAGCGCTCTCCGCAGGTGATCTGTGCGACGTTGCCGGGGACGATGTAGAACACCGCGTAGACGATCACGCTGATGGCCAGCAGGGTGGCGATGGCGGAGACCACCCGGCGCAGGAAGAAACCCCCGAGCCCGCCGGGGGCGGCCAGTCCGCTCAGCAGGAGGGAGCGGCGGCGGAAGGTGATCGTGCTCATGCCTTCGCCTCCCGCTTCCGGCCGGTGCCGATGCGCAGCCGCGACGCGGCCCGCGGGTCGAGGGCGGTGCGCACCCCGTCTCCGAGGACGGTCATGGCGAGCACGGTGACGAACAGCGCGCCGGCCGGGAAGAGCAGGTACTGCGGCGCCGCCTGGTACCACACGTTGGCGGAAGTGATCATCTGTCCCCAGGAGGGAGTGGGCGGCTTGACGCCGACCCCCAGGAAGGAGAGGCCGGCTTCGACGGTGATGTTCACCGGCACCAGCAGCGCCCCGTAGGTGAGGACGGGGGCTGCGAGGGCCGGCAGGAGTTCACGGCGGGCGATGTGCCAGGTGCTCCAGCCGCTGAGACGAGCGGCGGCGACATGGTCGAGTTCCTTGAGGGTGATCGTGTGGGCCCGCACGATCTTCGCCGTGGAGCCCCAGGCGATCAGCCCGATGATGACGGCGACCAGCACGGGACGCGGGACGGAGGAGGGGACGATGGCCAGCACGGCCAGCGCCATGATCATGAGGGGGAGGGCGATGAAGATATCGGTGAACCGGCTGAGGGCCTGGTCGAGCCAGCCGCTGCCGAGGCCCGCGGCCATCCCGACGACGAGCCCGATCAGGAGTTGGACGAGGGTGGCGGCGAGGGCGACGCCCAGGGAGACCCGGGCGCCGTAGACGAGGCGGGCGAAGAGGTCGCGGCCCGTCTGGGGTTCCACGCCGAGCCAGTGGTGGGCGCTGATGCCGCCGAGGTGGCCGATCGGGACGCCGCCGCGGGCGGAGTCGACGAGGTGCGGATGGTAGGAGGTGGGGTCCTGGCCCTCCAGGGCGGTGAGCAGGGGCGCGCCGAGCGCGGCCAGGACGAGCAGGACGACGATTCCGGCGGCGACCAGGGCGGCCGGCTGCGCGCGCAGCCGGCGCAGGAACTGGAGGCGACCGGAGGCGGGATGGGGTGTCACCTCGTCGGTGACCGTCCCGCCGGGCAGCAGGGCCTCACTCATGGTGTGGGTCTCCCGCCGTGCTACTTGACCGCGACCTGGGAGACGTCGAGGACGCCGGTCCAGTTGCCGATCACGATGTTCTTGACGTCCTTGCCGTAGAGCCGCTTGTAGACGGGGTGGAACAGCGGTACGTCCAGGGCCTGCTCGCCGATGCGCTTGTCGAGGGCGCCCCAGCGCGCGGCGGCGGCGTTCACGTCCGTCAGCTGGTTGATCGCGTCGATGTCCTTGTTGACGGCGGGGTCGTTCAGCTGGGCGTGGTTGAAGTTGGCGCCGTCCTTGACGATCTGCCGGCCGTCGAAGATGGGGGCGAGGAACGGGCCTCCGGAGGGCCAGTCGGCGCCCCAGCGGGCGAGGAAGAAGCCGGGCTCCTTCTTCACGCTCTTGTAGGCGTCCCTGTACTGGTTGACCTCCATGCCCTGGAGCTTGACGGTGATGCCGGCCTTCTTCAGGGCGTCCTGGACGGCCGTGGCTATCTCGGGGCCGGCCTCGGGGTCCGCGTTGGCATGGGTGAGGGTGACGGTGATGCCGTGCGGGTAGCCGGCGTCGGCGAGGACCTGCCGGGCCTTCTGCGGGTTGCCGGACTTGCCGGCGGGGAACGGGTCGTACGGCGTGTAGCCGAAGGCCTTCTGGTTCGGGAGGAAGGTGGTGGCGGGCTCGGCGAGGGAGGTGCCGCCGACGGCGTTGATGACCGAGGAGCGGTCGATGGCGTACGCGATGGCCTCGCGGACCTTCGGGTTGTCGAACGGCTTCACCTTGGGGTTGAACGCCAGGTAGTTGGTGTAGCCGAAGTGGCCGGTGCCGACACGGGCGGCGAGTGTCTTGTCGCCGCTGACCTTGGCCAGTTCGGCGGGGCCCAGGTTGGTGTCGGTGGTGACGGCGGCGGCGTCGGCGCCCTGGCTCGCGGACAGCCGCTGGTTGATCACCGCAGAGTCGAGGCCGGAGCGGACGTCGATGCGGTCGGGGTAGGCCTTGCGCTGGGAGTCGTTGGAGGCGGACCAGTGGGGGTTGCGCCCCAGGACGAGGTGCTCCCCGTCGTTCTCGTTGCTGATGACCCGGTAGGGGCCTGAGGAGACGGGGTGGTTCTCGTACTTGGTGCCGTCGTCCTTCTTCTGCGGCACGGGGGCGAACTGCGTGCCGGTGGCGAGGAAGGGGAAGTCGCCCTCGGGCTTGTTCAGGTGGAAGACGATGGTCCGCTCGTCGGGCGTCTCGATCGAGGCGAGCCCCTTCTTGTCCTTGTAGGGGCCCTGGTAGTCGGCGCCGCCGACGAGCCAGTCCCGCAGGTACGGGGCGCCGCCGGAGAGTTCGGCGGCGAACGACCGCTCGATGCCGTACTTGATGTCGGTGCTGGTGATGGGGGAACCGTCCTCGTACGTGAGGCCCTTCTTCAGGGTGTACGTCCAGACGGTGGCGTTCTTGCTGGGGGTGCCGATGTCCGTGGCGAGGTCGGGCACGACCTTGTTGCCCGCGGCGCCGTTGGCGCGGTTGCGGGTGGTCAGGGTGCGGAAGACCAGGGAGGGCACGTTGCCGCCGCCGGAGGTGTACAGCCGGGCCGGGTCGAAGTCGGTCTGCGGCTCGATATTGAGGACGCTGAGGGTGCCGCCCTTGTGCGGGGTTCCCTTGGAGCCTTCGTCGTTGCTCTGGGGCCCCGCGCAGGCGACCGCCGCGGCGGCGAGGGCCAGGCTGGCGGATGCGGCCGCAGCGCGGCGGGCTGCGGTGGGCGACGGTTGACGCATGGGGGCCTCTCAGAGGTGTCGGCCATCGGCTCCGGCCGGCGGAACCGCCCGGTGGGGAATGGGCCTGCGGAGACGGACATGGTGCATGGACCGGCTCCGCGGGTGCGCCGGAACCGGGCGTTGCGAGTGGTGCAAGCGGGCGCCGTGCCGACCGGGCCCCGTACGGGTGGGACGGGTGGTGCTGCGGCGTCGCCGAACAAGGAGGAGCGAAGGGGCCGCCAGCGGTCTTCGTGCACCATAGGGCGGGGCACCGGGTCGGGTGCCGAACCCGTGGCAGAGCTGTCGGCTCGCCGGAGGACGGCGGTTCAGCGACAGTGAATATCGGCCACGCTCAGCGCACTGACACCGATCAGCGCAAGCTCGATGGCGGCGCGCAGCGTGACGTGGCTGATAAACATGCGGAAAATATGAACGAGCCCTCCCCTTGGTGTCAATGTGACATTGGCCCCTGGGCCCGGGTGATCCTGTGAGGGTTCGGGGGTCGAGGGCCTGGCTGCCCGGTGGGCCACGGACTATGCCGCCGGCAGCCGACGGTGCCTTCGGGGTCGGTGACTACCCGGCGGCCGACGCCGTTTCAGCGGTCGGCGGTGCCCGGCAGCCGTCAGCACCACGCCGGCGGCACCTCGGCGCCCCCACCCACAGCCCACCGCCTCACCGGCGCCCGCACACCTCCCGATAAGGCAGGCCCCGCACATAAGCGGGCCACTGCCCGGCCGTCAGCGTGCCCGACGTGGTGGCGCAGACCCGGGCGGCCGCCGCTGTCGGGCTCGTGGGGAGCAGGGTGACCGTGTGGTCGTCGCCGGCGCTGGCGAGGGCCCGGCCGTCGGGGCTGAAGGCGGTCTCGTCCACGGGGGCCTGGTGGACGGGGAGGGGCTTGCCCTGGGCGGTGGGGTGGCCGGGGTCGGCGACGTTCCACAGGCGCACCGTGTGGTCGTCGGCGCTGCTGGCCAGGGTGCGGCCGTCCGGGCTGAAGGAGACGGAGAAGACGAAGCTGGTGTGGCCGCTGAGGGGCCGGCCCAGCGCGGCGGGGTGCGCAGGGTCCGCCACGTCGAACAGGCGGACCGTGTGGTCGACGTTGGCCGTGGCGAGAGTCCGGCCGTCGGGGCTGAACGCGAGCCCGAGGACCCCACCGCTGCGGGCGGCCAGTGGGGGGCACCAGGGGCGGGGGTGGGCCGGGTCGGCGACGTTCCACAGGCGGGTGGTGTCGTCGGCCCCTGCGGTGGCGAGAGCGCGGCCGTCGGGGCTGAAGGCGAGGGCCATCACCGCGTCGGTGTGGGCCGTCAGCGGGTGGCCGAGGACGGTCGGGTGCGCGGGGTCCGACACGTCCCAGAAGCGGACCGTGTGGTCGTGGCCCGCGCCGGCGAGCACCCGCCCGTCGGGGCTGAACGCGACCGAGGCCACCGCGTCGGTGTTGCCGGTGAGGGGGTGGCCCAGTGCGGCAGGACGGGCCGGGTCCGTGAGGTTCCAGAGGCGGACGGTGTGGTCGCGGCCGGCGCTGGCCAGTACCCGGCCGTCGGGGCTGAACGCCACGTGGTTGACGGCGTTGGTGTGGCCGGTGAGAGGGCGGCCGAGCGGGACCGGGCGGCCCGGATCGGACACGTTCCACAGGCGGATCGCCCGGTCCGTGCTGCCCGCGGCCAGCACCCTTCCGTCGGGCCGGAAGGCCACCGTGTTGACGAAACTGGGCGCGGGCAGCAGCGCCCGGGGCAGATCCCACAGCCGGACGGTGCGGTCGGCGCCGGCGCTCGCGAGGGCGTGGCCGTCGGGTGTGAACGCCAGCCAGTAGACGTACTCCGTGTGTCCCGTCAGCGGCTCGCCCAGAGGCATGGGGTGGGCCGGGTCGGTGAGGTTCCACAGCCGTACGGTGTGGTCGGCGCCGGCCGTGGCCAGGACCTGGCCGTCGGGGCTGAACGCGACGGCGTAGACGGTGTCCGTGTGCCCGGTCAGCGGGCCGGTCAGCGACTTGGGGCGGGCCGGGTGGGAGACGTCCCAGAGGCGGACGGTGTGGTCGCCTCCGACACTGGCCATGACCTGGCCGTCCGGGCGGAACGCGACGGCGTAGACGGTGTCCGTGTGGCCGGTCAGGGGGCGCGTCCACAGCCGGGGACGGGCGGGGTCGGTGACGTTCCACAGCCGGATGGTGTGGTCGTGGCCCGCCGCGGCGACCGTCCGCCCGTCGGGGCTGAAGGCCGCCGAGGCCACCGCGCCCGCGTGCGCGTCGAGCGGGCGGCCCAACGGGGCAGGGTGAGCGGGACGGGTCACGTCCCACAGCCGTACCGTGCCGTCGTCGCCCGCGCTGGCCAGTGTCCGGCCGTCCGGGCTGAACGACACCGAGAAGACGTGTCCGGTGTGGCCGGTCAGCGGAGGCGCCCATGGCCGGGGGTGGGCCGGGTCCGTGACGTTCCAGAGGCGGACGGTGTGGTCGCGGCCCGCGGCGGCCAGCGTCCGCCCGTCCGGGCTGAACGCCAGCCAGTAGACGCCTCCGGAGCGGCTTCGCAGAGGGGGGCCGAGCGCGGTGGGGTGGCCGAGCGCGGTGGGGTGGCCGGGTGCGGCGGGGTAGGCGGGTGCGGCGGGATGGCCGAGCGCGTCGGGATGGCCGAGCGCGGCGGGCTGGGGGCGGTCGGCGGGCTGGGGGCGGTCGGCGGCCTGGGGGCGGTCGGCGGGCTGACCGAGCGCGGCAGGCTGAGCGCGGTCCGCGGGCTGAGCACGATCGGCAGGCTGAGCACGATCGGCAGGCTGAGCGCGGTCCGCGGTGGTCCACAGGCGGATGGTGTCGTCGGCCCCGGCGGAGGCCAGCAGATGCCCCCGCGGGCTCGCGGCCACCGCGTAGACCGTGCCGGTGTGCCCGGTCAGCGGGGTGGCGAGCGGGGTGGTCTGGGTGCTGAGCAGGTCGCCGGCGGCGGCCGCGTTCGGCCGGATGCGGTACGCGGCGAGGTCGAGGCGTGCGGCCAGCGACTGGTCCGTGCCGCGTAGCTGCTCGGCCTCGGCCGTCAGCTCTCCGGCGACGGCGGTGTCCCGTTCACCGCGGGCGGTGGCCCGCTGCTGGAACGCGATTCCCGCGCCGAGCAGGGCGAGGACGGACAGCAGCGCGAGCGCGGCGACGGCGGCCCGGCGGATCCGGCCGCCGCGGTCCTCCTGGCGGCCGGACGCCGCCAGGAACTCCCCCATACGGGTGCTCAGTCCCAGCTCGTCGTGGTGCGAGCGGGCCCAGTCCCGGGCTGCCGCGAGCCGCGCGCCCCGGTACAGGGCGCTGCGGTCGCGGCCCTCGCGCTCCCAGGCGGCGGCCGCGGCGGCGAGTTGCTGCTGGACGGCGAGCCCGGCGCGGTCCTCGCCGATCCACTCGCTCAGCCGGGGCCAGGCGTGCAGCAGCGCCTCGTGGGTGATCTCGACGGTGTCGGTGTCCAGGGTGACCAGGCGGGCGCGGGCCAGCGCGTCGAGGACGGGGCCCGCGGCGGGGGCGAGCTCGTCGCGCGCCAGGCGGCGCTTGTAGTCCTCGGTGCCCTGGCCGAGGGAGACCAGGCGCAGGAAGATGCCGCGGGCCTGCCGCTGCTGGGCGGGGGTGAGGCCGCTGTACACGGTCTCCGCGGTGTTGGCGAGGGCGTGCGCGATCCCGCCGGCGGCCTCGTAGCCGCTGAGGGTGAGGGTGTTGCCGCGCCTGCGGCGCCACGTCTCGCGCATCGCGTGGGAGACCAGCGGCAGCACGCCCGGCTGCCCGGTGGCCTCGGCCACCACCCGCGCGAGCAGCGCGCTCTCCACGGTGCCGGACTCGGTGACGGCGGGCTGGCTGACGGCGCGCCGCAGCTCCTCGGTGGACATCGGACCGACCAGCACCTGGGCGGTGTTCAGCGCGTCGACGAGGTGCTGGTGGCGCAGGCAGGACGACGAGAAGTCGGCGCGGACCGCGAGGACGATCCGGACCCGGCTGCCGGGGGCGTGCGCGGCGGCGGCCAGCGCCTCGATGAACGCGGTGCGCTCGTCCTCACCGGCGCACAGCGTGAAGACCTCCTCGAACTGGTCGATCACGAGGAGCAGTTCGGCGTCCGCCGGCCGGTCCGCGAGTACCCGGCGGACGGCGGGGGCCAGGTCCACCGGGCCCGCCCGGTCAGCGGCAGCCTCGCCGCCTGCGGCGTCCGGACCGCCACCGGCACGCGCCTCGCCGGCGACATCCGGCCCGCCGGCGGCATCCGGCCCGCCGGCGGCATCCGGCCCGCCGGCGGCATCCGGCCCAAGACCGGCATCCGGCCGGCCACCAGCACCCGCCCCGCCACCGTCGTGCGGCCCGCCACCCGTTCCGGACGGTCCCGGCGGTCCACCGGAACCATCCGGGTCCCCGCCGCCCGATGCCTCCGTCAGCCGCGCGAGGCACGCCCGCAGGGGGTGCGCGCCGGGGCTGACGAGCACGGCCGGCCAGGGCGGGGTGCCCGACTCCGCGTCACCCGCCGCCGCCCGGGGCAGCAGGCCGGCCCGCAGCAGCGACGACTTCCCGGAACCGGAGGCGCCGAGCACCACGGTGAGACGGTGGGCCCTGACGCGTGCGCACAGGTCGTCGGTGAGCCGTTCCCGGCCGAAGTACCGGGCGGCGTCGTCCGGCTGGAACGGCGCCAGACCGGCGTAGGGGCAGGGGCCGAGGTCGTCCGCGAAGTCAGGCTCGGGCTCGCGGGAGGCCGTGGCGGCGAGCTCGGTGGCGAGCCGGTGCCAGCGGGCCTCCCACGCGTCGGTGTCCCCCGAGCACGCGCGGACGTAGGCGAGGGTGACCGGCAGGCTGGGCAGCTTCCGGCCCGCGGCGGCGTCGGCGAGCGTCGTCGACGAGTAGCGGGCCTTCCGGGACAGCTGGCGGTAGGGCGGGCTGCCCGCCTTCTCCCGCAGCTTGCGCAGGTCCGCCGCGAACCGCACCAGCGGGCCGCCGTCGTCGTCCAGGCGCCGCTCGGTACGGGGCACGGGCTGCCTCCATCGCTCTGCTCCGCTGGCTCTTCGTGGGCTCATTGTGCGAACGCGTTGTCCGGTCGTCCAGCCACCGACAACGGACAACGAACGTGCGCTACAACCGAATCGGCCATCCCCGCGGTGCCCGCGCACGTGCCGTTCACGGGCGGCACGCGCCCGCCCATGGGGGACCGCGGCCGCGCGGGACCTTCCCGCACGACATCCCCGGAGGCCGCCGCAGCCGCGGCCACTCCCGGCCCACGCACGGCAACGCACGCCTGCACAACCGCGCAACGGCCACGCACACGCACAGCGCCTCAGGCACGGCCACGCACGCCTGCACAACCCTGCACGGCCGAGCACGCCCACGGCACCTCACGCACAGCACGCACAGCCATGTACGCCCACAGCACCGCACGCACGGATCAGCGCGTCCCGAGCCGGAACCACCGGCCGGTACCCATGGGACACAAGGGGGTTGCAGCAAGATGACCGCAACGACGACGAGAACCCGCGGCCCGGCCGCGCCGAGAACCCGCGCCTCGCTGCGGCGGGCCGGCCGCGCCGCGGCGGGGCTGCTGACGGCCGTGGTCACGGCCGGCGTTCTGCTCGCCGTACCGGGCACGGCGTCCGCCGCGACGACGGCCGAGATCAAGCTCGCCCAGACCGACCTGAACGGCCTCGCGTACGGCGCGGGCGCCGTGGACGGGATCGTGGGCCCCCAGACCACGGACGCGACCGGCGCGTTCCAGGCCGACCAGTGCCTGGACGTGGACGGCGTGATCGGGCCGCAGACGCTGGGCGGTCTCCAGACCGTCGTCAAGGCGGTCCAGGAGAAGGCCGGGATCACCGAGGACGGGGACTACACGGCGGCTACCACCGCCGCGGTGAAGACCTACCAGAGCGCCCACGGCCTGGACGCCGACGGCATCGCGGGCCCGGACACCATGAAGTCCATGGGCATCGAGCGCGTGGTCGCGAGCTGCCACGCGGGCAACGCCCAGCGCGACGAGATCGTCAGCGTCGCCAAGGGCGAGCTGGGTACCCGAGCCGACAGCCGCAACTGCGTGCCCGGCAAGCCGTACAGCATCTGCGCGGACTGGTGCGCGTCCTTCGCCACCTGGGTCTGGCGGACCGCGGGCGAGAACATCCCGTCGATGACGTACGTGCCCAGCGTCTACGACTGGGCGGTCCAGCACGGCCGCTGGTACGGCACGAGCCAGTTGCACGCCGCCCTGCCCGGTGACCTGATCATCTTCGGCAGCGCGAACAACCGGTACCACATCGGCGTCGTGGACACCGTGAGCGGCTCCACGGTGCACGTGATCTCCGGCAACACGTCGAACCCCGCCGGCTCCGGCCAGATCGGCGTGTACGACAAGAGCTACTCCTTGTCGTCCTCCGTCTTCTACGGGCTGGTCCGCGCCTAGCCCGCTCCTGGACCCCCACCGGCGCCGCGGCCGGCGCTCCCCCACGGCAGCGCCGGCCGCGGCACCACCCGCTCCCATCCGCACACCACGACGGAGGACCCACCATGACGCGAGCAACAGGCCCGCGGCGGACACGCCGGACAGCGAAGGCGACGTTGACGACGAGGACGACGAGGACGACGAGGACGACGACAGGAGAGCAGCGGACGGCAGAAACTCAGCAGACGACGAGAACGCCGCGCCCAACAGCCGCCCCCCGCAGGGCGAGACCCTTCGGCCGGGCCCCCCTGCTCGCGGCCCTCGCCGCCGGCCTGACCCTCCTCGGCCTCGCCCCGGCGGCGGCCTCGGACGCCACGGGGCACGCGGCCACCGCGGACACCGCCAGGCACCCGGCAGCCGCGGACACCGCCGGGCACCACCCCGCCCCCTCGCACATGGCGGCCGACCACGCGGGCTCCGGCCTCACCGCCGCGCCCCGGCGGGCCGCTCCCTCCGCCGCGGCGCTCGCCGGGACGCTCAAGGGGCTGGACGTGAGCGGTTACCAGGAGAACGTGAACTGGGCGTCGGTGGCGTCCAAGGGCGCGGCGTTCGCGTACGTCAAGGCGACCGAGGGCACGGGCTACACCAGTGGCCAGTACTCCCAGCAGTACAACGGCTCGGCGGCCGCGGGGCTGCTCCGCGGCGCCTACCACTTCGCGCTGCCGGACAGGTCGGGCGGCGCCGCCCAGGCCGACTACTTCCTCGCGCACGGCGGCGGTTGGACGGACGACGGCAAGACCCTGCCGGGTGCGCTGGACATCGAGTACAACCCGTACGGGGCCACGTGCTACGGGCTCGGCCAGAGCGCGATGGTGAGCTGGATCCGGGCGTTCCGCGACGAGTACCACGGCCGCACGGGCCGCTATCCGACCGTCTACTCCACCACGGACTGGTGGATCAACTGCACGGGCAACTACGCCGGCTTCTCCGACGATCCGCTCTGGATCGCGAACTACGGGGGCTCGGCCACCCCGCTGCCCAACGGCTGGACGGGCTGGACCATCTGGCAGACGGCGAGCAGCGGCACGTTCCCGGGAGACCAGGATGTCTTCAACGGCACCCTGGACGACCTCAAGGCGTTCGCGCACGGCGCCTACACCGCCCCGCCGGCCCCGGGCTCGCACTGGCCGACGGTCTCGCAGGGCCAGAGCGGGCGCCTGGTCACCACCGCCCAGTACCTGCTCGACGCGCACGGTGCGGCGCTGACGGTGAACGGCACGTTCGACGCCGCCACCCGGAACGCGGTGGTCTCCTTCCAGTCCGCCTCGGGCCTGTCCCCGGACGGCGTGGTCGGGCCGGCGACCTGGCAGTCCCTCATCACCTACGTCAGCCAGGGCGACACCGGCGCGGCGGTGAAGGCTGTGCAGGCCGAGCTGAACGAGCACGGGGCGTCGCTGGAGGTCGACGGCGACTTCGGACCGGCGACGCGGGCCGCCGTCGTGTCGTTCCAGTCCGGTGCGGGGCTGACCGCGGACGGCATCGTGGGACCGAACACCTGGCAGGCCCTGCTGGGCTAGGTCCAATGCCGGTGACTTAGGTGTCCTGGGCTCGTTGGTTGTGGTGTGGCGAGGGTGGGGCAGGTCAAGTCGTCTGTGGGTGAGCGGTTGTCGGACCGGATCGCGATCGGGGTGTTGACGCGTTCGTTTCCGCCGGAGCTGGTGGATGAGGTGATCGCGGAGGCCGGGCGGGGCGAGCAGCGCAATCGGCTGCTGCCGGCCCGCGTGGTCGTGTACTTCGTGCTGGCGATGTGTCTGTTCTTCGGGCAGCCGTATGAAGAGGTCGCGCGGCTGCTGGGCGAGGGGCTGGGGGACCGGAAGCGGTCCTGGCGGGTACCGACGACTGCCGCGATCGGGCGGGCGCGTCGGCGCCTGGGCGTGCAGCCGTTGAAGATGCTGTTCGCGCGGGTGTGCTGTCCGGTGGCGGTGCCGCAGACGGCGGGTGCCTGGTATCGGCGGTGGCGCCTGGTGGCGGTGGACGGCACGACCCTGGACCTGGCGGACACCGCGGACAATGACAGCTTCTTCGGCCGCCCGGGTTCGGGGCGGGGGACGGGTGCATTCCCGCAGGCCAGGGTAGTGGCGCTGGCTGAGTGCGGGACGCACGCGGTGTTCGGCGCGGCCATCGGGCCGCTGTCGGTGAGCGAGCCGGTGCTGTCCCGGCAACTGTTCGGCGAGCTGCGGGCGGGGATGCTACTGCTGGCCGACCGGGGCTTTTACGGCTTCGAGTTGTGGCAGGCCGCCCGGGCCACGGGCGCGGACCTGCTGTGGCGGATGCGTAAAAGCGCGGCCCTGCCCGTGGTGCAGGTGCTGGCCGACGGCTCCTACCTCAGCACGATCCATGCCGAGCCGGACCGCAGGAGCCGCCGCAACCCGGTGGTGGTCCGGGTGATCGAGTACACCCTTGCCCGCACCGGCGATGCCACCGTCTACCGCCTGCTGACCACCGTGCTCGACCCTGAACAGGCACCGGCGAAGGACCTGGCCGCGCTTTACACCCAGCGGTGGGAGATCGAGACCACACTGGACGAGATCAAAACCCACCAGCGCGGCCCGAAGCTCGTCCTACGCTCGAAGTACCCGTGGGGCGTGGAGCAGGAGATCTACGGCTTCCTCCTGGTGCATCACGCCATCCGGCAGCTGATACACCGGGCCGCCACCGGCCACGGTCTTGATCCCGACCGGCTCTCCTTCACACGCTCCCTGCGGATCGTGCGCCGCCAGGTCCCAGCCCAGGCGGCGTTTTCCCCCCGGCAGACTCGCCCGGGCGCTGACCCGCACCCTGGCTGAGATCGCCGAACGCCTGCTGCCCCCACGCCGCCACCGGGCCTGCCCCCGAGTGATCAAACGCAAGATGTCCAACTGGCGACTCAAACGGGCCGAGCACCACCACCAGACACCACCCGCACCAGACACCGTCACCATCACTCGGCGGAACAGAACCTAAGTCACCGGCATTGGGGCTAGGTCGTGTCCGGCGGCCCCGTCCCGGCCGGCCCACGAGCCGTCCCCGCCGGCCGCCCCGCGACCCCCCGGCCCGCCCCGGGTGCCCCGCTCGCTCGTGCGGGGCACCCGGGGGCGCGAGCCCCGTACGGACGCGCATCCCCTGCACCGAACCCGACACGGAGGGACAATCGGTGGCGTAATCCTCGACGGACGGCGGGACGGCATGGTCATCGTTTCGCGCGGTTTCCGGGGCCGGGCCCGGGACGGCGGGCACGCGCTTCCTCCCGGCCAGTACGAGGTCGGGGACTTCCCGGTGCTGTCCGCGGGGCCCACGCCGCGGGTGGACCGGGCGGCGTGGCAGTTCACGATCCGCACCGAGACCGGCGACCTGCACAGCTGGGACTGGGCGCGGTTCACGGCCCTGCCCACCGAGACGCCCACCCTGGACCTGCACTGCGTCACCAAGTGGTCGAAGTTCGGCACCGAGTGGGAGGGCGTCAGCCTCGACGTGCTGATGGCGGACGTGGAGACGGCCGCCGACTTCGCGCTCGTGCACGCCTACGGCGGGTACACCACCAACCTGCCCCTCGCGGACCTGCTCGACGGGCAGGCCTGGATCGCCTACCGCTACGACGGCGCCGACCTCCCGCCCGAGCACGGCGGTCCGGCCCGGTTGCTGGTCCCCCACCTGTACCTGTGGAAGTCCGCCAAGTGGGTGCGCGAGATCGAGCTGCGCACCGAGGACGAGCCGGGCTTCTGGGAGACCGCCGGCTACCACGACTACGGAGACCCATGGCGCGAGCAGCGGTACCAGGGCGACTAGGCGCACCGGAGCCCACGGCCGGAAGCGGGATGCCCGGCGGGATGTCCGGCGGTATGCCGGGCAGGCTGTCGGGCGGGCGGCTGCGCTGGCTGCCCGCTGAGCTGACGGCCCGCCGCTCGGAGTCCGCGTCCGCGTACACCCTCGTCTTCGACGTGCCGGGCTGGCCGGGGCACCTGGCGGGCCAGCACGTCGACGTGCGGCTCACCGCGGAGGACGGCTACAGCACCGAGCGCAGCTACTCGGTGGCGTCCGCGCCGGACGGCGACCGCCTGGAGCTGACGGTGCAGCGGGTACCGGACGGGGAGGTGTCCTCCTACCTCGTGGACGTCATCGAGGCCGGGGACATGGTGGAGGTGCGGGGGCCGGTGGGCGGCTGGTTCGTCTGGCGTCCCGAGCAGACGGAGCCGGTGCTGCTGGTCGCCGGCGGCTCCGGTCTGGTGCCGCTGATGGCGATGGTCCGCACCCGCCGCTCCGCCGGCAACCCGGCGCCGTTCCGGCTGCTGTACTCCGTGCGCGCCCCCGAGGACCGGCTCTACGCCCCCGAGCTGGACCGTGCGGATCCGGGCCTGCGGACGGCCTGCCTCTACACCCGCACGACGCCGGCGGGGTGGGCCCGGCCCGCCGGGCGGCTGACCATGCGGGACCTGTCCGAGGCGGGCTGGCCGCCGGGGTCCGCCCCGCTCTGCTACGTGTGCGGGCCCACCGGCTTCGTCGAGACGGCCGCCGACCTGCTGGTGACCATGGGCCACGCCCCGGAACGCATCCGCACCGAGCGGTTCGGCCCCACCGGAGGATGAGCATGCAGCCCGACACCCCCCACGCCGCACCCGGCACCCGCACCGGCGGAAGCACGGAGGCGGGCACCGGCCCCCGCACGGGAACGGCGCGGAGCGCAGGTGCAGACACAGGCACAGGCACAGGCGCGGGCGCAGACACGGGCAAAGGCGCAGACGGGAGCACCGCCACCGCCTCCGATCCGTACCGCGCGCAGTACGAGGACGGCAACGCGCTGGCCGGACCCCTGTCCGAGCTGCTGGCCGTGGACCCCACGAGCGCCCTCGGCCGGTGCACCGGCTGCGGCGCCGGCTGGCCGCTGGCACGCCTGCGCGTCTACTCCCACGCACCCGGACACGTAGCCCGCTGCCCCGACTGCGACCGCGTCATCCTGCGCCTCGTGGCCACCCCCGACCGCCTGGTCCTCGACCTCCGCGGCACGGTCGCGCTCTCGTTCCCGCGGGAGCCCTGAGCGGGCAGCCCGTGTCCCGACGTGGGGCTGCGCCCCGGCCCGCCCAAGGGGCGCGGGGCTGTGCTGATGTGCGGCTCCGCCGCGTGGGCGCGACCAGCCACGACTGGGGGCACCTCCCCCGCCCTTCAGGCAGTGGGGGACGTCAGGTCGCCACCGTCCCGAGGGGGCTGGTTCTGTCGTGTCCGGACCACCGGCAGGTGGATGGTTACTCGCGCGGTTCCCCGCGCCCCTGACGGGGCGCGAAGCGCCATCAAAGGCTCCAGGGAACTGCTGGGGCACCTCCCGCAGTGGGGGACGGCCACGGCCGGCCGGTGGGGGAGCGGAGGGCCGCGGGCCGGCCCTCACTGCTCGGTCGAACGCTGCCGCCCCGTGCGCATCTTCTCCGGGTCCTCGTCCCGGATCCGCGCCATGTTGGCCTCGTCCTCCGTGTCGATGCGGCGGGCCTCGGCCGCGATCTCGGACAGGCTGCGGGCCGGGATGACGACGGCGCCGGAGCTGTCGGCGTAGACGTAGTCGCCGGGGATGACGCAGACGCCGCCGATCGCGATGGGCACGTTCGCCGCCGCGGGGGCCACCGTGTCGCCGCCCCAGTGGGTGGCCTCGCCCGCGCACCAGGCCGAGAAGTCGTAGGCGGCGAGTTCCCCGAAGTCGCGCAGCCGGCCGTCGGTGAGCACCCCCGCGAGGCCGTGGTTCTGCACCCGGGACAGCTTCGTGCCGCCGCCGTGCGAGTGCTCCGGGTAGCCGCCGCTGGACATCACCAGCACCTTGCCGCGCGGCGCGTCCCCCACCGCGCGGTAGAACCAGCCGCCGAAGCCGAGCTGGTCGGCCTCGGTGAGGTCGTCGCGGTAGGGCAGGTAGGACATCGTCACCGCCGGGCCGAACAGGAACCGTTCGGGACTTGGGCTGACCAGGCTCAGGATGTGCGCGCGGTGGCCGTGGTGGCGGCCCATCGCGTCCACCAGCGAAGCGCACGACAGCCCTTCGACCAGCGCCCTCGGATCGGTCTTCTGCTCAGCCATGCCGGTGTCTCCCTTGCGGCCGTGAACGGTGCGGCCCGTGCGGCGGGCCCGCCGGGTCAGCGGGGCGAGGCGCGCCGCACGGGGCTGTCCTCCAGGGCGGCGCGGTCCCACCGGGCGTGGTCGGCGGCGGCCTCGTAGCTGCTCTGGAGGAAGTCCAGCAGCGTCCGGTCGGGGTCGTCGGCGGTGCGCACAGCCTCGTAGGGCAGCAGGAACTCGCCGGCGTCCGCGCTGTAGGAGGCGGCGGCGGGCGCCACGGGGTGCCGGGCGAAGCCCGCGGGCTCCGGATAGACGTACGAGTAGAAGCTGCCCTCGGCCGAGCCGCCGGGCCAGAAGCCGCAGCTGGACACCTCGTGCGAGTAGGCCTCCACCATCACCCAGTCGGCGAGGTGCGGCGCGCCTCCGGGATGCCGTGGCGCGGGCCGCCCGGAGAACCGGCTGACCGTGAGGTCCATCGAGCCCCAGAAGAAGTGCACCGGGCTGACCTTGCCGATGAACCTGGACCGGAACTGCGTGAACAC